>JAXJUN010000039.1:0-59487 GCA_036309065.1 Paludibacteraceae bacterium | reverse complement strand
GCATTAAAAGAGTATATCCGGTACTACAACAACGAACGTATCAAACTAAAATTGAAAATGAGCCCGGTACAATACCGAACTCACTTTCAAAATCAAGTCAAATAGATTTAATAATCCGTCCAACTTTTTGGGGTCACCTCACATCTGGACTCCTTTATTTTTTCTGCGGAGAGAGAGGGATTCGAACCCCCGGAACCTCTCAGTTCAACGGTTTTCAAGACCGCCGCAATCGACCACTCTGCCATCTCTCCAAAAATCGGGTGCAAAGGTACTACTTTTTTTTGATATACGCAAGAACTTTCGTATTTTTTTGCAATTATTTCCCCTTAATACCCTCCCTCGGCACCAATAGTAGTATATTCTCCATGACCAGGGAAGACTTGTGTGGTAGGGGGCAAGGATGATAAGCGTTCTAATGATGCGAATAATTGCGATGTGTTTCCTCCCGGTAGGTCTGTTCTACCATAGCCGCAGCGGAAGAGTGTGTCTCCGCTCAGCAGTATGCCTTGCTGCGCATGATACAAGCATACCGATCCTTGAGTATGTCCAGGTGTACGGATAATCGTCATGGACGGAAGGGACAGGGACTGCTCATTGAGTGCTTGGATAGGAAAATCCACTGCTTTGGTGCGCATACCGAACATATCGTACTGCGTTTGCATTGCTTTAGCCATCGGTATATCCGCCTCATCGATTAGAACTGGTAATTGGTATTGCTCAGTTGCCCAAGCTGCGCCCCATAGATGATCAAGATGGCCATGCGTAGCGATTATAGCGCGTACTGATAATTGTTCGCGCGCGATATATTGCTGTATAGCTTGTTGTTCCGCAGGCGTCTGGCACGCAGGGTCAATGAACCAAGCCTCGTGGTGCTCATTTGATAGAATATACATATTGGTCTGAAAAAGACCTACGGTGAATGATTTGATTTTCATTTCCAGCATTCTTTACATATAGATGGTTGTTCCCGCCATGCTTGTTGGCGAAACGCATGGGCTGCTTGATTACTGAAGAGTGTATGGAGGTCTGCTTCCATGATATTCCCATACGCGTACTGCGACTCCTTGTCGTAGCAGCATGGTAGCACTGTACCATCAGTTGTTATCACACATCCACTCCACACGCGAAAACAAGCTTTGGATAGTGCTTTGCGATGATACTTCCCGTCTTGTCCCTTCGTATAGCGATTATAGCATGATTGAGAAGGCATTAGCGGGTGACCATCGGCATAGTTGTATAATTGTGCTGTTTTAAAAACGAGTCGGTCCGCTCCAAGTGCCTTATACTGCTTGCGCAGGGTATTCCATTCGTGCTCATTAGTTCGCAAGCGTAAGCATTGTAGTTCGATAATGGTATGCTTATGGTACTTCTTTTTCGCCTCTTTCAACCATCGCATAGCTTCCTTACACTGCTCAATGTTTCCTCCCACGCGGTAAGCCTCGTAGGTTTGCTGCGTTGCTCCATCCATAGAGATGATTATACGATTGAGCCCAGCGCATACTAATTGCTCAGCCATTTGGGGCGTGATGGCTTGTGCGTTCGTACTGACGATAGTATATAGTTTTTTTGCGCTTGCCTGAGCAATCATATGCGGCAAGCGTGGGTTGAGCAAAGGTTCTCCTTGGAAATAAAACTGAATGGTATAGGTGTATGGTGCCACTTGATTTAGTATGCGCTGCCACACTTGTTCTTGCATTAGACGCGGCGCAGTGCCCTTTCGCTCGACGGCTTGTCCCACAGGGCATTCAGGGCATCGCAACTGACACACATTTGCCGGTTCTACAGAGACAAAAAGAGGCATATGACGCACAGCGCGGACGCCCCATAGACGGCTCCACACATACGACGCATAGCAACGAATGGCATTAATAAGCCGAAGCATAACAAACTTATTCGTGAATGGCTATCTTATTCACTCTACGCTCATGGCGCCCGCCCTCAAAATCTGTTTGAAAGAAGACGCGAACGATATCTATCGCCATAGGGGCAGGAATAAAATTAGCAGGCAGACCGAGCACATTCGCATTATTATGCTGACGCGCCAACTCTGCCAATCGGGGTTCCCAGCACAATGCAGCACGCACTCCTTGGTGCTTATTGGCTGTCATAGTGATGCCATTACCTGTAGAGCAAATCACAACACCATAATCCACCTCTTCACACTCCACTGCCGTTGCCAATGGATGGGCATAATCAGGATAGTCGCAACTATCCATTGAATAGCAACCAAAATCCTTCACCTCTGCACCATTCTGCTCAAGGAAAGACTGTACTTGCTGTTTGAGTCCATAACCAGCATGATCGCTGGCAAGTGCTATGCGCATTTCTGAAATAGCTTTCATACACTGTGTGATTAGAATATATTAGCCAAATTGCCAAACATCAGTTTACATGCAATCGCTAAGACGATTATACCGAAGAATTTACGAATGATATACAAGGCCGTTTGTCCCAAATACTTCGTCAACCAATGGGTGCCACGCAACACAACATATAGCACCAACATACACAGCAGCAACGAGACGCATAGACTAGCGATGCTATACTCAGCCGTGATGGCCAAGAGAGCTGTAAACGCGCCGGGACCTGCGTACATAGGGAAGGCTAAGGGAACGATAGAACCCGCACCATCCAATTTCTCGTTTTGGAAAATGGTGATATCTAATATCATCTCTAATGCCATTAGGAAAATCACAAATCCACCCGCCACGGCAAAATATTCAATCTGCACTCCAAATAAGAGCAAGATCCATTCTCCCAAGAAGAGAAAAGTAGTTAGAATAACCAAACTAGCGATACACACGCGTATAGGGTAGATCTTAACGCCCTTTTTCTCCATAGAGATAGTAATAGGTATATTACCAAACGGGTCTATGATTGCTATCAAGAAAATAAACGATGAGAAGACCTGCATTATATCTACCGATCCCAAAAAGTTTCTAACTGATTCCATTATAGCCATAAGTGTGATTGATTTAAAATTCGAGCTGCAAATTTAGTTATTTTTTATAATACAAACAAATATATTTCACATTTATGTGACATATTCGTAAGATTTATCGTATTTTTTTTGTTTATTTGAAAAAAAAGTAGTACTTTTGCACTCGGAAAAGATTGTCTATTAGTAAACGATTAAATATCTATCAAGATTTATGATTAACTCACAAGACATTAAGAACGGCGTTTGTATTCGCATGGACGGCCGTTTGTATTTCGTTATTGAGTTCCTGCATGTAAAGCCAGGTAAAGGAAATACTATCATGCGTGTTAAATTCAAAGATGTAGTTGACGGTCGCGTATTGGAGCGCCGCTTTAACATCGGCGAGAAGTTAGAAGATGTACGCGTTGAGCGTCGTCCTTACCAATACCTTTATAAGGAGGGCGAGGATTATATCTTCATGAACAATGAGACTTTCGAGCAAGTGCCTATCGCACACGACTTGATCACAGGCGTTGATTTCTTGAAAGAGGGATTTGTAGTAGAAGTAGTATCAGACGCATCTACAGACACTATCCTTTTTGCAGAATTGCCAGCAAAGGTTGAGCTCGCTATCTCTTACACCGAGCCAGGTTTGAAGGGCGATACTGCTACCAACACGCTCAAGCCTGCTACTTTGGAGACTGGTGCAGAGATTCGCGTTCCTCTCTTCATCAACGAGGGTGAGATTGTACGCGTTGATACTCGCGATGGTAGTTACTGCGAGCGCGTTCGTTAATAACACGCAAGTATTGTTACAATAAAACATCCGGCCTTATGGTCGGATGTTTTTATTACATATCGGTTGTTCTTTTAAGGTGCTACGCGATTGATATCACGCGGGAACATTGAGCACTCCTTCACATTGTTTATTCCAAGGAAACAAGCGGTTATACGCTCCAATCCTATAGCAAAACCACCATGAGGAGGCATGCCATTACGGAAGGTATCCAAATAGAAGTGGAATGCATCTGGGTTCATACCACGCTTAATCATCTTATCACGATATTCCTGCTCCTTATGGATACGCTGACCACCCGAAGTAACCTCCAACCCACGCATTAATAGGTCGAAAGAGAGTGTTAACTCTGAGTTCTCAGGGTCATCCATCGCATAGAAAGCACGATGTTGACTAGGGAAGTGTGTAACGAATACGAAATCGCTTCCATAGGTTTCCTGCGCATATTTGCATATAGCACGCTCTTCCTCTGGAGCCAGGTCGTCTTCACCACGGTGGTCTGTCTCGCATAAGTTATGCTCAAAAAGGATATCATGCACCTCGCTCAAACGCCATACTGGCACTTCCTCTGGCAGTACAGGGATAGTTGCTCCCAGTAGATTCAATTCATGCGCACACTCTGTTTCCACAGTAGCGATGATATGACGCAACAGAGCTGCCTCTAAAGTCATCACATCCTCTTGCCCCTTAATAAAGCCCATCTCAACATCCAAAGAAATATACTCATTCAAGTGACGAGATGTATTATGCTTTTCTGCGCGATAAGCAGGAGCTACTTCAAAAACACGCTCATACACACCCACTCCAATCTGCTTATAGAACTGTGGAGATTGAGCCAAATATACTTGCTTGCCGAAATAGTCCATTTTGAACACATTCGCTCCACCCTCTGCGCCCTCAGACACAATCTTTGGTGTAAAGATTTGTGTAAAGCCATTAGCAGACAAGAAATCTGCGAAAGCGCGTGCAATAGTTGACTGCACTTTGAGAATCGCCATATCGCGTGGGTTGCGCAATGTAACTTGACGATTATCAAACTTATAGCGGAGCAATGTTTCCTCGTCTCCAAACTTGAGGGCATTCATATCCACCACTTCCGCTGTGGTAGGACGA
The DNA here is from genome assembly GCA_036309065.1 of Paludibacteraceae bacterium. Classification (GTDB taxonomy): domain Bacteria; phylum Bacteroidota; class Bacteroidia; order Bacteroidales; family Paludibacteraceae; genus Colicola. The sequence continues at coordinate 54,658 of JAXJUN010000039.1, read as the reverse complement.
GATAAGATAGATACCGATGATACAGCAATCTCAATAGTATTATAGAATGCTGCAGGGTCTTTAATCTTTGCCTCTCCCACTACACCTGTAATGGTAACAGCCATCTCGCGGCACAAATCTGCCATGGTGATGGCCTCGCCTTTCTCATCATAGAAGAGCGAAGTATCATTGCTCACAACAGCTTGGAGCAAACCACGTGACTTACGCAACACGATAAAGCCACCCCATTTGGTGACGCGTACATTGTGGATCATGCCACTCACTGTAACAGATTCGCCAACCTTAGCGTTGGCGAGTTCTGTTACGGAGTTATGATTTTTGACATTCAAAAACATACCACTTATTATTCTGCTGCAGGAGCCTCTACTGCAGGAGTTTCTGCTACTTCTTCAACAGCTTCAACTGCCTCTTTAACGGCTTTCTTACCAGCACGACGAGTTGCTTTCTTAGCGGCCTTCTTGGTCTCTTTGAGCATATTCTCATTGTAATCAACGAGCTCAATGATACACATCTCAGCAGCGTCACCTAAACGGAAACCCGTACGGAGAATGCGTGTGTAACCACCAGGACGATTTGCAATCTTCTCGCCTACATTTTGGAATAACTCGTTAATAACTTCTTTCTGCTTGAGCAAAGAGAATGCTAAACGGCGGTTATTCATATTATCCTCTTTGGCACGAGTGAGGATTGGCTCTACATAGATACGAAGTGCCTTTGCCTTAGCCAATGTAGTAGATATGCGCTTGTGCATGATAAGCGAACAAGCCATATTGGACAACATAGCAGCACGGTGATTGGCTTTACGGCTAAGATGATTAAATTTCTTATTATGTCTCATAATAATTGTTAATGTTTAATGTTGATGTTTTAGAATCAATCTTGCACACGATAGCGCGAGATGTCCATACCGAAGGCCAATCCGTTACGCTCGAGCAGTTCGTCCAACTCGGTAAGAGATTTCTTACCAAAGTTACGGAACTTGAGCAGGTCAGCACGGTGATACTTAACGAGTTCGCCAAGTGTCTCTACTTCTGCAGCCTTTAAGCAGTTAAGAGCGCGTACGCTAAGATCCATATCTTGCAATTTTTGGTTGAGGAGTTGGCGCATACGCAAAATCTCTTCATCCAATGCATTGCTATTCTTACGTGTCTCCTCCTCAAGCACAATGCGCTCGTCAGAGAATAACATGAAGTGATAAATTAGGATTTTCGCTGCCTCTGTGAGTGCTTGTTGTGGCGTAATAGAGCCATCAGTGGTGATTTCAATGGTCAATTTCTCATAGTCAGTACGCTGCTCTACGCGGTATTGATCTACAGAAATCATCACATTACGAATAGGCGTATAGATAGAATCGATAGCGAGAGTTCCAATAGGATCATCTTTCTTACGATTCTCATCTCCGGGCACGTAGCCACGTCCCTTGTTTACTGTAAGTTCAATCTCAAAATCAGCGGTCTCGTCTAATTCTGCGAGTTGTAGTTCTGGATTGAGTACCTCAAAATCCTGTAGCACGGCATTAAAATCTCCCGCTTTGAAAGATTTTGTTTTATTGACATGCAAACGGAAAGTCTCGGTCTCACTCTCCATTCCCTCCTTGCGGATGAAACGAACTTGCTTGAGGTTGAGAATAAGGTTGGTAACATCTGTGATTGCACCGGGGATCGTAGCAAATTCATGATCAATACCACTGATCTTGATAGAGCAGATAGCATATCCCTCAAGGCTGCCAAGCAGCACACGACGGATAGCATTGCCTATCGTAATTCCGTACCCCGGCTCGAGTGGGCGAAATTCAAATACGCCTTTGTTTGCACTCGAATCCAACATTATTACCTTGTTAGGTTTGATGAAATCTAATATTGCCATGAATTTATTTATTATTTAGAGTATAACTCAACGATCAATTGTTCCTTAATGTTCTCAGGTATTTCTGCACGCTGAGGAACATTGAGCATCTTACCAGCCTTGTCAGACTCATTCCATTCTAACCAATTATACTTAGAGTGGTTGAAGCCTTCCAATGAAGTAGTAATCACCTCAAGAGATTTAGCTTTCTCTCTCACTGCTACTACTTGTCCTGGTTTTACTGAATAAGAAGGGATATTTACCACTTTACCATCCACTGTGATATGGCAGTGGCTTACCAATTGGCGTGCAGCAGCACGAGTAGGAGCGATACCTAAACGATATACAATATTGTCAAGGCGGCACTCTAACAATTGGATAAGGATCTCACCAGTAATACCTTTTGTACGAGCAGCTTTAGCAAATAAGAGACGGAATTGTTTTTCCAATACACCGTATGTATATTTTGCTTTCTGCTTTTCTGCCAACTGAGTACCATACTCAGAATTTTTCTTACGGCGGTTTACACCATGTTGTCCTGGTGCATATGGGCGTTTAGCCAACACCTTATCCTCGCCGAATATTGCCTCACCAAAACGGCGAGCAATACGAGATTTTGGGCCAATATATCTTGCCATAATTTTTCTTTACTTTAAGGGTTAATAGACTTTTATTATACACGACGACGTTTAGGAGGACGGCAGCCATTATGTGGCATTGGTGTAACATCAACGATCTCTGTTACATCGATACCAGCTGCTACGCATGCACGGATAGCCGATTCGCGTCCTTGTCCTGGACCCTTAACATATGCTTTCACTTTACGCAAACCAAGGTCAAATGCCACTTTACAGCAGTCTGCTGCTGCCATTTGTGCTGCGTACGGAGTATTCTTTTTGCTGCCACGGAAACCTTGTTTACCAGCTGAACTCCAACTGATAACTTGTCCTTCACCGTTAGCAACTGTTACGATAACATTGTTGAAAGAAGACATTACGTGAAGTTGGCCTACGCCTTCAATCTTCACTACGCGCTTCTTAGCTGCAATTGCTTTCTTTGCCATACTTTTTGATGAATAATTAAGTTATTACTTACTTTTTTACTTTGTTGCTTTCTTCTTATTTGCAACAGTTTTCTTCTTTCCCTTACGAGTGCGGGCGTTGTTCTTTGTGCTTTGTCCGCGAACGGGAAGACCAATACGGTGACGAACACCACGGTAACAACCAATATCCATCAAACGCTTGATGTTAAGTTGAGTTTCCGAACGAAGATCACCTTCCACTTTGTACTTTGCTCCGATGATCTCACGGATTTTAGCTGCTTGATCGTCCGTCCAATTCTCTACCTTGATGCTTGGGTCAATGCCTGCCTCTGCGAGAATTTTCTTTGCGCTTGAACGACCTATTCCGTAGATATAAGTCAAACTGACTTCGCCACATTTGTTTTGCGGTATATCTACACCGACAATTCTTATAGCCATAATTTTAAACTAAAGGATAAATTTGTTAAATAAATTTGTTTTAGAAGTTATATTGTCCTACATGTCAATTGCGCTTATCCTTGACGCATTTTCATCTTAGGATCCTTCTTGTTAATTACATACAAGTGCCCTTTGCGGCGTACAATTTTACAATCCGCATTGCGCTTCTTGATTGATGCTCTTACTTTCATATAAAAATAAGTTTTACTATTATAATTGGGTTATTTGTAGCGGAACGATATGCGTCCTTTGGTCAAATCGTATGGACTCATCTCTACTTTCACGCGATCACCTGCAAGTATCTTGATGTAATGCATGCGCATCTTGCCAGATATATGCGCGATAATGAGCGGTCCGTTTTCTAATTGAACGCGGAACATTGCATTGGACAAAGCCTCTACTACTGTTCCATCTACCTCGATGCTGTCTTGTTTTGCCATTGATGTATTAATTTAAATGAATTTATCTCCCAATACTTCTTGAATATAATCAAATGTAGATAAGATATCTGCCTTCCCATTGCGAACACATACACTTAACTCGTAATGCGCTGCTGGTTTGCGATCTATGGTGCGTGCTGTCCATCCGTCATTCTCAATCAGGATATTACGTTTTCCCAAAGTAATCATTGGTTCAATAGCCAATGTCATTCCGGATTTGAGCACTAAACCATTGCCTCGGCGACCATAGTTACACACTTCTGGTTCTTCATGCATAGAGCGACCTATCCCGTGTCCCACAAACTCGCGTACTACACCATAACCTGCTTTCTCGCAATGGGTCTGAATAGCAGCACCTATATCGCCTATGCGACGACCCGTCACTGCTTGCTCCACACCAAGATAGAGTGCTTGCTTGGTTGTACGCAATAGTTGCATCACTTCTTCACTCACTTCACCCACAGGGAATGTGTAAGCGCTATCCGAATGCCAACCATTGAGCTCTATAACCGAGTCTATGGACACGATATCGCCCTCTTTGAGCACTTGCTTTTCAGATGGAATTCCGTGTACTACTTGCTCATTTACCGAAGTGCAAAGCGTAGCAGGGTATCCCTCATAACCCAAACAAGCAGGGCGACCACCATGGTCCATGATAAACTCATATGCAATCTTATCTAACTGAGCTGTGCTAACACCTGGTTGGATAGACTTCGCTATTTCAGCATAAGTCTTACCCAACAAGATGTTACTTGCTCGCATCAATTCTACTTCTTCGTCAGTCTTGAGAAAAATCATTCTATCAAACAATTAGATGATTTACGATTAGTATCTGAACTGACCAATTAGTATGCCATTGCACCAGAGCGACCCTTAATACGCATTCCTGATTCAAAGAATCCATCATAGTGACGCATCAAGAGGTGACTCTCTATTTGCTGCAAAGTATCCAATATTACACCTACCATAATCAACAGCGATGTACCACCAAAGAACTGTGCAAAGCCCATTGATACGCCAAACAAGCGAGCAAAAGCTGGCAAGATAGCAATCAGAGCTAAGAGGATAGAACCTGGTAATGTAATGCGTGACATGATAGAATCGATATACTCAGCCGTTTTCTTACCTGGTTTCACACCTGGAATAAATCCATTATTCAACTTCAAATTCTCTGCCATTTGAACAGGATTGATGATGATAGCAGTGTAGAAATAGGTGAAAGCGATAATGAGCAGTGCAAATACAAAGTTATACCAGAAACCGTCGCTATTCATAAATGCTTGTGTGAAAGCACTCGCTTCGCTTGCACGGAAACCGGCAATAGCTACAGGAATAAACATAATCGCTTGCGCGAAGATGATAGGCATCACATTAGCAGAGTTAACCTTCAATGGTATATACTGACGAACGCCACCATATTGCTTATTGCCTTGGATACGTTTTGCATATTGTACTGGAATACGGCGTGTACCTTGCACCAACATGATCGCGAATGCAAACACGAGAAGCAAGATAACGATCTCGAGGATAAACACTATCAAACCACCTCCTACATCGTTCAAACGACTACCGAACTCTTGCACGATCGCACCCGGGAGACGCGCAATAATACCGATGAGAATGATAAAGGAAATACCATTACCTATTCCACGATCAGTAATACGCTCACCCAACCACATCACGAACATAGAGCCCGCGCAAAGTAAGATGGTAGATGATATTGTAAACCAGTTAAAACCAACAGTCATAGCTTGTCCTGCTTGTGCCATTTGTACTGACAAGTTCACTAAGTAACTAGGACCTTGGAGTACCAAAATAAGCACGGTCAGATAACGAGTAATCTGATTCATCTTTTGACGGCCGGACTCACCTTCTTTCTGCATCTTCTGGAAATAAGGAACTGCTATCGAAAGCAATTGTATCACGATAGATGCAGAGATATAAGGCATGATACCCAACGCAAAGATGGATGCATTAGAGAATGCTCCACCAGAGAACATATCCAATAATGCCATCAAGCCACCCGCTGTCTGATCCTGCAAGGCAGTCAGCGCTGTAGGGTCAATACCAGGAAGAACGACGAACGAACCAAAACGATAGATGAGCACAAACAATGCAGTGGTCAACAATCGTTGACGCAAGTCCTCAATCTTCCAGATATTTTTACATGTTTCAATAAATTTCATATTAACTTTGTTTAATTTGGAGCCTTGGCATTGCCGAGTATCAAACTCGGCATGCACAAGCCTTCATAATAAAACTTAGATTTTCTTGATAGTACCACCTAAAGCAGTGATAGCAGCCTCAGCTGATGCACTGAATGCATTTGCTTCTACATCCAACTTCAGCGTCAAAGTACCATTACCAAGAATCTTCACTAATTGTGTTTTTGAGATAAAACCTGCCTCGTGCAATTCGATCAAGCCAATCTTCTCCAATTTCTTAGCTTCTGCTAACTGTTGGAGAGTTGAAAGGTTGATAGCCTTGTACTCTACACGGTTGATATTCTTAAAACCAAACTTAGGAAGACGGCGCTGCATAGGCATCTGTCCACCTTCGAAACCGATTTTCTTGCTGTAACCAGAACGAGATTTAGCACCTTTGTGACCACGGGTAGATGTACCACCTAAACCTGATCCTGGTCCACGGCCTACTCGCTTACCTGTCTTAACAGAGCCGGCTGCTGGGGTTAAATTATTCAATTCCATGATTTAATTTACTTTTTATTAGTCAATAACTTTAACAAGGTGCTTTACCTTCTCTACCATACCAAGTATTGATGGAGTAGCCTCATGCTCCACAATCATATTCATCTTGCGGAAACCAAGTGCGACCATAGTATCTTTCTGCACCTGTGGGCAGCCTATAACGCTGCGTACTTGCTGAATCTTAATTTTTGCCATAATGTTTTGCAGAATTTAGATTAACCATTAAATACAGTAGATAAACTTACGCCACGATTTTGTGCTACAGTGTTCGCATCACGCAACTCTGCCAAAGCTAAAATAGTAGCCTTTACAAGGTTGTGTGGGTTAGATGAACCTTTAGACTTAGCTAAGACATCATGTACACCTGCTGACTCCAATACGGCACGCATAGCACCACCGGCCTTGATTCCTGTACCGTGCGTAGCTGGTTGGATATACACTTGTGAACCACCGAACTTAGCGAATTGCTCGTGAGGAATTGTTCCCTTCAATACAGGAACTTTGATAAGGTTCTTCTTCGCAGCCTCAGTAGCTTTCTGCATCGCAGCTGCCACTTCACCTGCCTTACCCAAACCGTATCCTACGATTCCGTTTTCATTTCCTACAACAACGATGGCTGCGAAAGTGAAAGTACGTCCACCCTTGGTAACTTTAGTTACTCGGTTAACAGCGACCAAACGCTCCTTGAGCTCAAGGTCTTGTGTTGTTTTTACTCTTTGCATAATCGTTTGTTATTAGAATTTGAGACCTGCTTCACGAGCAGCATCTGCTAATGATTTAACACGACCGTGATACAAATATCCGTTACGGTCAAATACTACTTCTGTTACGCCTGCTTTTTGAGCAGCTGCTGCGATGAGTTTACCTACCTCAGCTGCTTTCTCAGACTTTGTCATTTTGTCCTTGATGGCTAATGAAGATGCGCTTGCAAGTGTTGCACCCTTCAAGTCATCGATAACCTGCGCATAAATCTGGCTGTTAGAACGGAACACAGTCAGACGTGGACGCTCTGCGGTACCCGATACTTTCGTACGGATAGATGCCTTAATCTTAAGGCGACGTGCGATTTTCTTAATCATAATCTTGTTTCCTTTCTATTATTTACCAGCCGACTTACCAGCTTTACGACGAACGATTTCACCTTGGAACTTAATACCTTTACCTTTGTATGGCTCTGGCTTGCGGAACGAACGAATCTTAGCACAAATTTGGCCAATGAGTTGTTTGTCTGCGCTCTCCAAGATAACTAATGGATTGGCATTACGCTCGGATTTGGTCTCTACCTTCACCTCGCTAGGAATACCTAAATAGATTGGGTGAGTATAACCAAGAGAGAAGTTAAGAACTTGTGGTTGAGCCAACTCTACACGGTAACCAACACCTACGAGTTCCAATACCTTCTTGTAGCCTTCGCTACATCCTACAACCATATTATTAATCAAGGCACGGTATAAGCCGTGTTTTGAACGAGCCTCTTTCTCGTCATTTGGACGAGTTACAGTGCATACATTACCCTCTACATTTACAGAAATCAGAGGATCAACAGCTTGGGTAAGCTCGCCCTTTGGACCTTTTACGGTCACTACATTCTCAGGGCTAACAGTCACTGTTACGCCTGCTGGGATAGTAATAGGAAGTTTTCCAATTCTTGACATAGTTTAATCCTCCTTTTATTAATAAACATAGCACAATACTTCGCCACCAAGTTGCTGTGGTAAAGCTTCCTTATTTGTCATCACACCCTTAGAGGTAGAAAGGATAGCGATACCTAAGCCGTTGAGTACGCGTGGCATCTCACGATAACCTACATACTTACGAAGACCTGGAGTCGATACTCGTTTCAAACACTTGATCGCGTTAACTTTGTTAACTGGATCGTACTTAAGAGCTACTTTAATAGTGCCCTGTGGACCATCCTCAACGAACTTGTAAGAAAGGATATAACCCTTTTCGAACAAGATGCGAGTGATCTCTTTCTTCAGATTCGAAGCTGGAATCTCAACTACTTTGTGACCAGCTTTGATTGCATTTCTGAGTCGAGTCAGATAATCTGCGATTGGATCTGTCATAAATTGTTTCTTTTAAATTAATCCCGCCTATCGGGACAATATTTAATAATGTTAACTATAAGTGCTCAGTTATCAGTTTTCAGTATTCAGTCCTCTGCCCTTATGACCGATTACTGACTACCGATCACTGATTACTGACAACTTTTCTTTTTTTTACCAACTAGCTTTCTTCACGCCAGGGATCAAGCCTTTAGAAGCCATCTCTCTGAATTGAATACGGCTGAGTCCGAATGCGCGCATGTATCCTTTTGGACGACCAGTCACTTTGCAACGATTGTGCAAACGAACAGGACTTGCGTTCTTTGGAAGGCTCTGGAGGCCTATGTAATCGCCATCAGCGAGTAATTGTGCACGCTTAGCTGCATATTTAGCCACTAATTTTGCACGCTTTACCTCGCGGGCTTTCATTGATTCTTTTGCCATAGTCTGAATTACTTTTTGAATGGTAAACCAAACTCACGAAGGAGCGCAAAACCCTCCTCATCGGTTTTCGCTGTAGTAACGAATGTAATATTCATACCCAGCAGTTTGGTAATGTTATCAATGTTAATTTCAGGGAAGATAATTTGCTCGGTGATACCAAGGGTATAGTTACCTCTACCATCGAGTTTATTATTGATTCCTTTGAAGTCGCGAATACGTGGAAGAGCAACACGCACGAGTCGCTCTAAGAACTCGTACATTTGTTGTCCACGCAAGGTTACGCGTACACCGATTGGCATATTCTTACGAACCTTGAATCCTGCTATATCTTTTGTAGAGAGAGTAGCAACTGCTTTCTGACCTGTGATTGCTGTCATTTCTTTGAGAGCAACCTCGATAATCTTCTTATCAGCTACTGCCTCACCTAATCCCTGATTGAGGACGATCTTCTGGAGCTTAGGACACTGCATTACTGTAGTGTAGTTGAACTCCTTCATCAAGATAGGAACGATACGCTCCTGATAATCTTGCTTTAGACTTGCTGTATTCATAATTAGATCTCCTTACCAGTTTTTTTAGATACACGAACGAGCTTCCCTTCCTTCTCTACGCGTCCTACGCGTACTGGCTTTCCATTCTCAACTGGGTTGAGGTTAGAAATATGGATTGGAGCTTCCTTTTTAACTATTCCACCTTGTGGATTTTTAGCGTTGGGTTTGGTACTCTTAGATACCATATTAACACCTTCTACGATAGCACGCTGCTTCTCAACGAGCACCTCCAGCACACGGCCGGTTTGACCCTTTGAAGCGCCTGCGTTTACATAAACGGTATCACCCTTTTTGATATGTAATTTTGCCATTACTGTAACAGTTTAGATGATTAGAGCACTTCAGGTGCCAAAGAAATAATTTTCATGTTTGTTTGACGCAACTCACGAGCTACCGGTCCAAAAATACGGCTTCCGCGCAATTCACCTGCATTGTTAACCAATACACATGCATTGTCATCAAAGCGGATATATGAGCCATCTGGACGACGTACTTCCTTCTTGGTGCGAACAACGATAGCACGAGTTACAGTACCATCCTTGATATCACTTGATGGGATTACGCCTTTTACAGCTACTACGATAGTATCACCCAGGCTTGCGTAACGCTTCTTGGTACCACCAAGAACGCGGATGCACAGTGCTTGCTTTGCACCACTGTTGTCACATACGATGAGACGAGATTCTTGTTGTACCATATTACTTTGCCCTTTCGATAATTTGAGTTAAACGCCAACGCACTGTCTTGCTCAATGGACGAGTCTCCATGATGCGAACGGTATCACCTATTCCGCACTCATTTTGCTCATCATGAACATGGAACTTGCGAGTTTTATTGACAAACTTGCCATAGATGGGGTGTTTCTCTTTCCATTTAACGGCAACCACGATGGTCTTCTCCATTTTATTGGAAACGACTACGCCCACGCGTTCTTTTCTTAAATTTCTTTCCATTTCAATTGTCGTTTTTTACTTGTTAATTTCTCGTGCACGCAACTCTGTTGCAAGGCGAGCGATATTCTTACGCGCATCCTTAATCTGCAACGGATTGTCGAGAGGAGAAATACTGTGATTTAACTTGAGACGAACGAGTGCTTCTTTCTCAGCAGCCAAACGCTCTTGGATCTCAGCGGTTGTTAATTCCTTGATTTCAACTGTTTTCATAATCCTGATTAAACATTTTGGGTTGCGTCGTAATCGCGTCTTACGACAAATTTAGTGGTTATTGGTAACTTTTGAGCAGCGAGGCGTAATGCTTCTTTTGCTACTTCGTAGCTTACACCTTCTATCTCAAAAATAATACGACCGGGTTCCAATGGTACTACGAATCCTTCGGGAGCACCTTTACCCTTACCCATACGAACATCCAATGGCTTCTTGGTGATTGGTTTATCCGGGAATACGCGGATCCAAACTTGACCTTGACGTTGCATATAACGGGTAACGGCGATACGGGCAGCCTCGATTTGACGACCGGTCAACCATACGGTACCCATACTCTTGATACCGAACGAACCGAATACCAATTCTGCACCACGATGTGCAAAGCCTTTGATGCGGCCTTTTTGGCAACGGCGGAATTTTGTTTTCTTAGGTTGTAACATAACTGTTTCTAATCTACAAATCGGTTAAACATTATTGTTTTTTGTTGCGGCGGAAGTTACCTTTGCGCTCATCACGACCATTGCGGCGATCCATGCCACCACGACCGTTTTCTTGCTTTTGCGAGAAATTAGGAGCGAGGTCCTTCTTACCATAAACTTCTCCACGGCAAATCCATACCTTTACACCGATAACACCTACTTTGGTGATAGCACCTACATGGCAGTAATCGATGTCTGCACGGAGTGTATGAAGTGGGGTACGACCCTCTTTGTACATCTCCTTACGAGCCATTTCTGCACCATTCAAACGACCAGATACCTGAATTTTGATACCCTCAGCGCCAATGCGCATAGTAGATTGAATAGCCATCTTAACGGCACGACGGTAAGCGATTTTACCTTCTAACTGACGAGCAATCTTGTTAGCTACGATAGTTGCATCCAATTCAGGGCGCTTCACCTCGTAGATGTTGATTTGCACATCTTGTTTAGTGATTTTTTGGAGTTCCTTCTTCAATTTGTCCACCTCTTCTCCACCTTTTCCGATAATATAACCGGGGCGAGCGGTGCAGATAGTAACAGTAACAAGTTTCAGAGTTCTTTCAATTACGATACGGGAAATACTAGCCTCTGCGAGACGAGCGTTGAGGTACTCGCGGATCTTGCTGTCCTCAAGAAGCGTATCTCCGTAATTCTTCCCTCCATACCAGTTGGAGTCCCAACCGCGAACAATACCAAGACGGTTGGCTATAGGATTAATTTTTTGTCCCATGGTTAATTACTTTTGAGCGTTAGTATTTTTAGTATCTACAAATATTGTAACATGGTTGCTGCGCTTGCGAATACGATACGCGCGTCCTTGAGGAGCAGGAAGCATGCGCTTGATTGACATAGCGCCATCTACCATAATTTGTGTTACATAGAGAGTTTCTGTTTCTGCTTTCTTACCGGTCTTTACTTCCCAGTTAGCGATAGCAGATTTCAGGAGCTTTTCGAGAGTGCGGCTTGCTTCACGAGTAGAGAAATGCAATGCACCCAACGCACGGTTCACTTCCATACCACGCACCATGTCTGCTACGAGACGCATTTTGCGAGGACTGGTAGGAACATTATTAGCTTTAGCAAAATACTGCTCTTTGCGAGCGGCCTTCATTGCTTCAGCGCTGTTATGTTTTCTTGCACCCATTTTAATCTTGAGTTTTTAATAATTAATGTTGATTTCAATGGATTACTTCTTTCCGTTACCAGAGTGACCACGGAAGGTACGGGTTGGAGCGAACTCACCTAATTTGTGACCTACCATATTCTCTGTTACATAAACAGGAATGAATTTATTACCATTGTGAACTGCAATTGTGTGACCTACAAAGTCAGGGGAGATCATAGAAGCACGGCTCCATGTCTTGACAACTTCTTTCTTGCCAGACTCATTCATAGCCAAAACTTTGTCTTCCAACTTAACGTTGATAAATGGTCCTTTTTTCAATGAACGACTCATAATGTTATGACTTTATAAGGTTATTTTTTACGTCTTTCTATAATGTATTGATTGCTCTGGTTCTTTGGAGCACGAGTCTTGTAACCCTTAGCCAATAGACCCTTGCGGCTACGTGGATGGCCTCCTGATTGACGACCTTCACCACCACCCATTGGGTGATCAACTGGGTTCATTACTACACCACGGTTGCGTGGACGACGACCGAGCCAACGGCTACGACCTGCCTTACCTGATTTCTCCAAAGCGTGATCAGAGTTACCTACCACACCTACTGTCGCCTTACATGCTGCTAATACTTTACGCAACTCTCCTGAAGGAAGTTTGATGATTGCGTACTTGTCCTCGCGGCTTGATAACTGAGCAAATGTACCTGCTGAGCGAACCATGCAAGCACCTTGTCCTGGACGAAGCTCGATGTTGTGAATAAGAGTTCCGAGTGGAATGATTGACATTGGCAATGCATTTCCAATCTCTGGGGCAGCTGTTGTGCCCGACATTACAGTCTGACCTACTTGCAAGCCATTAGGAGCAAGAATATAGCGCTTCTCTCCGTCAGCATAGAATAAGAGTGCGATGCGAGCCGAACGGTTTGGATCGTACTCAATCGTTTTAACTACTGCGGGTACACCATCTTTATTGCGCTTAAAGTCAATTACGCGATACTTCTGTTTGTGACCACCACCGATGTAACGCATAGTCATTTTACCTACATTGTTACGACCACCGGTTTTGTGCTTACCAAACACAAGTGATTTCTCAGGTGCGCTTGCGGTAATTGTCTCAAACGCGCCTATAACTTTGTGTCTCTGCCCTGGTGTTACGGGCTTAAATTTACGTACAGCCATTGTTAGATATTGCTATAAAAATCAATTGTTTCACCATCTTTCAAGGTAACGATTGCTTTCTTATATGCTTTCTGAGCACCTCTCAACAATCCACTCTTGGTGTAGCGTTGTTTGGTCTTTGGAGCACGAATAAGAGTATTTACATCGGTTACCTGAACATTATACATTTCCTCTACTGCTTTCTTAATCTCGATTTTGTTTGCAGTACGAGCAACTTGGAAGCCATAACGATTAAGCTTCTCGCCAGCGGCAGTCATCTTCTCTGTCACTATTGGTTTGATAATAATTGCCATAATTTACCTCCTTATTTTAAAGTTGCCTCGAGAGTTGCTACTGAAGACTCAGTAAATACGATTGCATTCGAGTTCATGATTGTATAGGTGTTCAACTCGTTTACATTCACTACATTCACGCGTTGAATATTCGCTGCAGACTTGCGAGCATTGATATTTGCATCATCTACAATGAATAATACCTTCTTACCTGCTACTTGGAGATTATTGATAACCTCAACCATAGCCTTGGTCTTTGGTGCATCGAATGCGAGTGTATCCAATACGAGTAACTCATTTTGTTTTGCGCGAAGCGATAATGCTGACTTGCGAGCCAATTGCTTAACCTTGCGATTCAACTTGAAATCATAGTCACGCGGTTGTGGACCAAAGATTGTACCACCACCTACGCGTACAGGAGACTTCAAATCACCTGGACGAGCACCGCCGCCACCTTTCTGACGACCTAACTTGCGAGTAGAGTGAGCATTCTCACTACGCTCTTTTGCCTTTGCTGTTCCTTGGCGTTGTGCTGCCAAGAATTGCTTAACGTCCAAATAAATAGCATGGTCGTTAGGCTCGATACCGAAAATTGCATCATTGAGAGCAATCTTCTTGCCGGTCTCTTTACCGGTCATGTTTAGAATACTAAGTTCCATAACTAATTACTTGTTGATAATTACGATTGAATTTTTTGCACCTGGTACAGAACCCTTGACCATGATCAAGTTGTACTCAGGAATAACTTTCAGTACCACGAGGTTTTGTACCGTAACACGGTCGCCACCCATTTGACCCGCCATGCGAGTACCTGGGAACACGCGTGCTGGGTATGCACAAGCTCCTACTGAACCTGGAGCGCGCAAGCGGTCGTCCTGACCGTGAGTGCGTTGACCCACACCTCCGAAACCATGACGCTTAACTACACCTTGGAATCCGTGACCCTTGCTGGTACCAATCACATCTACATACATTCCCTCTTCGAAGAGGTCTGCTGCGGTGATAGTCTGACCAAGTGTCAATTCACCTTCGTAGTCAAACTCTGCTAAATGGCGCATTGGCTCTACGCCTGCCGCCTTAAAATGACCTGCCTCTGCTTTGTTGGTGTGCTTCTCGCTTTTCTTCATGAAGCCAATCTGAGCAGCTTGGTAACCATCTTTCTCGATAGTCTTCAACTGCGTTACAACGCAAGGGCCTGCCTCAATAACGGTGCACGGTACATTCTTTCCGTCGGCACCAAAGACCGATGTCATTCCGATCTTTTTTCCTAATAATCCTGGCATGTTTGCTTTGTTGATTATTGTTAATAATTGTTGTTAATTTACGCTCTCGCCCGCGGGGCTGCAATACCATTCACCCTAAATAGAATTACTTTTTGCATCGCACTTTCCGAGGGAAGCGTTTGGATAAATAAATCAAACTTTGATCTCTACTTCAACTCCCGAAGCCAACTCTAATTTCATAAGAGCCTCAACGGTCTTGTTATTGCTGTTGTAAATGTCGATGAGACGCTTGTAGCTTGCTAATTCGAATTGCTCGCGGCTCTTCTTGTTTACGAAAGTTGAACGGTTAACAGTAAAGATGCGCTTGTGAGTTGGTAATGGAATTGGACCGCTTACCATAGCGCCGGTTGCCTTTACAGTCTTCACGATCTTCTCTGCAGACTTATCAACCAAGTTGTGGTCGAAAGACTTCAGTTTGATACGGATTTTTTGACTCATAATAATTAATAGTTTTTATTTTGTTAGTATTTCGCAGAGCGCAGATAACCTAAAGAGTCATTTGCTTAGATGACCCACGCCCCGCAGGGTTAATTGTTATTTATTTTTATTGAACGCGTCCGTGTGCGCACACTTGCGCACACAGGCGTTCATTATTTCTTATACGAGATCTACGCGACCACCCACTTCTGTAAGCACAGTCTTAGCAATGCTGCTTGATACTGCCTCGTAGTGAGAGAACTCCATAGAACTTGTTGCACGACCAGAGGTGATTGTACGGAGTGCGGTTACATAACCAAACATCTCTGACAATGGCACTTTCGCTTTCACGATACGTGCACCTGTGCGAGAGCTATCCATACCCTCTACTTGGCCACGACGCTTATTCAAGTCACCGATTACATCACCCATTGACTCTTCTGGAGTAACAACCTCTACCTTCATGATTGGCTCCATAAGAACTGGTTTTGCCTTAGCACATGCATTCTTGAATGCCATTTGTGCTGCAATCTCGAATGACAATTGGTCAGAGTCCACTGGGTGGAAGCTACCATCCATCAAAGTCACCTTCAAGCTATCAAGTGGATATCCAGCGAGCACACCATTCTTCATAGCAGCCTCGAAACCTTTCTGTACAGATGGGATATACTCCTTAGGCACATTACCACCCTTAACGATATCCTCAAACTGTAAGCCACCTGGGAAATCTACATCTGCTGGCTCAACGCGAACGATGATATCAGCAAACTTACCACGACCACCTGATTGCTTCTTATATACCTCGCGCAACTCTACTGGAGCAGAGATTGCCTCGCGGTAAGCCACCTGTGGACGACCTTGGTTACACTCAACCTTGAACTCACGCTTGAGACGGTCGATAATAATCTCCAAGTGCAACTCACCCATACCAGAGATAACAGTCTGACCTGTTTGCTCATCGGTCTTAACGGTGAAGGTTGGATCCTCTTCAGCCAACTTAGCCAATCCAACGCCTAACTTATCAAGGTCAGCTTGGCTCTTAGGCTCTACAGAGATACCAATCACAGGTGCTGGGAACTCGATAGACTCCAATACGATTGGCTTATTCTCATCGCAAAGAGTATCGCCCGTGCGTATATCCTTAAATCCTACGCCCGCGCCTATATCACCTGCGAGGATTGTATCCACTGGATTTTGGTGATTGGAGTGCATCTGGAAGATACGGCTGATACGCTCTTTCTTACCAGAACGTGGGTTATATACATATGAACCTGCATCGAGGTGACCTGAGTACACACGGAAGTAGCACAAACGACCTACATATGGGTCAGTAGCAATCTTAAATGCTAATGCGCACAATGGTTCAGTCTCACTTGGAATACGGGTCTCTGCCTCTTCGGTAGAAGGGTTAGTACCATCGATTACCTCAGTATCAACTGGTGAAGGCAAGTATGAGCATACTGCATCCAACATTGTTTGTACACCTTTATTCTTGAATGAAGAACCGCAGATCACTGGGAACATCTTCATTGAGAGTGTACCCTTGCGAATAGCTACGCGAATCTCATCCTCAGTGATAGTAGATGGATCATCAAAATATTTCTCCATCAGCGCATCATCAAACTCAGAGATAGTCTCGAGCATTTTATCGCGCCATTCCTCTGCCTCAGCTTGCAAGTTAGCAGGAATTTCCTCCTCTACATACTGAGCACCCATTGTCTCATCGTGCCATACGATAGCTTTCATCTTAACGAGGTCAACCACACCCTTGAAAGTCTCTTCTGCACCGATTGGAATTTGGATAGGACAAGGAGTAGCACCAAGTACCTCCTTAATCTGACGAACTACATCGAAGAAGTTTGCACCAGAGCGGTCCATCTTATTCACATAGCAGATACGAGGTACATTATACTTATCAGCCTGACGCCATACCGTCTCAGACTGTGGTTGCACACCACCTACTGAGCACAATGCCATCACAGCACCATCCAAGATACGGAGCGAACGCTCTACCTCTACAGTAAAGTCCACGTGACCCGGAGTGTCAATCAGGTTGATTTTATACTTATTGCCCGCATAGTTCCAGTAAGTAGTGGTAGCAGCAGAGGTGATAGTAATACCACGCTCTTGCTCCTGAACCATCCAGTCCATTGTAGCAGCACCATCGTGCACCTCACCAATTTTGTGAGTCAGACCGGTATAGAACAGGATACGCTCCGAAGTGGTTGTCTTACCAGCATCGATGTGAGCCATAATACCGATGTTACGGTTTAATTTTAAATCATGTTTTGCCATTGCTTTTTCTTTTTTGAATTTTTGACCGTTTATTTCGCTCTCTAAATCTATTCGTTAGCTAAGCGATTGATTAGAAACGGAAGTGTGCGAATGCACGGTTAGCCTCTGCCATGCGGTGCATATCCTCTTTACGTTTGAAGGCACCACCTTGGTTGTTAAATGCATCCATAATCTCAGCAGCAAGCTTCTCTGCCATTGAACGACCACCGCGCTTGCGTGCGAATAGAATCATATTCTTCATAGCAATAGACTCTTTGCGGTCTGCACGAATCTCAGTAGGAACCTGGAAGGTAGCACCACCGATACGCTTAGACTTAACCTCCACAAGAGGAGTAATGTTATCAAGAGCTTGTTTCCAGATATCCAAAGATGTCTTATCATCTTGCTTCATCTTCTGGTCAACTACGCCCAGTGCGGTATAGAACACACCATATGCAGTATTCTTCTTACCGTCCAGCATCAGGTGGTTTACAAACTTAGCCACCATCACTTCGCCATAAACTGGATCCGGAAGGATCACTCGTTTTTGTGGTTTTGCTTTTCTCATTGTTTTAAATAATTTTTTGTCGGTTGTCTGTCTCTTCAGCGAGCTTCAGTCAAATTCTAAATTAAAAATTCAAAATTCATAATTCTAAATTCAAAATTCAAAATTCTAAAACTTCCCCTCCACTCTCTTACTCAACCATCAACCCATTTGTTAATCGTCCCAAGTATGGAACATGTTAGTTAATTCAAGTTAGAACAGTATAATTACTTTTTAGCTTTTGGACGCTTAGCTCCGTATTTAGAGCGGCGTTGCAAACGGTTAGCCACACCAGCGGTATCCAATGTACCACGAACGATGTGATAACGAACACCTGGGAGGTCTTTTACACGACCACCACGCACCATCACGATGCTGTGCTCTTGCAAGTTGTGTCCTTCTCCTGGAATGTATGCGTTCACTTCTTTGGTGTTGGTCAGGCGCACACGGGCAACCTTACGCATTGCGGAGTTAGGTTTCTTAGGGGTAGTTGTATAAACGCGTACACAAACACCACGACGCTGAGGACAGCTATCGAGCGCTGGGCTCTTACTCTTATCCTCCAGTACTGCTCTTCCTTTTCTAACTAATTGTTGAATTGTAGGCATTGTAACTTTTTTTGTTGATTAATAATTTGATTTAACTTGTTCCTCTTTCTCGCGTTTCGCTCGCTCCTGCACCAGTTCTTTCTATATATACATGTGTGCGAGAGAACCCGTTCACGCGAAAAAGCTTGCAAAGATACTACTTTTTTCTGACATGACCAAACTTTTTTATAAAAAAGATGCAAAAAAGTTCATTTTGCAACCTATTCTTAGCATTTTAACCCACTACCCCACCCAATTCCGTGTTTTTTTTGTAAAAAGTACGGGTTGTTTTACGACTCAATTACGAGACTATCACGAGACTATCACCTCCTCCTTACTCCTATTTCATCTAATTAGACTATCTACACTCAGAACTCGGTAGTTGATAAAAAAAATCTATTTTTTGTTGGTTTTAAAACTCAATATTAAAAATCATTTGCATATTTCAAAAAAAAGCAGTACCTTTGCACCGAAAAAGAGGACAAAACAACACCCAAAATTCAAGAAAAAGAGGACAATACAATACATAAACCTCAAACAAAAGAGGGCAAACAAGCATTTAATCGTATGATAATCAGAGAATTAGACTCACAAATCAAAGAGCACTACAAGCAATCAAATAATGCCCTTTTATTGACAGGGGCTAGACAAGTAGGCAAAAGTTATGCTATACGCAAGTATGGCACGAGCAATTACACTTCTTTTGTGGAGATAAATTTTATAGAGCAACCGCAAGCAGTACAGATATTCAAGAATGCCACTTCAGCTTCCGATCTTTTATTGCGCATATCTGCTTTTACTCAAAAGCCATTAATAAAAGGCGAAACACTCATTTTCTTTGACGAAGTGCAGGTTTATCCTGATATTCTTACATGGATAAAATTTCTTGTTGACTCTGCCGAATACAAGTATGCGTTGAGCGGCAGTTTGCTTGGGATTCAATTAAAAGACATTCGCAGCATCCCTGTCGGGTACATGTCTGAAATCAAAGTACACCCTCTCACTTTTGAAGAATTCATTCGAGCAATTGGCGTTGGCGACACAACCATCAATTCTCTCAAAAACTCATGGGACAACCATGTACCGATAGACGACATAGTGCATATAAAAATGATGCAACTATTTAATCTTTATCTTATCGTTGGAGGTATGCCTGCTGCCATACAGGCATATATAGACAGCAATAATATACAACAAGTAATGAGCGTACAACATGATATTTTGCAACTATACAAAAAAGACATTGCTCAATATAACGAAAGACGCAAACTATACATACAAGACATCTTTGACATCATACCAAGTGAACTCAATGCTCAAAACAAGCGTTTTATACTTAAAGATGTCAATCAGAATATAAAGTTCTCACGCAGCGAGAATGATTTTATTTGGCTGAGCGATGCAGGAGTTGCTTTACCCGTTTATAATATAGAAGCACCATGCACCCCTTTAATACTCAATAAACAACGCAATCTCTTCAAACTATTTCAGAATGATGTTGGGTTATTAGCATGCCAGTATGCAGATGGTATCCAATTAGACATACTCAATGGAGAAAGTACAATGAATTTTGGCGCAATATACGAAAATTATGTAGCGCAAGAATTAAATGCTAACCACCATGCCCTATATTACTACAATAGCAAGAAGTACGGAGAATTGGATTTCTTAGTAGAGCAAGCAAATAATATATTGGCTATCGAAGTCAAATCAGGCAAGACTTATCAACGTCACAATGCATTGGACAAGTGTTTATCTTGCAATGAGTTTCATATAGACCAAGCAATTGTACTATGCCATGACAATTTAACAGTAAAAGGAAATATTACATACATGCCTATATATATGACGATGTTTATAAAGAAGCATCAAACAACCAGTCCTACCATATACAAATTAGACATATCTGGATTAGACTAATCATTATCACTACTCACTACTCTATACTCACTACTCTGCACATCGTACATCGTAAATGGTAAATGATAAATAATTTCATCTCTGTTTATTGCTGACGGTTGAGAATTTACAATTAAGCAATGTTGCTGTTTTTGAAGCGTAGCGCTTTTTTGTGAGCGAAGCGTGTTTTTGTAAAGCGAGAGTAGGCTTTTAGGATTTTACCTCCTGTGGAGGTGAGGTGTAGCCGCAAGGACTACCGTAAAGTGTACTTTTAAGGGTAGCCGTTGAGGATGCAACTCAAAAGCACAGTTGTGCTAATACACAAAAGACTACAATCGCTGAGTTTTTGATTAAATAGATTTCGCTACATCCGAAAATGCACTAATGCGACCAGAGGGATGTATCTAGGTTTATTTACCTAAAAAATGTTTTCTTTATTTTTAATTTATTTTCTTTATTTTTGTCAATCAAATTCAACAATCGCGCATCTCAACAAAAAAACACAACTTTTTCACCATTTTGCCATATACGATTTACAAAAAGTAATTTTTTACAAAAAATACTTGTACGATTAAAAGAAAAGTTGTACCTTTGCGCAGTAATTTAACGCGAAGATTCTAAATCTACCCCCCCCCCCGAAAAGGGCGCGAGGGGCGTTTTAGTCTCAAACTGCGCACACACGGAGATATGCGCTCATACGCGATAAAACAAGCCTTGAGCAACATTTCACACACCACAAAGAAAGTGGAATATTGAGTACTTTTTAACCAACCAAAACAACATGGCCACACACGACTTGATAAAACTATTTGACGGCACGAAAATCCGTGTTGTATGGGATGATAAGCAGGAGAAGTATTATTTTTCTGTAGTGGATGTGGTAAGTGTGCTAACTGAGAATGGTGATTACCAACTAGCTCGTAATTATTGGAAGGTGCTCAAACATCGTCTTATAAAGGAGGGAGCCGAACCGGTTACAATTTGTAACCAGTTGAAACTCATAGCAAGCGATGGGAAAAGAAGAGAAACCGATGTGGCTGATTTAGAGGGCATTTTGCGCATCATACAATCTATCCCGTCCAAGAAAGCAGAGCCAATCAAGCGATGGTTAGCACAAGTGGGAAGTGAGCGCTTCTATCAGTTACAAGACCCAGAGCGCAGCATAGAGCAAGCCGTTAAGGACTATCGTCGTTTGGGTTATTCAGAGAGTTGGATCAATCAGCGCATCAAGACTATTGAGATTCGCAAGGGTCTAACGGACGAATGGAAACGCAGTGGTATAGAAAACGAGGCTGACTATGCGGTGCTGACTGACCTAATGAGTAAGATTTGGAGCGGTATGACTACGCGCGAGTACAAGGAGCATAAGGGACTAACCAGTCAGAACCTCCGCGATAACATGACTAACATGGAATTGCTACTTAATGCCTTAGCCGAACAAACGGCTACTGACCTAAGCAAAGAGCGCAATCCAGAAGGAATAGTAGAGGCTGCTCATGTAGCAAAAGACGGAGCAGAAGTAGCGCGCAATGCTCGCGCAGATATAGAGCAGCGTCTTGGTCGCTCGGTCATCAGTAACGAGAAAGCCATTGACCACATCTCGCCTAAAGACGAATTGCCTTTTAACAAAGAAGATAAATAAGATAAAAACGCGATGCCAAAAGACATAGCATTCATATTATACAACACTCCCGAGCATTCGGAGAAGGTGCAAGTAGTCGTCCGGGAGGAAACTCTCTGGATGACGCAGAAAGCTATGTCGGAGTTGTTTGGGTGTACATCGGATAATATAAGTCTACATTTAAAGAATATATACGAGGCCGGAGAATTGCAAGAAGAGGCAACTTCCGAGAAAATCTCGGTAGTTCAAACAGAAGGAGCTCGGCAAGTAACGCGTAAAACTCTTTTTTACAACCTTGATGCGATCATCTCTGTCGGTTACCGTGTAAACTCTGTGCAGGCTACCCGTTTCCGCCAGTGGGCGACGAAGGTGCTGAACGAGTATATCCGTAAGGGTTTTGTGCTGGATGACGATCGGTTGAAGCAAGGCAAAGCGGCATTTGGTCAGGATTACTTCCGTGAGTTATTGGAGCGTGTGCGCTCCATTCGTGCTTCAGAACGCCGTATATGGCAACAGATTACGGACATCTACGCGGAATGTAGTATTGATTACGACAGAGATGTGCAGACGACGCGCGATTTCTATGCAATGATACAGAATAAGTTCCATTATGCGATTACGGGTAAGACGGCTGCGGAGATTGTATATGACGCGGCTGATCATACGAAACCACATATGGGGTTAACGACTTGGAAGAATTCCCCGGATGGACGCATTTTGAAGTCGGATGTAACGATTGCGAAGAATTACTTGGACGAACAGCAGATTCGGCGTTTGGAGCGTGCAGTAGCGGGATTCTTTGATTATATTGAGGATTTGATAGAGGAGGAGAATACCTTTACGATGCAGCAGTTTGCCAATAGTGTTAATGAATTCTTGGAATTCCGTAAATTCAAGATACTACCGAATAAAGGGCGCGTATCCAAGGCGCAGGCGGAAGAGAAAGCGGGACAGGAATATGAGATATTCAATAAGACACAACTCATCGAATCGGACTTCGATAGAGAAGTGAAGCAATTATTAGAGAACAAAGAAACAATCTGACAACTATATATAACACGAAAAATAGTACGATTATGAAGAAGATATTGTTTTTAAATACAACTAAGTTAGCAGTGTTATCTGCTGCTTTGCTATTGGCAGTATTCTGCACGATAGGTATGTCCTTCACCCCAGCCGAAGAAGGCGAGAATGTAGGCAATCCCAATGACTCCACCTATGTCACTGGACCAAGAAGAGGACACGCAACTGGCCAAATTCCGGGTTGTAGCGGCACCTCAGAATTAGATTATTTTAAAGCCACAGCTGTTACTATGGGTAATGGTACTGTCTCTTTAGCCGATGGTGACGACACTTCAGATGGAGGCTTCATTAGATCTACAAATCAGAATCCAACTTCATTGGCGACTGAGGGTGCAAGTGTATCAATAGAATGGCATTGCAATGAGAGCGATAAAACGACCGGAACAGATAAAAACCACAAGCACACTTTTAAATGGAAAGCTGAACCTAGCGCAGGATACAACTTTAAAGGGTGGAGCACAACGGGTAATGAAAGTGATATTTTCACGAATGACAATCCATGTGAATTTACAATGCAGATGGAATCTAATACCTATAATACAGACAACGAGTATTCAAGTGCCAACAAAGCCTACGAAACAAAATTTTATGCGTTTTTTGAAAAACAAAAAGTAGCAAACATCACCTTAGGAGCAAGTTCCAATGGTCAATACGACTATTCTTATTCAGATGACTTAGGTAATACCATCTCGGGTACTATAACGGACGCCAAACAAGAGATAAAAACAGGAGGGACTATCAATTTAAAAGCAACCCCCGCTCCGGGCTATAAATTCTTTGGTTGGTACACAGACGACCCAGAAAACTATATATCTTATAAAGAGGAAACTGGACTTAGTTTTCAAGAGGATGCAACATTATACGCTAAGTTTATTTCGGAAAACACAGCAATATGGCTGATAAAGGAAACAAACAAACATTACTACGATTTACATGCAGCCATTGATGCATGTGGTGAAACCGAAACAAGAACAATCGTATTGATAAACGATGGCGTTGTCCCTGCTGGTGATTACACCATCCCAAGTAATGTAGCATTGTTAGTGCCGTATGATAATGACTATAGTCTTGATGATGTAGTTGTAAGAATACTAAATGGGAGCATTACTTGTTTCCGTACTTTAACATTAGCAACAGATGCAAAGATAATTGTAGACGGTAGACTAGAAGTAGGTGGCAACCAAAATATAGTTGGCAACATGGGACCTTCTGTTGGAGCACCAAGAGCACACGGAAAAATCCGAATGGCGGCTGGATCTTCTATAACCCTCAATGAAGGTTCTCACCTTTATTGCTGGGGATATATAGTCGGAGTTAAAAACGATAGAGGCGAAATAATTGGCGAGGGAACGATTGTTGCAAATTCAAGTTCTACTGTACATGAATGTTTACAACTAACTGATTGGAAGGGAGGGGGTATTTCTACACAACTAATAGATAATGACTATAAATACTTTCCTGTAAATCAATATTATGTACAAAACATAGAAGTACCTATAACATTCTACAGTGGTGCTTATAATTTGGTTTCAACGGGGGTGTATATGTCAAAACAACAAGGACTTTCTGACAATCAACCTTTCATATCAACCACAACGAGCGGAAAAGGCTTGCTGAGATTATCTTCTGGTTACCTAAATCGCGACTACAAAGAGTCAACAGATAGAATTGAATATTCTCTGAATGGCGATGTTGACTTTGTAAATCTAAATGTTAATTTGTCTATCACTGGACAGAACGTCGATTTAAAATCTGGAAATTATTATTTACCATTCACAAATAACATGATACTAAATATAAGGAGTGGCAGTATGACTGCAAAAGCCGCTGTTATGCTGTGTGCAGGATCTGAAGTGAGCGTTGCAAAAGGAGCCACGCTCAATCTTGAAGACTTCCCTATCTATGTATTCGACAAAGATGAATGGGTCGCGTTTAAGCTTCCATCAAAAACAGGACCGCAATTATTCCCACTACCATATGCAAACGAAACCTCTTATCAAGAATCTGCATCAGGAACAAAGAAAGCATTTATACGCACATTAAACAATATACAAGACGCTAAATTATGTATAGATGGAACTTTAAAAATTGGTGGTTCCCTTTACACATCAAAATCTGGCGCAAACATATGTTCAACAGGTACTGGCAAAGTAATATTCACCAAAGATGCTCCTGACGCTACAACTATTACTCAATTAAAAACCTATACATCACAAACTAACTGGGGTATTACTACATATGAATTAACATGGAGTTCTCCAGAACAGGTCACCTCTGCCCAGTTGCATAATGGCAAAGAATGGTATGGAGATAATTGGATAAACAACGAATGGTATAAGGAAGGTGTTAACTTAGAATATCTTGCTACTGCAGGAGTATCTGCATCAACAACTATTCAGTACGCAAATAACCACTGGGGATGGATGGAGATATGGAAAGACCATGATGGTACAATTTTAAATATAAACAACACCTGTACACAAACAAACAATTCATCTGCCTACGAACATAATGTACTACCCGAAGGATATACTTTTATAGGATGGAGTACAGAAGTCAGCGATACAAACCAAGAAGTAATACATACCGCTCAGTATACTTATGGTCCCGAATTAGACATCGTAGATGCAGATGGTACAAACCTCACCATCAATGCTAATGGTTGGGCATCCAGCGGATGGTCATATACCATTAATGGCACTGAATATGGAAAAGATGACAAGGCAGGAAAAGAAAAATATCGTCGAGCAGACCGCACACTCGTTATACCTTATACTGGTACTTCGGGAGCTTCATTACCAATCGCGGTATTAGACAAGGATGGTAAACCTATTTGCCGCCACATCTACAAAGTGCCATTTGTATATGATAGCAATACGGAAATGAGCGGCACTGACGAAAACAGCATCGTCTTTGTCAAGAGCGGCACACTGACCGTAGGTACTGCTTCGGCAAAGGAAATATATGTAGCACCGGGTGCAGAACTAAAAGTGAACGGCACGCTGACCGTAGGCAAATTAGTACTCCGCACTACGCCTTACAAAGCTGCTGTACTGACCATAGAAACTGGTGGCTCGATTGCACTTACAGATGGCGGACAAGTCTATTACAGCCGTATATCTCCCAATTCGGAGCAATACTACCAATTTGGATTGCCTCTTAAGTGCCCACTTGCTAATGTAAAAATGTCTAACACCGGCAAGTTAGGCGGTTCGCAACCTAAATATGGCACCGCATGGATACTCAAGTCCTATAGCGAGTCTTCACGCGCCCAAAATGGTATTAGCAACGAAGGAGCAAACTGGAGTTTGTTAAAAAACATCGACAACATAGGAGTTATCACCGCAGGCGTGGGATATGAGATGTTCTCTAATTCTAACTACTACCGCGAGTTCTACTTCCCAGTGAACCTCTCTGAAGCAAAAACACAAGTAAGCGTGCAATATACAGATGGAACAATTGGTGCAGAGCATAACGGATGGAATATCATCACATCACCATTGACCAGTAGAGCAAATGTGCCCATTATTGACCCAGCAACAGATTTCAAAGTATGTTGGCTTAATGAAAATGGTTCGTACAGACAGGAGCTACCTACTGTCATTCCCCCTGCTATACCATTCTCATGCCAAGTAAGTCCAAAAGAAGGCACACTCACATTTGATGCAAATCTCACTTTTGCAGCCCCAGCACCGCGCAAGCAGTCGGCAGCCGAAGCGCTCACAGAGACAGAGTGGGTACACCTCGATATCTTCGACGCCTACGGAGAGGGCGATGAGACCAGTCTCTTTGTACACCCTACACGCTTTGAGCAGACATACAAGACAGGAATAGACATGGCTAAGCAGTCCCTCACTGCCTCGCGCGCAATCCTTTATACCACGCACGCGTATGGAGACATGGCATTCGCAGGTGTGGCAGATAGTCTATTAGAAAACGGCATAGACCTTGTCGTTTATAGTCCATCAGCGCAAGAACTGACTTTCTCACTGCGAGAGAACAAGTTCCTCAATCGTCTTGAATACCTCTGGTTGGCAGATAACGAGACAGGCGAACGCACCGACTTGCTCATGGATGACTACACTTTCCGTGCTGATGCAGGCACTGCCAAAGGGCGCTTTGTGCTCAATGGTCGCTTCAAAGCACCGCAGATAAGCACAGGCATTGGCAATACACAAACCGATTATAACATTTACGCCATAGGCAATAACATCGCTATCAGCGGAGTAGAGTTAGGCACACCTATCTATGTCTTTGACGCAGTAGGACATATGATTTATACCACTGCTGCTACCACAGCGGAAGTGATTGTGCCTGCGCCATGTGCTGGAGTATATATGCTCAGTGTCGGTGGGCAAACAGCTAAGTTGGTGGTCAATCAATAAAGTCAAAAGTAGAAAACTAATTTATTTAAACAAAAATATTAAAAACATAGTATATACTGAATGGCAATTGATCAGAACACATTGAAGCAAGCCGTATGATTGCATTTTAAGAATAACTACTAATAAGATAAGATGTTTTTATTATTTTTGCTGTGAGTGGTTTGTGATTGACATCGTTTAGATGTGAGGTATAGCCTCAGGGCTATCGCAAAGTTCACTTTCAAGCATAGCCGTTGAGGATATAACTCATAAGCGTAAAAACGCGTAATAACAAAACACAAACAGTATTTTTACTATTTTTGTTATAAATAGAACACGTAAGAAAAAGTTTAAGGTACAATTACATAAAAACAATGAGAAATTATTATAATCATAGTAAACTCTTTTTATTACTCGGGGCATTAGCCATCGCGCTGCTGATCCAAGGGGTGATACATCTCTATCGCGAGGTAGAGACTTATGGAGCAGAACGACACTATACTACTGCACATGTGATATACGGTACGCAGTCCAAAGCGACCGCGATGCCGCCGATGGTACAGTCGCCCTCACTGCGTCGCACCGCAGTGGCGGTACCTATGGCAAGTAGCCGCACTTCATACACATTACGCCACAACCCATCGGCATCTTCTTCTATGAAAATATACACCACCTCTTCGGCAGAGGTGCTTTCCATCGGTTCAGGCGGTGGCGGCGGTGGCGGCATAGCTACCACGAATGGTGTCGGTTCGTCACGCAGAGGCATGACATATAGCGGTGCATCCGTTGCTATGCCTACCTTGGCACTCGCCACGCCTTCCCTCGCTGCCACTCCTTCCGTACAAGGATATAACAGTGGAATGAATGGACCAAGACGAGCAGCATCTTACACAGGAGATCCTTCTGATGGAGATTATGCTCAAGATGATACAGATTCAAACATATGGTGGAAATACGACGAAGGAGAATGGGTTCCAGTACAAGTAGGAGATACCAAAACAGAAAATAGAACTGTTTATGTATGGAATGGTAGTGATTGGGTTCTAGTCACAGATAAGGACCAAGCAGACCCGACTATTCCACAGCCTATTGGTGCAACGCCATGGTTCTTTATGGCCGTCCTCTCCGCAGCCTATGTAGTGGTAAAAAGTAGAAAGCTAAAAGTCAAGAGTGGAAAGTTAACAACTGAAAACTAACAACTGATAAATATAATGATAAGAAAAGCAATATTGAGTCTAATGCTCCTATTCGGAGCAATCACAATGCACGCAGCCACAGGCACTTCGTGCGGTGACGCCATTCCTTTAGGCAAGGATTATACCGAGACCATCAATGGTCCTAAAACCGTTTGGTATGTAGCCAAAACTTTCGACTTACCCGTCAAAGTATGCTTCACACCTGTAAACATTGACCTGCCCGCACCGGATGTGGAGATGGACTTCACTTGCATACCTGGCGTGTACGAAGATAGCATCCTTTGCAGCCTCTTCTGCAAAAACAACACCACTGGTGTCACTTTCGATATGCCACACAAACCTGTTTTGGTACTCGAAGATGGCGCGTACTGCATCAGTATGGGTAAGAAATATAGAGACTTGCTATTACAAGCCGGTATTAGCTATAATGTGGAGGTGTATGTAAAAGTTACCTTCAAATCAGCAGGAACACTCAGCATGGTGCCTGACACCGAGTTCTCCGATTGTATGGACGGCGGTAAGTTTATGCAATTGGGCGACACTATCAATGTGCTTCCAGAAGACAAAGAGCGCCATGTCATCCTCCCGTACATCCAATGGACGGAGGACTCTATTAGATACATCTGGCATGGCACAGCACCTGTATCTGTAGCCATAGCCAATACCTGTGGTATTGACCCTATTGATAAGACCGACGAGCGCATTGTAGATAGGATTGAAATAATGCCAGGGGATACCGTGTCCTACACCGCAGCGCAAATCAAATACTATGCAGGATTTGAGAATGTGCAAGCCGGTATGTACTATGGTAAATTCTACTCCAATGGCACAGGTGTGCTCAAGATAGAGCGCATTCCCGTAGCACCACCCGATGGAGGAGCTGTTTTGCTCAAGTATGACAAACCAACCACTATCTATGCCAATGACATCAATACACTCTATGCCATGCGGCGTGATACAAATGCTATCCGTTTCGATAGTCCTACTAACCATGTGCTGAAAATATATTTCGGCGCCACAGCTGATTTTACGCCAGAGACAGCTATTGCTTCTTATCAGTTCATAGCAAATACAGACGCACATACACTCATGCTAACCGCCAAAGAAATAGAGAACCTATGGCGCTCTGTCACAGGCAATTACACATACATCCACTTCTCTACCACAGCGCGCACTTCCGTCACTCCATCTATATGGACTCCATCCGAGTGCGCATCTAAATGGACCGAACTACCCAAAGGAAATACTTCTATTACGCGTTTAGCATCAGGAGCTGTGTACTACAAATTAGTTTATGCCAAATGGAAGGATGGTAACATTACAATCAAAATAAATGGCAATGCAAATTCAAGTGTTTATGTAGGAGATACTTGTAGTTTTGCGACCACAGACGCCATCTATACAGCCACTATCGCTCGTCGCGGCACACATACCATCCCAGTAGAAACCGTAAATGCATGGGCGGAACATGTTGACGATGAAGGAAATTTATATATCTTATTTGCTCCATCAAGTAATACCACCATTACCGTCTCATCTACTGCACCAGAGGAGCAAGATCCTACTTACCCTGCCGCTACTATACATGTGGCATGTATTAGCGAATCAAATGCAAATATAGAGGTGTCCGTATCCGTTGCACAACAACTCACCATTACCAATGCCACAGGCATGGTAGTACAGCAATGGAATGCTACTACTGCAGCACCACAAAAGATCATGCTCAATGCTGGTACATACACCCTAAAGGGTGATAACGAACAAATCACCATTGTGCTATAATCCTACCTCAAAAGTAGAAAAATTAACAATAATTGTATAAAAAATCATAAAAATTTGCTCATTTCAAATAAAAATTGTACCTTTGTAGCCAATTTTTTCGCGACGCACATGCGGTGCACGCGTACACGAGAGAGCAAGCCAATAGATATCAATGACATTCAATACTATACATAGCATCACACCAAAAGCCATTCGCATGGCATGCATAGCAATAGCGCTATGCTTTGCATTCATGCCACAAATAATGGCAGCGGAGCAGGCAGGTAGCACTATCGATAAGGCCACTGCCATCAGCGATACCACCACTCTATCTATACAAGATGGCGATAATTACATCAAAATAACACCAGAGCACTTGCCTGCCACGATATGCTATCTCCCTGATAGCGCTTTTGGTCCTATCCCCACAGCCATTACAGCCAATGGAGATACCTTAGCGCACACCATGGTATTTAATAACTGCCAAATGCAATGGCAATGGCAAATAGAGGCAGGTAGCAATATGCAAGTCATCAACATCGCTTCGCATGAGAATGCGCAGTTATATGTAGAGCCATTCGTATGCAAGCCTTCTTATAGCGACACCACCGCCGTGGTATGCAATGGCATCCAATGGGGTGGCGCATGGCGCGATGAGGCAGGCGAATACACCATCACTATCCCAAAAGCTGATGGATGCGATTCTATTCGCACGCTACACCTTTCCTTCTTCACTCCCGTCAACACCGATACCACCGCCAGCGCATGGGATAATTTCTCATGGTATGGCAATACATACTACCAAAGCGGTGATTATACGATAGAGAAAATAGATGCCAATGGATGCGATTATACCCATACACTCCACCTCACTATCCTCACCACGAAAGAGAATTACATACACGAGAACGCATGCGATAGTTACACACTGCCAAGCGGCGAAGTGGTGACCACCAGCGGCGAATGGCTTATTGATACCACTTATACGGCAGAGGGGCGCACCATCAACTACCTCGTCATCACCATGGGAGAGACCTACTACGGCGAAGCTACACTCACCGCATGCCATCAATACGAATCCATGTCGGGCACGATATACACCGAATCCGGCGTTTATCAAGATACCACACTGCAATACGATGGATGCCTTGCTATCATCACGCTATACCTCACCATCGAGGATTGCAATAATGATGAAGCAGTGGATAATATCACCACACCACCAGCAGCTACTAAGATTATCGAAGATGGGCATCTATACATCATCCGCAAAGAAGAGAAATACACCATCCTCGGCACCAAGAAACACTAAAAAATAAATATGAAATTCAAATTAACCATCATATCACTATTGGCTTATGCGCTGTGCGCAGTAGCACAAACACTGCCTCATGAAATGATAGAGGGTAGCGCAGCATGCGAAGAAGTGCGCAAAGGTATTGGCGCACCCTATTATTACTGCGACTGCAAAGAGGAATCCACCCCATTCAGCTTCCCCGTAGAGGCTGAGTTGAAAGATACGGTATGGTACACCGCCACAGTGGATGACCTCAAGCAAGGTATATCCGCTTATTGGTTCGCAGACTGCTCCGTCACAATGGAGGTATATGCTTTCTGCTCCAGCAAAGAGCCCACCATTGAGCTCACCATTGGTAAGAATCAGATGCACGATATTGATGTAGCTACTATCAATCAGAAGTTAGACGAAATGGGCAAGACAGCGCAGGAGTTATTCGGCGTCATCACACCCCATATACGCGTCTACCCTAACAATGGTGGTTCAGGCAAGGTATATTGCTATCCATATAATCAAGGACCAGAATCCACTTGTGAGAACCCACTGCCACTCCGCCCACGCATGACCTATATATGCGATAAAGAGAATAATAATTACCAACTCGATTATTCACTCATCCCTTCCACTGGCAAAGCATTCATCCTTTGGAAGCAAGAGAAAAGCAAACCATGCGAGATATGGCTCACACTCGATTCATGCAATGGACAAGAAGTGGCACGCACCATACTCACCGATTCACTACATGTATATCCATTAGATAGCGCCATGCTCACCCAGACACGCAAAGCCAAACGCACATTATGGCTGCATGTACAGCACACCAATGATGTTATGGGGCGCATCTATTACTACACCAATCCTAAGTACGAGCAGATCACCGACACCATCGAGAAATCAATATGCCTCGGCAAGGCACTCACTGTCAATATGCGCAAATACACCACCGACACCGCATTCATTGATACATTATGGGTGAAAAAAGATACCCTCAAAACGATGGATATTCAGCTCACCTTCACCGAACCCGATTTAGAATACGATACCATCTATGCCACAGCCACCGAAATGGTGCGCGGATATAGACATAAGTTATCAGGAGCTATTCTCCACTCATTCAGCGACACTATCGTGGAGATAAAAAAAGCGAATACTTGCACACGATGGATGCTGGTTACGCCGATAGAGAAAATCCCACCTACACCGCCTATCAATACAGGCATTACGGACACCCCCTATCAGCAAGCACCATACAAGCAATTGCAAAACGGACAATTATACATCATCATCGATGACCAACGATATACAGTCTTAGGACAAAAAATAAATCAACATAAATAATAAACATTATTAACTAAATCACCAATCACAATGAAAAGATTTTTATCGCTTTCTGTTGCTGTAATGATGGCAATCTCTATGATGGCTATCGGAAACAACAGCGGTAGTACCAAAGCCAATGCTATTGACTTTGATTGGTCAGCTGGTAATGTGCATGAAGGTGGTACCAAATGGTACCGCGTAGATCTCGCTCCACTCTACGAGGAGGAGAATCCTACACTCAGCCTTTATCTCACAAACCCCAGCAGAGATTATTCAGTAGATGTAAACATGAAGGCCACTGTGGCTGGAGAGGTGGAAGATCGTAGTTATACCATCGCTCCTCACCAACACAAGTCTTGGACAGCCGATGCTTCATTACTGGTTCGCTTAAAGCAAAAAGAAGTATTCCTCACCCTCACATCGGATGGCAAGATCCTTTTGAGCGCGAAGGTATTCGATGCAGTGGACCTCGATGAGACATGTAAGGATGCTAAGCCACTCAAATGGGCTACTGCTTCCACCCAAACAGCAGGATATGCCGCATGGTGGAAAGTGGACCTCACACCTATCAAGACAGCTACTAACAAAGATGCCAAAATCACCATCAAGAATATGGGTAGCAAGGCGCTTACACTCATCGCTGGTCAGTCACTCGACTGCCCATCAAGCGGTACCACCAAGCGCACTTTTACACTCGCAGCAGGAGAAACAATGTACGACACCGTACCACGCAGCATGATCAATAGCGTGATGTCGGACGAACTCTATGTGAGCTTTGAGAATAGCCAACCTATCCAATTCCAAATCGACCTCATTGACCAACCAGCAACACCTGTCATCGGTGATTGCGCAAGCGCTACAGAGATACCAGTAGCCGGTGATTTCTTCATCACTGCTGGTACACACCTCTACAAGCTCAGCGTAGCACAGATGAATGCAGAGAAGAAATACGAACCTGAGTTCACCTATCGCAATGAAGGTACTGTTGTGGCTAATGTAACCACCAAGATGGCATTCGAATGCCCTGCATATGGTGCCAACACCACCAACTACACCATCGCTGCTAATGACGAGGAGATTGAGGTGTATAAGAAAAACATGCTCGAGGGCCTCAATGGCGTAGATTATATCTATCTGCTCATCACCACCGATCAAGACATCCATTTCTATGGTCGCATGAAGCATGTACGAGAAGGTAAAGCATGTAAAACCAATATCGATTTCGA
Source organism: Paludibacteraceae bacterium (assembly GCA_036309065.1). GTDB lineage: Bacteria > Bacteroidota > Bacteroidia > Bacteroidales > Paludibacteraceae > Colicola. The sequence goes on along the minus strand of JAXJUN010000039.1, from coordinate 20,052 downwards.
TTGGACTACAGGTCACCGTCAAGCAGCACGCACCACACAATGGTATGCTATTGATGTCACCAATGCCAAGAATAACCAAGAGGATATCATCGTCAATATCGAGAACGAAGGCACAGCCGCTGCTACTATCTCTGCATCTATGGCATTCAGTTGCCCATATATCGATGTACAAGAAATCACACGCACCATAGGCGCTGGCGCATCGGTGAATAAGAAACTCACCTATTCCACCTATGCAATGATGTCCGATACTGTATGGATTGGATTGGAAACCAACCAAGCCGTACGCATCTGGGCTACCACCACTCCTACTGCTACCCAACCAGCAGACAATATGTGCCTCAACGCTATTGATTTCAATTGGGAAGATGGCGCTAAGCAAAACGCATTCGATACCGTATGGTATAAGATTGGCTTGAACGAAGTACGCACACTACAACAGTTCCCTACAGTATATGTGCAGAATTTAGGCAATGCCGCTGCTACTATCTATGGCGAACTATCACTCGAGTGCCCTGATGTAATCGCTAATGAGAAACGCGATATCACCATCGCTGCAGAAGGTGTATATACCAAAGCACTATCACGCAATATGTTTGAGAATATCGCTCAAGATACCATCTACTTGCGCGTCGTAGCTACACAAGATGTTAGTTTCGCCGTTCGATTGACCGAAGAGGAAGAGGGTGCAAGCTGTAGCTCTGCCATCCGCTTCAACTGGGTATCTGGCAATGACCAAGCAGCGAATGCTAACCTCTGGTATGCAGTTGACCTCACTGAAGTGATGAATACCAATAAGGACATCAAGATCACTATCGCTAATAAGGATAATGCCGCTTGCGCTGGTAGCGCATGGCTGGCATACACCTGCCCATTTGAGACACAGCAAGCTGTCAACTTCTCTCTCGGTGCTAAAGAGAGCAAGAGCAAAGTGCTACCACATAGCATGCTTGAGACACTCAATGATAGCGTACTCTATATCCGCTTGATCGGCAATACAGCCCTCCATGTAGAGGCTGAATTGGTTGACCCAGCACCATTCACCACTATCGAGTGCCCAACCACCATCACTCCGCTCAATTGGAATACACTCTATACACAAACCACAGATACCGCATGGTATATCCTCACAGGTGATGTGCTCACATCATTAGATACACTCACCACCACTCCTGAGGTATATGTGCATAATCTATCGGGTGCTGCCAATACCATCACAGCCGAAGTGGCATACCACTGCCCAATCACCGCTGCGATGATGAGCAAGACATACACCCTCTCTAATGGACAAGAGGTGACCAAGATCATCGAGCGCTCTACCATCGAGCAGGTAATCCAGAAAGATACTGTACTCGTTCGCGTCATCGGCAATGGTAAATTTGAATTCAAAGCAGAACTTATTAATCCTAATACAGGTAATGACCGCATGCACGCCGTACGCGTCGCTTTCTCTGAGGCATACGAGCAAGCAGCTAACACCACCATGTGGTATAAGATCAATACTGCCGAACTCAAAGCAGACCCATCATTGCATGGAAGGAGCCTCTTTGTAAGCACAAAGAACCATGGCGGTGCAGCCAATCTCAAAGTAGAGGTATTTGAAGATGTATCTACCATCGACCTCCTCGAGGGACAAGGTAGCAAAACCATCGCTGCAGGTCAGTCCGCATCACACAATATCCCTGCATACGCTATCTATGGCGTGGCTGATAAGGAAGTGTATGTCAAAGTGACCACAAATCAGAAACTGACCATCTCTTCGTCTCTCTCTGACTATGCCACCAAAGCCGTTGACCCTGCACAAGCAAAAGCTAAATTAGCAGTGCCAAATGTGGATTATACCATCGAACCAGGTACTACATGGTTCGCCGTATGCTTGCCATACATCCGCAACAACTATGTGCTCACCGATGCTACTAATATCGCATTCTATAATCCTAATGCAGCCAATGCTAATGTCACCGTTACCGCTACATGGCAAGAGCAATGCACCTTCGCCACCCCAGAGCGCACACGCGCTATCGCAGCTGGCAAGACAGTGACCAAGACCTACAAGGAACTCATCGACGCAGCCATCAAGCGCGCAGGATATAACTTCTCCGTAGAGGGCACCGATTCACAATTCATCGATAGCCTCATCCGCGAAGCAGTCACATCCGACTCACTCACTGCCTATGTGCGTATCACCACCGATCAACCACTCAATGTGCGTATCAATACACCACAAGTAACAGGTGATGCTTGCGCTAATCCTATGGCATTTGACTGGGAGCACGGAAATGTGAACCCTGCAGGAAATACCACATGGTATCTCGTAGCATTGGATAGCACACGCGTGCCAGAAGGAAAAGACTTGCGTCTCCATGTAGAGAACTGGGCAAATACAGCTACTGCAGCCAATGCAGGACTCTATTTCGACTGTGATTCTGCAGCACTCAAGTCTATCAATTATACCCTCAATGCCACAGAAGACACATGGAAAGATATCGACCGTGACTTATTAGAGAACCTCGGTTGGGCAGATATGCTCATCAATTACAACTCTGATAATACCACTCGTATCTGGGTAGAAGTAATCGATGAGCAACCACGCGACTCTGTCGTTGATTCACTCTATCTCTACCTCTGTAATGGTGCTGAGTATGTAGATTCACTCACCATGATCACCCATATCATTGATACCACAGACCTCACCACACTCCAGTGGAGAGACTCTATCGAGTTCCTCAATGATACAGCAGTGGCTATGTGGGATTCTATCATATACTACAATGTTATCGTATTGGAAAACCCTATCCTACCTGCTATCAATAACATCAGCGATAAGGTAACCATCAAGCGTGGACAACCAATTGATATCACGGCAGCTAATAACTGGTTGACCAATTATCTCACCACCCATGCTACCGATACCACCAAATATATCACCAATATCATTTGGGAATACAGCCAAGACCCACTTGGAGAAGTATTCAGCCCTATCGCAGCATGGACCGATACTACATTCAGCCACCTCACCACCGCACCAGTACACAAAGAGGCAGGTATCTTGAAATACAACCTCATCACGGAATGTGGAGACACACTATCCGATATCTACCACAATACAGCATACTTCCATGTAGTAGATACCGCTTGTGCACCATATACTTGGGCTGGTATGACATACAATGCAAGCACCAAAGATACTGCCACCTTCCCATTGGCTAACTACTGCGATAGTATTGTATCGTTGGATCTCACTATCTTGGTTAATCCTACATTACCTAAGATTGACGAATTGACCAATAAACCAATCATCGCACTCAATCAACCAATCGATATCGCTGCGGCAGATACTGAACTCAAGAATAAGTTCACCACAACCGATACAGACCTCATCAAGGATGTCACAGAGATCATCTGGAAATACAGCACCGATGGCACTACATTCCAGAATATCAATACCACTCCTGTAGCTACACAAGGCATCATCCTCATGTATGAAGCTGTGACCGAATGTGATACACTCAAGAGCGATTGGTATAAGCAAAAAACGGTTTATTCATGGACCAAGGATACCACTTGTGCACCATTTGAATGGAATGGCAAGCAATATTATCAGACCACCAAAGATACCGTTACTACCACATTACCTACAGGTATCGATAGTATCGCATACTTGGATCTGACTATCCTTGCCGATCCTAAACTGTATAAGATTACCGATTTTGCTACCCAGCCAACCATCAAGCGTGGAGAGGCTATCAGCGTTAGCGGTGCAGACAACTGGATTAAATCACAGTTCATCGCAGCCGATAATGACCTCATCAAGGATGTGAAAGAAGTAATCTGGAAATATAGCACCGACGGCGCTACATTCAATACAGTAAGCAGCAATCCTATTGCCACAGAGGCTATTATCCTCATGTACGAAGTAATAACCGAGTGCGAGGATACATTAGAGAGCGTATGGCTCTACAATACCGCCACATCTACCACCGTTGATACTGCATGTTATCAATATGTATGGGAAGATAGCACATACACCGCTTCTTTCACCGCTACCAAAACATACACATTAACCAACGGATGCGATAGTATTGCCAATATAGACATCACCATCCTCACCGATCCTACTATCCTCGATATCACTCAATTGACTGGTACACCTGTCATCAGCCGTGGCCAAACAATCGACCTGAGCGCATGGCTAGCAGAGATTGAGGCTGACCTTGCAGCACAAGCAGCAGCTAATCCTGCATTGGCAGATGTCACCTCCATCGCATGGGAATGGAGTGTAGATGGTATCAACTGGGCTCCATTAACCAGCACCACCATCACCAATACAGAAGCCGTATCAATTCGCTATTCAATCATCACAGAGTGCGGCATCGTTGCCCCTGTAGGACAATATAACAATACCGCACGCGATACACTCACCGTAGAGGCATGTAACTTCTATACATGGAGCGCAAATGACTCTACATACAATGTGAGCACCATCGATTCTGTGGCACTCGTATCGGCTACCAATGCAGCATGCGATAGCATTTCATACCTCAATCTGACGGTGAATAATCCTATCTATGTGAACCTCGAAGCAGTATCTAAATACGGCAATCGTCTGCTCATGGTTAATCTCAATAGCATCAATGCTACCACCGGATGGAACCTCGATCCTGTAACGGGAGCACAGTATGTAAAATGGTATCAACTAGCTGACCCTGAGGATCAGATGGTAGGCGAAGGCTATTACCTCACGAAGGATGGTGAACCACTCGTAGGCGAATTCTACGCAGTAATCACTATCCCAGGCGAAGGAAACAACTGCGGACATATCGGCATCACCAATACACTCGTATGCGAGGCAGCCGCTGGAGCACCTATGCTCATGCCTTCGATGGCTAAACCAGAAGAAACAATCACCGTATACAACCTCAACCCAGAGATCGAAACCACCATCCGTATCTATACCACCGATGGATTGATCGTACGCACCTACACCACATCAGGACAAGACTCATTCCAGATGAAGGCAAATGCAGATAATGGATTCTATCTCGTGGAACTCACCGGTGAGAACATGAAATCAACCCTACGTTACATCGTTAAATAATTATAGGAGGTAGCACAATGAAGACTATTAAATCAATTCTAATTGCAACCACCCTGATATGCGCATCTATTGTGTCGACCCTGTCGGCACAGCAGGATGCACAACCTCAAACCCAACCTACATTCAATGTAGCTATCGGTGACTCAGTCATGATCAATCGCGACTGCGAGCGTTACCTCACAGGCGAACGCATGTCACTATGGGTATATGATGTGGTGCATATCGTAAAACAATTAGGTACAAAGCGCTTCCCAGAAGGCGTTATGCTCGATAATGGCAATGGCGGTATCCTATCATGGGTATGCCAAGAGTGCTTTGGACCATTAGTACCCAAAACAGTAGTGCCTGCTGAGCAACCTACAGAGACCCCAGCAGAAAAACCTGCTGAGCAACCAGCACAAGCACCTACACAAGAGCCTGTAAAGGAGCCTGCTGAGCAACCTATTGCTACTCCAGTAGAGACTCCTGCAGAGACACCTGCTGAAACTCCAGTTGAAACACCTGTAGAGACACCAGTAGAAACTCCAGTAGAAGAACCTGCACAAGAACCAGCCAAAAGCGGATACCACCGATTCACTATCGGCGTGCGTGGCGGTGCTGCATCACTGCTACATAGCGTAGTGAGAGGTGAGTGGATATGCGGTGGAGACGCATTGCTCGATCTGCAATATGCACATTACTGGACCAAAGAGAATCGTCCTGTGGACCTCGGTATCATCGTAGGACTCGGCGTTGGATATGCACAAAGCGGCATGAAAGCAGCTGTGGATACCTCATACACCGTCAGCACCTCTGATGGAGATATTGACTATACACTCAAAGCCGATGAGGTGAAAGAGAACGATGGTCAAATACAACTCGAAGTGCCACTCATGTTCTCATTGATACATAATAACGGACTATTCTTCAATATCGGTCCTAAATTCATGATTCCTGTTTATACCCCATATAAGCAGAATATCAAGAATCCTGATATCAATGCATACTTCCCTACCGAAGGCGTCAATGTATCCAATGAGGTAATCACCGGTCTTGTACAAGACAATCAATTGAATACCAAGGGAACCGATAATGGAACTCAATTCAAAATCAATGTCATGCTCACCGCAGAGATTGGATATGAGTGGAAATTCCAAAATGGTCACTCACTTGGTTTGGGTGCATATGCTAACTATAGCGTATTCAACTCATTCAAAAATCAAGGTGTGAATAAATCACTCATGGATGTCACTCCTCCTTCATCAACAGGAATCGCTAATGTAGATATCCTATCTGCTACAAGCACCTATGCTGAGAAATTGGGTTACTTCGATGCAGGTATCAAATTGGCTTATCATTTCAATTTCTACAAGAAGTAATACATCCCCATAAGTAATCATGACAATACTATGTATTGAGACAAGCACATCTATCTGTTCGGCGGCCATCTGCATAGATAGCAAGCCGGCAGAGCAATGTATCTGTAGTGAAGGTAGCAACCATGCTCGGTTGCTACCTCGCTATATAGAGCAATTACTACAATCAGCCCAGCATAATGGATGGACTATCGATGCCGTAGCCGTGAGCGAAGGACCAGGTAGTTACACCGGTTTGCGCATCGGCACCAGCACTGCCAAAGGACTATGCTATGGGCTTCATATACCTCTCATCCCCATCCCCACCTTACAAATCATTGCAGCCGCAGCAGTAGAGAGCATAGCAGACACCAAGGCACTATTATGCCCCATGATTGACGCACGGCGCATGGAGGTATATACTGCATTATATACCCACTCACTGCAATCCACCACACCCGTGCAAGCCGCTATCGTAGATGAGCACTTTGCACAGCAATCATTAGAAGCACCTATATACTATTTCGGGGATGGAGCCGCTAAATGTCAATCACTACTCACCCAATGGCATTTCATACCAGACATCGTGCCTCAAGCACAATACATGGGTGCATTGGCAGAAAAAGCGGAAAAACATATCACAGGAGCAGAGATAGCCTATTTTGAACCATTCTATCTCAAAGAGTTCGTGGCCGCACAAAGCCATGTCAAAGGACTAAAATAAATCATATCGTGAATAAAAAGCACTATTTCATATTATGGATGATGATCGTTGTGGTAACTATCGCAACGGGATGCTCTACGCAAAAAAACACATGGGCTACACGATCTTTCCATCAAACAAAAGTGAAATACAATATCCTCTATAATGGCAATACCGCCTACGAGGAAGGACTCAAGCAAATACGCGATGCGCATGAAGATGATTATAGCCGCATCCTATACCTCTATCCCGTTAGCAATCATACAGCCGCAGAGGCAGCAGCATCACAAATGGATAAAACCATTGAGAAATGCCGCAAATGTATCAAACTACATTCTATCAAATCCAAACCTAAACGCGATCCTAAAAGAGCCAACGACCCACAATATAAACTATGGCTCCAATCCAAAGAATTTAATGCCAATATGAGCATGGCATGGATGCGATTGGCCGAAGCCGAATTTCACAAAGGCGATTTCTTGGGCGCCATCAGCACCCTGAACTATGTCATCCGACTCTATGAAAACGATGCCGACATGATAGCACGATGCCGCCTATGGATAGCACGAGCCTATGCCGAATTAGGATGGCAGTACGAAGCAGAAGATATGCTCAATAGAGTGCAAATAGATGCACTGAGCAAAAAGCACGCACGCCTATACGCAGCTGTCAAAGCAGATGTGCTGCTCCATGGCGAACAATACACCGCCGCCATACCATTCATCAAGATAGCAATACCGTACGAGAAACGAAAAATATATAGACCACGATTCGCCTATGTATTAGGCCAGTTATACGAGCGTAATGGACAGCGCAATGAAGCCATCGAGGCATACCACGATGTGATACGCATGACTCCTCCATACGAGATGGATTTCAATGCGCGCATACGAATATCCGAACTGCAAGGCGAGAAATCACTGCGCCAATTGCAAACCATGGTCAAGCAATCGAAATACAAAGATAAACTGGACCACATATACGGCACAATGGGTAATATATACCTACAACTACGCGATACCACCACCGCATTGGAGATGTATGAGAAAGCCATCGCCGAATCTACCCAATCATCCTACGCCAAAGCCGACATCCTCGTGCGCGCGGGCGATATATATTATATAAATAAGGATTATATACATGCGCAACCCTGCTATCGCGATGCTCTCACCATCCTCACCCCAGAGAATGAGCAATATACCATTATTCAGCAGCGCTCGGATGTACTGGACGAACTGAGTGCCGCCTATACACAAGCATGCCTACAAGACTCCTTGCAGCACCTGAGCACTCTACCCGAAGAGCAGCAACGCGCTATCGTGGAAAAGATAATAGCTGACCTCATCGAGCAAGAAAAACAAGACTCTATCCTCCAAGCACAGCAAGAGCGCGAATTGGCACAGGAGAATGGTATACGAAGCGTCAACACCGCCAATATGCTCGGTGGAGGAGGAGCACAGAAAGGAGAATGGTATTTCTATAATCCACAACTCATCAAACAAGGACAGCAAGAATGGAGACGCAGATGGGGAACACGCACATTGGAAGACAACTGGAGACGACAAAACAAACAAGTGGTGGCATCCTTCTCTGATTACGACACCGATGAAGATGATGCAGATGGATTGGATTCTATCCCTACCACCGATTCAACCACCATCACTCCCACCTACGAAACCGACACACACAAACCCGAATACTATCTCCAGCAGATACCGCGTACGCCAGAAGCATTAGCCATGAGCGATAGTCTATGGCGGCAAGCGATGATAGCACTCGTCTATATATACCGCGATAAGGTGCAAGATGAAGCACTCGCAATGGAGACCATGCACCAGTTAGAGCAACGCAATGCCTCCCATCCAGACTTGCTCGATACCTATTACGGCTATTACCTATATGCCCTGCGCTATAACCAACAAGACCAAGCAGCGCAATGGAGACAAAAAATAACTACCTACTATCCCACTTCCACCCAAGCGCAGATAGTGGCACAACCCGACTATTTCGATAAACTCAAGCGCATGGCCCAAGAGCAAGACTCGCTCTATGCACTCACCTATACCGCATATGCCCGCGCCCAATATGATATAGTAAAAACCAATACCCAATACGCAGAGCGCGAATACCCACTCTCGCCACTCATGCCACGATTCCTATTCCTCAATGCCATCTCCGTGGCACGCACAGAGGGACAAGAAGCCTTCATCGCATCACTACAGCATATCGTGGCTAATCATGGTTCAAGCGAGATGGGAGCCATGGCAAAAGATATGCTCGCCATGATGGGACAAGGCATGGAGAGCCAGCAAGGCACATCCACTTCATCCTTGGCCGATAAGCGCGGACAAGTGACAGAACAAATACCCGACAGCACGGACAACACATTGCAATGGAGCGAAGAGCGTGATCAACCGAGCATCGTGCTCCTACGATTACCCAACACAGACGAGCAAGCACTCAATGACCTGCTATACGAAGTGGCACTATTCAATTTCTCGCAATTCCTCATTCGAGACTTTGATATGCAAGCCATGCCTATCGTAGGCGAAGGAAGCGCATTGCGCGTGAGCGGATTCCAGAATATGGACGAAGCAGAATGGTGGATAGGACTGATAAAGAAAAATGCTGAGATGCAAACCATCCTGCAATCTATCACTATCCAAGCCCTCGCCGAAGTGAACCTACCATTGGTGAAATAAAAAAGAGCCATCGTAGATACACCCACAAAAAAAGAGCCATCATAGATGACTCTTTGTCGGGGAAACGTGATTCGAACACGCGACCTCCGGTCCCCCAGACCGTTGCGCTACCGGGCTGCGCCATTCCCCGAATGATGCCCTGCAACACCTCATTGCAAAAGCGAGTGCAAAGGTAGTACTTTTTTTTGAATTATGCAAATTTTATAGTAGATTTATAGTTATTATATCTCTTTATGACCAAGAAATTCTATATTGAAACATACGGATGCCAGATGAATGTGGCGGATAGCGAAGTGGTAGCAGCTATCATGCAAACCACCGACGCACAATTGACCGACCGATGGGAAGAAGCCGATATCATCCTTCTCAATACATGCTCCATCCGCGATAATGCGGAGCAGAAAGTGGCATCGCGCTTGCGCGAACTAAACGCCAAATCCATACAGAGCCAATCAGAGATAGTGAAAGCAGGACGCAAAATCATTATTGGCGTCATCGGATGTATGGCAGAGCGATTAGGCGAAACACTACTCAATGAACATGGAGTGGACTTCGTGGCAGGACCTGATGCTTATTTGGATATACCCAACCTCCTTGCACAATGCGAGCAAGGTCACAAAGCCATCAATGTGCATCTTTCCACTACAGAAACCTATCGCCATATCATCCCCGCACGAATAGGACGCTCCATCAGCGGATTTGTGAGCATCATGCGCGGATGTAATAATTTCTGCTCCTACTGCGTAGTACCTTATACACGCGGACGCGAACGAAGCAGAGATGTGGAATCTATACTCAATGAAGTGCGTGACCTGCGCGCCAAAGGATACAAGGAAGTGACGCTCCTCGGACAAAATGTCAATTCCTATCGCTTTGAGCAAACCGATGGCAGAGTGGTGGACTTTGCTGATCTTTTAGAGATAGTAGCTCTCGCTGTACCCGATATGCGCATACGATTTACCACCAGCCACCCCAAAGACATGTCTGATAAGACTCTCGAAGCTATCAGCCGCCATGATAACCTATGTAAATTCATTCACCTCGCAGTTCAATCAGGGTCGAATAAAGTACTCAAGATGATGAATCGCAAATATACACGCGAGTGGTATTTAGATCGCATTGCAGCCATCCGACGCATCCTACCGGATGCAGCTATCGGAACAGATGTCTTCTGCGGATTCCATGATGAGACAATAGAGGACCATCAGCAAACACTGAGCCTGATGCGAGAGGTTGGATTTGACACAGCATTCATGTTCAAATACTCAGAGCGACCTGGCACCTATGCGCATAAACATCTGCCAGATAATATATCCGAAGAAGAGAAAGTGCGACGCCTCAATGAAATCATTGCCCTACAAACCCAATTATCACTCGAGTCCAATCAACGCGAGATAGGCAAAGAAGTAGAAGTGCTCGTAGAAGGATTCTCCAAACGCAGCAAAGACGACATGTACGGACGCACCTCGCAATACAAAACCGTAGTATTCCCAAGAACGGACCAAAAAGTGGGAGATATCGTCAAAGTGCGTGTTTTAGAGGCCTCTGCAGCCACTTTAAAGGGCGAAATATGTGGAAAATAGGCAAAAAACGCATTTTTTTGGTAAAAAATTTGGTCAATTAAAATAAAAGCAGTACTTTTGCACCGAAAACAAATAAATTTTCATAGTTAAGGTTTAGGTTTAATGGCAATAGGAGGCTGTGAAGTTTCCTATTGTTTTTTAGACAAGGGCAAAAAAAGAATAGTGTCCAAAGACCTATTGTTTTTTAGACGAAGGCATTTTATCATGACTGATACGGATAATAGAAATAATATCATCCCTGATATGACAGACATGGATGAAGTTCGCAAAGCTATCATTGCGAACGAGATACTCAATCGGAAATATTAAAATTATATAGTATATATGGCAGTAATTTACATGACCGAAGAAGGTCTGCAAAAACTAAAAGACGAACTCCAGTATTTAGAAACCGTCGAGCGTCAGCGCGTTATCACCGCTATCGCAGAAGCACGCGAGAAAGGTGACCTGAGCGAGAATGCTGAATACGACGCAGCTAAAGAAGAGCAAGGTGTACTGGAGAGCAAGATTGCACAAATCAAGCGACAACTAATGGACGCAAGGGTATTAGACACCGCGGACATCCGTACCGATGAAGTACAGATCCTCACCAAAGTGCGCGTTAAAATGCTCAATACAGGCAAAGAAAAAACCTACCAATTGGTGACCGAAGCGGACGCTAACTCATTAGAAGGCAAGATTGCCGTGACCACACCTATTGCCAAAGGACTGATGGGCAAGAAAGTGGGCGAAGTGGCGAAAGTGCAAGTGCCTGCAGGATTGCTCGAATTAGAGGTTTTGGAAATCAGTATCTAATACATCAAATCATACCAATCATGACACTCTTCACACGCATCATCAAAGGAGAGATTCCAAGCTACAAAGTAGCAGAAGACGATAAGCATTACGCCTTTCTGGATATCCATCCGCTCACCAAAGGACATACACTGGTGATTCCTAAGTTGCCCGAACCCGAAGCTGACTATATCTTCAGCCTCACAGACGAGCAATTACAATCACTCATCGTATTCGCAAAAAAAGTGGCACGCGCTATCAAAGCAGCTACGGGATGTAAACGCGTGGGAATGGCTGTCATCGGCATGGAGGTCAATCATGTGCATATCCATCTCATACCTATCAATAATGAGAAGGATATGCTCTTCTCCAATCCTAAGTTATCTCTTCCTGCCGAAGAGATGGCTTTTATTGCTAATTCTATAGCAGAGGCTCTCGACGCCCACCACTAATCCCTAAACATCTAACATCCAACATATAACATCTAACATCCATGTACCTCCCATCTGATCAACGATACGCGCACGCGCGTGACCTATATACACGATGCGGAAAGAGCGGCGTACTGCTCCCTAAAGTAAGTTTAGGACTATGGCATAATTTCGGTGGAGAAGACCCATTCGAGCGCAGCCGTGCTATCACTCGCTACGCATTTGATAATGGCATCACCCATTTCGACCTTGCCAACAACTACGGCGTGCCTGCTGGTTCGGCGGAACAGACAATGGGAAAACTGCTCAAGGAAGATTTTGCGCCCTTCCGTGATGAATTATTCATCTCCACCAAAGCAGGTTACTGGATGTGGGATGGACCTTATGGGGAATGGGGAAGCCGTAAATACCTACTATCCAGTTTGGACCAATCGCTCAAGCGCATGGGATTGGATTATGTGGACCTCTTCTACTCACACCGCTTCGACCCTAATACACCTATTGAGGAAACATTACAAGCCTTAGTGGACGCTGTCAAGATGGGCAAAGCACTCTATGTGGGTATTTCCAATTGGCCGCTCGAACCCTTGCGTCAAGCCATCACCTATCTCAAAGAGCACGATACACCGCTCCTTATCTATCAGGGACGACTCAACATGCTCGATAGAGAACCCATAGAGGAAGGTATCCTTAACCTTTGCCAAGCAGAAGGAATTGGATTTATTGCCTATTCACCTTTGGCACAAGGATTGCTCACCGACCGCTACCTACAAGGTATCCCTACCGATTCACGCATGGCAAAAGAGCATTTTCTCAAATCCGAGCGCCGCACTCCCGAGATGCTCGCTTATCTGCAGCAACTCCAAGCACAAGCTGCCACACACGGACGCACCATCGCACAAGAAGCCCTATCATGGGTATTAGACCAGCAAGGCGTTACATCCGTATTGGTAGGAGCAAGCAGCGTAGCACAACTAAAAAATAACCTCGAGACACTGAACCTACAATAATGGCTGAAAACGACAAAGAACAAATACAAACTGTCTCTTACGGAGATGAAAATATCATCCACCTTGACGACATGGAGCATATCCGTCGCCGTCCGGGTATGTATATCGGTAAGTTAGGCGATGGTTCGCACTCCGACGATGGTATCTATGTGCTTATCAAAGAGAGCATCGATAACTCCATTGACGAATACCGCATGGGTGAGGGTAAGACCATCGAAGTGGATGTACAGGATGGCAAAGTGAGAGTGAGAGACTATGGTCGTGGTATCCCATTGGGTAAATTAGTGGAAGTGGTATCCGTACTCAATACAGGTGGTAAATACGATAGCAAGGCATTCAAGAAATCAGTCGGCCTCAATGGTGTGGGTACCAAAGCCGTCAATGCACTCTCATCCTATTTCAGCGTGCAGTCCTTCCGTGACGGCAAGATGCGCAAGGCAGAATTTGCACAAGGCAAACTGACATCAGATACAGACATCCAGGATTATACTGGTACCGAGAAAAGAGGTACTATCATTGAGTTCATACCCGATGATAGCAAAGGATTATTCGAAAACTATCGTTTCCGCGATGATTATATAGAGGAACTGCTGCGTAATTACGCTTATCTCAATACCGGCCTCACGCTCATTTATAATGGTAAGAAATATATGAGCAAGAATGGTCTATTAGACCTCCTTACGGAGAATATGACCGTTGAACCGCTCTATCCTATCATTCATATACAAGGCGAAGATATTGAGATTGCACTCACCCATACCGACCAGAATAGCGATGAGTATTTCTCCTTCGTCAATGGTCAGCACACTATCCAAGGCGGTACGCACCAGGCTGCCTATAGAGAAGCTATCGGACGAACCATTAAGGAGTTCTTTAATAAAAACCAAGAACTCGTCGATATCCGCAATGGCGTTGTAGGTGCTATTGCTATCAATGTGGAGGAACCTGTTTTCGAGAGCCAAACCAAAGTGAAGTTGGGTTCGAAAGATATGTCACCCACCGGCGGAGTGAGCGTCAATAAGTTCGTCAATGATTTCGTCAAGCAGCAGCTTGATAATTTCCTGCACAAGCACCCCGAGATCACAGAGGTCATGCTGCAGAAAATACAAGATAGCGAGAAGGAACGCAAAGCTATCGCTGGCGTCACCAAACTGGCGCGCGAGCGGGCAAAAAAGAACCTTGTCAATAATCCCAAACTGCGCGATTGTCAGATTCACCTCAATGACTCCAAACCAGTCAAATCAGCCAAAGACGCAGACGATGACTTGCGCTTAGATACCTCTATCTTCATCACCGAGGGTCTATCTGCATCAGGTTCTATCACCAAGAGCCGCGATGTGCGCACACAAGCCGTCTTCTCATTGCGAGGCAAACCCCTCAATTCCTATGGACTGAGTAAGTCAGTCGTGTATGAGAACGAAGAATTCAACTGCCTCCAATCGGCACTCAATATCGAAGATGGATTGGACGAACTGCGCTATAATAAAGTGATTATCGCCACCGATGCCGATGTGGATGGCATGCATATTCGACTGCTGATGCTCACTTTCTTCCTGCAGTTCTTCCCCGACCTCGTCAAGAAAGGACATGTCTATATACTCCAAACACCTCTCTTCCGCGTCAAGGATAAGAATCAGACACGCTATTGCTATTCCGAAGAAGAGCGCTTGCAAGCCATCAATGACATCAAGAATCCAGAGATAACACGATTCAAAGGTCTCGGAGAGATATCTCCTGATGAGTTCAAAGGATTTATTGGTAAGGAAATTCGCTTGGATCAGGTCAAACTGCGCAAAGAGGACTCTGTACACGAATTGCTCGCTTTCTATATGGGTAAGAACACCACCGAGCGCCAGTCATTCATCATTGACAACCTCGTTGTAGAAGAAGATAGAGTAGAAGCAGACGAATGATCCCATTGATTCTATTCATAGCATTAGGTATCCTCATCGCTATCCTCTATGAGGTTCGTGAGCGCCAACGCCAGAAACAAGCATTGGCGGGCGAAACCACGCCCGAAACCAACGCACCCGATGATGGCTGCTGTGGTGAGCACCTCGTATGCGAACGAGAGACATTGCTCCAAACCAATGCAGAGATTATCTATTACGATGATGAAGAATTAGATGCATTGGCAGGTATTGACCCTGAGCAATACACACCTGAACAAGTGGCTGCCATACAGCATGTATTCGCTACATTACAGGAGCGCGATGTGCCTGGATGGTGCCGAAGCATGCAACTCAGAAATATAGCGCTCCCCCTCGATATCCGAGAAGAAGCGCTATTCATCGTCCGCGAGAGAAGACATCTATAATCACTCTCTCACCGTCACATGGAAGCAGCTCTGCTTCCATTCGTATTTCACATATATCTTACCTGCTCGCTGGTGATTGAGCAACACTTGACCCAAAACTAATTTGAGGTTATCTTCCATCATATAATCGCGCGTGCGCGTTACCTTATCATAACGCATATACGCGAGGTCAAAAGTAGTACCATAGCAATGGCATGACTTGGACACGCTATTCACATTCCCACTCTTCTGTAATCGCTCTATGCCTTCTTGTGTGCGCAACACACTCGTTACATAAAATCGATAATGCGGCAATCCATTGCGCTGCAATATATCTGCCCATTCAGCACCTATCGCATCCAATTCACGCTTGGCTGCAGGTACCAAATACGGCACAGAGTGGGTCAGTTCTTCCACCACATAATTATCATTCGTGGCAATAAGCGTCAAGTGCTTTCGCATAGCCGCAGCGTCCTCACGGTCACGAGGTGGGCGAGGAAGACCGATGGCTTGTGCAACTTGGATCTGCTTGGACTGCAAATCATTGAACTTATGCTTATAACTGAAGGTACGCCCAGGATAAGCCACTAAGTGATCTTCTATTATCTCCGGTGCTTTCTCCGTAGCATTCTCACCTCCGCAGTTTATCAATAGAATCGATAAAAGACAAAGGATAAGCATCCCTATCCTTTGCCTTATATTCTCCGTTCTTCGTCCTTCGTACATCGTTTCTTCGTACTTCCTTAGATACTCCATTCAAATCCGTCTTTTGTGTCTTTGATCTGGAATCCAAGAGCCGTCAATTCATTGCGAATCTTATCGCTCGTAGCCCAATCTTTATTCTGCTTTGCTTGCAGACGAATACCCAATAGCAAATCAATAGCGCTATGAAAAGCGGTCATCTTGCTATCATCGCCACCCTGCTCTGCCAAGCGCAGACCGAGAATATCGATTGCATAAGTCTGCCATACAGCGCGTAGTTCATTTAGGTCCGCCTCGCTAATAGTACCCTTACCATCCGCCACAGTATTGATTGCGCGCACGCTATCGAAAAGTGCAGCAATCACAAATGGCGAATTGAGATCATCATCCATCGCCTCTTGGCAACGCGCACGCAACCCATCCACTTCTACTGATGTGGTAGCGCTTGCTTGCAGTTTCATCAATCGTGCATACGCCTCCTGCATACGCTGTAATCCTTTCTCCGCTGCTTCTAAGGCCTCAGATGAGAAATCTACTGTGGAGCGATAGTGTGCCTGTAGAATAAAGAATCGAATCACCATCGGACCGAAAGGCTTGCTCAATAACTCATGCGCACCACTGAAGAACTGCTCAAGGGTGATGAAGTTATTATAACTCTTACCCATCTTCTTACCCGCGATGGTAATCATATTATTATGCATCCAATAATGTACACTCTCCTTGCCTAAGGCTGCACAACTCTGTGCTATCTCTGCCTCGTGGTGAGGGAAGATAAGGTCCAATCCTCCACCGTGGATATCGAATTGCTCGCCTAAGTATTTCGTTCCCATCGCAGAGCACTCCATATGCCATCCAGGAAAACCTTCGCTCCATGGACTGGGCCAATGCATGATATGCTCTGGACTGGCTTTCTTCCATAGCGCGAAATCATAACTATGTTTCTTCTCACTCTGCCCATCCAACTCGCGCGTCTCGGTCACTATGTCATTCAGATTACGCCCACTCAACTTGCCATATGGATAATCCTTCGCATACTTCTCCACATCCATATACACAGACCCATTGCTCACATAGGCATAACCCTTATCAAGTATCTTTTGCACAAAAGCAATCTGCTCAATAATATGACCACTCGCATGCGGTTCAATAGATGGAGGCAATACATTCAGGGCTGCCATATCGCGGTGGTAACGATTGGTGAAGTACTGCACCACTTCCATCGGTTCCAACTGCTCCAAACGTGCTTTCTTGGCTATCTTATCTTCGCCCTCATCAGCATCATGCTCCAAGTGCCCTACATCGGTTATATTACGCACATAGCGCACCTTATAACCCAAGTGCTGCAAGTAGCGATATAGCAAGTCAAAAGTGATAGCAGGACGCGCATGTCCCAAATGTGCATCGCCATATACCGTTGGACCGCACACATACATACCCACATGCCCTTCATGCAATGGTTTGAATGTCTCTTTAAGTCGAGATAATGAATTATAGATTTGTAACATTATAAGATTGTATTTGGATCTAAGTTATTGCGTTCAATATCTTTGAAGTATCTAAAAGTGCTCACCCTCAGTTCATCGCATGCAGCCTCGTCGCAGACGATGATACCATGTGGGTGCATCTGCAATGCGCTCACTGTCCACATGTGACTGATTGGTTCTTCTATAGCATGCTGCAATGCACGCGCTTTATTATGCCCATTCACCACAATCAGCACCTCCTGCGCATCCATCACCGTACCCACACCTACCGTCAAAGCAGTCTTAGGCACTTTGTTCACATCATTATCAAAGAAACGACTATTGGCGATAATCGTATCAGTCGTCAACTCTTTCTTACGCGTGCGGCTGGATAAAGACGAACCCGGTTCGTTAAAGGCTATATGCCCATCAGGACCGATGCCACCTAAGAATAGATGAATACCTCCATAGTTCTTTATCTTCGCCTCATAGCGTGCACATTCCGCCGCCAAGTCAGTTGCATTACCATTGAGAATATTCACATTCTCCTTGCGGATGTCGATATGATGAAAGAAGTTATTCCACATAAAACTATGATAACTCTCTGGATGCTCCTCGGGAAGACCCACATATTCATCCATATTGAATGTCACCACATTGCGGAAACTAACCTTACCCTCCTTATATAGGTTGATCAACTCCTGGTACATACCTAATGGAGAACTACCTGTAGGCAAACCCAATACAAAAGGGGTACCCTCCTTAGGTTTGAATTCATTAATGCGTTTTGCTACATAATTCGCAGCCCACTTACTAAGTAGGTCATACGATGGTTGAATAATAACTCGCATATATTTATTTTTTTATTTTTTCCAACTTTCTATTCGCCCCAAAGAATCTGCTCCAACTCAGCCTCATCGGGATTGCGTGCGATGATCATACCCTCTTTATCAATGAGGATAGTAGTGGGGATACCCACCACGCCGTATTTATCATTGCATACATATTGCTCATCTTCGCGCATCTGTGGCCAAGGCATCTGTTCCTCCTCTAAAGCCTGGCGCCATGCATCCTCGTCGCGGTCGCAACTGCAACTCAGTATCTGCAATCGTCCTTTAGGTTGCGATGCATACACATCCTTGAGCACAGGAATCAGGCGGCGACAAGGGCCACACCATGATGCCCAGAAATCCACGAGCACATAGTCCGTCTTGCCCACCAATTCGCTCAAAGACAACTCTTCGCCTTCTGGCGTCAGCGCTGTGAAATCAGTATAAGGATTGCCTGCCGAAGTGGCAACCTCTAATAGGAAAGTCTTGTGCATGGGTTCAATCGTCTCAGACTCCAACATCTCTGTAGGCATCTTAGCAAAAAGGGCTTGTTTTTGTTCTTGGGTGAACATATACGAAACTCCAGAGAAGAGGGTATCGGAATAAATAGCACCCATATACTCATCCAATAAGGCATATAGTGTATCTATATATTGCTCAATAATGAGGTCTTTTGCTTCTTGCGTCTCTGCCACCTCTATCGCATTGACCGTACTATCATACAGCGCCTCTGAAACCTCTTTGAGATCTATACTTGCTGTCTGCTCTGCTTGCTTTGTTCCATTCTGGCAACCTGCGAATACCATCATCGCTGCCAAGATCATCAATACTTTCTTTTTCATATGTTTTTTCTTTTAATTATATTACAAAAATAATAAAAACATCTTAGCTTATTAGTAGTTATTCTTAAAATGCAATCATACGGCTTGCTTCAATGTGTTCTGATCAATTGCCATTCAGTATATACTATGTTTTTTATATTTTTGCTGTCGCAAAGGCATTTACATCCTGCGGATGTGGAGAACCGTCCTAACGGACTAACGATAAATATATTTATAGGTAGGCAGGTAGGGACGGGTGTCCATAAGAGCGATTAGCTATTATGCCTTTGAGGCAGTATTTTTAT
>JAXJUN010000038.1:0-46562 GCA_036309065.1 Paludibacteraceae bacterium | reverse complement strand
CAGCGATTTGTTAAATCGTCTGCGACGAGAGTAAAAATTAAGGCGCATTTATGCTCGCATAAAATGCGGATTAGTTGTTTACGCTCGAAGCCGCGTGGGCTGAAAGCATAGCGGTGGTGGGTTCGTCGTTTTTGATTACCTCTAAAAAATGTTTTTTATATTTTCTTTTGTTTTTATTGTTTTTGTTTAAATAAAAAATCTCAATACTCCTTATGACTCGTATTGGTATTTTATCAGACACACATGGATTTTTAGACAAGCGCGTCTTTGAGCATTTCAAGGATGTGGATGAGATATGGCACGCGGGTGATATAGGTAGTGTAGAGGTATTACAAGCGCTGCGTGCGTTCAAGCCAACGAGAGCGGTGTTTGGTAATATGGATAGTGGTGAGGTGCGGTGGTCATTGAGTGAGTTTTATCGTTTTCGTGTAGAAGAAGTGAATGTGCTGATGACGCATATAGGTGGTTATCCAGGTAAGTATAATCCGTGGTTGATACCTATGTTCCGCAAGTCATTGGATAATCCGCAGGATTTGAATGATTGTATAGACTTATTTGTGTGTGGTCATAGTCATATATTGAAAGTGCAGTATGACTCATTATTTCATTTTTTAACGATGAATCCAGGTGCAGCAGGGCTGCAAGGATGGCAACCATGCCAAACGCTCTTACGATTCACTATTGATGGTGCAAAGATAGACAATTTGGAAGTAATTGAATTGGACAAACCCTAAAAAACGGTCTTTTTCATAACAAATTGCAAAAAAAAGTGCTTTTTATGGCAAAACATGTTATATAACATAAAAAAAAATTTGTGTACATCAAAAAAAAGCAGTACTTTTGCACCGGATTTAAGAAATGACACATTGACTTGTCAATTCTTAGTCTAAAAAGAATTAATTAAGACCAATCTTTTTTGTACCTTAAACAAACAGACTAATACCAAAGAAACACAGTCGTCGTGATGACGGCTGTTTCATTTTAAAAGTGACCAAACCCAACTATAAAACCCTACTCTTCAGTAGGGTTTTTATTATATATAAAATCTATTGTAATCGTTTCTTACTCAATCACCACGGCGGTGCCAGAGATAGAAATCATTATCATGGTGCTACTTTGCCCCAGTACCTCGTAGCCAAAACTAACTCCAACGATGGCATTAGCTCCCATGCGCTCTGCGCGCTCACACATCTCGCGTTCTGCTGTTTCTCGTCCTTCGAGCATACCTTTTTCATAGGTGCTGGTACGTCCTCCGAAGAAGTCTCGGAAGGATGCGCCTATATCTTTGATTGCATTCATACCGAATATCACTTCGCCTGACACTAATCCTTTGTACTCTTTGATTTTGCGACCTTCAATCGCCTGTGTTGTTGTAATAATCATAACTGTATGTATTTTAGATTAAGTTATTTTTGTATTGTTAATAAATATCTTTCTAAGTCTCCATTCGTTTGGATGCAAACTGCCAAATCTGATTTCATAAGATGTTCTTTATAGAACTTGCTAATATCGTATTTATCGTAATATGGGTCAAGTGTGAGTGCTAATCCTTGCGGGGACTCGGCTGCGCAAGGAACCAGAAGTACTGGTGATACAAATTCAGGAGATGTGCCTACACGTATATGAGTTCGTTCTAAAGAAGAGACACGCTTTTCTTTAAGAAACTGTTCAAAACTCAACACCCGATATGGCTCTTTTCGTGGATCAAAGAAAATGACATCATCCTTTAAATCACACTCTTTATTCGTACAGCGTTGTACTGTATAGAAATGCCCATTTTTCGCATAACCATCTTTAGTAAACATCAGTTTACCCACTCCACATCGTGGACAAATTCTGCCGCCCGCGTCATTCTCATCTTTCACGCCACCTAATTCGGTAACGAATAACGATGGATATTGTTTATCAAAGAGCACATATGACGCGCGCTTTGCGCGTGTAATGGCCACATAGAAGACGCGTCTTTCTTCTGCATGGTCATATGCATCTGTGCTACTAAGTACATAATCCAGTATAGGATCGTCTGCCACTTGGGATGGGAATCCATAATCGTCATACCCGCTATTACAATTGAGTAGGAATACATAATCTGCTTCTAAGCCCTTACTTGAGTGAGCTGTTAATGCTTGTATTCGCCTTCCTGCGATATTCAGTTCTATATTACCTCCATTCTCGTCATGTGTCTTACTAGCCACTTCGGGGAACACACTTCCTATGTCATAGCGATAACGCGAAACGATATATATGCGTGCATCTTGCGGCAATCGCGCCACTTGTTTTTCTATTATTGTGCGCTCATTCTCTTCATTTTCGTATCCAGCAAAAGCCAGATAGGTCACCCTGTCTTTATCGGGTCTCAGTCGTTTTTTCTTCTGCGCTGGATTTTTTTGCACAAAGTCTGACGAATGCTGCAGAAGGGGTTCTCCAAATCGGTGAGTAGCCTCAATCTTTATCTCTTCTGTAGGTCCATTGAATTTCTCAAATTGCGAGAATAGACTAATATCGCTACCCGAGAAGCGATAGATAGATTGCCAGTCATCTCCCACGCAGAAGATGCGTGTGCGTGGACTTTTGCGCCTAAGCGCCGATAAGTAGCGATACTTATCCATTGACATATCTTGGAACTCATCCACCAAGATATAATCATAGTTATATATCTGCTCTTTTTCTAAAAGTACGGATGCTTGGAGTAAGCAGTCTGTAAAATCACATTCCTTTCGTTCCTTAAGTGTGCTCTCGTATTTCTCATAGAGCGGTTGTATCAAATGGCGGAGAAGGAATGTGTTTCGTTCTCGATTAATATCGCTTTCCTTGATGGAGTTTATTAGTTCTGACACTGTTCTGCCATTTGCTTTAAGTAGTGCGATAAAACCGCTCGCCAATTTTACGAGACACTCAATAGATCGGTTCAATGGGATAGCCATTTTCTTTGCTTTCTGCTCCGTGGTAAGTGGTTGGTATGGTATGTTGTGCTGACGCAGTAGTTGCTCTATGCGTTCACGAGCAGAGGTGATACCCTGATGGAAGTCAGCGCTTGTAGTATATACCATTGTTGTTCCGTTGAGTCGGTGGGTCTGTTTTTTCCATTCTATACCTTCGTTGTATTCGCGGTCTGCTCTAGCCCACCCACCTTGCTTTCCTTCACCGAACCAAATAGGCACTCTGCCATATTGGTCTATAGCGAAATGCTCTAAATAAAGTTCTTTATCTATTCCATCCTGCTTATAATGGATGGTAAAGTCTGGTTTGTATTGTCGGTACCTTGAGGATGATGTCTGGTAAGGATATTTCTCTTCGTAGCGCACTTCTAATCCTAATTCGGTCAGGATTGTCATTATCTCCATCTCTTGACGACTCTTGACATAGCATAGTTTATTATCCATATCGCGGTAAGGAGCCATTTTGCCATATTCTGCGAGTGCCTTTAGGTATTCCTTATAACTTTTGTAGTTATAGTCGTACTGAAGGAGTGTTTTTTGAACCGTTTGAAACAGGAAGAATGAGGATTCAAATGTAGGGTTCTTGTGAATGAGCGAGTCAAAGATAGTATTGAATGTATTTTTCTCGCATATGATAGGTTTTTCTCCTTTTATTCGCGCTATGGTATCTATGGCATGTTTGTGGAATGTGGTGCATTCCACTCCAGCAACGCCTACGCGCGATTGAAGTTCTTCCGCCGCCTTACGGGTATATGTAACAACCAATATATTGCGTGGGTCAACATTCATTTTATTGACCAGATAATGCGTTTTAGAAACGATGGTAGCTGTTTTTCCACTACCTGCGGCTGCAACTACGAGCACATTTTCGCCGAGGGTTACTATTGCTTCGCGTTGTTGCTCATCTAATGGAAATGCGAGAAGTGTATCGAAATACTCTTTATGTTCTATTTTCTGTTGTTCGCGAAACTTACGATTATATTGATTTACGAAATCGCGTTCTATATGATAGAATGGACATATTTCTAATATTTGCCTTTTTAATTCTTCCCAATCGGTAAAGGCTATATATGGATTTTTTTGGAGGAAGTTCTGCAGTAGATTATCTGCTTGTTCTTTTTGTTTGCGTCGGAGTTCTTTTTCTTCTGCTTCTCGTCGTAGTTGTTCTTGTCTTAATCTTTCTTGCTCGGCTTCTCTTTCTTTGCGTTGTTGTTTCCATTTATTTTTTTGTAGGATACAGAAGTCTTTTATCTGTTGACGAAACAGATATACCCCACCCGCTATGAGGACAACGACTACATATAATATGATTAAACTAAGTGCCACCGATTATATTGAAGATTATTCATCAGGTGATACATATTTGCCAAGAAGAGCAAGAAGAATCCATGCCCCAATAGGCGATACAAAGAATGAGAATAGCCCCCATCCTACAGTAGAGCGATTGCGTTTCGCTGCCATCTTCACAGCTATATGTACACGGAAAAAGTAAACAATCACTACACCAGCGACAAGAGCCAATATATAAAGTGGTACTTCCCATACGCGAGAGTCCACCACTAAATGTCCTAATAAGATTATATTTGTCATTTCGTTTTGTACGATTTCAGTTCAAATTTAACTTTGTATTTGCGCTCAGGATTACTATAAGAGGTTTCGCTCTTATAATAAGCATAATGCTCATCACATCCATAAGCTTCAATAGTAAAGTTCTTTACCATGCCTGGGTCTATTGTGACAGATTTTGTAAAATCTTGATAATCGAGCATATTGCCGCTCATGTCGTAGTATATGATGCGACCAGACACAGAGGTAACTATCTTAGAAGTATTATTTTTAAAAGAAATTTGCGCATAAGAATCTAGCCAATCGTGTGAATATTTAGCTAATGTAATATCATTAGGGGTTGCCTTTACTGTTTTGGGAGCCTCATTCTGAACAGGAGGTGGAGGTGGAGGCGGTGTTATGTTTGTTTTATGTGTTGATGAAGATTGTTTGCTGACCTTATCTTTCAGTTGGTTAAGTTCTTTGCGTAACAAACTAATTTCATTCTGCACAGCCTCCCACTCTGCTTTAGATATGCTAAAGTCTTCCGCCACCTTCAATTCCGTTTGCTCTTGCTCCATATCATCGGGAGTGCTCTCCCAACGAATGAGTCCCGCTGATTTAAGTACCAACACAATCAACACTACTATTATCACTAGCAATATTGATTTAATCAAACATCCTTTGTTTTCTGTTCTCTCGTCGTTCATGATTGTATTTTAGATTAAGTTATTAATATCTATCTATTTTCAAAAAAACTAGAACAAGATATTATGAGGTGTGTTATTTTACATACGACATTATTTCTAGATTTTCAAGTAGAAATCTTTGCGCCTCTCGATTATAAAGTGTAACGAGATAATGTCCTCCATTTCTTTCGCGGCTATCAGCATAGATACCTATACTATTACCTTTCTCCGAAGGTACTTTATAAGTGTGTCCATTACTATCAGGTTCTGTCTCTACCAGAAATCCCTCCTGCATAAGCCATGATATCATAGACTTATAGCTTACTATATGCATATTTTCTGGGATTATTTTTTCTATTTCACGAGCAAAAGCAGATATAGAAATAGCATCTACATAGTTATAGTTTTCCCTTTGTAATGCTGACGAATCAAAGGGTATCTTTCTGGACAAATAAGAACTAGATTTTGACGCTCTTGCCGAATATTTTTCCATAACATCTGCCACATAAAAAAGACAACGAGATATATGTACATTATTCACCACATCATCTTCTTTCACCGCATTTCCATTAAGTGGATTAATACCGTTAGCCAATTTACGAATCCATTCCTGAGCTAATGCTAATTTATCTTTTTCTTCCATAATTCTATTAGAATGTTATTATTTTGTTAATACCATATTTGCTAGTAGGATTGCTATTTCATGTTCTTCATTTTTAGGCTTCCACGCGAGTACATAACTTACCTCTGTTTCTGAAACAATATAACCTTTTTCCTCTAAATCTTTTACATGTTGATGCATCGCCGTAGATAACTTAGCCACTTTATCTCCGTTTGCTAATGCAAGAAATCCATCATCGTATTTTAATTTATATCCGCTTTGTTGTTGCTGTATTCTATGTTTTAATCCTCGAAAATAATCAAGATAAACATCTTTCATTGAGAGTGCTATAAATCTTGATTGAGTAGATTTGAAATAAGCATCGTCCTTATATATGTATAAATGATGTTTCGCGCGTGTAATCCCGACATATACAGCTCGTACTATATCTGGGTCACTAGAGTTTGCCGTATTCCCTATGAAGAGATATACTGAGTCAAATTCACGCCCCTTTGCCTTGTGAATTGTACTTACAAATACTGTATTTTTCTCAGTTGCTACAAAATCTTCAATATCGGATTCAAACACAAACTCTAATAAGTCACTCTGATAGAATGTATGTTGAGAAGTCTCATGTGTTGTCTCAAAAGCACGGAAAAAATTACGCATCACCTCCATGCAGCGACTATTGCCATACATCTGCTCTGTTTTGGATTTTGCCTCACTCCATTCTGGTTTTCCAATTACACCACCATGTATCTGTCCTAACTGATTTAGGAAATAGCGCACCTCTGCTATATTCGCGAAGCAAAAACCATCCGTCGCCTGTACTAATTTTACATGCTTACCTTGTTGCTCCAATTGACATGCTACCTGAAGCGCTTGTTCGTTCGTTACGGTCAATACTGCCGTTGTACCCGTAAGTATTTCTGGCAATGTAAAGTGCGTCGAGTCAACATAAGAAATAACACTTCCCTTCTCTTCGGAGATTGGAACAATTGGTGTCCTTTTCATTCTATTTGTAAGTTGACATATATAGCGATTTGCATATCCCACGATTGAACTATCAGAACGATAATTATCTGTCATTTCATAAAATCTAGCTCCGTAATCAGAGATCAGAGATTTGAAATAATCCGAATTGCTTCCTCTAAATGCATATATATTTTGGTCGTCATCTCCCACGGCGATAATACGCATTTCTTCATTACGCTTCATCAAGGCTTGCACTAATCGAAAATCATCTTGACCCATATCTTGTGCTTCATCAATAACGAGCACACTTTTTGCTATCTTGCTTTCTTCTACTTCTCCATTTTCTATCATTTCTGCAGCGCGACGCACTACACTATCCACCTCTTCTAGTGTGCCTTTACGCCCAATTAAATCAAAACTATATGAGTGGAATGTATTAATTTCTACATAACTTGCAGCTTCTTTTACTAATTCCTTAAGGCGCATTTTGAATTCTGTAGCAGCCGCACGGGAGAATGTCAGCATTAAAAGTTGTTCATGCTTAACATCCTCAAGCAACAACAAAGATGCTAATTTATGAACTAATACACGTGTTTTTCCACTTCCAGGCCCAGCGGCTACAACAATGTATTTACTTTGTTTATCATCCATTATCTGCCTTTGGCGCTCACTTAGTTTTTTAAATATCTGTTCATATTTGGCAGGGGTTATATTCTTTGTTATTTGAACTCGTCTTTCTCCTTTGAAATATCGGTTTATAAACTCTCGATAATCCATCAAGAAATAGTCGTTTACAAATTGCCGCGCAGCCGAATAGTCATGAACCATCATATTGGCATATTCACCAACAATATGTATCTGCTGTATCCTTTGCTTGTAAAATTCGTCTAGTATTCTGTATTGGTCTTTATTGTATCTTCGAGAAGTCTCTACAACTCTTTGAAGTTGCATAGTGTTGTATGTAACCATGAACCCACCATCTATCCTAATAACTTCTATTTTGCTCAGATAAAGTAATGCCTCCTCCATAAGGTCAATAGTTACCTTGGTATCTGAGTCAAACGACAATAACTGTTGTGCTGAATTATATCGATTTAACAGATCCACCATTGAGAAAGATACGATCTTGTCGTTAGCCATAGACACAAGCGCTTTCACCAAGAAACGGCATAGTGCCATTCGGCGTTCAAACCTAGCAATAGTTATTTCCTTTTCTAATTGCAATTGTAGGCTAACACTCTCGCTTGCAGTGTGTTCTTCTTTTCGTATATATTCTTTTACAACTAAGAAGTGCAATAATGTGCGTATTCGCTTTATACTACAATGAGAATTTCCAGCAGCCTGCGCCTCTTCATTTAGTTGCTTGTAATTATATGTTATTGTACCTTGAATATGCTGAATTAGAAATCGTTCTAACCTCAACATCTCTTCTAGAATAGTATTGATATTCGCTCTATCAATATATGCCTGCATATCCATTGTATCCGCCAAGATACCTTCTTGTCGCATAAGATTAATATTGCGAATAACCATCTCTTTTTTTATACCCAATTTATCCGCCAGCCAATCCACTCTACTTTCTGCCTCTGCTCCTCTACCCGCTGTTGTTGCACGACTACTTATTAACGAACGAATAATGCGTGCTGCATCCTCACGTGTCGTCTCATCAAATAATTGCGATGCCGTTAATCGTTGGCGCGCTTCATCCATTGAGCGAACCTTAATTCCTGTTGCAAAAACACGAGCCGAATTATTACTTCTGTTTATATATCCCGCCTGCTCTAAAGCTGTCACGGCACCACGCACACGCGTATCCACCTCTTTACTATCATCACTCACCCATCCTGCTTGCCGTGCAATATCAAGTGGAGAACAGTTAATCTTTTCTCGTTTAGCGGTAAGATCACGAATAGCACGCCACACTTGTTGTATCTCACTTATGGAAAGTTTAGTTTGATTGAGTAGCAAGAAATGCTTATCTAGATCAGTATCGTCAAATAACACATAGCATTCCGCCTGTAGATGAGGGTCTCTTCCTGCACGACCTGACTCTTGCACATAATTTTCTAAAGAGTCACTTATATCGTAATGAATAACTAACCCCACATCTTTTTTATCCACTCCCATTCCAAATGCAGATGTAGCCACAATAACCTGAGCCTCATCATTCATGAAGGCATTCTGGTTTGCCACTTTCTCTGCCGCATCCATTTTACCATTAAAAGGCAATGCATTAATATTGTCCCGCTGAAGACGTTCTGCGAGTTCTTTTGTCCTCTTGGTGCGAGACGCATACACAATAGCAGGACATGTATGTCCAGAGATTAAATCGCGCAACCTTAAATACTTCTCTTCTGGTGTTTCTGCATGTATTACGGTGTGGTGCAAGTTTTTACGCTCTGACTTAGCAGCAAAAATCTTCAAATCCAAATCTAACTTTTGTTTGAAATAGTCACGTATGTCGCTCACTACTTTTTGCTTCGCTGTTGCTGTAAAACAAGAAACTGCAATAGGATTTTTTTGCTGTTTTTTCTCTTGTAACTTGCGAATAAAATCACCGATATATAAGTAATCCGTTCTAAAATCTTGCCCCCATGCCGAGAAACAATGCGCCTCATCTATCACAAATCGCACTACATTGCGCCCCATCAAGAGCCGTTCTATCGTTTTACTGCGAAGCATCTCCGGCGCTATGTATAATATATTTGCCGTTCCTTCTGCTATTTGTTCAATCGCATTAGAGCGTTCTATTGGATCTAGCAACCCATTTATCGTAACAGCACCACTTATTCCTCTTGACGTAAGATTATCCACCTGATCTTTCATGAGACTTTGCAAGGGTGAAATAACGATTGTCAGTCCGTGCATATTGCGCCCTGCTATTAATGCTGGCAATTGAAATGTAAGACTCTTACCACCACCCGTAGGAAAAATAGTCAGTATTGATTCGCCTCTTATAGCAGACTCAACCGCATTCTGTTGCATTGGTTCTCCGTCAAACAAACGGAACTCATCATATCCAAAGAATTCTTTAAGACCAATATGAGCATCTAATTTACTTCCGCAATAATCGCACTTCCCACACGATGTATTGCATAAAAATGTCATTACATTATTCACCTTGGGATAGTTACGCAAAACCCAAGCTGGAGTAAGGGACGATATGTCTGTTGTATCAATAATTGCTAGTGCATATGCTAATTCTACAGGATAGTGCTTAGCAACCGCTTTTATATTTGCATTTTCACATATTCTACCTTGATATTCGCTCTTTATCAATGCATCTATTTCACTTCTCACCAAGAGTCCTTGACCTATCCAATGCATAAATCCCTTAAACTCTGGCATATCACGCAGTAAATGAAAAAATATTTCCTTCTTTTTCGAACTAAGAGCATTCCACGCACTCACTTCGTCATAGAATAAATCTCGTGCCTTCAAAGAGTCATTTACAGGATTATTAAGTTCATCCACCTGTAATTTATCATCTTTTAATAGCCTATGATATGGTTTATTTGGAAAGAGTAATGGAGATAGAGGGAGTGTATCTAAAAAAGTATAATCTTTCTGAAGCTTCAGGTATTTTAGGTCATGATTTAGAATGTTATGTCCACACAAAGCATCGCAGTTTGATATAAAAGCATTAAATTCTGCTGCAGAACGCGTATGCAATACGGCGCCGTCTTCCTTTACGGCACCATAATCAAACACCTTTTTATCGGTAAATCCTACTTCTACATCAATAAATGCTAACATCAACTATTATTTTTTCATCAAAAACCTTTGCGCTGCAAAGGTAATACTTTTTTCTGATATATGCAAGCAAAATTTTGTGTTAGATAGTAAAAGTAGATAAAAAAATGTTTTCTCCACATTAAGTGTCTGCTATTTAGATACCAATAGTTCTCATTCCACTTAGCATCCTCCACCGTTCGCATCTCGTTCGCATCCTGAACATCACCGAAGGGTGCGTGCAGGATACATGCAGGGATTTTCAGTCCATTTACAGTAGCACTACGATAGCATAACGGGACCATGTCCTAAGATGACTATAAGATAAAGCACACAAAAAATAAGGGCGGGACCAATGGTCCGCCCCTATCCTATTATAGACTGAATAGAATTATTCCTGCATGAGCAATTCCATCATGGTGACTGCAGCGTAAGCTACGCTGGTACCAGGACCGAAGATAGCTGCTACACCCGCCTTGTACAAGAAATCATAGTCTTGCGCTGGGATAACACCACCTGCAGTAACCATGATATCCTCACGACCCAATTTCTTGAGTTCGGCAATAACCTGAGGAATCAAAGTTTTGTGACCAGCAGCCAAAGAAGAAACACCAAGGATATGTACATCGTTCTCCACTGCTTGCTTAGCAGCCTCTTCTGGAGTTTGGAACAATGGTCCCATATCCACATCAAAGCCACAGTCAGCATAACCTGTTGCTACCACTTTGGCACCACGGTCGTGACCGTCTTGTCCCATCTTAGCAATCATAATACGAGGTTGACGACCTTCCTTCTTAGCGAAAGCCGCGGTGAGTTCTTGTGCCTTGACAAAAGCCTCATCGTTCTTTGTTCCTGCTGCGTACACGCCTGAAATAGTTCTAATTGTTGCTTTATATCGTCCTACTACTTTCTCGCATGCATCAGAGATTTCTCCGAGTGATGCGCGTAAACCTGCTGCTTTGACAGCGAGTGCGAGGAGGTTCTCTCCCTTACCGCCATCCGCCCATGCTTGAACGGCAGCGGTGATTTCTGCGAGTGCTGCTTGTACAGCTGCTTCATCGCGATTCGCACGCAGTTCTGCCAAGCGTGCTACTTGTTGCTCACGCACAGCGGTGTTATCAATCTCGAGGATATCGATTGGATCTTCGTGCTCTAAGCGATACTCATTGATACCGATAATCTTCTGTGAACCAGAGTCAATACGCGCTTGTGTACGAGCAGCTGCCTCCTCGATACGCATCTTTGGAATACCTGTCTCAATAGCAGCAGCCATACCACCAAGTTTCTCGATTTCTTGGATATGCTCCCAAGCTTTGTTGGCGAGCTCTTGTGTGAGTGCCTCTACATAGTAAGAACCACCCCATGGGTCGATTTCCTTACATACTTTGGTTTCCTCTTGGATATAGATCTGTGTATTACGAGCAATACGCGCAGAGAAATCAGTTGGCAATGCGATAGCCTCGTCAAGCGCGTTGGTGTGGAGAGACTGGGTATGACCCAATGCTGCACCCATCGCCTCGATACATGTACGGCCTACGTTATTGAATGGGTCTTGCTCTGTGAGTGACCATCCAGATGTTTGGCAGTGGGTACGGAGCGCCATTGATTTAGGATTCTTAGCGCCGAAAGACTTAACAATCTTAGCCCACAACATACGACCTGCACGCATCTTAGCAATCTCCATGAAATGGTTCATACCGATTGCCCAGAAGAATGACAAGCGTGGAGCGAAAGTATCTACATCCATACCTGCATTCACACCTGCACGGAGGTACTCCATACCGTCAGCGAGGGTATAAGCCAACTCGATATCTGCGGTAGCACCTGCCTCTTGCATGTGGTAACCAGAGATAGAGATAGAGTTGAACTTAGGCATGTTTTGGCTTGTATATTCGAAGATATCAGCGATAATCTTCATAGAGAACTTAGGTGGATAGATATAGGTATTACGCACCATGAACTCCTTGAGAATATCGTTCTGAATAGTACCTGCCATCTCTTCGAGTTTAGCACCTTGCTCGAGACCTGCGTTGATATAGAACGCAAGAATAGGAAGCACAGCACCATTCATAGTCATAGAGACAGACATCTTATTCAATGGAATACCAGCAAAGAGCACTTTCATATCCTCGAGTGAGCAGATAGATACACCAGCTTTACCCACATCACCTACCACGCGCATGTTATCTGCATTGTAACCACGGTGAGTAGGAAGGTCGAAGGCTACAGAGAGACCCTTTTGACCAGAAGCCAAGTTACGGCGATAGAAAGCGTTAGACTCCTCTGCAGTAGAGAATCCAGCGTATTGGCGGATAGTCCAAGGACGAAGAGGATACATAGCGCTATACGGGCCACGGAGGAATGGAGGAATACCTGATACATAATTCAAGTGCTCCATGCCTTGGAGGTCTTCCTTGGTGTAAACAGGCTTCACATCGATAAGTTCTGGTGTTTGCCAGTTGGCTTCGTTAGCTCCTTCTACATGAGAAGCAGCCACTTTAGTAATATCAATTTGTTTAAAATCAGGTTTCATGACTGCTTATTTTTTTAGAAGTTGAGAATTCAATGATTTCAAAGTTTCTAATACATTGCTGCGGACATTGATGAAGTTCTGGATGCCGAGCGCTTGGAGGTCAGCCATGCATGCAGGCGCACCTGCTACGATGAATGTCTCCTTAGCATTCTGCAATTTCTTCCATGCCTGTGGTGCCAAAGTAGCATACTCGTCATCGCTTGAGCAGAGCACGATGATGTCTGCTTTAGCCTTGCGTGCAGCCTTGATACCTTCAGCCACCGTAGCGAAACCATTATTATCAATCACCTTATATCCTGCGCATGCGAGGAAATTGCAAGAGAACTGCGCACGAGCGATACGCATAGCGAGGTTACCAATGGTGAGCATGAATGCTACTGGTTGCTTCTTAGCGCCCTCAGTCTCTAAGCGTAATTGCTCAAACTGCTCAGCAGCGCGAGCGATAGGTAAGGTAGCGATTTGTGGTTCGCAAGCACCTTGGCAACCACATGTCTTGCCTTCGAGTTTGATTTTCTTACCTGCTTTCTCGGTGAAGTTAGGGAATTGGTTAGAGCCGAGCAATACCTCTTTGCGCTTAGCCACGTCAGCGAGGCGTGTATTGAGGTTGGTCTGCATATGCTCTTGCACCTTGTCGTCCATTACCATAGCGTACATACCGCCTTGCTCTTGGATAGCGAGGAACTGCTTCCAAGCCTCTGCTGCGATAGATGCGGTGAGGTTCTCGAGGTAGTATGAACCCGCTGCTGGGTCAACCACCTTATCGAAGTGTGCTTCCTCTTTGAGGAGGAGTTGCTGATTGCGTGCGATACGCTCTGAGAACTCGGTTGGTTGCTCATAGGTAGCGTCAAAAGGAGTAACAGTGATTTCATCTACACCTGCGATAGCAGCAGACATGCTCTCAGTCTGTGTACGGAGGAGGTTTACATATGCATCAAAGATAGTCATATTGAAGCGGCTGGTCTCTGCGCTTACATTCATCTTAGCAGCATTACGAAGCGCTGTGGTGAAGATAGGAGCTTTGTAAGCCTCTACAATCTTAGCCCACAACATACGGCCTGCGCGGAACTTAGCGATTTCCATGAAGTAGTTACCACCGATACCCATATTGAAACGGATAGCATTGGCTGCGCGGTAGTTAGCTACGCCTGCCTCTGTGAGCATAGTCATGTACTCAGCGCCCCATGCAAGCGCATATGCGAGTTCTTGTGCTGCATACGCACCAGAGTTATTGAGTACCACAGAGTTAACACCAACCACGCGGTAGTTAACGAGCGCTTTAGCAGCCTTTACTGTCTCTGCAATCTTCGTTGCTACTTGTTCGCGTGTGAGTGCTTTGCCCTTAAGAAGCATATTCTTGATAGGGTCCACATTGATAGAACCGATGAGGTTTTTGGTGTCATATCCCATGCGTCCGTAGTAGCGAACGAGGATATTAGCCAATTTAGGTGCTGCGCATGCGCAGATAGAGAAGTTGATGGCTACTACTTCAGCGTTCACGCCATTGAGGAGTGTTTTGATGAAGTTGTAGGTCAGTTTGTCCTTACTGAGGCATAAACCGAGTGAGTTGATACCCTTGTTTAGTACTTCAAGCACTTTTGCATTTGCCTTGCGAGCATTCTTGCAAGCGCAGATGTTTTGGCGGATAGCCCACTCATTGTTGGTTTTAGTGCCACGCACATAAGGGAATTGTCCAGGTGCAGAAGTGGTAGTCTTCAGTCCTTTCAAGTCCTCTGTACGATAGAATGGCTGCACATTAAATCCTTCTGGAGTGCGCCATACCAACTTCTTGTCAAAGTCGGCTCCCTTGAGATCGGCGATGATTTTGTCCTTCCATGTCTTTGCAGACACTGCAGGGAAATCAGCCAATAAATTCAATTTGTTTTCTGACATGATTTTGTGTTTTAAAATATGGTTAATTATTTGTGTGTTATTTTTTTCGAGTTATTGACTAGGGAACTAGTTTACTAGGGGACTAGTTTACTAGGGGACTAGGGAACTAGCTAACCGCCTAATCGCTAATCCTTAATCGCTAATCGCTAATCCTTAATCGCTAACCGCTAATCCCTAATCGCTAATTAGTTCACTTTTTGGCCCATCATATTATATAGCCCATCCGCTATTTGGAGATAGATCTGACCACCAATGAGCACTTTACGCGCAGAGCGCATATCCATAGGTTGCTCGATCAACTCAGTCGTCGTCTGGCATGAAGTGATATAACGGCTATAAACAGTCGTCTCTCCCACTCCATTCATCGTCACCTCTACTGCTGCTATACGGCGATGACCATTCGTTCCGCCGATGGTGAATACCACTTCATCCGCTGTGCCTGTCCATGTATCGGTACTGAATGTACCTTTATTGGCTGTCATAGTATTCGAGCCATCACCCGAACCGAAGGTGAAAGCAATCTTAGTAATATCCGAAGCAGTCACGGTGATGGTATTTTTCGCATAGCAGCGCACCGCAGCACCACTGCTGTAGTACTTAGGCGGATTGGAACCAGATGCTTGTGAGAAAGCAACCTCCACACCACCTTGGGTTTTACCTGTTACTTCTTGTCCATTCGAATACCCCGTAGAAAAATCTAATTTCTCGGTCTTGGCTACTTGTCCTGTTTGTGTGGTTTGCTTCTTAGCGAAAGTGGCATAAAGCGTCAAATCATCCTTGAGGGCAGGTATCTGCTTGGCTTGTGTATAGAGCACCTTAGGCGCCACGTCGGTGGTACCGCTGATAGGTGTGGTGGTCCATCCCACAAATATATTGCTCTCGGCAGAGCAGCTGGTAGGTGTAGCAGGCAAAGAAGTAGGTTGCGTATTCTCTACCACCGAGTCGGTACGCAACTCTTGACCATTCACCATGAAGGTAATGCCATATTTCACCACAGGCTTCTCTGGGTCAACAGGCACAGAACCGCCGCGCCATCCATTACTCTTACCTGGGATAAAATCCTTATCTGTAGAAGGGATGAGATTTGCCATATCGAGTGTTTCTCCTGCTCTCTCGCCCCAGATATACTCTGCTAAATAAGGATAATCGATGAATGGGTTACGGTTTCCTTGGGTGGCTTGGATACCATTATTACGGTCTATCTCCTTCTGCGACACTGGGTCCTGGCGGTGCCATTTCATAAGAAGCGCTACGCCATATGGAGTGAGACCAAAATTAGTAGTAACAGAATAGGAAGATTTGAAGAACTTAGAGCCCTCAGAAGAGGTAAGGTCCCTATTCCAAGAAGCCATCGTACCCATGATACCACGGGCTAAATCGCCTTTGTATTGATTAATGGGTTCAAAGACATTTCCTCCAGGAGCAGAAGTGGTGGTGCCTGATGAAGCGGCAATAGTCTTCTGGGAATTAACAATCCCCTTTCCGCCACCTACTTTGCTACCATTATGACTGGTATATGATGCACTTGACACTTCACCAAAAGGCAAGTTACCACGGCGGTTATTAACATAACCATCCGTTGGCAATACATGGAAGATATCACATCCAATTCCACTGGTACCTCCACCCCACCATGACTGTGGAATAGAGTGCTCACGATTATAGCAATCACATTCGCCGCTATAACTACCACATTTCTTGGAACCATGCGAGTAATCACAATCGCTATACATATCCCATACCTGACCAGCCTTACCCGCTACATACTCAGGGTGCGTGGAACTGGTAGGATATGTATCGGTCTGCTTATACGCATTATACAATCCGTCATAGCCTAATGACGAGCGACTCATCTTAGCAGCAGAACTAACAGCTGACCACAACGAAGCACTTGCCTTGCCATCTAATGCGGAATAATAAGAAGGAATATTGGCCGCTGGAGTAACCGAAGCAGCCCACATCATCTGCGCAAAGAAGACGCACGCAACAAAAGAAAAAAGATGTCTATTCATAGCATGTATTAAAAAAGCCCACAAAATTACTGCTTTTTTTGCATATATGCAAATAAAAAACGGCAAATTCTTCAGAAAATGCCGTTTTGTATGTATTTGGAGGCGTTTTTTATAGCACTTCGTGCAAAATCTCGCTCACAGTAGGGTGTGGGAAGACCACTTGCTTCATTTCTGCCACCGTATAGCCATTGCGGACGGCAAAAGAAGCAGCCGCGATAAACTCCGAGCACGGATTACCAATACAATGGACACCTACAATCGTTTGATTACGCTTCTCAATAATCATCTTGCATAGGCCCGTCTCTCCTTCATTCTCCGCCATGAAACGACCAGAGAAAGTCATGGGCAGTTTATGCACCTCATAGAATGCCTCTACTCCACCCGCTTTGGCGAGACCTGCTTCGCCTTCCATCTCGGTATAGAAATCACGCACTTGCTGTTCTGTGAGTCCTACAGAGGCTATCTCTGGATTGGTATAGACCACAGATGGAATAGCATTATATGCTATGCGCTGGAGAGGAATCTGCTTGAGCATGCGTCCTATAGCCACTTCGGCTTGACAAGAAGCCACATGGGCGAGCATAATCTTGCCCGTCACATCACCACAAGCATAGACATTAGGTAGATTGGTCTTGCAGAAATCATCAATGACGATGGCTCCGCGATTGAGTTCAAGGTCATTAAGTGCCTCTAATCCCTGCAGATTAGCACGGCGACCTACACAAACAAGTATCTTATCGGCCTCTATCCACTCGCCATTCGCCGTCACACCATTGGTTTTGATTTCCTCCACCTTGGTATTGGTGAGGATAGTCATACCCGCTTTGCGGTATTTATCCAATAATATTTGCACCACTTCTTGGTCGAGGTTGGGCAAGATAGTAGGCATGGCCTCAATAACCGTGACAGGTACGCCCAATTCATGGTAAAGCGTAGCGAACTCCATACCGATGACACCACCGCCTACGATAACGATAGATTGTGGCAGTTCGGTGGCTGCTAATGCCTCTGTGCTACTCCACACATTGGGGTTGTCTTGTATGCCAGGTATAGGTGGTACAAAATTAGTAGAACCCGTGCAAATAAGCAGATTATCAGCCGTATAGGTCTCTTCGCCACATTGGATAGTGACCGCTTCGTCTGTGCGGCTTAGTACGGTAGCAGCACCATTCACGAGGGTGCAGTTCTCATTATTCAAACGCTGCTTGATACCTGCTACCAACTTACGCACTACGATGGTTTTACGCTTCTGCATTTGCGCATAATCGAAAGCGACATTCTCTGCTGTCACACCGTATTTCTGGGCGTGAGTGGCATTATAATACTGCTTGGCGCCATAGAGCAAAGATTTAGTAGGGATACAGCCCACATTAAGGCATGTACCACCTAATGCATTCTGCTCAAAGAGCACTACTTGCTTGCCTGCTTTTGAGGCGATTTCAGCGGCTGTGTATCCTGCGGGACCGCCGCCAATAATTGCTAAAAAATAGTTCATATGTTAGATGTTGTATTTTAGAACGCTGCGCTACAGGACGGCCGAAGGCCTACAGGACGGGCAGAGCCCTACAGGATTGCTAGGGAACTAGTTAACTAGTGAACTAGGGAACTAGTAAACTAGACCGCATAACCGCTAACCGCTAATCCCTAATCGCTTAACCGCTTAACTGCGGTTAGGTATATTCTTACTGCCTCTGCCACCATTTCTACACAAGGGCGCTTCTCATAATACTGCTGTGTGCGCTCGGCTGGCTGAGGATGCGTAGCATCCGCAGGCAGAGGTGTAGTAGGCGCAGCATTCCTCGGTGCAAGCCCTAACAACTCGGCACAAACAAGCGTGCCATACTTATTCTTAAACTCACTTGCCAAATGCTGCACAAAAGCATAATTGGCCATCTTACCTTCATTATCATGCTGCTGGGCAGAACCATTATGCAATCCTGCTAATAGAAACATGCCACTCGCTGCACCACATACCATACGCATACGACCTATTCCACCTCCAAAAGAAGCAGAAAGGCGTAATGCCAAATCCAGGTCATCTATACCATATAAATCGGCACAAGCGGCAAAAACGGATTGAGAACAATTATAGCCCAAATGAAATAACTCTTTCGCGCGCGCTACGCGTTCCTCTATTTGTTGGTCTGTCATTGTAATTGTATTTATGGGGCAAAGGTACAAAAAATAATTGAAAAGAGAAAATAGAAATGCGTTTTTTTGTATTTTTACGAAAAAAGTAGTACCTTTGCGCTCAATTATGAACCGATTTATTATAGCGAAGATATTAAAGGGTCTTTTTCACCTCCATTACGATGTACACATCGAGGGCGGTGAGATACTGCGTGATAAGCACACTTATCTAGTGCTTCCTAATCACACAGCGTATGTAGATCCATTATTGCTTGTAACCGAATTATGGTACTTACCGATACGCCCCTTGGTGGACGAATTATTCATGCGTCATTGGTTGTATGGACGCATACTGCGGTATGCGGGTGCTATCGAAGTGCCTGACTTACAAAAAAGCAAATTATCACGCGAAGAAGGCGCACAGATAGCCCAGCACTTGAGTGAGGAAGTGGTTCGTCAGTTGAAGGCTGGCGAAGATATATGTTTCTACCCCAGCGGGCATATCAAGACGATAGACAAAGAGATGATTGGTAATCGTCGTTTGGCCTACGAGGTATGTGGTGAATTACCTGATAGTGTGCGGGTTATCCTATGCCGCATGCGCGGATTGGAAAGCAGTCATTGGTCGAAACTAAAAGAGAAAAAATGGAAATGGCGCCGAACCGTTGTTCTGCATTTCGAGGACCACACCGATGATGTGCGCCGATGGGATGCCACGCTCGATAAACGCCAATTCAATCAGCAGTTGGAAGCATGGTATAACCAACCTTTGAATCACGGTAATACGGTTAAGAGGGACAATAAATCGTGAATTTGATAGGTGGGTTGTGTTGTTCCTATTGGGCGATGCGTAGGATTGAACCAGCATGTATCTATTCCCACTTGCTGCGCTCCAATAATATCTGTAGTCATGCTATCGCCTACCATAAGTACCTCATCAGCAGATAAATGCGCATCATTCAATGCAAAATTATAAAAGCGCCTATCGGGCTTATCATAGCCAACATCCATCGATATATAAGTAGCTTCAAAGAAGGGCAACACTCCCGCTAAGTGCAATCGCATCCGCTGCAAGTGACCAAAACTATTGCTGGCTGCATAGAGTTTATATCCTCGTTGATGTAAGGTTTGCAGCATTTCAAATGCACCTTCTACCAAAGCATGACTATTTCCCCATCCTTGTCTAAATCCCTGGGTGAAAGGTTCAAGCAGCTGCCGAGACCATCCTGCTCTCTCTATAAACTCGGCTGGATAGAGGTCCATCACTTGCGCCACGGTATAGATACCTCGCTTTGCCTCTGAGAACAAGCGATTGGAAATCTCCATAAAGAGGTCAAAAAGCCGATCTTTATCTTCCACATGGTCCATTTGGATGAGTTGTAATGCTTCATCAAACGATTGTCTGCAACAGGGTATATAATCGAGTAAAGTATCGTCTATATCTACAAAAATAGCCTTATATTTCATTCTTTATATGTTTTTTTGCGTTTTTTTGCATTTTTTTTGCAAAATATTTGGTCAATTCAAAAAAATGTTGTACCTTTGCACTCGCTTTTGCAGCGGGTAGTAGTTCAGCCCGGTTAGAATGCCTGCTTTGGGAGCAGGAGGTCGTGAGTTCGAATCTCGCCTACCCGACAGAGAGCCAATTGGCTCTCTTCTTTTTTTATGCTATGCGAGTGCCTACGATTCTTGGGGCGCTATAGCACCACTACTTGCCCTTTCTCAGGCACTTCGACGCCTCTAAAGCCCGCCTCGTAAAGGTGGTCTTTGTATTCTTCAGCTGCTGATTGTTCGCCATGGACGATGAAAGTGCGCTGGATATGCGCTATATTCTGGCAATGGGTGAAATAAGCGATCATCTCTTGCCAATCGCCATGACCTGAGTATCCTTCAATCTTCGTTATCTGTGCCTTGATACGCCTATCCATGCCAAAGATAG
This sequence comes from Paludibacteraceae bacterium, assembly GCA_036309065.1. GTDB lineage: Bacteria > Bacteroidota > Bacteroidia > Bacteroidales > Paludibacteraceae > Colicola. Next base: position 25,577 of record JAXJUN010000038.1, on the reverse strand, counting down.
ACACCCATTTGAGTTCTGGGTTTTGAATACGCGCGCCTAATGTGGTGGGTGCACAATAGCCCACTATGAGTATCGTACAATTGGGGTCAGAGATATGATTTGCCACATGGTGCTTGATACGCCCCGCCTCCAACATGCCACTGGATGAGATGATGATAGCAGGATGAGGATCGGTATTGAGGCGCTTGGATTCCCGTATATCCGTTATATAGCGCAAGGTATTAAATCCAAAGGGGTCGTTATCATAACGCAAGGTATCTCGCACTTCGTCCGACAAGGCTTGCGGATACATGCGGAAAATTTGGGTTGCATTAACCGAAAGCGGTGAATCGACATAGACAGGTATGCGTGGCAAGCGACCATCGTTATACAACTGATTGAGCACATAAACGATTTCCTGTGTACGCCCCACTGAGAAAGAAGGGATGAGGAGTTTCCCCCCACGGTACACACAGGTATCATCCACTACGCCTAATAGCTGCTCTTCGGTCACATCCTTATCCTCGTGAATACGATTGCCATAGGTGGATTCACAGATGAGATAATCGCATTGTGGGAAAGCCTGCGGAGCAGATAAGATATGGCTACTGGCGCGCCCAATATCGCCCGTGTATGCTATTCGCTTCCATCGTTTCTCACCTCCTGGTTGGTCTTCCTCAAAGATATCCAGCGAACAGATGGCCGAACCAAGCATATGTCCCGAATTGGTGAAAGTGAGCAGCACATCATCAAAAATACGGAAACGCCTATCGTAGTCATAGCATACAAAATGGCGCATGACCTTATCTACATCCGTTTGCTCGTAGAGGGGTTGCACTTTGGGTTTATGGAGTTTATCCATTTTCTTATTATACCATCGCACATCTTGGGCTTGTATATAGGCTGTATCGGTAAGCATCAGTGCGCATAGGTCTCGCGTAGCTGGTGTGCAGTATATATCCCCGCGGAAATGCTGCTTATAGAGATACGGAATAAGTCCCGAATGGTCTATATGTGCATGCGAGAGAATAACACAATCAATATCCTTGGGATCAAAACCCAAATCGCGGTTAGCCGCATCGGTATCCATTCCTTTGCCTTGATACATACCGCAATCGAGTAGTATCTTATGTCCCGAATTGGTAGTAATGAGATGCTTGCTACCTGTCACTTCGCGCGCAGCGCCTAAGAATTGGATTTTCATGATTAGCTATCAGTTATCAGTAGTCAGTTATCAGTGGTGATTTCTTCATTGGTATAGGCAGGAGGTAAGGGGCGGCAGTTGTAGGTAGAGGCCATGGACTCACCATATGCTCCCGCGCTATGGATGGCAATAATATCACCTCGCTTCGTGGTGGGCAACAAAATATCCTGGGCAAACACATCACTCGACTCACAAATAGGACCTACCACATCGTAGCGCTCTATAATAGGAGATGAAGAAGTGGTATTGGTTATCTTATGTTTGGCTTGGTATAAAGCAGGACGAATTAGTTCGGTCATTCCTGCATCCAAGATAACAAATTGCTTGGTCGGCGTTTGCTTCACATAGAGCACTTGGGCTATTAGCGTACCGCATTGCGCCACTACCGATCGTCCTAACTCAAAATGGAGCGACTGATTAGGCATTAGTTGCAAGTGCTGCGCGAAGACATCGAAATATGCCTTGAAATTAGGAATCGCATTGTTTTGCGGGTCTTCATAATCTACTCCTAACCCTCCCCCCACATTGATAAGTGAGAGATGAATAGAGTGCTCTTGCAGCATCGTTTGTATAGTATTGATGCGCTCGCAGAGATGGATATAATCATTCATATCCGTTATTTGACTACCGATATGAAAATGAAGTCCGATGAGTTGAATATGCTCCAAATGCCTTGCTATTTGGATAACATCCATCATATCGGCATAAGCTATTCCGAATTTATTCTCGGCTTTGCCTGTTGCGATGAACTGATGGGTATGCGCAGCCACATCGGGATTGATACGCAGGCATACACGCGCTACTTGGTTGTGCTGCGCTGCAATTTCATTGATAACATGCAATTCCGGTATGCTCTCTACATTAAAGCATAATATATCGTGCTGCAGAGCCAGTAGGATTTCTCGATCGCTCTTCCCTACTCCTGCATAGACGATTTGCTGTGCAGGGAAGCCTAACTCGATGGCTCGTTGCACTTCGCCTCCACTCACGCAATCCGCACCCAAGCCTGCCTGCTGTATATGAGACAAGATGACAGGATTGGCATTCGCCTTCAACGCATAATGCACATGATAATTAGGATGCGATTCTATAGCCTTTTGGATGGCATCCAATGTGGATTTGAGTAGCGGTATATTATAATAATAAAAAGGAGTTTGTGGAAGCATAATAGATTATTCGCTAAATAGGTATGTGCTCAATGACTGCAAAGCGCGTTGCTTATCGTGTGCTGCCACCAAGAAAGATATATTATGATTGCTTCCGCCGTAGGAGATCATGCGCACAGGTATATCTTTGAGTGCTTGGGTGGCTACCGATTCAAAGCCCACATTGCGCCAATCCAGGTCACCCACAACGCAGATGATACACATATTATCATCCACCTCTACTACGCCTAATTTCTTGAGTTCGTTGAGGATAGCAGGTAGGTGGGTTTTATCATCAATAGAGACAGAAACACCCACCTCAGAGGTGCAAATCATATCGATACTGGTCTTATAATTCTCAAAAACCTCGAATACTTTGCGTAGGAAACCGTAGGCTAATAGCATGCGGCTGGATGTGATATTGATGGCCACAATATTATCTTTGGCAGCCACCGCTTTAATCTTGCGGTGCTCAATCATATTGCTGATAATAGTGCCCGGCGCCGTAGGGTCCATGGTATTGAGCAGTTTGACAGGCACATTCGCATATTTGGCGGGTAAGATACATGTAGGGTGTAGAATTTTAGCCCCGAAATACGCCAACTCGGCTGCTTCATCAAAATGCAAGTGTCCTACTGGTGTGGTATTGGGCACAAAGCGTGGGTCATTATTATGCATGCCATCAATATCGGTCCAAATCTGTATTTCAGAGGCTTCAATAGCTCCTCCCACTAAAGAGGCTGTATAGTCACTTCCACCGCGCTTGAGATTATCTATCTCACCTGCATGATTGAGACAGATAAATCCCTGTGTGATAATTATTTCGGCATCGGGATGAAGAGCTAACTGCTGATTGAGGTGGTCCTGAATATATTTAAAATCTGGTTCACAATCCTCGTTGGTACGCATATATTCCAAGGCAGGAATGAGCGCCACTTTATATCCCTTTTCCAATAGATAATAAGTCATCATATTGGTGCTCATCATTTCGCCTTGCGCCACGATGATTTTCTCTTCTTTGTCAGAGAAAACTCCTTTGGTACAGGTGCGGATAGTATTAAATATAGCGTGGATGGTTAGCCATGCCTTTTGCTTGTATTCCTCTGTGCTGTATAATTCATCAATATGTGCTTTGTATTTCTCCTCTAATTTATTGATACACAGTCCTGCTCCTTCAAGGTTTTGCTTATACAGATAATCGGCTATTTCCAATAAACTATTTGTTGTGCCACTCATTGCTGATAAAACTACTATGTTTCTATCGTTGTCTGTGATCAAAGTGGCTACACTCTTCATTCGTTGTGGCGATCCTACCGATGTGCCACCAAATTTCATTACTTTCATTACAATCAATCGTATGTATGGTTTATATTCCTTTTGCTAATCCTCCTTGTGATGTTTCTTTATAAAGCGAAGGTAGGTCATGGCCTGTTTGCTTCATTACCTCCACTACTCTATCAAAAGAGACTGTGTGTTTTCCATCTGAAAAAGCTGCATACATATTACTATCTAATGCGCGCGCGGCTGCGAAAGCATTTCGCTCTATGCAGGGTATTTGTACGAGTCCGCAAACAGGGTCGCAGGTCATGCCAAGGTGATGCTCCAGACCCATCTCTGCTGCGTACTCAATCTGCGCGAGTGTTCCTCCGAAGAGTTGGTTAACGGCCGCTGACGCCATAGCGCATGCTACGCCTACCTCGCCTTGACATCCCACTTCAGCTCCTGAGATAGAAGCATTATGTTTGACCACATTACCAAATAGGCCGGCCGTGGCGAGCGCGTGTAAGATGCGTGTTTCCGAGAAATTGCGTGAGCGCCATGTATGGTAGAGGACGGCAGGCAGCACGCCACTTGAACCGCATGTAGGTGCCGTCACAATCTTTCCTCCCGACGCATTCTCTTCGCTTACCGCGAGCGCATAGGAGAAGACCAATCCGCGTGTACGAAGATTATCCTTATATCCCGCTACCTTAATATAATAACTGGGTGCTTTACGGCGCAGACGCAATTCGCCAGGCAATACACCTTCGTGGTCCAAGCCCCGCTCGATGGACTCGCGCATCACTTGCCATACCTCGCGCAGGTAATCCCAGATCTCTTTGCCCTCGTAGTGCTCTACATATTCCCAGTAGTCCCATCCCATCTGCTCGCAGTACTCGGCTATCTGGGTTAAGGTGGTTAATGGGTATATATTGGGCGATTCCTGGGGTTTATCATCTTGTCCTTCGGATAGTGCGCCACCACCTACGGAATAGACAGTCCATTCCTCCAGTAGTTGTTCATTCTCATCCCACGCCATAAAGCGCAATCCATTGGGATGGAAAGGCAAGAACTCATCGTGCCATACAATCTCTATGGAAGGAATAACATCGATGATAGCAGCGTCTGTCAAGTGTCCTTTTCCTGTTGCAGACAGACTGCCATATAGGTGTGCTTGGTATTTGGCTGCATTAGGGTGGCGCTCTAAAAAGAGTTCTGCAGCACGGCGTGGTCCCATCGTATGACTACTACTGGGACCATGGCCAATGCGGTATATTTCTCGTATTGTTTGCATGCTGTTATTTCTTAATACCATCGCGCTCTAAGAGTGCGTCGATAGTTGGTTCTGCACCACGGAACTTCTTATAGAGGTCCATTGCTTTCTCGGTACCACCCTTCTCAAGGATGTTCTCTCTATATAGTTTAGCTGCTTTCTTATCGAAGATAGTTCCTTTTTTAGCTTTCTGTGCGGCTTTGAAGACAGAGAATGCGTCTGCATCGAGCAGTTCTGACCATTTATAGCTATAGTATCCAGCTGCGTATCCACCTGAGAAGATATGAGTGAAGGCGGTCTGCATCTGTGTGCCAGGTACGGTAGGCACTACGGCCACTTGATCCATGGCTTGGTTACCAAAGCGGATAACCGATTCCACTACGCCTAACTCTTCGCTTGCTACGAATGGTTTCTCCAATGAATGCCAAGCCATATCGAGGTAGCCAAATGAGAGTTGTCGTAAGCATGCATAAGCAGCGTGGTATGTTTGGCTGGCATGCATCTTATCGAGTAAGTCTTGTGGCAATGCTTCGCCTGTCTTGTAGTGCTTAGCAAAGGTATCGAGGAACTCTTTCTCATCGAGGAAGTTCTCGTTGAATTGTGAAGGCAGTTCGACGAAATCTCGTGGCACATTGGTACCGCTCTGCGATGCGTATTGGCATCGTGTGAGCATACCGTGCAATCCGTGACCGAACTCATGCAAGAAAGTGCGTACCTCGTCATAGGTGAATAAAGCAGGTTTGTCTGCTGTAGGTCGGGTGAAATTCATCACATTGATGATATGTGGGCGATGATCTTTCTTACCCACTTTGTATTGTGGTTGGAAATCATTCATCCATGCGCCGCCGCGCTTGCCCTCTCTTGGGTGGAAATCGGTATAATAGACAGCAAGGAACTTACCTTTCTCGTCAAATACCTCATAAGCGGTCACTTCTGGGTGATACACCTGAATATTCTTATTCTCTTTGAATTTGATTCCAAACAAGCGTTCTGCCAATCCGAATACACCTTTCTTCACATTCTCTAATTCGAAATATGGACGAAGGTCATCATCGGAAATGCTATATTTCTCTTGTTTGAGTTTCTTGCTATAATATGTCCAGTCCCATGCTTGTAGAGTGGCATATAATCCGTGTGCGGTGGCGTATTCTTGTAACTCTTGTGCTTCTGCTTTAGCTGCAGGAGTGTATGCATCGCGCAATTGATTGAGCAATGAATACACATTCTCTGGTGTCTCAGCCATGCGGTTGTAGAGTGCTTTCTCTGCGTAGTTCTTCTTGCCAAATAGATTAGCGAGAGCAAGGCGTGTATTGACAATCTCAACGATGAGCGCTGTATTATCATATTCGCCGCCAATGCAGCGTGTATTGTATGCGGTGTATAACTCACGGCGGATATCTCTGTTGTCAAGGTCTTGCATCACAGGGATATAGGTAGTAGGTTTGAGATTGAGCATCCATCCTTCTACTCCTTTCTTGGCTGCATTCTCTTTGAGAATATTCTTGGTATCCTCGTTCAGTCCTGCCAAGAGTGCCTCATCGGTGATGAGCATCGTCCATGCATTGGTAGCCTTCAGCACATTCTGACCGTATTGAAGGGTGAGTTTGCTCAGTTTAGCACTCAATTCGCGGTATGTTTGCTTATCTTCTGCACTCAAGTTGGCACCGTTATTTGCAAAACTATCGTATATATCGTCCAATAGTTTCACTTGCGCCTTATTGAGTTTGAGTTTATCTTTCTGGTCATAAACAGCCTTAATACGCTTGAATAAGCCCTCGTTGAGGCGGATAGTAGCAGAGTACTCCGACATTTTAGGACTCAATTCGATCTCAATCTGCTGGAGTGAATCATTGGTCTCTGCAGAAGTGAGGTTGTAGAAACATCCTGCTACGATAGAGAGCATTTCTCCTGAGGCCTCGTATGCCTCGATTGTATTGGCGAAAGTAGGAGCTGCTGGATTATTGACTATTTCGTCTATCTCTTGTAATCCGCGTTTCATAGCCTCTTCAAAAGCAGGCATGTAATGCTCGGCATAAATCTCATTGAATGGATATGTGCCATGTGGGGTTTTCCAGTTCTTGTATTCGAAGAACGGATTAGTGGCTGCAGACGCAGCGAGTACTGTGGTGGCTAAAGCCATAGATAAAATTGTTTTTTTCATATTGTTAGTAATTAGTTATTTTCTTGATCCTCGTATGAGATTAATATCGCCTGACATTTGATAGATACCTATAACGGATTTATCGGCCTCTATTTTTTTCTTGTTGTATGTAGCTTTGAGTCCTATATAATCGGCATACTTATCAGCATCGGTACCTTTGGCGCGTACCACATAGAAATATGCGCCTTCTGCGGCAGGTCGGCCATTGATGGTACCATCCCACCCTTTAGCTGGGTCGGTGGACTCATACACCAGTTTTCCCCAGCGATTATATACCCATATATGGAATTCCTTGAGGGAACGATATGCCACACGGAATTCATCATTCATGCCGTCGCCATTAGGTGTAAACACATTCGGCACAGCCAGATAAGACTCAGAAATATTGATCTTCACTTCCATTGAATCGGCAGTACAAGAAGCGTTATTCACCTTGCATAGCACTCTGTAACTACCTGGGGATGAGAAGGTATAGCGTATATCCTTGTCATTTCGCGTGATGATAAGGTCCGCTCCGTGATAGATACGCCAGTCGTAATAGAGTACGCCAGGCGTTGGATTGCTATAGAATGCCACTTCTAATGGACCACTATATTCCGAACTCTCGATGAGTAATTGACTGGTAGGTCTATTGCGTTCGTTGCTTTTCTCGCCCTCTTTGCCTCGGGTGGTGGCAAGTGAGGTGAGTTCGAACTTAACTGCCTTGACCTCTGATTCCAATAGTTCGGCACGGATGCAAGTTGAGTCTAATCCCAGGGCCTCGCGTATGGTAGCGTCATAGCAAAGGGTGATAGGTGTAGGGCCATATAGTGGAGGCAAATCATAATCACCTGTATGTAAGGTGGTTAGTACTTGAGCGATAGAATCCACCCACTCCTCTGTATTCCACGCAAGGGCGTTGTATTGGATTGTACACTCACGCTCATAAATGCCCGTAGTAGCATCCATGCGCTTGTAGGTAATTGGCTCTATATTGCCTGTAAGGGTGAGTGTGGTACGCTCACATTCAGGTAGAATAGACAAGGATAAATTGGGGTCTATCTCTTTGTATAGAAATACATAGACAGGTGTGGACTTGCGTGTGCCTGTCACTACATAGTAGGCTCCTTCATCTGGGTATATCTCATCGGTATTGGAGGCAATGCGTGTGCCATCCGTGCTATACCAATCCACATTACCCACTTTGGAGCGCAAATGTATCTCTTCCTTAAAAACAAACAGTGTATCTTTTCCATTGATAACCTGCGTTGCCCTACCTACGCATTCGATATCGGATGCGTAGGTAGATAATACAACACAAATCATTAAAAGAATATTCAATAAATATCTCATTTATTTACTTGGAATCGTGTGTTACCATTTTGTATAAAATCGACTATCTGCTTTGCAGCCGCGATGCCCGCATTGATATTTGCCTCTGCGGTCTGTGCGCCCATTTTCTTAGGCGTAGCAAAATATCTGCCTTCAAATAGTGTGCGGAACTTGGTATCGGCAGCAGGCATCACATCGGTCATATACTTGAGGTCATTGCGCTCTTGCATGAGCGTGATAAGTCCCTCTTCGTCTATCACTTCTTTGCGTGCTGTATTAACCAATAGTCCGCCCTTTGGCATCTTGCCTACCAATGCATAGTTGATGCTTGCTTTTGTTTCAGGAGTAGCAGGGATATGCAGACTGATTACATCGCATGTTTGGTATAGTTCTTCAGGTGAATTAACAGGTATTACTCCTGCAGCACTCATCACCTCATTGGAGCAATATGCATCGTATGCATAGATCTCCATTCCAAATCCTTTAGCGATACGCGCCACATTGCGTCCCACGTTGCCAAAGGCATGGATACCGAGTTTTTTGCCTTTGAGTTCTGAACCTGAGGTGCCGTTATACATATTGCGAACGGCATATACCATAAATCCAAGAGCCAATTCGGCAACGGCATTGCTATTTTGCCCCGGTGTATTCATCACCACCACATTATGAGCTGTGGCGGCATTGAGGTCTATATTATCGTAACCTGCTCCCGCGCGAACAACGATTTTGAGATTCTTTGCCGCGTCAAGCACTGCCTCATCTATATTATCTGAGCGTACGATGATTGCCTCTACATCTGCAACGGCATTGAGTAATTGTTGCTTATCCGTATATTTCTCCAAGAGTACTAACTCAATACCTGCCTGCTCAGCCACTTCACGAATGCCATCTACAGCCACCTTAGCAAAAGGTTTTTCTGTTGCAACTAATAGTTTCATACAATTTGTATTTTATAGTTCGTCATTTGATTAATGCATTGCCTCGTATTCCTTGATACAATCTACGAGGGCTTGCACACCTTCTATATCCATTGCGTTATAGCAACTTGCACGGAAACCACCCACCAGGCGGTGCCCCTTGATACCCACCATACCTTTGGAGGTGGCGAACTTAAAGAAGTCATCTTGCAAGTCCTCATAACCGGGTTTGAATACGAAGCATATATTCATGCGTGAGCGGTCCTCTGCATCCATCACAGTAGGGGTGAACAGTTTGGACTCGTCCAAGCATTTATAGAGCAGATCTGCTTTCTCTTTATTACGCTTCTCAATCCACTCTAATCCGCCATTGGCTTTGAGCCAACGGAGTGTGAGCAATGCGGTGTAGATAGGCAGCACAGGAGGTGTATTGAACATGGAACCACCGTCTATATGGGTTTGATAATTGAGCATTGTAGGTATATAACGGCTCACTTTACCCAAGCATGCCTCTTTGACGATAACGAATGTAACACCAGCTGGCGCAAGGTTCTTCTGCGCACCACCGTAGATAATATCGTATTGGCTCACATCAATAGGACGACTGAGAATATCAGAAGACATATCTGCTATCAAAGCCACATTGCCTTTCTTAGCATATATCTGCTGCAATTTTGCATCGCTAATCTCAGTACCATAAATAGTGTTATTGGTGGTGATATGGAAATAATCTACATCCTGTGGAATCTCGTAATCGCTTGGAATAGAATTGGTACTTGCAGCCACTTCTACTACCTCGCCAAATCCTTTTGCCTCTTTGATGGCTTTCTTTGACCATACGCCCGTATTGAGATAAGCAGCTTTTTTCTCAAGCATATTGAATGGCAACATACAGAATTGCATACTTGCACCGCCACCAAGGAAAAGCACTCTGTATCCCTCTGGTACTCCCAGCAATTCTTTCATAAGCGCCTCTGCCTCGTCCATGACAGGTTGGAAATACTTAGCGCGATGACTAATCTCCAAGATGGATAATCCTTCGCCCTGAAAATCCTTTACTGCATTTGCCGTTTGCTCGATAACCTCTTGCGGCAGGATACTCGGTCCTGCATTAAAATTGTACTTTTTCATTGTTGTAACGATTAGTATATTAATCCATTTCTATGTTTTTGCGGCTTTTCCATGCGGATTTAGTGGTCTTTTTCACCTCTGTATCCACTGTTTGCATAGCTTCTTTCACCGCTTTCTTTGCTTTAGCTACTATTTTTTTCGCTTCCGTCTTCACCATCTCTAATCCCTCTACTTTCTGCACCCATGCTATGGTATCTCCCTTGGAGACCTTAGCACCTTGTGCTTTCTCAATAGATACGATTGAGCAGTTTTCTGGTGCAAGAATCGTCTCTATACCGTGTGGGGTTTGCAGATAAGCGATAGGTTGTCCTTGCGCAAATCGAGTGCCATACACAGGCGCTTGGCTTTGCTCGTTATAATCCAATTCCCAAAGCAGCGAACCGCTATGTGCCAATTCGATGGGCTCTGCATTTGGATGCAGAATAGCGCGCTTATCGGCTGCAGAGAGGAATACAACTTGCTGACCGCCCTTTGCTGCTTTCTCCATACGCTCAAGTAGATCTTTATTGAATTGCTCTTTTGCCAAACCTGATTTATACTCACGGTATTGCTTCTCATGCATTGCAAATTCAAATAACTCTTCGTCATCTTGGCCACGATCCCAACCTAACTGCTCCATTTCAGCAATATATTTAGGCAGTTCGTTTGGATAAAGGGCTTGTGGGTCACCTGTGTAGAACTCCATATTCTTCTCTTTGGCCAATTCGATGATTTCAGGCGCGAGTGTGCCTGGCAATCTACCCGATTTGCCGAGTATCATACCCCACATAGCTGGGTCCATGCGTGAGAATGGTTTTTCTCCCATTGACTTACTGAATAAATTCATCAGGGCTGCATTCTTTACATATTGTGAGAATGGTGTTACGAGACAAGGAGTACCCAACATTGGCCATACGCGTTGCACTTCTTGGAAGAGTTCCACCAACAACTCATCTTCGCTTAGTGTTTTCTCTCCGCGCTTTGCCAAGTTAGCATTGATAGCAGCATGCATACCCTTGAGGTCAGCCATGAGCGAACCCATCATACCGCCTGGTAGGCCACAACCAACGAGGAGAGAAGTCATCTTGCTATTACGAGGGTCAATCCAGTAACCCAAGAAGTCATCAATAAATTCTTGGCTAAGGTTACGCGCCTCCATATAAGCCTTCATATTGATATCCTTCACCAAGAAACCTGCTTGCTTGAGCATAGCTTGTATGGTGATCACATCTGGGTGTACCATACCCCAACTGAGTGGCTCCATGGCCACATCCAATACATCTGCTCCCGCTTTTGCTACCTCTAACATCGAAGCCACAGAGAAACCAGGACCTGTATGGCCATGGTATTGGATGATAATATCTGGGTGCTGTGCCTTGATAGCAGCTACTATCTCACCCAACATAGTAGGGCGACCAATGCCTGCCATATCCTTCAAACAAATTTCCTGCGCACCATTAGCAATCAGTTCTTCCGCCAAATTCACATAATACTCCACCGTATGTACAGGAGAGAATGTGATACACATGGTGGCTTGCGCGGTCATGCCCGCCTCTTTAGCCCACTTGATAGAAGGGATAATATTGCGAGGATCATTCAAACCGCAGAAGATACGCGTAATATCCACGCCTTGTGCATGCTTTACCTTATACATCAACTGGCGCACATCAGCAGGAACAGGATTCATACGCAATGCATTCAGTCCGCGATCCAACATATGGGTCTTGATACCCACCTCATTAAAGGGTTTGGTAAAGGTACGCACTGCTTGGTTTGGATTCTCACCATACAATAGATTAACCTGCTCCGAGGCACCACCATTAGTCTCTACTCGATCAAAGCAGCCCATATCAATGATTACAGGCGCGATGCGTGCTAATTGGTCTTTGCGTGGCACATACTTACCACTACTCTGCCACATGTCTCGATAAACGAGCGAAAATTGGATTTCCTTTTTCATGATATATATTAATGTGTTTTGGTTTTATTCAACATCTGTATTATCCATTATTGTAGTTGTATTATTCTGCTGGCGTGCTTCCTCAAACTTAGCCTTCATCGTAGGATTATTATGCGTCAGGCGTTTGATAGTTACTTCCTGTAATTTCTTATCCGCCATATTGAGGTTATCACCCGATTTAACAAGATTCTCTCTCACTTTGGTCAAGTGCTGGATAGTCTTATCAATCTCATCTATAGCATCTTGGAATCGATCGTTAGCCAACCGCACATTCCTACCAAACCCCTCCTTAAACTGCGCTAATTTATCTTCGAAATTCGTCACATCTACTTGCTGCGCTTTGACGAGTGCTAACTCGCGCTTGGCCTCCAGACTCTTGCGGCTCGTTTGGCAAAGCAGTGTGATGAGCGGCACAAAGAACTGCGGACGAATCACATACATCTTATCATAACGATGCGACATATCCACTATTCCGCCGTTATACAACTCATTATCGGGCTCTAAAAGCGAAACCAACACGGCATATTCGCACCCCTTTTTGGTGCGGTCTTCATCTAATTTCTTAATGAAGTTTTCATTCTTATGCTTCGTTGCAGTCTCGTCACTCTCATTCTTCATCTCAAACATAATGGATATATACTCCACTCCATCCTCCGAATAATCTCTGAAGACGAAATCGCCCTTGGTACCCTGCACCACCTCATTATCCTTCTCAAAATAAGCATAAGGGAAGAGCGGTCTTATCCGTGCAAACTCGTTATAACAATGCTGCTCGAGCGTCTCGCCCACCATTTTCGTCGATAGGCGCATCTTCATATCCTTGTAATAAGCAATCTGCTCTTGCGCTGCCTTCAACTGCGCATCCATTTGCGTGCGCACTGTGGCTAATTCTTGCTCCTTTTTCGCATATGCCTCTGTAGCCTGCTGGCGTAATTGCATTACGGCGATTTGCTTCTGCTGCTCTGCTTGCTGCAACTGCGATTGCATCGTCAGTACTTGCTGCTGCATAGTGGCTATTTGCTGCGTATATTGCTGCTCGCGCTTCGCCTTATCCACCTCCTGCTTAGCAGCTTGAGTCTGCTCCATATCACGCACACGACGCATGAGCTCTGCCTCAAACTCATGATTCCTCACCTGGCTGAGCAAGGATGCATAATCAGCCTCATCTACTGTAAATGTGCCGCCACATTTCGGGCATTTTAATTCTTTCATATCATTTAAAAACCTTTGCGAGCGCAAAGGTACAAAATAAAAATGACATACACAAGAGTGTATGCCACTTTTTTTCATTTTATTCTCACAAGTATGTTTTTAAACATTAAATGCCGTTCGTTTTAATCCACACAACCGCCTCGGCCTCAAGTGTCCAAGCCTTTAATGGCGAGGAGGATTCGTATCCAGCGTGCGCATACAATCGACTACATGGTTCATTCGTGGTAGCGATAATAGCATATAGCATGCGCAGTTGAAGATACTCAAAGGCATATTGCTCCAATAATACAAGCGCTTTTGCCCCTATTCCTTGATGCCTATATTCGGGTGCGATATACATGCCAATAGCGGCTTTTCTATTGCGTGGGTCAAAATCAAACAAGTCCATACAACCCATTGTAACTCCCTCATGCTCAATAATTAAGCGCAATTGACCATCCTTGTAAATATCACCTGTAGTGGACTCTATATAGTCACGCAAATCTTGCTGCGAAAGAGGGTTGTGCGTATCTGCATCCACCCACATAGCAGCGTCATTCTCCCATTGATACAAAAAGGGCAAATCGTATGGTTCCAGTTTACGCAAACGCATAGGTGAATCAATCCTATTCATTATCAATCAAATAGCTTTGCAAAGAAGCCTTTTTTCTTCTTACTCACATCCTCCATATTGCCTTGCGGTACAGGATCAAAGCAATGCCCTGTATGGATCATATTATAGATAAGCCCCCACTCAGGCAGTCCGCCCAAGTTACGGTCATCAATCCATAAGTCAGCTGTCAGTTTGCGGGCTGTTCGATGTTCGGGTTTTTCCTCTGGATAATTGCTATTCACCGCGTAAAACTCGAGCCCTTTGCTTCTACAATACTCTACCGCCTCATTGAGCAGTTCGCCTTCGCGTACTGTCCAAAGGATGATTTGGTGATGATCCTCTTCTTGCAGTTTTTTGAGTGTCTGTATGGCAAAAGGAATAGGTTTGCCTATTTTGGGATACTCATGGGTCACTATTGTGCCATCAAAATCGCATGCTATAATCATAATATATATTATTGGGTATTAATAATTCTCTTCGTTGGGTTGCTTAGGTGTGAGTTCAATCTCCATTTTGGCTTCGGATGGTTTGGTAAAATACCACGCTATAGCTGCTATTGCTGCCACCCACAACATGGACTTATAAGCACCTAACCAATAGAAAGCTATGATGCCCAAAGGCATGGCGCTGCTTACCAATACAATACGCCACAAAGCAATCTTGCGATAACGCTTGAGTTGCTCTGCTCTATCTTCCATCGTTTGGAGCGGTTCGCATAGATGTTTAAATCCATACAAACCACCAGGAATAGTGATTAATGCATCAAAAATAACAATGTATTGTATCACCATACCTAATGTAGATTGCTTATCGATAGGCATATACCAATCATGGAGCAAACCATAATACATTCCTGTCAATGCTATTAATGAAATGATCATCATAGCGTAATACGCCCAATTGAGCGAACGAATAACTTGTTTTTCTTGCATAGTATTATCCTTTAAAATCTATTCTATTGACGATTGATCGTCCTAATGTTATTTCATCTGTGTATTCCAATTGATTACCCACAGCCACGCCTCGCGCTATTTGCGATACTTTGGGCATCGATTCCAATGCCAAGTTTTGTAGTCGGCGATAGATATAAAAATTGGTTGTATCGCCTTCCATCGTAGTAGGCAGCGCAAGGATGATCTCCTTCACTTCGCCTGCTTGGATACGCGCCATGAGACTATCTATCTCCAGGTCTTTGGGTCCAATACCATCCATAGGCGAGATAATACCTCCCAATACATGATACACACCTGTGTACTGCCCCGTATTTTCTATTGACATCACATCTTGCACATTCTCCACCACGCATATCGTGGAATGATCTCGCTTATGTGAGGCGCATATTGGACACAATTCTGTATCGGATATATTATGACATGTGGAGCAATAGACCACTTCATTTCTCAGTCGCGTGAATGCACCAGCAAACGCCTCCACTTCTTCGGGCATTTGGCGCAGCAAATGCAATACTAATCGCAAGGCCGTACGCCGCCCTACTCCTGGCAAAGAGGCCATCTGATTGACCGCTTTTTCTAATAATATGCTTGGATAGTCTGACAAGGTATTTTAGAATTTTGAATTTTGAATTTTGAATTTTGAATTTTGAATGTATTTATGATTTTTTGGCCCAGCGGGCGGGGAGGATACGATAGGCATAACGCTCGCGTATATTATCCGCATTAGGACAGTCACATCGATGAATACGAATACCTTTGGTAACCGATATGAAAGCAAAAATAGGATCGCCTGGTTCAGGATTACAACATTTGCTCAAATTATAATCCACATTCTTCACATTCATATCCACCTCAATAGCCAGCCCAGACGACTCTTCTTTGGGCACATACTCCTTTTCCTCCCTACGCACATATTGAGTAGGTTCATCAAGGGATAAAAACACCTCCCTTAATCGTAATATATCTTCTTTTCCTGTCGCGAGTGATTGGTATAAATCAGAGATAGTGCGGTAACCTAATTTGGCTGCAATACGGGTAATATGATTTTCGGTGTATTCTAATTTCCAATTCTTAAATCGCCTCTCTATCAGTTCTTTTCCCTCGGATGCAGATTTATATTCAATCTCTTTGAGTGCTTGACGAATCTTATTCTTGGCCTTAGACGATGCCACAAAATTGAGCCAGTCAGCACTCGGTTTTTGATTAGGTGAGGTCAATATAGATATTTGGTCTCCATTCTGCAATTTTTGCCGAATAGACACATTCTGATTACGGATAATACCTCCCACGCAGTGCGTTCCTACTTCGGTATGAATAGAGAACGCAAAATCCAATACAGTTGCACCAGCAGATAAACGCCGCAAGTCTCCTGTTGGGGTGAAGACAAACACATCCCCTTCGCGCTGCGCAATACTTCCTTTCACGCCCTTATAGGACCAGTGAGCAGCCACTCCTTGCTCCGCCACCTCATCCATTCGACGCGTACGAATCTGCACTTCTACCCATCTATCATCAGGACCTAATACGGTGGTATGTAGTGACTCATACCCATTCTCTTTTGGTGCCGACAACCAATCGCGAAGACGCTTTGGATTAGGTGTAAATACATCCGTGATAAGCGAATAGACTTGCCAACAATCCGATTTCTCTCGCTCCAAAGGCGTATCGATGATGATGCGTATGGCAAATAGGTCGTATATACGGTCTATATCACAGCGCTGGGCTTGCATCTTATGATAGATAGAATGAATGGATTTGGGCCGACCTTTGATAGTGAAGGTAAATCCCTCTTTTTTCAGTTTTTCCTCTATCGGTGCAATAAAGCGCGCTATATACTGCTCACGCTCTATTTTTTTTGCATTCAACGCGTGCGCGATATATTTATATGTATCATACTCCAGGAATTTGAGTGCCAAATCTTCCATCTCAGTCTTGATAAGGTACAAACCTAATCGGTGGGCCATAGGGGCATGCAGCGTTTGCGTCTCGCGCGCCACGTGTCGCCTACGATCCGAATCCCCCTCCTTATCCAATGTGCGAAGTAACTCTAATCGCTCATTTAGAATGGAAAATAATACCTTATTACTCTCTTCCATAATGGTAATATTCAAAATTTGGGCACAAAGTTACGATTTTTTTTGCATATATAAAAATATTTTTGTAATTTTGCAGCGTATTTGTGTAAACATATAAAATTTAATATAGAATGAAAGCAACAAAAATCACAGTAATCAGTTCGCTCGCGGTGGCAGCCATCGTTATGGCATATTTCTGCATCATGAGCGTTGTTACCCCTATTCAGTTTGAAGAAACACGCATTGAGCGTGAGAGTGCTGTAATCAGCAATTTGGTTGATTTGCGTACAGCAGAGTTGGAATACCACCACCAAAAGGGTTGTTTCACTGCAAGTTACGACACATTGCTCCATTTCCTAAAAAATGCACCTAAGAAAGAGTTGTTGAAGGAAGGTAGTTTGACCGACAAGCAGTTGGAGGCTGGTATGACCGAGAAGAAAGCTGTTAAGATTATCAACGAGGCTAAAAAGAAAGCATTGCGCAAAAATAATTTTGAAGACAATGATGCGTTATACGCATATATCTGGGCAAATGACGCTGATGTAAAGGCAAATGGTTTGCAAGGTTTCCGCCGCGATACCATTGAGTCCAATATGCTTCAAGCGCTTTATAAGGGCAAATACGATGAGACCACTATTGATGGTATTGTTTCTATCCCATATAGCAATGGTCTTCAATTTGAAATCGAGGTGAATAATGGCTACAAGACAAGCCAAGGTATTCCTGTTCCTCTCTTTGAGGCGCGCGCGCCATTTGAGAGTTATTTAGGTGACCTCAATAAGCAAGAGTTGGTTAACCTTATTGACCGCGAGCAGAAATTAGACCACTACGCTGGTTTGAAAGTAGGTGACATCTACGCGCCTAACAACAACGCGGGTAACTGGGAATAATCTATGCGCATCATTTCAGGCATATATGGGGGGCGGCGGTTGTCGCCCCCTAAAAATATCACCGCGAGACCTACCACTGATTTCGCCAAGGAGAGCCTATTCAATCTGCTCAATAATCGTATGGATTTTGAGGATATTGATGTATTGGACCTTTTTGCGGGTACAGGTGGTATTGGTATTGAGTGTGTGAGTCGTGGTGCTCGTGAAGTAACGGCTGTAGAATTGGCACATGTGCAGCAGAACTGGATTATACAATGTTGCCGCCAACTGGGTATTCATAATCTGACGGTTATCCGAGGCGATGCGTTTAAGTTTATCCATGCATGCCGTGTGCAATATGATTTGATTTTTGCAGACCCGCCTTATGCTTTGGAGCAATTACCTACTCTGCCCGATGTACTCTTTGCACAGGAGATGCTCAAACCAGAAGGATGGTTGGTAATAGAGCACGGCAAGGATGTTGATTTCACATCTCATCCTCGCCACATAGAAACACGCCAATACGGCAGCGTACATTTTAGTTTCTTTCAGTGAGAGATCTATTCTATTTAGTATTATAATAATAAGGGCGACCATTGGTCGCTCTTATTATTACATATGTATCTCTATCAATTGGCATTCACCATCTTTGGGTTGAATGCATATATCGCGTAATATGGCAGGTATAAGCACTGCTTCGCCTTTTTGAATCATCACTTGCTTATCGGGCGAATCACTATCAAGTGCTTCGATAGTTGCTTGTCCTTCTATACACATGAATGCCACAAAGGAGTCCAATGAGCGGTAGTCACGCGTCACGGTTTGTGTTATTACCAATCGATTAGAGGTGAAGAATGGTGTTTGGCATAGTGCCGAAATGCCCTTCTCATCTACTATGGGGTGTGTGAGCACATCAGTGGGAGCGGCTTCATAATTGAGAACCTCCAATGCTTGATTGAGTTTGAGCGGGCGCAGACAACCATCTTTTCCTACTCTATTATAATCGTATAATCGGTAGGTTATATCTGAGTTCTCTTGTATCTCAGCCACAATAGTATTACGCTTCATAGCATGTACAGTACCCGCAGGGATATATGCCACATCGCCGCTCTTGACTGTATATTGATGCATGTGTTGAGTGAGTGAACCATCTTCAATGGCACTATGAATAGTAGCCACATCCATGGGTTTATTCCACCCTAAATAGATAGCCGCTTCCTCCGATGAAGGCAGTACATACCACATTTCCGTTTTGCCCAATGAGTTCTCATGCTCCGCAGCATATTCATCATCAGGGTGCACTTGTACCGATAAATCATCTATCGCATCTATAAATTTGAGTAGTAATGGGAAATAATTACCGAAAGTAGCATATACATTTTCTCCCATTAGATCATCCATATATACTTCTATCAAATCGCGGAGTGTATCCCCCGTGTGCGAACCATTACATACCTCTGTAGGGTATTTCTCTACATCCGATAACACCCACGCTTCGCCTACATTATCATAGTCTGCTGGTACATGATTGTACCATTGTGCGATTGTATTTCCTCCCCAAATCTTATGAAATAACTGCGCACGAAATTTAAGTGGATATAAAGTCATTATTCTTTTATATTTCTATTTTTCTTCTCCCACTCCCACGCGCTGATGAGCACTTGGTCAAGGGGTGTATCGGCTTTCCATCCCAGTATTTGATTCGCTTTGGTAGGTTCAGCCCATACTTTTTCTATATCTCCTTCTCTTCTTCCTACGATGGAATATGGTATTTTGACGCCAGTAGATTTCTCAAAAGTAGTGATTAGTTCGAGCACACTCACTCCTTTGCCTGTACCGAGGTTGAATATCTCCACTTGGTTTCTATCTTCCACATGCATCATTCGTTCAATGGCTTTCACATGCGCTTTGGCGAGATCTACTACATATATATAATCGCGTATGCACGAACCATCTGGTGTATTATAGTCATTGCCAAACACTTTGAGTTCTGCACGCAGTTTAGCGGCTGTTTGCGTCACGAATGGCAGTAAGTTTTGCGGCACGCCATTGGGTAACTCACCTATTTGTGCAGATGGGTGTGCACCTATTGGATTAAAATAGCGCAAGATAGTGGCTTGTAGTTGTGCATCGGCATGCGCAGCATCTTGAATAATCTCCTCGTTTATTTGCTTGGTATTGCCGTATGGTGATAATGCTTTTTGTATTGGCGCATTCTCATCCACAGGCAGATGTGCACTATCAGGTTGTCCATAGACGGTACAACTGGATGAGAAAACCAGATTATGCACTTGGTGTGCATTCATCACTTCAATGAGTGTGACCAAACTGGATATATTATTGCGGTAGTAGAGCAAAGGTTTTTCCACGGATTCGCCCACCGCTTTGCTTGCCGCAAAATGAATGACGCCTGTTATATCAGGATAGGCATTGAATAGATTATCCAAATCCACATAATGGCAACAATCGATATTAGCAAAGGCGGGTCTTTTACCCACTATGGCGGCAATACCATCCAATACATCAATAGACGAATTGCTTAGATTATCCACTACCACCACCTCGTAGCCTTGCTGCATGAGTTCCACTACGGTGTGCGAACCGATATATCCAGTACCTCCAGTAACCAGTATGCGTGCCATATTAGAATAATTTTTCTGGGTATTCTCCTTGTTGGATGAGTTGATTTATTTTCTCTACCACTTGTGGTCTATCCTCAGCATAGGTAACGCCAAACCACTTGCTGGTAGTATCAAGCACTTTGCATGTTGCCTTGCCTGCGCATATGAGTTGATTAACTGCTGTAGGAATATAGAATTCTGCCTTCATTTCTTGTCCATTCTGTGCAAGGAATTGTATGAATGCTTCTTCGGAATACTGGAAGTATTCTGGTGTGAAGCCCCACATATTCATCGAAACAGGCGTATTAGGCTCCAACGGGGTACATACATCATCTTCTATGAAGACAATAGTCTCTCCTTGTGGCACAATCTTAGTACGCTCAATAACATCGGTCAAATATCCATTTTCATCTGTGGTGCATACGCCGCGACTAACCGAACCATTCTCGCTGAGTGTATTAGCTACGCGATAACCCACCATGCAGTATTGTCCTTCTTTTCCTGCTACAGAAGAGAGGAATTGTGCCAATACGCGGAAGGAGTCCTGACCATAAAAATCATCGGCATTGATCACTGCGAATGGTTCATTGATACACTCTTTTCCCATAAGCACAGCGTGGTTGGTACCCCATGGTTTTTGTCTCTCTGCGTTGTAGGTGCATCCAGCAGGCACTTTATCGATGGCCTGGAAACATATCTCACATGGTATTTTATCTTCGTATTTAGAGAGCACTTTCTGCTTAAAATCCTCTTCAAAATCCTTACGGATTACAAAAACTATCTTGCCAAATCCAGCGCGTAGCGCATCATAGACGCTATAGTCCATTATGGTCTCTCCGTTAGGTCCAAGTCCGTCTAACTGCTTCAATCCTCCGTAGCGGCTACCCATTCCTGCCGCCAAAATAAATAGTGTTGGTTTCATGTTATTAATGAATAATTAATAATGAATAATGAATATTTTCTTACTCTTCCTCTGGTGCGATGACGACCTTACCATCTTTCTTGCGGTGCTTGAACCAAAGGCCATATACCTCGGAACAGTTACCTGCTGTGATGAAGGCTTGTATCTTATTATTGCGAATAAATGCCATGAGGTCAGAGAACTCATCTTGTGTGAGTAGGGTTTGTATCTCGGTGCGTTCTTCTTTGGAATAACCGCCTTTCACGGGATAGAGCGAGCAACCACGCACAAGTTTCTCCACAATAAAGAGGCGTATGCGTTCTGATTCGTCAGAGATGATACATACGCGTTTGCGCTTATTGAGTGTTGCGGTGAAGAAATCAATCACCAACCCGTTAATCCATGTTCCTATCAATCCAATTACCACCATGCGGAAGTCATTGATTAGGAAGGCAGTACAGCAGATGATTGCTCCCGCGAAAGACACGGATGCGCCAATATCCAGATGAAGGTATTTATTTACTATCTTACCTAAAATATCCAATCCACCCGTAGAGGCATTGATGCGGAATAACACTGCCTGACATGCGCTGAGGAGTAATACGAAGCATAAGAGGTCGAACCACACATCTCCCATACCTATTCCTCCGCTCATAACCGAATCCCTGACTTGCATCATCACTTCGCCCGCCCTATTGAGCAGATAAGGATTACCATTTGCATCAAGCACTGTTTGTCCTGCTTGTAACTGCGAGAGCACTTCTGGCGCTTCAATCACTTTATGCGTCAAATTGGTGTATGGATAAATACGATCGCACAACTGTGTGAGCGGACCTAATATCATCGCGGTATAAACAGTCTTCGCGCCGAACTCATTTCCGATAAGGATAAACGCCATGACAAGCAAAAAGGCATTAATACCCATCACCCAGTAGGAGAATGTATCGGCATCGCCGCCTAATACCGTGTTGATCACAATAGAGAGACCTGAGATAGTACCGATAATGAGGTTGCTTGGCATTAAGAAATAATACACTGCGATTGCGCCGAGCATCATACCTGCAGTCATGAGTAGCAGTTCTCGCCAGAATTTAACCGTTTTGAGTGAATGTAAGAACGAAACACCCAATTCTCTCCAATACGCTTTGGATAGGTATTGCTTCATTGTTTCCATGATAAAATATTGTATAGATTATTATTCCTCTTTAAGTACCAGTCGTGCTGTTCTGCGTGTTGTTTGACTAAGCATCACAGTGCGGTTGGCTTTTGCTTTTTCTAATATCTGCGGTGTGGTGCCGCGTATAGTCAAAAGCGATAGATGGTCGTTATAGGATACATTGAAATGCTCCTGCAGTGCTTCGATGGCTGCAGGTACATAACTGGTATTATCTACGCATACGGAGATAGTGACAGCTGATGATTGGATGAGTGACACTTTAAGTCGGTGCCTATGGATGATTTCAAAAATCTCGCTCAAACTCTCCTCGAGCACAAAGGCAAAATTCTTGGCTCGCATGGTGATGAGTATTTGATTCTTTCTCCATATATATACGGGCACATTGATGGGTCCTTCTGCATCAGCAGATATACATGAACCGCTCGCAGTAGGATTGCCGAATGGCTTTACATAAAGCGGAATACGCTTATTCTCAAGCGGTTTAATTGTTTTAGGATGAATTACCTGCGCACCCGAATAACTCAATTCCACCGCGTCCATATAGCGCATGGATGGGATGAGGATGGTATTGGGCTCGATGCGTGGGTCGGCATTCAGAATACCGGGCACATCCTTCCAGATGGTGACGGACTCGGCGTCCAGGTAGTTAGCTAAAAGGGCGGCAGTGTAGTCCGATCCCTCTCGTCCGAGCGTAGTGCGTTGCCCGTCAGCCGTACCGCCGAGAAATCCCTGTGTGACCACTATTTGTGGTCGCTGTGGGCGTTTCCACCCTGATTGGATAATTGCTCTACTGGTTTCATCATCCACTTTTGCTTCGCGCCATGTAGTATCTGTGCGGAGCAATTTAGGTATATTCCACCACTCCACTCGCAGTCCTTGTTTGAGCAGATAGACAGCGATAATCTGCGTGGACATAATCTCGCCGAGCGAGACTATTTGGTCGTAGTTCTGGTCATATGAGTGCTGTGGGTCATATGGAATTTCTCCTTGCAGTCTCACATCAATGCCTGGCTGCAACCCCAATTCTTTCATGATAGCCACATGGCTATCTATGATTTGTATCCATTGCTCGAGTGCTTGCTGCTCTTTTCCCTCCACGAGCGCATTCACCACTGCCTCGAGGGCATTGGTTGTTTTTCCCATCGCGGAAACCACAATCATGAGCTCCGTGCCCTTCTCGTATTCGAGTTGCACGATTGACTGCAAGTTGCGTATGCCTTTCGCATCACGCACTGACGCTCCGCCGAACTTATATACTTTCAATGGATAGGGGTTTTAGAGATTGGCCATGCGCATAGCGGTGTATGCTCCTTCTACACCTTTATTACCCAGTTTACCTCCGCAGCGGTCTAATGCTTGCTGCTGATTGAGAACTGTGAGCACAGAGAAGATAACGGGCACATGTGCTCTATCAAGCATTTTAACTTTGTTTGCTCCGAGCGCATTGAGTATGGTGACGCCTTGTGTAACTGATTGGCACACATAATCAAAGTGTGGTGTATCACCTTGAATAACGCATCCGATAACGATTATTGCATCCAACTTATTTTTGGGCAATAGTCTTTGATTGTCATTCATCATTTTCGCTGCTGCGTAAGTCAGTTCCACAGCGCCAGGCACATGGCACACCTCAATATTCTCCTCTTTCACGCCGTGTTTGAGGAATGTATCGATGGCTCCTTGTGCGAGTTTGAAAGTGATCTCGCTATTCCAATCTGCTACTATTATTGCATAACGCTGACGCCCGAGGACATCAGCGTTAGGCAATTGATTGGCATCATATAGTGATAAATCAGTTGTCATACAGATTATTCAGCTACAGCGATGTATTTATCTATATCCTGTGCTTCAGATGAGGTTGGGTAATCGTTCTTGATTGTCTCGAATGCTTTCTTAGCCTCTTCTTTTTGCTCTTGTGCAAGATAGAGGATACCTAATTTCTTGAGGCTCATAGGAGCAATCAGTTCGTTCTCAGACGCTGCAGCAGCTTTGTATGCCTTGGCTGCTTTAGCATAATCTTCCAATTCCACATACGCATCACCGAGCAATTGGCTTGCTGCTGGCTCGATAGTGAGGTCATCTGCATCAAATTTGCTGAGATACTCTGCAGCTGTCTCGTATTCACCTTTCTCGAAATAGATAATACCGGTGTAGAGTGCTGCGAGTTTACCCTCTTGGTAGCGAGCATATTCGTCTGCGATAGCCTCAAATCCAATGCATTCTGCATCATCGCCGTTGAGTGCCTTGTCAAAGTCACCATTCATAAAATACACCACTGCTTTCGCATTTTCGTTGCTTGCCTCGAGTGCTTTTGGCTTGAACACATATTGGTTGATAGCGATGCATGCGAGCACTACAACTGCTACACCCGCCACCACCCAACTGATGAGGCTTGCATTTTCTTCGATCCATTTACCTGCGCCAGTGAGCGCTTCATTTACTTCCTGTAACTGTTC
This sequence comes from Paludibacteraceae bacterium, assembly GCA_036309065.1. Taxonomy (GTDB): domain Bacteria; phylum Bacteroidota; class Bacteroidia; order Bacteroidales; family Paludibacteraceae; genus Colicola. The sequence goes on along the minus strand of JAXJUN010000038.1, from coordinate 401 downwards.
GTCTTGCTTTACGAACTCTTGTTTTTTCTTTGCCATTTTATATTATTTTTTATTGTTTACAATAATGATTTTCAAAATCGGCTACAAAGATACAACAAAAATTGCACATACGCAAATAATCACGACTATTTCTTCAAAAAAAGAACATTCTTTTTTGTTATCAAGGCTAAATAAGCCTATTATGCTCGCATAAAGTACAACGAAAGGCCGCCTGTTTAGGGCGACCTTTGTTAGTAGTGAGTAGTGAGTAGCGATATATATAATCAAAAACTCGATGTGTGTGATTATTGATGGTAAATAAACGAACTATATTAAAAAAGTGCTAAAAAAAACGTTTTTTAAGCTAAAGATGATACATATCCATCTATATAGGGTCGATTATAAGTAACGACAGCGAACAT
>JAXJUN010000037.1:0-44662 GCA_036309065.1 Paludibacteraceae bacterium | reverse complement strand
TTGGGGGCTTGTTTTTCCTGATTCTATACGCTGGAGATGACCTATACTTATCCCACTTGTGAGGGATAATTTATACATGGAAAAACCACGCTGTTTGCGCAATTCCCTGACGCGTTCTCCTATATGAAAGTCTGCTCGCATACTCAAATACGGTTGCAAAGATAGTGAATTATTTTTTACTACGCAAATAATTTACTATTTTTTTTACTTTTTTTCTCAAATTATTTGTTTTTTATCATTTTGATAACTAACTTTGCAGCGAATTTTTAACTTTTCAAGTTATGGTAAACACAAAACATTACATCAAAGTGACCACCAAAGGTGGCAAGAGTTTCGTATTGCTTGCAACTAACAAGCAATTTTATCAATCGCAAGGATGTGCGATTACTGAGCCCACAGTAGAGGAGATTTACAAAGAATTTCCCGAAGTGAAAGAGCGTGACGAGCGATTAGCAGCCCAGGAACGAAAGAAAACTGAGCAGCCAGCCGACACAGCGGAATCAACTGCCGAGGATTCCTCGGATGCTAAGCAACCTGCAAATGCAGATGAGGCACCTGCTGATGAGCAGCCAGCCGACAAGAAAAAACCTGCTGCAAAGAAAACCAGCAAGACCAAAAAGTAACCATCTAAACAAACACAATTATGTTAATCGGAGAGTTTCTCAATACTATGGCCGCCAAATTAGGTGCGCAACAAAACCCCCATCTCGTTTCGTTACTAGCTAACAATCAACTCACGCAAGCGGAGATTCACGATGATCTCGCAAACCTCCTCAACACGGGGCTGATGTCGTTGGATGGTGCGAAAAATAATTCTGATGTGCAAAACCATTTCAAACCTATCATTTTGAAAGGTGTTGATGAGCGCCTCGATGCGATCGCTAAGCAATTCGGATTTGAAACTGAACTCTCAGCAGAGAAATCCACTTACAAGCGCGCAGAGATTATTGCAAGCAAAATGCAAGCCCTCATCGATGCCGAGAAGAATAAAAATGGTCAGCCATCGGAGAAAGAAAACCAACTTAACCAGCAACTCCAGCAATTGCAATCACAACTGCAAACTGCCATCGCTGCAAAAGACGGCGAGATCGCGCAGCTTAAGCAGGCACATGAGAGCCAATTGCTCAGCATGCTGATTGATGCGGAACTTGGCGACAAACCTTATGCTAACGATGCCATCCCTCGCAATGTCAATGTAATGACAGCGCGCAATCTTGTGGATGCTATGCTCAAAGAAAAGGGAGTAGTCGCAATAAACGACAATGGCACGCTGCGCCTCAAGCAAGCCGCAAACCCTACTCTCGACTATATGGATGAGGGTTTCAAGCCTGTTTCGTATAGCAGCTTTGCCGACAAAGTCCTCGCAGATTCTAAGATGCTGCGAGTAAGTACAGCAGGTAAGCAGCAACCTACTCAACAGCCAATCCAAAAGGTAATTGACACACAACCTGTAACGCCACAAGTCCCTCAAAGCTTTACGGCAGCGGTTGATAACAGTATTGCTGACCTGCATAAGTAAAACCCTAAAATAACATTAAACACATGGATTTAATTGGATTTGTACAAGCCCTGCTTTTGAACATTACTATTATTGCAGGCATTAACGACCCACAAACTAAGGTATCACCTGTGGGCTTCACTAAGATGTTGATGGAGAATAACGCCATCACCGAGATTAACAACATTGACGCATTGCGTAGCGGTCAAGACACCCAAATCAAATTGCGCTACATGCAACGCGGCACTGAGGCTGATGTAACCACTATTGACGACTGCGAAACGCCTATCGTTCCCGAATGGAAAGAGGCGATCATTGAGCGCAATTTATTCTCTAAGATTGGTATTTTCATCTCTGATGCTGATATGCGTAAATATCAAGCAGAGGCGACTAAGACTATGGAGCTTACCAATAACGGCAAGAACCCTGAGAATTTGACCGTGCCAATGATGACCGCTCTTTATAAGACTATCGTAGTGAAAGTAAACGGCCTTATCCAGCACATGGATAGTCAGCTCGTAGCAGCACAAGCAACCAAATGGGGCGCAAATGCAGCATACAACCTTGCAAAGACTGTGCAAACTATCAACTTGGGCAAGACTGCTGAACTTAACGATGGCGTGGTAAAACTCTTGGAGGATGCTCAAATGAACGAGATTGAGGGCGATTTGTTGGTTTGCGGTAGCGGTGTAATTAGCGCATATGATCGTTACCAAAAACTCAAAGGTACTGATGACAGCGGTATCGGCTCTCTGCCTTTGAATGTTTACTATGACCCTAAGACCGCAAGCAAGTGGGGTAAAGACCATTTCGGCGTATTTGCTAAAGGCCTTGTAGGTTTGGTAGATTGGAATAAGAATGTTGGCGACTACGCAGGCGACCGTGGCGGTGGTGGTAGTTTGTTCTTTACTCTGCCTATCCCTGTTACACTTGCAAATGGCACGCTTACTCAGCTTGTACTCGATGCGCAATTGAAATACTACGATTGCCCTCAATACAATGAAGATAATCGACTGATTCGTGACCGTGGATGGGGTATCACTCTCTCTAAGCATTACGGTTTGTTTAATGCTCCTGAGGATGTATTCGGCGACAACGATGTTTTGAAAGGCGTAAACGGTTCTTTGCACTACATGGCAAAGGATGCAACCTTGCCAGCTCAAGCTTCCTAACCATAGAGTATGATAAGCGAACTCAAAGGCTATATAGGATTATCAAGCGCAGCATCTACAGCAGAGTCGGGGCTCTATGTAGATGCTCTGCCTGATATCTCGGTGGATTTCTTGGATAAACTCACTTTGGATGAGGGCGGAGGCGTGAAACTTTGGGAGGAAATCGAGCAGAGGGCTTTGCTTAGATTCCGTACTGCATTTATCCGAGAGGTAAACATCGCACACCGTGTGAATAAGAGAGAGCAATGCGAATGCCTTATCGTTTCTAACAAAGACCTATTGGCGACTGCCTTATGGTATATCATGGGTGCAGAACTCATGCGCACAAGAACGACAAGCAGCCGAATGAACTCTTACACTACCATCCTGCAAGACAAAGCCGCTGAGTTAAAATCACACTTTGAGCGACAATTTGAGCAAGAATTAACAACAGCGGTCAATAACATAGACATCCATCAATCCCCATGTTTTGAATGTAAACCAGAGGGGAGACCATTAGTATCATTCCATCCTACACTCCCATGATAACGATACAAAGCAATCTCGAGGAGGTTTTAACCACCGTGCACCAAAAACTCAGTGCAGTAGATGTGGATAAAATGACGCGCCTACAAGCAACATCCCTCATGGCTGCAATGCGCCAACGCATCCATGTGGATGGCAAAGCATCGGACGGCGGTCCTATCGGTGCGTATTCTCCTGCCTATGTCAAGTACACACGCCCAAAGCATGGGCGACTAGAGGGTAGCAAGGTTGTTTTGTCCCTAACGAGAACGATGGAAAATGCAATGATTCTCTATCCAATTCCTAACGGAACGGGTATAGGCTACTCTACCAGCGAGCAATTACAAAAAGCTAGATGGTGCGAGGAGACCTATAAGAAAAAGATATTCAGTCCTACTGCAGGGGAGCGGGATATGGTAAATAAAATCGGAGAAAACTATATAAATGAACATTTCAATGCGTGAGACAGTAAAAACTATTAACGAGGCTATAAGCAACGCTCTAAAGGGCTGTAAAGTATCCATAAGAGGCATTGCGGAGATTGTGCCTATTAGCCCCAATGGCAAAGCGCCTGCTCTTGTAGAAAATTCGGGAGAATGCCAAACTGACTTATTTGATGACAAATACGATGTAGGTATATATCATCGAGTTTTTGCGAATGGGTACTCAACTGCTAATGCTGGAGGAGTAGGAGATTATCCTAAAGCAACAAGGCAAACGAACATGTCCATCGTGGTATGTGGCAAGCGCAAGATTTACGATCAATTTGATTTGGAGAATCTGCTAGCCTCTATTTTGCTGAGGAACAATTGCAAACCTACTGAAACATCATTCGACCGAAACGAGGTATTTTCATCGGAGTTTGCAGGCGTTGAATTTTTCATCAAGCCCGATTATTTTCTATTTAGAATCAAATACAGTATTAACAAGCCGATGCAATTATCGTGCTATAAATTAACTACAAAATGATTAAGTACAATAACAACTGCGCAGACGGTGTTAGCGTAACACACGAATGCGATGCGTGCGAGAACGAATTTGCTCGCGTGCGTGGTGTAATCTTAATTGACCACACCGCCGAGTTATCCGACACTCCAACCGACACCGAGGTAGAGGCGCTCATTCAAAGCGGACAGGCAACTGTTATCCCTGAGACTAGCGGCTCATACGATGGTGGTACACCAAAGATGGGTGCAGGTGTAGGCGATGAGGCTGAGCGACTTTTGGGCTACGACCATACAGGCTCATTCGTTGATCCAACCTATGCGCCTAACCAAGAGTTTTGGGATAGAGCGGCTCGCAAGAAATTCAAAATGCTATTCAAGACCTCATCTAAATTGCATTTCGTGAAAGAGCCTGTGCGTATCACAGCTAAGAACGAAATCGCAGATGATTTGGGCGCAAAAATCGGATGGAATATCGAATTCAAATGGTTTGCTCCTAACCACCCTACAATCTTCGATTTAGGAGAGTTTGAGCGATTCTTCCGAGGCTGCTTTGAATTTGTCAATGAGTAACCAATCACTAACCACGGGGCATGCATGACAGTGTGCATGCCCTTAATTTTTTAATATCACTATGGATAAGATTCAAGGAGAAAGCATTTCTTTCAATTTCGATGTAGCCCAAACGGGATTAGTGTCGGATATGACTGAGGTAGAGAAATTGATTATCTATTTCTATACGAATACATCTTTCATCTCGAGGCATTCCATAAGCACGCAGAGCGGATATCACACGATGGAGATAGCAGGCTCAAAGGCTAGCGGCGTATTGCCATCCGAGGACACAAAACGAATGAGAGGTGCATTGATGATGGATATTCTGATTATCGACAAAGATAAGCAACGCAGAACTGCCTACAGCACTCCCACAGGTATCAATATAGTGTACAAACCTATCACGGAGGAAACATAATATGGATACTATCAATTTGGTTGTGAACATCGAGGATAAAGGTGGTATCAATATCACGCCTATAATTCAAACTGCTAAATTAGAGGTAACGATAGGAACCACATCTGCAGGGGGTATTGAATTAGCCACAGCGGGAGAATACAATACCTTTAAGGCTTACATGAATGACAAAATCAATCAACTATTAGAAGAATGACAAAATGAATTACAGTCAAGATAGAGCAATGACAATGGGGCAAGTCGAGGACTTAGCCACCATGCTAATCAATTCAGTTAAGAATTGGTGCTTAAACAATGTGGATTCGTTTGCAGTCATGCAAGTTATTGCAGCAGGATTAGACGAGGCTAACCGAGAAATAATCCCAGGCAACTCTGCTGCAAAATTGCAAGTGCTTAATTCAAGCCTCAATAAAATATATGAGGTCCTTATGAATAAGGGTGCAGATGTAGCCAACACGAAACTAGCAGAACTCGCAGAGGTCATCGCAAGTATGACATCATCTCACGAGGTATGTCTCATTGGTGCTAGTGGTACAAAGTATTCTGCAGGCGAATGGCAGCTTTATACTGAGACGCATGGAACACAGCCCGAAAACGCAGCTGTGCCAGCGATTATTACTCCGTATGAATCGTTTGTTATCGCACCTGTATTCACGACATTGCAATACGGAACAACGGGTAGTACTGTGACAGGATTATTTGCTTCGCAAACAGGTTCGTTTGTTAATGTGTTGCAAAATAACCTCATATTTGCAGGTTATGAAAACACGCGCAGAACCTTGCTATTTGCTGACCCTGATGTATTGGGATGGAAACAATGGGATGCTAACGACAAAGAGACTAATTGGGGTAGTATTCCATGTATCCACTTTGCTAGCCATGCCGAAATGATTGCTGCAAACCGAACGCTGCAATATGATCAACAAATTTATGTAGTAGATAACGATGAAACCATTACCGATGGCTCAGCATCCACATCTATTGCGTATTATTGGAATGGCGCATCATATACAAAGCGATTCCAAGTACCTTTGACCGACACGCAAAAAATCAAAGGAGCGCCGGTAGCTAAGTATTGTTGGAATTTCAAAGCATGGGATGGAGATACCCGTCAATGGTTCGGACCAACAATAAACCACTTATTGCTAATGCATGTGTATAAAGCTGAAATCGACACTTGCTTATACGCTCTTAACCTCAGCCCTCTACCCACGGGCTTTGTGTGGGCTGTGCAGGAGGGCAGTGCCAGCCATCAGTATTATGTGGCATTGTCGAGTGGGCAGGTAAACTACAGCAGTAAGAGCTACAGCATCGGAGTGGTGGCGGTTGCCGCATTAAAACAATAGCAAAGCTCAGTCGTGCGGATGCACGACTACCTCTAATCCAATTTGCCTATGCGTTACAACAATGACCAAGCATTAAGAACACCCATTATAAATAAAGCGATTGCGCTCAATCGCAAATTGCTTTATGTAGGGAGACGGATGCCAAATGGGAGAAAGCGCTCAAAAGCGCGAGAGGCAAAAGAACTCCCAATGCCTAATGACATCCGACATCAGTATTTCGATGATGTCCTAAAGAAAGGGAATATCCTGTTTATACAAGCGTTTCGACAATTGAAAGGACGGGATTATGCCAAGCGTGCTTTAGAGACTATCGAGGAAATACAAGCATCGTGCTATTTGGTTCAATCTTTGGGCGGTATGAGCGATATTACCTGCGCAGAGATTGATGTATTATGCCAAGAAATTGCAAGCCAAATATATGCAATACAAGAGGCGCAGAAAAGCCAGCATCATTAAGCCTATATGGCGAGGATGAGCGTGTTTGATTTGTATAATGGAGATTCCACTTGTTTTATGGAGCAAGTTATTTCAGCAGAGAATCTTGACGACCACAGCACTCTACCCACGGGCAATGTGTGGGCTATGCAGGAGAACAATGCCAACAATCAGTATTATGTGACATTGTCGAGTGGGCAGGTAAACAACAACAATAAGAACAACAGCAACGGAGTGGTGGCGGTTGCCGAATCATACGAATCACTTACATTGGCATTGTTTGACGCGCAGGCAAATTGTTGGAGGAATAAAAAGAGAAGATTCGAGGCATGCCGCTTTCGATTCGATCTCGCAAAGGTCTTTGAATTACGAAATTCTATATGGGAGAATGCATATCAGCCGACAACTAGTATTTGCTTTATCCTAACATATCCAAGATATAGAGAGGTATTTGCAGCGAATTATCGTGATAGAGTAGCGCACCATCTTATCGCTCCATTTATCTTGGCGGTTACGGAAAAGGTACATACCCATAATGGCAACATTAGCCACGGAAATCGGCCCGCACATTCAGCGCATACTGCTTGCCTGCAAATTCAGCAGAACATGCAAAAGCGACCTAACGGATTTGTCGGGACGATGGATGTAAGCGGATTCTTTATGAATATATGCAGGCAAATGGCATTTGATACCTTTGTCGCATTTATGAAAGAGTTTGCGCCTACATGCTACGATGATTGGACGATAGAGATGTATCTCAAAATCCTTTACACGCTAATCATGCATGACCCTACAAGCGATTGCCAAAGGCGTAGCCCTGCAAGTATGTGGCGCTTTATTCCGCCGAATAAATCAATCTTCGGCAATGGTAATAAGGGTTTGCCTATCGGGAATTTTTACTCTCAACTAATCGCAAATCTCGTGCTCGCAGTATGGGGAATGGCGATTATAAGACTGAATAAGAATGTCGATATTACCCAATTTGTAGATGATTTGTGTGTCGTGGCAGATACAGCCCAGGACATACTAGAGATACGCAAAGAATCGGATAACATACTTAGGGAGATGAACCTCAAATTACATCCTACAAAATTCTATATCCAGCCCGTCCGTCATGGCGTGCCATTTTGCGGAAAATGGATATACAAAGATAGGATTTACATCGGCAATCGCACTGTAAGAGCCTGTAAGGATAGCATCCAACGCGCCATCAAAGCAGGCGCAACAGTAGAGAACGCTATCAAGCTGCAATGCTCGTTTAACTCCTATATAGGATTTATGTGCCACTATCAAAGTTTTAACATCCAAAAGCAGCTCGCACAAATGATCATCGATAGTGATTATAAGGAGTATTTGGAGTTTGAAAATAAGAAAGGGCAACTCGTATGCAAACTCAAAGACCAATACAAGAAAATCAACATGAGCATTGCTCATATTAGAGAACTTAATAAATATCATAACAATGCAAGGACATCCAAATGTGGTGCCAAAAGGCACATCAAAAAAAACGGTTACAGCGACAGGAATAGTTGTACGCTACGGTTTCCAAAACATGACCCAAGACGGCCAGTATCTAAAATGCACCGAGATGGTATTTCTCAAAATGCCAACGAAAGAACATCTCCAAAGCCTCATCGAAAGGCACAATCGAGAGAACGGAATCGCAGAGGTATTTAACCCATCCGACTATGGATACGAGTAAAACGAGTGAGTACTATCCTAATGGTTTAGTTATATCTAAACGGGGCGGAACGCTGGTAGCGGTATGGACACGCCCTAGAAAGGAGGTAAAGACATGGGATTCATAACATCAATTTTAGTTACAACGATTCAACGATTAGGGGAAATGATGAGTACATTTTGGGGATTCATTGCGGCATGCGCAATCGCTATACTCAATTTTTTTGCAGGCTATAAGGTAGCACTTGTAGTGGTCCTCATGGCGGTATTATTCGACATGATTTGGGGCGTTGCTGCAGCACGAAAAAGAGGGAAGTTTATGCGCAGCGAGTTACTGCGTGACACAGTGAACAAAGTAGCGGCTTATGCTACTGCTTTGGTCATGGTCATGCTTATTGAGAACCTTGCTTTTGGTAGCCATGAAATGATGAGCGATGAGGGAACACACTCCCGATTTGTGGTTGATATTATCGCCACCGTCATAGCTGCTGTAGAGTTTTGGTCGATATGTGGTAACATCCTAATCGTGTACCCTAATGCAGTGTTTTTTAGGCTCATTAAAAAGCCGCTTTTAGGCGAGATCGCGCGCAAGCTGAAAGTATCTGAAGATGAGGTCGAGGAAACGCTAGAAAAGGACAAAAAACGGGCAAAAGAGTAGGTTATTTCTTTTCTTTCATTCCATGGTCGAAAAAAGAAAGGATTTATTTGTAAAATAAAAAAGGCATACTCAATTACCTAGTAATCAATCGGTTTTATTTGGCAAAAAACAAATAACGGAAAAACAAATAAAATAAGAATATGCGAAAAATTGACGAAATCATTATTCATTGCTCGGATAGTCCCGAGGGACGAAATGACAAAGCAGAGGATATTCGTAGATGGCACAAGCAGCGAGGTTTTAATGACATAGGGTATCACTATATCATAGACCTAGATGGCACGATTGAGCAAGGTCGCCCTATCGAGCAAGCAGGAGCGCATTGCACGGGACACAATCGCAATTCTATTGGCATCTGCTATATAGGTGGTGCGTATTGGCGTGATGGCGTAAACGCTAAAGGCAAGCCTATCAAAGGCAAAGATGGCAAGACAGTGCTAATGCCAAAAGACACGCGCACCGTGGCTCAATACGATGCCCTGACAAAGCTACTAAAGGAACTGAAAGAGCAGTATCCTAATGCAACCATCCACGGACATGGGGAGTTTGCGGATAAAGCATGCCCATCCTTTGATGTGCAGCAATGGTTGAGTGATAACAATCTAATTAGTAAAGTATGAGTGCGAAAACATTTTTTCAAATCCTAGCGGCTGCGCTTTGTTTTGCGATGTTCCTGTGGATGGTTCAGTCCTGCAAAACACCCAAAGTAGCAACCGAGGAAAAGGCTATTTCCAAATCGGAAATAACCACGGACAATAACACGGAGATAGAGAAGAAAGATAGTACTATCACTATCCCAGCTGATAGTGCTATAACCAATCTATTATTGCAATGCGATTCAATGGGGCAAGTACTCATAAAGGATTTAGCAGAGCAGCAGGGCAAGAATGTAGCCCTAGAGGCTAAACTACAACAAACGCAGCAGGGTAGCCTATTAGCCATCAAAGCCAAGCAGGATAGCATGCAGGTCATTATCGAGAGCCTACGCGCGCGCATACGCGAATATAATAAGGTGCAGCGTGTTGATACTTTCATCGATAAGCAAGTTATAACGGAGACGGTCGAGGTGGTGCCTGAATACTACAAGAAATGCGCCCGTGGATTTTGGATTACCATTGTAGCCTATATATTTATCATCGGCGTAACAGTGTATCGCAAATGGTCCTCAATTAAAGGCTGGTTTTTGAAATTCCTAATCAAATGACACTACAGGAACTCATAGCCCTTAATGAGAAAAAGAATGGCGGAAAAGCCGCACCGAGTGAACATGCTTTGCAGGTGGCTTGCGTGCGGTGGTTTCGCTATGCCTATCCATGGCCGAGGTATCTTATTTTCTCCATCCCTAATGGAGGGTATAGAACGGAGACGACTGCTCGAGCAATGAAAGCCGAGGGGCAAGAACCAGGAATACCTGACCTATGCATCCCAATGGCTCGCAAAGGATATCATGGTTTGTATATCGAGCTTAAGAATGGCAAAGCGGGACAGTTATCCAAATATCAAAAAGAGAAGATAGAATTTCTCACTCGAGAGGGCTATTTGGTCGTGGTATGCAGAAATTTGATAGAATTTCAAAAAATCGTGCAAAATTATTTTGCTATATAAAAAATTTATACTACCTTTGCAGTGTCTTATTGCATAGCAAGGAGATTTTAATGGTCGCCCTATCCGTTTTGCGTTCGGATGGGGCGTTTTTTATGCCTTACGGATTAAAGTGCGTACCGAAATATAACAAAGAAATCGCCAACTCCCTGTATTGTAGGTGATTGGCGATTTCAGTTGTGATCCGTGCAGGAGTGAAAGCGCATTTTCGCTGCATTACACTCGTTTACACTCGTTGCAATAACGCAGACTACGCATAGCGGCTCAAATCCTCATAGCGTTGCAATACCTATGTAAATGAACTGCAATTTTTACGGATTGATTTGCGCCGTGGCGGATTGATTTGCGTACCGTTTTTTATCCACGGTCGAGGTCGCGTATTGCCTCTATTTTCATTTCATCATCCACGGTGGTATAACGCTTAAACGCTCGAGAGGAATCCACATGGCCAGTAAACGAGGAAACGATGCGCTCGGACTTGGTTTGCTTGTACATGTTGGCCATGAATGTACGCCTAGCCAAGTGAGATGCTGCTACCTCATAGATAGGTCGCCTCTCGACATCGCCTGTGCGTGAATTGCGCACCAATACCATACGATCAACGCCCGCCTGCTGGACTATGCGTTTTATGCAGACATTGTATTTCACATCGGAGATGAATGGCAACAGCCGCCCATCCTCTAGGTCAGCATAGCGGTTGATAATCTCCATGGCGGTATCGCATAGGGGAACACGCACGGTCGTTGGATTATCTTTTTTCACTTTTTGCTGTACATACTCGAGGAATCCCTCATGCACATTGTCATGCGTGAATGAGCGCAAATCGCTCACTCGACACCCTACAAGGCATTGAAATATGAAGATATCCCTTTGTATGGCCATAGCAGGAGAAAGCCCCTCAAAGCGGAATATCTGCTCTCTCTCGGCTATTGTGAGGAATATAGGTGTTCCATATACATCTTGCGCTATCTTGCGCTCATGGAACGGATTATCCCATTCGTTGATGATTTTCTTGGCTACAGCCCTATGCACTATGCAGCGCAGTTTGCGCAGCTTACCGTTGATAGTGTTCTGCCCTCTCGTTCCATCTGCAAGATACTTGGTAAAGCGGTCTAACTCCTCCACATTGAAACGCTCTATATAGAGGGGATATTTGCGCTTTGCGTATTCCTCTAGGGTGCTTTTGAGGACTTTGTAATGGTCAGCAGTCCGAGCGCCGAGCGTACCCTCATCGATGTAATCTTGCACGAGGTCGGAAATGAGGTGCAGATTGGTAGGCACATTGTGAAAATCGAGGATGGTGTTATTCAGCCATCCACGCAGAATGGTATAGGGATTCTCCATGTAATTTGCAAGGATATGCGCACGCAACGCATCCAATCGTGCCTGTATATCTTGCAGGGCGATTGTTTCGGGCGTAACCATTCCACGGGGAGTAATAACTCTATGGGAGTTACTATCCCATCTATGAGCAGGCACAAAGATTCCTGAGTGCGCTCGCTGGTCCGTTTGTCGGGCAAGAAATCGCACTTTGATTTCGCTCATGCCATTGGCTCCCACTTTCGGACTGATGGTAAAAATCACAGCAGCCATAGCGGTCTATTCTTTGCCATCGATGAACGCTCCCGTTCCGTAGAATATCCACTTTAGGGACACCTTAAAAGCGGTAACAAGCCCCATGATATGTCGCAGGGAAACGGTGCGGTCTCCACGCTCCATAAGGGCGAAATTTGAGGGATAGAACTTGCTATCGCATTTCTCGCAGAACTCGCGCTTTGTCTTTACAACTCGCATTGCATAGAGCTTATAATAAGCATCTATAAACCGTTGGGTGATTTCATCTATTGTCATAGCTATTAAAATTTTTGAGCATTTATTTTAATAAGGAACACGCGCACATACACACATACGCGCGTACATTGTATATATTATTGTTTCTTTAATTGATCCAAAGCCGCCTGCAAACTATCCATCGCTTTTTCTGCAATCGCTATCATTTTGTCGGTTTGATTCATGGCTCTATCCGTCTGCGCTATCGTGGACTTAATCAATTCTATAAAGTCCTTGCTGATAACATTCTGCTCATTTTGAACATTGTCCCCATGATTATTGAACACGGGGGCGGAGGGATGTGTAACTGTTATATCCCCCATGCCGGTCATGAGCCAAGTCGTATTGTACTTTGGAAATAATCTCGTAATTTGGGAAATAACTTTTTTTGAGAGCTTTTTTACCTTGCCATATTTGGCATCGTATAGGTACTGCTCTTTAATCCCTAAAAGGTTTGATAATTCCCTTTGCGTGAGGTTATTCTCTTTACAAATGGTTTCGATGATTTCTTTTGGTGTCATAATAAGTAATTTTTTAATGGTTGAATTTTTGGGAAAAAATCTCGCAAAATTCCACTATTGATTATCAGCAAGTTACAAAGAAAATGCAAAAAATCTCGTAAAAAATTTGGTAGTTTGGTAAAAAAGTAGTAATTTTGCGTCGTCAAACGATAATCAAAGCAAAATAAAACGCACCGACCAACGCAAAACAAACGCAAAAATATACAATCGGGTGCAAAATTATAAAAAAATTATCAAATAGACAAATAAAAAATTAACAAATTTATCAACCATTAAAATTTTATTGTTATGGAACAATTAAAAACCATTGAGAAAAACTTTAATAGACCTGACTGCAAGGAGTATGTAAAAATCGTGCAAACCTATGACAAGGATGCAGAGGACAGTCGAAAGTATGCTGTGGAAGTTTATCTCCATGTAAGCGACAATCTAATAGCGACCATCCACAGCTCAATGCTCTACAAATCGGATTTGGTATTCGATGCTCTGATGAGAAATTATCTTTAATCAATAACCCATTAAAATCTATTGCAACTATGGCAACAAATCTTAAACAAGTAGCCGACCAACTCATGGCGGACATTATGACCAAAATCCAAGACGGAGAGTATCAAGTAACCTACGGTGCTAGTACCCTATGCTGGCTAACCGTGGATGGTATCACGGATGTGCAGATATCTTATGATGGCACAATGACCGTACCTCTCAAAGTCGAAAACAATGGCAGGGCAAAAGACATCTTCGACCACCTGCAAGACGAAATGCTCCAAGATCGCCTCAAGCGCACTAACGAGGAGAAAAAGCGTATCGAGCGAGCGATCGAAAAACGCAAGCAACTCAAAGAGCAACAGGGCGACCATTAAAATCTCAATATATATCGGGGCGGGTGCATTCAATTTTTCTACTGCCTACTTTTAACCACAAAATTAGACTGTATCCGCCCTGCTTTTTCAAACACTTAAAACCCCATACGAATATGAGAACTATTGCATTGATATTCCAATTATTTCTATCCTCTACCATCGCAGGATTAGCATTTTTCGCATTCATCTACAACGCACGATTTAACGACAGCCTGCCCGATGGTATTGCTTTCGCTGGAGCGCTCCTGCTCATGGTCGTTGTGATGCTCGTATATTACAGCGCAAAAGAGTTATATAAACATCTAAAAGACCGCTAATTATGTCAATCGATAAGCATATGCAGGTAGAGGAGTTTATCAACTCTCTAAAGGCGCAAATAAGCGAATACACCATCGCAAAGAACATCATAGAGAATGGTCAAAGCGAAAGGTTTTACAACGCAGAATATGAGGCATTTTATAACGATGAGGAGGGCTTTTTATCGCTGGAGATAGAATATAATATCGAGTGGGACTATAAGTGTACATATTACGAGGTATCGGGTCCTGAATACACGCTTATTCATTTCGAGATGAGCATTAGCAAAATCAAAGCGACCTATTACGGAGAAAACCCAATCAGCGATGCCGAGGAGGTAACAATCCCCATCGAGGCATTAGGAATCACTGAAGACGAGATTATTAACCAAGCAAAAGATATTTTAGGATGACACAATTTCAATCTACAATTTCTCTCTTACGAGGAGAGCTGAAAAAGGGCGATTTGGATACTATTGCACAAATGGCCGATGTAAGTAAGCAAACGGTTTTGAATGCGCTGAAAAAGACCAGCACGGATAAACTTACCGAAACGCAGCGCAAAGTTATTAACGCAATGCGCACGCTTATCAGCAATCGCAGAGCCGATGCAGAAAACTTGCAGCGCAGTCTAGATGAATTTGCAAATGGGACTGCTAAGTGATTTTATACATACGCCACCGCCCCAAAGAATGATGCTCGTAGTCGATAGCGACGACCTCAAAGATGCGCTCAAAATCTTTGCCCAGGAAATCATTAACGAGACCCGCCAATCCATGCAAAACGAGATGGCACAGCGCAAAGAGTTTTACACACGCGAGGAGGTAGCCAAGATGTGCAACAAAGGAATACGCACCATCGACCTATGGCTCAAGAATGGCATTATTAGCCGCGTAAAAGTAGGGCGTAGCGTATTGATCCCGCACAGCCAAATAGAGGTCATAGTCGGGATGGAACGCAGGAATTAGACACCTATTAGACACCCTATTAGATAACCAATTAAACACCCCAAAACAATATGGAAAATTACAAAGAAGACATTATCGCTACCCGCAAAGGCGGTTTAGGTAGTAGCGATGCAGCAATGGTAGAAAAAATCGGTCGCAATGGCGAACTATCACAAGCAGACCGCTATCGTATCGCAGTCATGTTAGGACTGGCAGAACGCAAGCAATTCAGCACTGCTGCAACCCAATTAGGAGACGAGATCGAGGCAAAGGTATTTGAGCAATTCAAAGAGCAATTCCCTCAAGCAGTGTCCAATCCATTCTACAAAAGCGAACTCCTGAGCAATACCTTTGGCTTTGACATCTTTTGCCACATCGATTTTGAGGCAGAGACGGAAGATAGCCTTATTTGGGTAGAGAACAAAGCGACAAAGCTATCCATGGCGGACACCATCAACACCTATGCAGCGCAATTACAATGGGAGTACATGCTATTGCAGGAGAAAGCAGCCAAGATAGGCAAACGCCCACAGCTGATGCTATCCCACTTTGATACTACGATGGGCGAATGGAATCCTGAACTCGTGCAAGTGCGAACCATTCAAGAGGACGATTCCACAATGATTATGAAAGGCCTGCGTATCATCATGGATAGCCTAGAGGGATTCACATGGGAGCAACCCGAGGAACTCGAGGCGGTCAATCTCCCAGCAGAGCAACAAGAGCAGATAAAGCAAATCTCTCATTTCCTGCAAGAAATCAAGCGCATGCAGGAGTATGTGGAAACATTCAAAGCGGGTATGCTGGAGGTAATGCAGCAAAACGGTGTAAAGAGTATCAAAACCGAGTATTTTGGCATTACCATGGTCGATGAAAAAAAGAGCATGTCATTTGATAGCACCAAATTCAAAAAAGACCAACCCGACCTGTATGCTCAATACCAAAAGCAGAAAACCACAAAAGCATATGTGCTTATCAATCTAAAATAATCATCAACCATTAAAATCATTCAATTATGAAAAAGTCTGAAAAACTAGAAATCACTCTCAACGGTGTAGAGCTCGAAAAGTGGCTCGAGGCTAACAAGAAAGACCGTGCAATCATTTTCTCTATTGTAGCGGAGGGTAACAAAGAAAACAATCATCATGCCGTTGTAGGTACAGTAGGAACGGACAAAACCCTATTGCTGGCAGCAAGCGACCTCATGGAGAATAAGCATGCAGGCAAATGGATTGCAGCTGCGTGCGCAAAGCAAGTAACGGATGACCTTATTAAGGCAATCACAGCAGACGATGACGAGGATGCGGATGACACCGAAACCCCAGCAGAGAAACCCGAGGAAAACGATCAACAATAACCATTAAAATTTTACAATTATGCAACCAACGCAACCAGCACAAATGCCAACCGTGCCAACAGTAGCACAACCAGCAGCGCCAGCAGCAACCCCAGCCACAAAGAGCAACGAGGGAATGACAGTCATCTATCAAGTAGCAGGCGAGGAGGTTAAACTAACCGCTAAAGCAGTAAAAGAAATCCTGCTCAATGGCGATGGAACACTAACCGAGCAAGAGATTAGCCGCTTTATTGCCCTGTGTAAATTCAACCATCTGAACCCATTTTTGGGAGAGGCCTATGTCATCAAGTTTGCTAACAACCGAGGGGGCGAGGCATCCGCTCAAATGGTGGTATCAAAAGAGGCGTATTTCAAGCGTGCAGAACGCGCTGCCAATTACGATGGTATCCAAGCGGGCGTAATCATTCAACGAGGCGAAGAAATCCGCGAGGAAGAGGGTTGTTTTGTCCCTGCTGGATGGACGCTCGTAGGCGGATGGGCAAAGGTATATCGCAGCGATCGCAAGTGCCCTATAGTGGCAAAAGTCAATCTCGAGGAGTACGACAAAAAGCAATCTATTTGGAACCTCAAGAAAGCGACCATGATTAGCAAGATTGCTAAGGTGCAAGCACTCCGCGAGGCTTTCGCAGACGAATTGGGCGGAATGTACATCGCCGAGGAAAAGGATGAGGCACCTATCAATAACGCACCATCTCCAGCGAACACCAAAGCAAGCAACATCTTTGCACAGGCATTCGGTTCTACTGCTACCAAAAAAGTAGAGGAAACCACAGCCGAGGTAGTAAACGAGCCTGCAAAGCCATCTGATGAGCCTGCAGACCTATTCAATCAACAATAACACCAAGGTAGTGCGCTGACATCTACGATAGATATACGATACATATACGATAGATATACGATAGATAAGCGCACTACCTACCAAACAAAAGCATAATGAAAAGCAAAGAATCATTCATATTTCACAAGATTTGGTGGGAGAATACCCGCCATCTGCCAACCGAGGCACGGTGTGAGATATATGATACGCTTTTCCGCTATGTGTTTGAGGGAATAGAGCCAACATTTGACCCACTATCAGCAGTCAGCATGGCATGCTCATTCATTAAAAAACATATCGATGACGACAATGCCAAATACATACAAACCTGCGAAAAGCGAGCAGCTGCAGGGCGTAGAGGTGGGCTAGCAAAACAAGCAAATGCTAGAGAACAAGCAAAAAACGAGAATAGCGAGCAGCAAACTCTAGCAAATCTAGCAAATGCTAATTTTGCTAAGCAAACTCTAGCAAATCTAGCTGATAATGATAATGAGTATGAATATGATAATGATAATGAAAGAGAAGAAAATAAATTTTCTCTCTCTCTTGGCAAAAAGCCGCAAGCGGCAGAGGAGAGGAGAGATATAATTTTTAATTATTCTTTATTTTTATTATCACAGGGTCGCCCCAATGGCTGGAAAGAGGCAGAGGAGGCATACGACTATAACGAGGGATTTGGATGGTATAAAGAAGTGGAGAAAAAGAACGGAGATAAAGTCCGCCAGCGTATCCACAATAAACTATCCTATCTCAAAGGTCGAATAGCAAAGATGGAGCAGATATACGCTCCTGCCCACGGAACGATCATGCAGGATATATTGAAAGAATGTCCCACGACAAACTATCAAAGTTTTATCAATGATTTTCGTGGCATCCAAGATGAGGGAAACGCAATCACATTCCTATTCTCTCGCAGGGCAACAGCCGATAGCTTTATGGCCACTTTCAAAGATACCCAAAATTGGGCGAAATTCCGAGAGGTAGTCATTAAGCACATCAAGCAACATTATCCCGAGGCTCAAACCCTCTACTCTAAGACGATTTAAGTTATCGAGATGATAAATTGCACTACTCAGCAGAGAAAACCGCTCAAACGCAACGGAAATAGCCAAATAATCAAAGTACAAACCATTTAATCAACCCCAATATGCAACAAACTCAATTAAACCCATTCGAGCAGGCGATAAAAACCTATCTCGACAAACGCGCACAGGATGACCCATTATTTGCAGTATCCTATGCCAAGCCAAAGAAATCCATCCAAGAGTGCGCGCAATACTGCACCCAAGAGGCACGCAAACTGCTCAAAAGCGGCAACACCGTTTGCGTAGAGGATGCCACGGTGTACGGATGGGCGGTACACTACTACGATGAGGATAACATCAAGGTAACGGGCAACTATTCCCAAGTACATGCCGAGGTATCACACACCCCAAAGGTGGAACTCACCGAGCAGGAGAAAGCAGAGGCGAAGAAAATCGCCATGGAACGCGCGATCGAGGAGCAGCGTAAGCAATTACACACTAAAAGCAAAAAAGCCGCTCAAACCAAAGAAAACGAGCCTGTACAAACATCTTTATTCGATTTGCTATGAGACCAAGAACAAAGAGGCAAGCGGAGATAATGAAACTCCATGCTAAACTCTGCGAATGCAAACCACAATGGGAGCAATGGATGAGGCGAGAGGGATTTTATCACTACGCTATCCACAAAGCTGCCAACTCAAAGCACTACTCATGCAGCGAGTGCGGAGGGGAGTTTGAAGAAAGCCCATTAGCCATGCAGGCGCTCAAATGCAAATGTCCTCACTGTGGCACACCAATCGAGAAAGAAATCATCATGCGAAAACCTACATACCAAGAGAGCTATTTTTGCATATCCCAGGCAGTAGGAGAATACCAAGTATTGCGAGTATTCCACATTGAGAGATTTGTCGAGTTTGGACACCCTGCAAGGTTTTACAATAGATGGAACACCCTACTACAACCTATCGAGGTGCTGCAGCGCTGGTGCTACATCAACCCCAAAGGGCAAGAGGATTTTATAACAGTCGCACGCAAAAAGCGCATGGGTGGTTTTTATAACCACACACTCGGATACGACTACATGAGCGACATGGAAATAAGACCGAACGCCATTAGCCAGCATGGATATTACGGTTATTCATCAGCGGACATTGAAATAAACTGTGCAGGGCGAGTAATCAGCTGCGTAAAGCGCATGCAATACGGGCGAAGATTCCTCAACGGTGGCAAGTTTGATATGTACGAGGCATACAAACGAGCATGCGACACTCAATATCAAACGATGGGAGAGATGGGATTCGCCAAGTGGGCAAACCGAATGCAACGCTATGACATAAGCCGAAGATGGCAATCCATCAAGATAGCCATGCGCCACGGATACATGCCAAAGGATGCGAAATTGTGGCTCGACTATGTGACCATGCTAGAGAACGAATTTAAGGACATCCGCAATCCTCATTACATCTGCCCTCAAGACCTCAAGAAAGCGCACGATGACATGGTAAAAGCCATCCAGCGAAGACGAGCCAAGGCAGAAAAAGACCGCGAGAAAGCAGAAATGCAGCGACTAATCAAACAAACATCTGCATTCAACAAACTGCGAGCGCCATATCTCGGAATCGTGATCACGGGTAAGAACTGCATCATCAAGCCCCTGCAATCTCCATTGGAGTACAGGGAGGAGGGGCAAGCCATGCACCACTGTGTCGGAACTGCGAACTATGTAATGAAAGAGCGTAGCATATGCCTGACCGCTCGAGATGCACAAGGCAACCGACTTGCAACCATCGAATTTGACCTCAAAACCCTACAGGTGCTGCAATGCCGAGCAGAGCATAACAACACACCCGAACGCTATGCAGAGCTGGTGCAACTCATGGAAGATAACAAACATCTATTCATCAACGCTCAAAAGAAAGCAAAAGCCAAAGCAGTATGAAAAAACCTGCACCAACACCGCCACATATCGGGCGAACATGCGGAGAGTGCAAGAGAGCCGATTGGGATATGACATTTCTAAATCTCGACATCCACGGCAAGCCCACACTCAAGAAATGCCCACTACACCCACACAAACGCATACGCAGCGAGCAAGCGTGCGAGAAAATCATTTTATAAACCCATTAAAATCAAAAACATATGACACAATCATCAGAGGATTTGGCTGACCGCCTATGCGGATTAGGACTATTAAGCGTAGCAGCATCGGAGATATTTTTCAAACAGGCTACGCACATTATGAACCTCAATGGCCATGACTACAAACGAGAATTCAAAAAGGTGCGTAACGAATTCCTAACGCAGATAAAACGCTTGGAATACCTATACGACAAACTGACCGACCTAGCCATAATGAATGGCTCATATCAAGGTAGCGATGACATCGTAGAGGCATACATCGGAGATGCGAACACAATGGCATACCTGCTCGCCTCATGGTGTAACATCTCACAAGGAGAGCAGGGAGAATGGAACGCACTCACATTGAAAAGAACACTCGAGGAATTGACCCCCCCACAACCGGCTATCCCTCAATATATCTTGGATAAATTCAAGTTAAACTCTAAAAAACAGCAACAATGACAACGAACGAAACCAACGCCCAGGAACTAGGATTTTTTATATTCCTGAAAAAGCACAAGGCATATCGCCGCTTTATCGAGAACTATCGCAGAGTAGGTATTCATATCAAATCCCCATACGAGTGGGTAAAGACCACAAAGCCCAAACTTATATTGCTAGGAGCATTCGAATGGGAGAAGACCCTAGAGGGGCAAAAGTATTGGGGAGACCTGCAAGGTAAATGGCTCGAGGAGTTATACAAGGAGGATTGACCATGAAACGAGTAGAACTGTTTAACGATCATTTCCAAAACTACAAAGTTTACGGAATCCCACATGCGCAACTCATTATCGCTGACATCCCCTATAACATCGGCGTAAACGCCTATGCAAGCAACCCAGCATGGTACAAAGGGGGCGACAACAAGAACGGAGAAAGCGAGTTAGCAGGTAAAGAGTTTTTCGATACGGATAAGGATTTCCGACCTGCCGAGTTTATGCACTTTTGCAGCCAAATGTTGGTTAAAGAGCCGAAAAACGGAGTGCGTGAAGATGAGGACGAAAACGCCACGGGGGGGGGTAATTCTCAAATGGTCGGCTCTCGCAAGAAATCAACCGCGCCATGTATGATAATCTTCTGCGCCTTTGAACAAATGCAATACCTCATAGAACTAGGCAAGCGATACGGATTTCAGCATTACATCCCGCTCATATTCCGCAAGAGCTTTAGCGCACAAGTCCTCAAGGCAAATATGAAAGTCGTAGGCAACTGTGAATATGGACTAATCCTCTACAAAGACAAATTGCCCAAATTCAACAATGAGGGGCGGATGATTTTCAACTGCATGGATTGGGTGCAAGATGGGCGAGACATCCCACGCATACACCCTACACAAAAACCTGTTGCAGTACTCGAGAGGCTGATAGAGATTTTTACCGACCCGAACGATGTAGTCATCGACCCATGTGCTGGTAGCGGGTCCACACTCCGAGCAGCCATGAACTGTGGCAGACGAGCATACGGGTTCGAGATTAAAAAGGACTTTTTCAAGCAAGCTAACGAGCAGATGCTCAAAGCATATACACCCAAGTTGTTTTAATAACCTATCAAATTTCAAAAACTTATGAACAAACAAATCAAGACCATCGGTAAGGAGTACACCGATCCCGAGCAGAGAAAGCGATTTCTAAAAGACAACTCCGATGCAGTTGTGGAGAAATCCTACATGAAACCATTTACTCCCGAACAATTGCAGGAACACAAGGAAGACCTAGCGGAGTGCTGCATGCAAATCAATGACATCGAGGAGCAATTAAAAGCCGTCAAAGAGCAATACAAGATGCGCCTCAAACCATTAAAAGAGCAGCAACAGCAAACGCTCGAGAATATCCGTAGAAAGTCGGAACTCGTGACGGAACTCTGCTATAAATTCGTGAACCAAGAGGAGCGAATGACCTATTTCTACAACGCAGAGGGCGACTGTGTAGAGGCACGCCAATGTACTGCTGATGAAATGCAAACTACGATTTTTCAAACCCTCAAAACAGGAACGGAGGGATAATTATTAACCATTAAAACTATTCAATTATGCAAAATCAAGAGAAAAAGTATCAAATCAACCTGCCTGAAGGTTGTACGGAGTTAATCATTCGAGAGGGCGATGCGCCTACATGTCTGAGTGAGATTGAACCTAGAGATTTGACCCTAGCAGGAACATTAGAATCGGTATTCGATTTCCTACACAAGCGAAAGGATACGGGACAGTTTGAAATCAAGGATTGCCATCTTATCGTGGATAGGGAAGATGTGCAGATGATTTTGGTCATCAATGAGCGCGATGATCGTAGATTTGCATGTATTACAGGAGAACTCCGCATGCATCCCGATTTCCAAATGCTAAAGATAAACACCTCGCATACATGGGTGCCAAGCGAATTAGGCATGATGTTCAAGATGCACCGCTATTGGTTCAAAGACCAATCACAGGGCATGAAACTCATCTCTACGCTGATGAACTTTGTAGCCGATGTCAATGCAAAAGTAGAGCGCCATATCAGCGAAAATGGTAGCCATGGAGAAATCTATAATCAAATAGTAAACTCCAATTTGCCAAGCGCAATATCTATTGATATTCCTGTATTCAAAGGCGAAAAACCATCGACCATAGAGGTAGAGACATTCGCCAAGATTGACGGCAAGCAAGTATCATTCATGCTCCTATCCCCAGGAGCGAATGAACTCCTCAACGAGTTACGCAATAACGCCATAGATGCAGAGCTAGAGAGAATCCGAGCTATCGCACCTGAGCTTGTAATCATTGAGCGATAAATTACGGTGGCGGGCGGCACTCCCGTCCGCCATTATCCAAAACGCAAAACAAGGTTATTAAAACGCAACAAGAATGAAAACTTATGTAATCACACTCTCGCAGGTATTTCCTACGACACACCCTAAAGCGGGCATCCCTACGGGCTTTCAGCATAAATTACAAACAGCATTAAACGGATGGAAAGACCATTCTTTTACAAAACTCCATACCATCCGTGCGAACTATCCCCTATGGGCAAAGCGATTTGAGCAGATAGAACGAGGTGAGGCGTGCTTATCTATCCGACAATGGAGCGGAAAACCCTATGCTAGCAAGCAGGTGGAAATTGCGCGCCTAACCAAAGAGGACGGTATCGGATTGCAGAAATTCGAGGTATGTAATAATCATGCTGGCATTAACCTTTGGATGCATTTCAAGATAGACGATAGACCTATTATGTCCATAAACGACATACCAAATAATGACGGGCTATCTCGTGAGGATTGGGTAGATTGGTTTAAGAAATACGACCTATCAAAGCCGATGGCGATTATTCATTTTACGAAATTTAGGTATTGATATGTATTTCTCACTAAACTACGATAACGGATATGTGGTTACAGTAACACGATTATGGGATGATGGCATGGTACGCTCAAAGCCCCTGCGAAAATTCAAATGGCAGGGCGATGCAATAGCATTTCGTGATTTTGATTGCAGCCATCTATCCGAATCGCAAATAAAGGCGCTTGTAGCAAGATACGACCCAAATATCAAATATCGCCGTCTAGACAATGGCAAAAGATTCATTAAAGTATAACAACTAATCAAAACCGTTATGTATGAGGAAATAATCGACAAACTATCCGAGGCAATAGCTCAAATAGACGATGTGAGGACGGAATTAGAAAACACGCAGCCGGTCATCCATAAAGACCTAATCGAATTCAAATGGAGGCACATTCTTGCAGAGCAGCCCGAACGCGATCAAAAGGTAATCGTAAGAACCAATGACGGATGCATGTATTTCCTATCCTATCCATACGACCACAAAAAGCACCCATGGTGGTGGCCGATGCCAACAAACCCCGAGAATGAGCCATGGTAATTGATAAAGGATACCATCAAGGAATGCGGGGAACTTGTTGGGAGTGCAACAACAGAAACCCAATAGACCCCGAAAAAGGGACTATATGCAGCCTAACGGGGGAGATAGTGGAATTATATTGGAAATGCGATAACATAGCATCAAGGGTTTAATTTTGCTCAAAATAAGCCCAAAATAGCGTAAGAGTGGTAATTTTTTCAAAAAATTATCACTTTTATTTGTTTATTATCAAAAAGATAATTAACTTTGCACCCGAAATAGACAATTTATGAACAAATTATGAACATTTTATGAACATCCCTTTATCCAAAATACAACCCAATACAGGGCAAATAAAAGGCGTGCCAAGAAATGCTCGATACATCAAAGCACAGCGAGCAAAAGACCTCAAGAAATCCCTCGAGGAGGATATGGAGTTTATGGAATATCGGGAATTGCTGGTTTATCCTCTAGGGGATATATTCGTGGCCATAGGTGGAAATATGCGCTTAGCAGCCTTGCAGGAACTCAAAGAGGAATCAGCCCCATGTGTCATTATCGACCCCAAAACACCCATCAAGAAAGTGCGAGAGATAGCACGCAAGGATAATCTCTATTATGGGCGTTTTGATTGGGATGCACTCGCAAATAATTTCGAGTATCAAGAGCTAAAGATGGGCGGCATTGAGTTGTATTGGGATGAGCAGGAAAGTGTATCACAATCCCTATTTGAGCAAAAGCCTGCAGGGGAAGAAAAGGAGAAAATCAAAATCCCGACTATCAAAATCAAACTAGCGCCGGAAACATCCGAGGCGGATAAAATCAAAATCCGCACCATCATTCAAGAAGTAATCAGCAACTATCAAGGAGTAACGATCATATGACAACGCAAAACATATCCCTATCCCTATTGGTGCCAAATGACGGAAACCAAATAAAGGGACTGCAAGCCAACCCCCGAACCATTACGGAGGTGGAATTTAATCGCTTAAAGCAGAGCATGAAATCTCTGCCTGAATTGCTGCAATATCGTCCCCTTATAGTCGCAGAGATGGAGAATGGGAAATACTGCATCATATCGGGAAATATGAAATACGCGGCAGCCTTAGACATGAAATGGAAAGAGCTGCCATGCAAGATTATCCCACGGGGGGGGGGCGGATGTCGATACATTGAGGCGCTGGATGCTAAAGGACGATGTATCCTATGGCAGCGACGACATGCAGGCTCTCAAGGAATGGGATTACAAAGAACTCAAGGAATGGGAGGGAGTGGACTATGCCAAGCAATTTGACATAGACCACTTTTTTGCAGAGGGTGGCGACCCGTTCATCATTACTGTGCAACTAACCGAGGACACAGCCGATTTAGTAGAGGTCATCAAAACACAACTCAAAACCGAATTAAAACAATATAATTGCAAAGTAAAATGAAACTGAACAATCTAAAAATCTATGTAGAGACCTACAACCTCATAGAGGGTTTTCATCATTGGCTAACCGCCCCATATGAGTATGCATACCTGCGCAACAATCATCGCCACATGTTCGAAATCCGCTGCCGATTTGAGGTAAGCAAAGAAGATAGGCAGATAGAAATTAACTACATGCAGTACAAGATCGCACAGGAACTGCAAAAGGAATTTGGCAGCCCTATGCAACTAGATAGCCGCTCATGCGAGCATCTTGCTCATTGGTTATTGGAGCATTTCGCATGGGATGGCATGGTACAAGCAACCGTATTAGAAGATGGCTATGGAGGCGCTACATTGTCCCGATAATATCAAAATCCACTACGCAGGTGCAGAGGTACAAAATCAGTACATCGCTGCTGCTGGATTAGGCGTGCAATATCACTTGTACACCTGCTATCCATTTGTGGAGAGGTTGGTTTTTGGTAAAGGCAAATCCCCTATCATGCCATTACGCCACCAAAAGGATAATCCATTCTACAAGATACCGCAGAACATCATCCAAAACAGCGCGCACACTATACAAGATTCGGGGTTGTTTACGCTCATGTTCGGCTCGCAAGCAGGAATAAAAGATGAATCCCTGGTCAATAAGTGGTACGATGGGCTGGTAGAGTTTACACTCCAAAATGCTGCAGGGGCGACCTGCGTAGAGGTGGACTGTCAAAAAATCCTCAGTCCCGAAAAGGCATGGGAGTTTCGGGAGAGGCTCGCAAAGGACATCCCAAATCGCATTATCAATGTCTTTCACTTAGAGGACGGGCAAAAGGGATTAGATAGGCTCATAGAGTACTCGGATTATATCGCTATCTCAGTCCCTGAGCTACGCAAAGCAGGTAAGAAAGCCCATGTCGCAGAACTAGCGCGCTACATCAAGAGCCGCAAATCCTCTATCGATATACACTTGCTCGGTTGCACGGAATTAAAACTCCTGCAGGAATGCAATTTCTGCACCTCTGCAGATAGCACGACCTATGTAGCGGGCAAGCGTTTCGGATTCATCAATGGCAAGCACATCAACCGAATAAAGACGGATGAGGTCCGCCTATTAGTCGGGGATGAGTTATACGACCAAGTAAACGATTATAACAACGAAATAAATACCAATTTCCTTTGCCTCAATATCATGCGCCTCAAAAAGGACTATGAGCAATGGGCGGGAAATCAAGATTACAAACTCACATGAGAAAGAACACGAACAATCTAATCCTGCTGAACATTATCTTTTGTATCAGCATCGTAGTGGCCAATGTGGTAGGCTGCAAGGTTATTGATCCAGGAGTATCACTCGGACAATTCCCTCTGCTCCTATCGGGTGGCGCTATCACATACGCATTTACATTCCTATGCACGGACATCATCGGGGAGATTTGGGGGCGCGAGGAGGCGAATAAAACGGTATGGAGGGGATTCCTAGGACAATTATTTGCCCTCGCGCTCATTTTTGCAACTCAATTCACACCCACTAACAACCCCACCATGCAAGCAGCCTATGAGACCCTGCTAGGTCAAACCCCTATGTTTGTACTCGGTAGCCTCTGCGCCTACTTTGCAAGCCAAAAATGGGATGTGTGGGTATTCCATAAGATACGCAATCATTTCAACGCAAAACCATCCATGAGATGGGTATGGAATAACGCAAGCACCATGACTAGCCAAATCATCGACACCGCTATTTATGCCATCATCGCCTTTGGACTAGGCATGGGGATGTTTTGGCAAGAGGGCGGCCTAGTATCCGTCATCGGGATAATCATCGGGCAATATGTACTCAAATTCTGCCTAGCGTTGATAGATACGCCATTTTTCTATATTCTCACACGCAAACCAACCCAAAAACAAACCAATATGTATTATGTTTCAAAGCGGCTAGAAATTGCGGCTTGCCACCGCCTCGCACTGTCTTATGACAGCCCATGCCAAAACATACATGGTCATAATTGGCATATCACAGTACATTGTAAGGGCAAGAAGCTCAACAAAGATGGAATGCTCGTGGACTTTAAGCACATTAAAGAGAAGATTCACAAGTACCTCGACCATGGCAACCTCAATGAGCTACTGCCATTCAATCCCACAGCAGAGAATATCGCTAGATGGGTAGTAGAACAAATCCCACAATGCTATAAAGCGGTGGTTCAAGAATCGGACGGAAATTTTGCAATCTATGAAGAGGATTAAGGAAATCTTTTATTCCATCCAAGGAGAGGGAATGAACACGGGGCGGCCAGCTATCTTTGTCCGCTTTTCGGGATGCAACCTCAAATGCCCATTCTGCGACACGGAGCACATGGGAGGAGAGGAGATGACCGATGAGCAGATAGTGGCAGAGGTAAGCAAGTATCCAGCCCGTTTGGTAGTCTTTACAGGTGGAGAACCTACATTGCAACTCACTACTGAACTATGCGACAAAATAAAGAAATCGGGCAAGTATATCGCCATCGAGACCAACGGAACACGCCCCATCCCTGTAGGCGTGGACTTTGTAACCCTATCGCCAAAGGTAGAATTTTGCAAAGGGGCAGAGATCGTCATCAAGAGAGCAGATGAGTTAAAGGTAGTATTCAATGGCAAAAACCACATGAAGAAATACCAAGACATCAAATGCGCTAAACGATACCTGCAACCATGCGACACGGGCGATCCCGAGAAGAATAAGTTAATCATTCAGCAATGCGTGGAGTACATCAAGAAAAACACCATTTGGACACTCTCACTGCAAACGCAAAAAGTAATCAATGTACAATGAAACTAACTAGACAACAAGCAAAGCAACATATCTCCGACCTATTGGAGTACATCGGGGAAGACCCTAACCGCACAGGGCTACAACAAACCCCTGATAGGGTGCTCCGAATGTTTGAGGAGATATTCCGTGGGTACGACCCATCGCAAGCGCCAAAGATAACCACATTCCCAAATGGAGAGGATGGATTACAGTGCAATGATATGGTATTCGACAAAGGAGATTTCTATTCCCTCTGCGAACACCATGTGCGCACATTCTTTGGCACATACTATTTCGCCTACATCCCTAATCCAAATGGCAAAGTACTCGGTATATCCAAAATCGGGCGCGTGGTGGATTACTGCTCCAGCAAATTGCAGATACAAGAGCGTTTGGCTCAAGACATCGTAAATATGCTCTATGAGGCATTATGGGATGATAACAGCCCTGCGCCTCTCGGTATGGCAATCATGCTTAAAGGTCGCCATATGTGCAAGGAGAGCAGAGGAGCACGCAAAAAGGGAGAGATGACATCTATCTATTTGAGAGGCAAATTCAAAAACGACCCTCAAATAAGAGCTGAATTTATGGCCATGTGCAATAACTCCTAATTGGACAAAGTGGACGATGTATAATAAAAAGAAAAAAGAGCAGCTTATCGAGGCATTACGCAAGTCGCTTGGTAATGTTACCATCGCATGCAAGAATGTGGGTATCTCCAAATCGAATTTCTATAATTGGCTCAAAGAGGATGAAGACCTCAAAAGCACATTGGATGAGATTCGCAATGAGGAGCTGCCCGATTTCCTCGAGAGCTGCCTATACTCCAAATGCGAGGAGGGCGACACAAAAGCCATCATCTTTGCTCTCAAATGTAAAGGCAAAGAGCGTGGATGGGTAGAACGCCAAGAGATAACGGGCAAAGACGGAACACCACTCCAGGAACGCCAAATATCCATTGAGGAGGCAAAGATCCTGCTAGAGAACATAGAGAAATCAATCTAACCACACAAGCGATGACAGCAACGGAAGTAGTGAGAGCAAAATGCGTAGCAGATACAATGTTTGCTACCCGCTATTTCTTTGCACAGCAGAACGGGCAAAAATTCTATGTCGGAAGACACCATAAAATCATCGCAGCCATATTGGATGAGGTGTTTAGTGGCAAAATCACTCGTTTAATTATCAACCTGCCGCCTCGTTACTCAAAGACGGAGATGGTTGTAAAGACATTCATCGCAAAGGGGCTTGGTATCAATCCAAAGGCAAAATTCATCCATCTATCCTATTCGGCTAATCTCGCACTCGACAACAGCGAGAAGACCAAAGAGATGGTAGAGAGCGCATGGTATAAGCAGTTATTCCCTAATGTGGAAATCAGCCCTAGCAGCGATGCCAAGCAAAAATGGTACACTACTGCAGGGGGTGGCGTTTACGCTACATCATCAAGCGGACAGGTAACGGGATTCGGTGCTGGTACTGTGGACACGGACACCATCCAAATCGAAGACCTCGAGGAATTCCTCTACAGGTCAATACAAAGCGATGGAGACGATGAATACACCTTTGGCGGTGCAATTATCATTGACGACCCATTAAAGCCTATAGACGCAAATTCTCCCGTCATGCGTGATAAAGTGAATGAGCAGTTTGATAATACTATCCGCTCTCGTATCAATGACACGCGTACACCTATCATCGTCATTATGCAGCGAGTACACAAGGATGACCTATCGGGATACTTGCAGAGGGAAGATGAGCCCGAAGATTGGACAGTT
Organism: Paludibacteraceae bacterium; assembly: GCA_036309065.1. Taxonomy (GTDB): domain Bacteria; phylum Bacteroidota; class Bacteroidia; order Bacteroidales; family Paludibacteraceae; genus Colicola. The sequence continues at coordinate 14,260 of JAXJUN010000037.1, read as the reverse complement.
ATCTCCATGCCTGCATTATCCACGGATGAAGACGGAAATGAGGTTGCTCTATATCCATTTAAGCACACCGTAGAGGATTTGCATAACCTACGCAAGGCAAACCGCTTTGTATTTGAAACGCAATATCAGCAGAATCCTAAAGCGATCAATGAAAAGAGATGGCTATTCGCGTTCGACCCTGACAAGCATACGGGCAAAGTGGAATATAATCCTGAGCACCCTCTATATGCGTCCTTTGACTTTAACCGCAACCCTATGACATGCACCCTATTCCAGCATTACGGGGGCACGATATATGGTGTGGAGTGTATCCGCCTAGAGGATGCCACTACTCGCATGGTATGTCAAGAAATCGACAAGAAATATCCCGATGCATTCCTCATAGTAACAGGCGACTGTGCAGGTAAGAACTCGACCACGGTATCATTACTCAATAACTATGACATCGTAAAGAACTATTTCCGCCTATCTAAGGCACGAATGCAATACCATTCAGCCAACCCACGATTAGCGGATAGTAGGTACTTTATGAACTCCATATTTGAGGAGTACAATATCATCTATGACAGCGAGAAATGCAAGCCAGCCATCTTTGACTTTGAGAATGTGCAAGCGGATGACGATAACAAACCCGTCAAGACCAACCGCGAGAACGAGGCGCAAAAAGCCGATTTCCTCGACAATAACCGCTATTATTTTCATAGATATTTCAAACAATTTCAACCAGCAAAACAGCAACAATGATACAGCAAATCGTAATACTCAGTTTAATAATCACTGCCATCCACGCATGCACATGGGATGGTATGATTCTCGCAAAGCCAAGAGAATGGCTAGGCGACTTGTTGGATAAGTGGAATATATCCATCCTGCGAAAGCCTCTATTCGAGTGTCTGACCTGCATGGGTGGTATTTGGTCCATCATCATCTATCCTATTCTATTCGGGTGGTCATGGTACATCATACCCGTAGCCCTCGGCGTGATAGGACTAAACACTATTATATCAATCTTAATCGCAAAAGTTTATGAATAACAAGACCAAGAACGCAATCACGCACTTATTGCTGCATTATCTCGCGTTAGCGTGCACCATTTTGTTTTGTTGGGTAATTTATCCATACAAGTGGTTAAAGCGCTTAATCCTCAAAATACGCATCTATCAAGCAAAGAGAGAGGCGGACTATCAATGCGCACAAACCAACAAAGCAGTATATGTCATTCAAGACGGAATGAAAGTCAGCGTAAGCAATCGCAAGACCGCCCGTGCGATCAATACCAGCGTAAATAAAAAACTCGCCAAAAAAGGAGCTGCTTATCTCGATTGGGATTATCGCTACGGAATCGTATATGTAGCATACCCTAGCAAAATAACAAGATGCTAAAACTAGTAGAGGAATATGGCTTTAAGTACAGCAGGCGCGGCTGCTCCTGCAATGGCTCTCCATACATCTACATCAAGAGGACGGATGAGGGAACATGGAATGTACAACTATGGCCACTACGATTAGACAACGCAAGAAAATTGCCTGCATGGCATATCACGCACCGAAATCAGCGGATTGCAGCAGGCGTTAGTTATAACGAACTCCAGCACAAACTACAAGAACTATGGGACTAATTAAAGAACTAGCGGAAGTATGGCGCGAGCAAATCGAACGCCGCCGCAAACAAGAAGAAAAGTATCGTATTGAGTACGCTTTCACATCGGGAGGCACAAAGTATTATCGCTATGCCGATATTACCAATCTGCCATATGACAGGGGACTGACTGCAATACAAGTATATAACGAGGTCGAGATGCGCTGCTCAGTGGACTTGCTAAAGGCATTCACAAAAGCCATCGATGATGTCCTCATGGCAAAGGAAATCAATATCTATGCTATCAAACAACTAAACGACATCATCAAACAGCGATTGCAATTCTCGGTGGATGTGGAGTTGTTGTATAAACTAGCATCGGTATGTTTCTTTGACAAGACGGAAAACCCTCGAGTATATGACCAGCAATATGCAGAGAAAAAGATTGCAAAATGGCGGAAAGATAAGGGGGTGGCTGATTTTTTTTCGCAGAAGCCTTTGAAGGAGTTAATGCCCTTCTTGGCGAATGTAAATCACGGTTTAGACATATATACACCGATCAACGAGCAAATCAACAAGACCCACGAAGAATTGTTCCGTACAATATCCTCTCTCAGCAAGCAGAAAACTACTACGAGTGGAGAGAAATAGTATCAGGGGGCAATCTATCATCAATCGATGACCTCACATTCCTAGAGTTTATGTCCCGCCTCAATCGGGAGATTAAACGCCGGAAAGATGAATTAGAAAACCTCAAAAAACAACAGCAAAAACTAAAGAGGAGATGAGCGAGAATAACATCATAATACGAATACAGGGAGAATCTGACCTCTCGGCTGCTCAATCCCAAATCCGCGAACTCACAGCTAGAAATAAAGAGCTAGAGGCTCAAATGAAAGCTGTAAGCAAAGCCGAGCAAGAGGATGCGGAATCCATCCGCCAACTCGGTTTGCAGGGTAGCCAATTATCTGCTGCGCTTAGAAAGAACACCGAACACTACAAAGAGGAGAGGAAAGAGCTGCAAAAGAGCGTTGATGCCAATAAGCAGAACATCGTAACCCTGCAAAAGAGCGTAAGTCAGTATAACCTGCTTAGCGGTGCAACGGGCAAGACACGCCAGCAACTCATGGAGATGCGAGAGGCTATGATTAGGATGGCGGAGAGTGGAGATACCACCTCTGCAACCTTTATCGCCATGGCGGACAAAGCGGCTGAACTTAACGACACCATCGGAGATGCTCAGCAAATCATTACCCTGCTAGCCTCGGACACAAAGAACCTCGATGCAGCAATGCAAGTGGGTGGAGGACTTGTAGGAGCATTTAACGCAGCCACATCTGCTATGGCTCTGCTAGGCGGAGAATCCGAGGAGCTGCAAGAGGCGTTCCTCAAGGTGCAAGCCGCAATGGCTGTCCTCAACGGATTGCAGCAAGTCATGGCGGTAGCGGACAAACGATCGGCTGCTAATGTGGTATTGCGTACTGCACTATTAAAACTACTCAATCGAGAGAAAGTCAAAGAGGCAAGCACACAGGTAGCGGCTACTGCTGCAGGTACAGCCCACGCAGGGGCTATGACAGCGGATGCGGTCGCTACAACGGCTGCAACAGCGGCAACGGGCGGATTTACTGCTGCGTTACTTGCAAACCCTGTAATGCTTGTGGTGGCGGCTGTAGCGGCTTTGGTTGCAGGCTTGGCATTCCTAGTAAGTAGTGTCAAGAAATCCAAAGAGGAGCAACGGGATTTTAATGGTATCATGGAGAGAACAAAAGCCCTCATCGATGACACCGCCAATCAAAGCAACTATGCGGCTCGACTAGCAGAGGCAGAGGGCAAGAATTGGAAGACTGTAGCCAAAATCCAAGAGAACGGACTAATGCAGCAACGCAATGCAGCAGTAAGAGCCTATAACGAGATGGTCCGCAAAAAACAAGCGGCCAATGGTCGTATATCCGAGGAGGAGCAGGCTCTATTGGATGAAATGCGCGAGATGTGGCAGCAATTCGATAAGGATATACAAGCCCACCGCCAAGATGTCCATGTGCGAGAGGTAGCGGAAACCACTCAGCAGAACGAGGAAAAGCGCAAAGCATGGGCGGCTGCTGCTCAACGCAGACGAGAGGAAATCAAACAAGCCCAGGAAGACCTCAATCAAGTTACTGTAGAACTCATGGAGGAGGGTGCGAAAAAGGAAATCGCACAAATAAACCTCAATTTCGACAATAAGATAGCCAACATAAAGGGCAACTCAAAAACCGAGATTGCACTCCGCAAAAAACTCGAGGAGCAACGATCCAAAGAGATTAAAGCAGTAAGGAAAAAACTTGCAGAGCAGGAACGCGCTCAAGAATACGAACTCAGCAATAAGCAACTAGAGACCGATTTGGCTTTGGCTAATGCTCTAGAAAAAGACTTTGCCGAGGACGCATTCGACATCAAGAAAAAGGCACTCGAAAAGAGGGCTCAACTGCAAAAGCTCAAGGCTCAAGAGGAAATAAAGGATGCTACGCTACTAGGAGAAACCCTTTTGCAGATTGATGCCGAACTCACTACACAGCTGCAAGATTTGCAGGACAATCATAATAAGTCCATCATCGAGAAGAATGCCGCTAGGAGGGAGAATGAACTCGCACAAGCAGAGAACACCGCTCTAGCTATCCTCAATAACGAGGAAAGCACAAACGAGCAAATCGCACAAGCTCGAGAGGTGCTAAATAACCACGAGGCCAATATGTGCGCATTACGCTTGCAAAAACTCGAGGAAGAAAAAGAGGCAAAACTCATAACCGAGGAGCAGTATCAAGCCGAAAAACTCGCCATCCAGCGTGATGCATTAGAAAGGGAGCGCCAACTCATGGAGATGAGCAAGGAGCAGGTAATGCAACTCACGCAGGAGATACTATCCTTTGCAGGGGATTTGGCATCCGAAATCTTTGGTGCAATATCTGACCACCTCAGTAGCGAGATGGAGGCTCTCGATGAGATGTACACTACCGATGCCGAGGAGGCAAAAGAGAATGCCAATAAAAAGTACATCTCCGAAAAGGAACTCAACGATAAGAAGATAGCCCTCAAGCGCAAGCAGGCTGCCATCGACAAAGCGAGTGCTTTATTTAGCATCGGATTGAATACCGCAATGGGTATCATGTCCATTTGGGCTGACCCTACTGCAGTATGGCCTATGAAAGTAGCCCTCACGGCTATGGTGGCTGCGCTTGGTGCAACTCAACTCGCAATCGCTGCTGCAAAACCTCTACCACAATACGCCAAAGGTCGTAAGGGTGGAAAGGGAGAATATGCGCTTGTAGGCGAGAAAGGTCCCGAAGTGATGTACATTCCAGCAGGTGCATCAATCGTGCCTAATAGCCTCATTTATTCGCCTGACAAGTGGGATAGATTTGGAGTGCCTACTATGGCAATCCCACCAATGCCACAAGTAGAGAGCTTTAGCGAACTTGCATGGAGAGGTATGCCATTCGACTATGACCGTTTCGGCAAGACCATGCGTAACAACATGCCTGAGCAAAAGATGATACACATCAATATCGACCGCTCGGGAGTGACTGTGCAATCGGGCAATGATACTCATACATACATGAACACCAAATATACAGGAACATGGAACTAAAGCACACGATCAACGGAATAGAAATCTTAGAGCCCATAGGTTTTGACGGATTAAAAACCACCATCAAGCGGCATGACTATCATGGCATGTCCGCTGAGGTGTCCGTTGGAACTTTGGAGTTTAGCGGAGAGGCTGCATCCATCATCCACGATGCCTATAATACCGACATCGACACCGAGCTAAACTATGTCGTAACGGATGAAGATGGCACTGTGATATACACGGGAATGATTGACCTCTCTACCTATGATGAGCATAGCGGGGACTATTTCACAGTATCCTGCAAAGTGGGCGAGGTAGGAGTAAAGACCACCTTTAACAATCGCACCGAGACCGAGATAGACCTCAATACCTATGCAACATTGGATGACAAGCCTCTCGCCCATGTACCTACATGGAAAAAGCTCACTATCCCTGCTAAGACCATACGATATAAGAATATCATGGAGCAGCCATCCACGGAGATATACAGCAGCAATGTCGGAGGCGACCCGCTAACGCTGCCCGATGATAGCCAAAGAATGTTCATCGCGCTTACTCTCAAGAATAAAAAGATTAACGAGTTTGGAACATTTGAGCCTATGATATATGCAGCAAAAATGCCTGATTTAATCTTGGATGGACTAGTAGAGCCATTATTCAATAAAGGGGATGGGTTTGCAGATAAATTCGGAGATACATCAAAATACACGCTCGATGTTAATATAACTATCCGCATCAAATTCAATGGAAATATTATAGCAAACGCAACCGATCAACCTTACATGCAGGTCAATTTTGGTATGTATCAGCCTGATATAAGAAACGGAATCATGTCGGGAACGCATCGCTTTATATCTAATGATGGAGGTAGTTATGATTATGGAGGTGGCTCATACGCAGATAGAGATACGGAAGACTGCCATGATACACTAACATATACCCTGAAGGGTAAGTTAGATAATTGCAGTTACGATAGGATATTCTTAGGGTTGTATATTTACAACTTTAACGATGGATGGAATAACCCTGAAGGCTTTACTATCGAAATAGAGGAGGGTTCATATGTTAGAATGACGCTCGATTCTAAGAATACATCAAATGTCTCTGCGAATATGCTAATGATCCATGAGGCTCTTAATGTTATAACCGAGGCAATATCTAACAACGAACTCACGGTCAAATCGAGCCTCTACAACAGGTGCGATTCTATTGTGAATGCATTACCCACTGTATCAATACAAGAAGGAGTAACGCAGTTTGGAGATGGCTCTCTTAAGGCTATAACAAACGGATATAAAATCCGTGACTTATACACCGACATGGAGCATAGTAGGAACATGCCTCTATCATTCAAGGATGCAATCCAAGCCCTAGATGCAATAGATTGTATTGGATGGGGATTCAGCCAAGAGAATGGCCAATTATATATCCGTGTAGAAAAATGGGATTGGTTCTATCGTTATATCCATTTATTTAGCATAAACGGGGCAAAAGAGAAATCGCGCAAGATGGACACTAATCTAGCAATAACGGAGCTAAATATCGGCTATAAAAAATATATGACCACCGAGGATGTTTCCTCAATTGATAGTGTGCATGGAGAGCGTACATTTACATCTACAACGAAAGCGATATCAAAGAAAAAGAGCGTGCTTTGCCCATTCATTGCAGATAATTATGCAATAGAGGAAACCCGTAGAGCACGCCTAACAAAATCAAATGAAGATGAATTCAAATACGATGAAAATATCTTTGTATTTGCTCTCACTGCATCTCAATACTATAACGGAGGAATCACATACTCTATTCCTAAAGACATAGACCCCAACGAGAATTGTTATGGCGTTAATCAATCCGAAGTCTATAATGCTAAAATATCTCCAGCAAGAAATGCATTTAGATGGATAAATCGCTTATTCTGCCTAAAAGGGCTCAAGCCATTTGAACTAACGAAAGGAACGGTTAATTATCAAGCAGAATTCAAAACCCGACAAAACACATATCAAACGGGGTACGCTAGAGGATACTATCTTACTGACAATATGAATAACATACCTATGTTGGGAATCAAAATATTTGGAGGAGAGTTTGAAGACAGCTACGGGCAAGCACAATGGCAGGAAAACCTATTACTACAAGAGAGGTATTATACGGAGCATGTGTGCGATGAAACGGACGGAGAAGCAAAGTGCGAAGATGTACCAAGCTCAAACGACTACATCATCCCTCGTGTATTCAAAGCCGAGGAATTGATCATTAAGTACCCTATCACATTCTCTCAATACAAAGCCATCATGGCTAATCCATATGGAATAATCACGGTGGACGGAGAGGAATGCTGGCTGAAAGAAATGACATACTCATTCTTTAAGGATGAGGCAGAATTAAAGTTAATCCCAAAAGCAAACTAATATGTTAGAACATCAATTTATCCAATTTGGGGACATTCCCGAAATACCATCTTGCGATATGCCTCTACCTATCGGGGATGGCACAAATACCACATTCTTTGCAAAGGTAGCACATGAGAATGGCGATAACAACAAGACAACAATAGATATTGTAAAACCCGATGGCGAACTCATTAAAGCGAATGCAATCCAGCTGTATCCGCTTTACAAAAACGGGGCGCTAAGCATGTACGCAAAAGCGGAAATGAAAGACATTTCGGATGTACGCCCTGGAGCATGCTTTAGGCTGCGATGCAATATGCATGGGTTTGATAAGATTCAAGAATGCTCAGCGCAGGACACGGAAATACCCACAGCTAGTATAACAGCAGGGATTACATATCAAGAGCATCTCGTTCCATATATCATAGCACCAAGCGATCGATTTACATTAAACATCGAAAACTTTAGGGTATTCTATTATGGTAGCAATGGCGTTCCTTACGACAACGAACTCATTACTACAATCATAATCCGAGGCGAGGATGAAGACGAAATATACGCAACCAGCGATTATATATCAGGAGGAGGGAAAGATATTGCCATCTCCGTGACTGCTAATAAAGGAACTACTCTGCACATCATAGCAGCGTACAGGCTAAACACCGCAATCAACTCCGATAAAATCATTATCCATCATAGCGGTATCGATAGCCTATATAACGAATACACGGAAGAATCCTATAGCAACCTATTGCAGCGTGTACAACCTCATAAGTATGCAATGGTAACATACTACTGCGATGAGGATGCCTTTGGATTCCCATTCTCGCACAAACTAAACGGAGGAGTGCCATGTGTGCTATCCCAAATGCTGCCTATCGTACTGCGCAAGCCTCAACTCAAGCAAAACGATAAGGTATATGAAACCCTAACAGGCAAGAGAATTGTTATTTATGCCACCATCAATAAAGAGTATGAGGCACAAACGGAGTACATCCATGAGGATTGGCACGAGAAGAATGTAATCGCTCTCTGCTGCGATCATATCTATATAGATGGCGAATCCCTAGTGCGGTCCGAATCCTATGAGGTAAATTGGGACGAGTACACCGAAACCGAATGCGGCACAAAGCTAGCAATGGCCACATTCAAAATGCAAGCAAACATCAATCAACGAAATTCTAACCACGGATAAAATTATGAACACACCAACAAAGACAAAACTCTCGACCGAGTTTATTAGAAAAATGCTGCAGGGCAATTTCCCTTATGCTAACAGGAGCAAGTGCATGGATGTATGCAAACAACTCAAGCGCCACATCAATGGCGACCTCGAGGAGATGATCGTAAAGAGGCGACCATCCGAATCGAAAGAGGTAAAAGAGTACCGCACGAAAATCTATGTGCCTATCACAAAGACCCCACTCAGCAAGGTTGTAGCATCTTTGGAGAAAATCCGCCGCGCAAGCGATTGGAGCGTGCAATACGACACGGACAAAATCAGCCCAAAGATTGCAGAAAACGAAACCCCACAAAAGTACTGCGAGGAGAAATATCCTGAATATACCAGCATAACGAATTGGGCGTTCTCTGAACTGCTTAGGCTATCTCTCATCGACCCTAACGGAATCGTAGCGGTCATTCCTAAGACCATCGCAGAGGAAGAGACGGAGTATGTACAACCCGTTGCAGAGTTTTTCGAGAGCGATCAAATCGTGGAGTATCAAGCAGGGGAATATCTTGTACTCAAATCACGCGACACAATCACATATACCACCCATAACGGAGCACGCAAGAAAGATGGCTCAATCTTCTATGTCCTCACTCCTACGCAATTCATCAAGTATGAGCAACAAGCAGGCAGCGAGGCTGTGCCTACTGCAGAACTAGACCACAATATCGGCGAAATCCCTGCTTTTAAGGCTGGAGGTATCCGCAAAGGTAGAGCGAATAACGAAACCATCTATGAGAGCTATCTTGCTGGCATGGTTCCGTTCTTGGACGAGGCTGCTCGAGAGTATTCCGACCTGCAGGCTGAAATCGTGCAGCACATGTATAGCGAGCGCTATGCTTTCGCTACAACGGAATGCCCTGACTGTGTAGGCTCGGGAACAATTATGAAAGAGGGCAAAGAGGTTAAATGTCCACGATGCAACGGAACTGGCTCAATCCTCAATCGCTCCCCATATGGCATGTATCTTATCGACAACGCCAAAGCAGGAGAATCACAAGCACCAACCCCACCAATCGGCTACATCCAAAAATCTACGGATATAGCACGCTTGCAAGATGAGCGAGTAGAAAAGCACATCCGCAATGCACTCAGCGCAGTACACATGGAGTTTTTATCCTATGTACCTACTGCTCAATCGGGAACTGCAAAAGAATTTGACCGCGATGAGTTTAATAACTTTGTGAACACCATCGCAGAGAACATGGTGCGCATCCTCGACCGTGTGTATTATTTCATCATAGAGTATCGTTACTCTATCATCGTGCCTAACAAAGAGGAACGAGAGGCAATGCTCCCAAAAATCAATGTACCTACGAAATTTAACATCCTAAATACATCGGTACTCATGGCGGAGTTATCCACCGCTAAGCAATCCAATGTAAACCCTGTTATCTTGCGTGAGATGGAGATTGATTATGCGAAAAAACTATTTAATACATCCCCTGAGATTGCAGAGCAGGTAGAGACCACATTCGACCTCGACCCTCTATTCGGAATCAAAGAGGAGGACAAAATGACCATGCTATCCAATGGGGGTATAACGGAGATTGATTATATCATATCTTGCAATATCCAAACCTTTGTGCGCAGGGCTATGGTAGAGGATGGCAATTTTGCCACAAAGGACTATGCAGCCAAGATGGAGATAATGAAGAAATACGCCCAGGAAATCAAACAGGCGAACACTCCATCCACGGATGTGCTAGGGCTTGCGAATATCAACCCTAATCCCGAGGAGCAAGAGGAGGGAGAGGAAGATGACCCAACAAACCCAAATCCAAAGCAAGGTAAAGAGAAAAACCCACCAATCCCAGCTAAGTAATCATGGCAAAATCATTCCATCCTATATTTGATATTATAGATGGTGCATCGGCTGACTTTGATAAGGTTGTAGAGGTAAGCGAGAAAAAGATTCTCCAAGAAACTCTCAGCCTTATCAAGGGGCTAGAAACGGATGCACAGGGTAATATCAAAACCACCATATCTAACTTAAAGAAGATAGGTGTAATCAAAACCCGACTAACTAAGATAGCCAACAATAAGCAATTTCTTGCAGGCGTAGCTAAGTTGATTGGGGCGTTTGATAAAATCTACAATGAGCAAAAGAAATACTTTGATAGCCTCTCGAGCAACTTTGTAGCGCACACTAACTATCACATGGGCGCAAGCTCAAAGTTTGAACTTATGAAATCCCTAGCAGCGCAGAATGTGGCAAACAACCTCACGGGTGCGGGATTATCTGCTAATGTGACGGGCAAAATATCGGATATGCTACTGCGTGCAGTAACCACGGGGGCAAAGTATTCGGATATAGTCAGCGAAATGCACGCTTATTTGCTCTCTACGGAGACATCGCAGGGCGCACTGAGCAAATATGCCAAGACCTATGCAGTAACCGCTCTAGGGCAATATACGGGGCAAAACAACAAACTCGTGACGGATGACTTAGGATGCGAATGGTTCATGTACACGGGTAGCACCATCGAAACGACCCGAGAGTTTTGCGCCCACATGACCAAGAAAAAGTATATCCACATATCCGAGTTTGCAGACATCCTCGCAGGCAAGATAGACGGATACGAATGCGCTATCTACGATAAAACGGGATTGCCTCATGGATTGATAGAGGGTACAACGCCCGAGAATTTCCTCGTTAATGTAGGCGGCTGGAACTGTCGCCATCAACTCGTGCCAATCGCTAAAGAGATGGTGCCTGCTGAAATCCGTGCTAAATTTGAAAAACCAAAGCAACCAACCAAAGAGGAAATCGAGGCTCAAAAGAAAGCCGAGGAGGAGGCAAGAATAAAAGCTGAGCAAGACAAGAAGAATGCCCTCATAGATAAGACCGCTAAAAATGTCCTACAAGCCGCTAAAAAGTATAACGATGTAGATTACTCCAAATTGCAAAAAGCAATGCAAGAGGGCGACCGCAATGCTATTCAGCATGCATCTAGAGAGATTGCTCAAGCAGTAGCAGAAATGAAACGCAGAGAGCAGGCTCTTACCGACCTTATCCCTAATGCTCGAGAGCTGCATAAGACACTATCAATTGCAGAGCTAGAGCAAACTCATGCGGGTATTTCGAAAACCCTATCCCGATGGGATTGGGATTTCAATTCTCCATCCTCATTAAAGGCAATGAAAGACGGATTGGAGTATGAGATAAGATGGATGGGTAGAGATGATCGTGGCAAAAAGAGATACCCTAAGACATGGCAAATCTCGCAAGAGGCCTATAAAAAGCGCCTCGAATTAGTAGAGCATCGTATCAGCATGATGTCAGTAAAAGACAGCATCAAAGACCAAATAGCATTTGCTCAACATTCAAGAAGCCCACAATTAGACACGCTGCTAGATAAGTTTGACGACCTATTTGCAGACGATAGCACATCAATCGCTCAACTCACATCAGCCGCTAATAACCTAGCAAAGAAAGTAGCCCAATTAGAGGCACAAAAATCGAGGAGAGATGCAAAGAAAGTCAAGGCAAAAATAGCAAGTGATTTCACACCTAAAACAGCCGCCGAAACCAAAAAAGATTTCGTGGACTATATGAAAAGTATAGGACGCTATATTGATGAGAAAGATGTGGTTATTGATAATGGATTTATCCACTTTCAAGGAGACCAGCACGAAATCATATATAAAGCTCTAAAACCCGAAACCACTGCGGAGCATGATCAATTGTGGAATCATATCCAAAGAGGAGGAGGTCATGGAGGAAAAGGAGGATATGTCCATACAGGAAATAGTTTCTACATAAACAGGGCGTTTAGAACTACAAAGGTAGCAGGCAGTATAGATACTCAAAATGCATATAAGCTGGAAAGAGCTGGCTTAACTACGGACGATATAAAGACTATAAAACTGCTGGATAAAAAGATTGCCGAATTCTCCTTGCCTATCCCTATAAGAGTAACGCGATATGTGGATGAAAAAGCACTGAATAGTATGTTTGGTACAAATATATTTACAGGTAGCAATGCTCGACAATTATACAAGCAGCTGCAAACTATAACAGGTGGAAAATCGCTTGCAAAAGACCCTGCATATATGTCTGCATCCACAAACGAAAAAAAGAATGTCTTTACATATCAGCCCGTCAAACTAGAGATAGAGGTCGAGCCTAATACCCCGATGTATATCACTAATAACTACTATGAGAGCGAGGTTGTATTCGGTCGTTCAACGGAACTTGTTTTCTTATCTGCAAAAGATGACGGAAGATATTTGGTATTAAGATGTAGAATGAAAAAATAAGAGGGTGTTCAACCCTCTTTTTTTATTCGCCCTCTCTTTCGAGAAAAAACTCACATTCGCCACTGCGTATAGCCTCGTTCACATCATCGACATCATCGAAGACATCGCACTCAGTACCCTGCATAGGCATGCGATTCAAACACCTACTGCAGATACGATTATCATCCCACACCATATGTGGGTCCTTGTGGATTGAAAATCCTGCCTCATTCTTAGTTTCCATATCGCTCATAAAATTTAGTTACAACCTCTTTCATATCATCGGGGAGATATTCCATAGCACGCTCTTTGATATGCGCTGGAATCCCGTATAAAGCCTCTGCCATGCCACCTACACATGCGCCTATGGTATCCACATCTCCGCCTATCTCTATTGCATTGCGGATAGCACTCTCAAAATCGGTACTATGAAACAGGCAAGAGAACGCCACGGGAACGCAATTGTAAACAGTCTCATTAAACGGATTAGATTGCGGGATAAATTCGGGCAATTTCTCCAAATCCAAATAGACTGCTGCCTTTGAGATAGCATCCTCTTTGCTCATGCCATGTTTGAGATTATAGATTGTCGCACTCACAGCGCACGCATGACGGATAGCATCCTCATGGTTATGGCTGATAGCAGTAGCTAACACAGTCTCATTAAAGATATTGCGCAAATCATCTAACAGCAACCCGATCGGGGAGATACGCATGACCGCTCCATTACCATATGACCAATACGGAACGGGATTATCTATCCATCGGGCAAAAGACGCACCATAACCACCCATCGGGCGATTATAACGCTTGCACCATTTAACTAGAGATGATTTGTAATCGGGTTCTTTACTCAAGAGAGCATCCGCAATGGCCACCGTGCAAACGGTATCATCCGTAAAATCACATTGCGGCGTGAATAGCTCAAACGGCAACCCGCCTGTGGGATTAAACTCAAAACGCGACCCCACAATATCGCCAATAATTGCACCTAACATAACTTATAAGATTTCAATGGTAATTGTCGCATCTAAAGCACCGAGCAATTTCTCGAGCGTAGATATTTGGGGGCTTGTTTTTCCTGATTCTATACGCTGGAGATGACCTATACTTATCCCACTTGTGAGGGATAATTTATACATGGAAAAACCACGCTGTTTGCGCAATTCCCTGACGCGTTCTCCTATATGAAAGTCTGCTCGCAT
>JAXJUN010000036.1:0-17824 GCA_036309065.1 Paludibacteraceae bacterium | reverse complement strand
TATTCGTATCGAGCATCAGCAGTGGACGAGGGGTCGCATAGTAGCGAGCGATGTCATCCAGCGAGATGCTGAGCATATCCATCATCTGCATGTCCTGCGCCGTCATGGAGATAGGCACTACCTTGTCCAAGCCTTGCAACGCCACCACATCCTTCACATAGATGCGGTCGTTGATCTCGTCGGCATACTTGTTGGCTGCCTCCTTGTTGAAGCGACCTTGCGCCAGAGTGCCTGCCACGGTGGGGGCTTTCTGCTCGCCGATGAGCACTTTCACACGACCGCCCTTGGCAGCAGTCTCGGTGGCGAGCTCTTTCTGCGTAGCGATCTGCGAGAGGGTTTGGATAGCATAGACATGGGTTGGGATGCCCATGTAGCCGTCGGTGTGTCGGTAGGTGTTGCGCCAATGGATCACATCTCTTGCGGGTGCTTCGAACTTGCTGACCATACCTCGGTCGGTGTTGTAGGTCAGGGTGTAGGTGGCGTTGAGCGGGTTGTAGCCACCGCAGAGGGCGAGCCACAAATAGAGCGGCTTGTCGTTGCCGTCTCGCTCGATATAGACGAAAGCGTTACCGAAGAGCTCGCGGTGGATGCTCATCTGCTGGAAGAGCTCGCTGCCTGTCATCAGTGGGTTGGCCTGCTTTTGGAGCAGCCAGTTGAGCATGCGACCGTCACCGTACATGTTGGGCACGAAGTTTCCACCATCACGATTGCGGCGTTGGTACTGCATCTCCATGCTGCCGATGGTCTTGGCTTTGAGTTCCACGGCACGATAGACGGCAGAGACGGTGAGCGACTTCTGAGGCGAAGTGACGCGCACCATCTTATTCTCGTATGTGCCAGTGTTGCTGGTCTCTTGTTGTTGGGTGCTGCTTGCCTCTCGGACTTGCGCACCACGGAAAAAGTCTAAAAATCCCATGTTGTTGTCGTTTTATATAATACCCCGCAAATCGTGTGGGGGTTTACTTTTAATAGTCTTGCAGCTCGCCTGATGATTCAAACTGCACCGAGTAGGTCGCAATGCCGCCGACTGGTCCGCTTTGCTTCACGGACTTCACATACACATCGCCTTTGTAGCGTTGCAGGCTGGTGTCCATGAATCGCACCTCGCACTTCGTACCTTGGCGCACTTTGTTCACGAAGCCCTTAGCAGCTGCACTGCTCGGCAGCAAGCAACTGACGGATATGCTCCAGTCGTAGGTGGTGGGTATCTTGATGAGCACGCGGCCATTGGTAGGTGAGCATGCTGTGATGAACTCTTGCGAGATGTCGAACTCGCACGACTTGGCTCCAGCGACCTGGACGCCGTCGATGATTACTTTGAGGTTCCTTCCGAGTATCATATTGTTGGGGGTTAGTTGGGTATTTCAAAACATGTTAGTGTGGACTTTTCGGCTCTCCAATCGCGGCTCTCTGCCAATGGCGTATATACCTTGCCGTCGTTGATGCCGTTGAGGTTGAGAATTGGTAGCGGACTGTCAAGACGCTGACTCTCTACATCCAATATCACTTTTGGTTCTGTGTAGTAGTCTTTCATGCGATGGAGTAGGTCAATCTCTGGGCGTGTACTTGCGCTGCCTCCAAGAGTGATGAGCGATACTGGCTTTGCGCTGCTGTCATAGATCATGGTGGCGAGTTTGTTATTTTTCGCATCAGATGATAGAGCAAGCGATATTTCTGCCACATCCTTGAATGCTTTGCCTGTATCTATGGTGTAGGCATTCTCGCTGCGATCGGATAGCAACTCTTGGTCTTCTGGTTCGTAGTTGAGGGATAGTTTTGTCAAGAACATCTCTATCACATTTCGAGATATTTCCGAGTTGTAATCGCCATATAATTTTGGATATATATATATGGTCACTACTCCAAATAGTGGTGGGCAAGGTATTTCGTAGTGCATACTCATGCTTGAGCATCCTGGGTCTTTTTCGGTTAGTTTGACAGTTGCAAATGATGTATTCCACACCCACAACCTCTCACCATTCATATCTGTATATCTAAGCCATCTGTTGCCCCATTGGATCGCCATTGTTAGACCGATTGCCTGGCGTGTGTTGTAGTTTTGGTCAAGAGGGTAATCATTTCGCTGCGATGTGGTGTCTTGAGTTGTGACCGATCCCACCTCTATGTCAAGAATGAATTTACCCTTGTGCGCTTTGAAAAGCATGGGGCTTGATTGCTTATATATATAGTCATCCTTCGACAAATTGAACCATGTAGTAGGTAGGTAGTTTTGCACACTTACCTTGAATCCAGAAGGAAGACCGCAAATCATGAGTCCAGATGTTAGCTCGCTGATTGGGTTATCGTCCTCGTCCAGCTCGGTGCTAAGAAGTCTCATGTATGCCATATATGCAGTTACATAATGATAGACATCTCCAACGAGCGTGTTGCCGCTTGCTATCTCAAACAACTCGCTATACATGTTCCTGAAGTCATCACTCTTGAAGAATACGGTTTGGTCGTATTTCAGACCAGATGGAGAAGATGAATACTTGCTTATGGTTACGGCTTTTCCGTTAGGATTGTCTGCGAGTGCCACATTTACTTTTTCAAGCCAACTCCTAAATGTCGCAAGGCTGTAGAATGTATCATTGGTATTTGCATGCACTTCTCCCCATGTCTCTTGTCTATCATCTGGGTTCTCGACAAGTGAACCATATGGGCACTCCTGCAACTCTATATTGCACTCAAAGTCCTTCAGCGATGTGGACACCTTCACGCGGCGTTTGCCTTGTAGTACTGACTTCTGATGACCCGTGCCCATCCATTCGCAGTACGCAAGATTTTGGGTCCGCAAAGCACGAGGGGATGAGATTGTCACACCTGTATTGTTTAGGTATCTGTCAGCAAATGTAGAGAACTCAAAAGCGGTGTAGTTACCACCTTCGCCAATGACCTTCATGTAGATGTCTTGCCCTACCTCACGCCAGCAACAGCCAAAGAACTGCGCTATCTGCGAGAGGATCTGCTTGCATGAGATACTATGCACCTCTACAACGATATTGTCTCCGCTCACTACTTTGTCGGCGGTGAAATACACATTGTTGTAGAAGTATTTGGTGATGAGCGCATCTTGGCAATATGACGGGGTGACGATGTTCGCAAATAAATCCATGCCGCTCTTGTCTGTGATAGTCTGCATAGCATAGAGCAAATGCGCTATGATACGGTTGAACATCATCTTGTCTGCCATCTCCACCTCCACACTATCCATAGCCTCCAATACGCTATTGATTGGCAGTTGGATGATTTCGGGGATGTCGGTGTAGGCTTGGTTGTATGCTTGGCAACTCAGGAACCCTTGCCACTCTATCGTCTCGCTCATGTCGGCTGCAATAGACACCAATCGAACAGGGCGAGCGATGTTATTCTCTGGCAATATATCCTCAAGGCGCAAAGTGCCACCACCAGGGATAGCGGTGCAGACCTCAATGTTACCAGTCTGAGTGCGGATAGGAGCAAAGAAGTCATCGCTTGCGTCCTCGTCGGTCACGATGGGCGATGGACCACCCGTCAAGGTAGTCACACCAGACCAAGTGCCATCTTGCTCGTCGTATATATCAATGCGGTATTTTGTTTTCTCAATACTCGACACGAAAGGTATTTGCCATCTTACTGCTTTTGCCATGATTATCCGAATTTAGATATTGCATATTGTGCACGGTTGCCGCCTCTGCGACTTGCATTGTTGGCGAGCACCATACGGAGCGATTCGCCACTGATTAGTGCTTCCAATCGCATGTTCTGTGCTGCGCCGCCTTGGAGTTGTGAAGCGATAACATTCTGCTGACTACGGTTGAGAATCAGCTCGCCGCTGTTAATGCCATAGTCAGATGTGTGCAAGTTGTCACCGCTGAAGCTATTGCCTGGCACGATACCACCGTTAGCGAAGCCGCCTTTGGTGACGGACTTGATGCTGGCGATGGTGGATGCCATCGTTGCGACACCTGCCTTGGCTGCTGCTATCCATCCGAAGACACCCGCTGCTCCTGTGGCAGGGCTTGCGGCTGCTTGAGCAAAACCGAGTGCGATATTCGCCACGGCTTGCATGATGATACCCGCTACCTTGGCAGATGGGTCTTCAATCTGTTGCAACGCTCCACCGATAGCAGAGATGGCATTCGCAGCCGCTCCCCATGCTTTCTCGGTTTGCTTGGCAGTCTCCACCGTGCCTTTGCCGTCGGTGCCGACCTCCACGCCGAGCTTGATAGGTTCCAATCCGAGACGCTTGAGCAACTCCTCCATGTCGGCTGCCAATTTCTCCTTGCTGGTGTCGAGCAGTTCCACGCTGAGCGGCACGACCTGACCAAGCCCCGTGAGTGGGGTGCTCATCATCTCCAATTCACGCTTGAGGTCTTCTATTTGGATTCGGATGCGGTCACGGGTAGTCGCATCGCCAGCCATCTCGTATGCCTTGTTGAGTTCGGCAATGCGAGCCTTGACCTCGGCGATGCTCCCCGCTGGCAACACCTCTTCGGCTTTTACTATTCCGCCCTTGCCGCCTGTGCCGAGCATACGGACAACAGTACGATCAACGGATGCTATTTGTGTGGCTGTCTGCTCGGCTTGAAGTCCGAGTTTTTGCAGCGCGTCTAATTCTTCATCGGTCAGTTCGCGCAACATCTCGCCCAGCAACTGCTGCTCGGTGGCAGCACTTCGGTCGATGACATCGTTGAAACTGCGAGTGTCTGAGTTCCATACCGAAACAGTAGGCATGCTCAGTTCCTTGAGTGCCTTATAGTCGCCATAAGTGCCACTTAATGCCTCTTTGAGCATAGCAGGGTCCACACCTTTGTGCGTTTGTGCCATGTCGATGATTGCCTTCTCGTACACATCCTGCTGCAAGGTCTGTTGTGCTCTCAGTTGGTCTTTGTACGCTTCGGCAAACTGCTTGGCTTGCTCTTTGGTGATACTGCCCTCACGGAAGTCAGCGATGGCTTGTGTCCATTGGGTCAGTGCCTTTTGTGTATTGATTTGGTTGAACGCTTGGAAAGTGCCCAACTCGTCCAAGGCATCATAGGCATCTCGTGCGGCTTGCACTATGTCATCTATGCGGCTCAGATAGCCAGTGATGTCGCCTGTATTCAGTACATCGAGGAAACCCTGATAGAGCGATTGTGCGCTGGATGTCACTCGTCCCCACTCGTCCATAAACTCCTCATTCTGCTTGAGTGCATCGGTGGCTACTTTGAGAGCAGCACCAACACCTGCGGCTGCTGCACCTAACTTGGTGAACATCTCCACAGGTATGCCTATCCTACCAGCCAGAGTTTCCATGATACCGCCCAAGCCGTTGCTGCCGCTGCCCAGTTCTTGACTGACATCCTTGAGTTCTGCGTTAGTGTCCTTGATTCGGCTCTTGAGTTGGTCGAGTGATTGCGCCATCGCCTTGCCGAAAGGCGACTGCTTCTCTTGGTCAGAGAGGCGTTTGTATTGCAGGCTGAGTTCGGTGTAGGACTTGGTCATCTCTGCCACCTTACCTCTTGCGGTGGTGGCTTTGGTTTCCATCTGTCCGAGCGACTTCACCAAGTCCATCTGCTCCTTATCTACATACTCAAAGGTGCCGCCTATCTTGCGACACTCCTTTTCCA
This sequence comes from Paludibacteraceae bacterium, assembly GCA_036309065.1. Lineage (GTDB taxonomy): Bacteria > Bacteroidota > Bacteroidia > Bacteroidales > Paludibacteraceae > Colicola. Next base: position 12,233 of record JAXJUN010000036.1, on the reverse strand, counting down.
TGTGTTGGAGCTTTTGCGTGGCTCTCTCCAGCTTGCTATCATATTCTTGGCTCTCGACTTTGAGCCTTACTATTGCATCTGCCATATTGTATTGTTAGCTAAATTCTTTCTTGATAAGTGCATCCAGTAGCAAGTCAAACTGCTCGGCTGCATTGTTGAGTTCTTTGGTTGCCAGGGGTTCGAACCAGTTGCGAGCGGCTATCCGTCCACGGTTACCAATGCCACCTCTGTATGTTCGTTTGCCTTCAGGTCGTTGTGCGAGTCGGATAGGATGGTTGTTGAGGTTCTCCACGGTACGCATGTCGGTTCCTGAATTGAGAAAGCGCAAAATAAAACCACGGTCTGCGCCTTGGTACGACATCAAATCCTCGGTGCGCCTTGACCTTCCTCTGACGGCTGCTGGTATGCTTGCCCTTTGTCCTGCTCTGCGATGGTTGTCGAGGATGTTGATGTTACCTCCGAGCAGTTTTTTGTACACCGATTTTCTTACGGCGAGGTAGGCTTGTTTGGTGGACATATCCTTTGCCCCTGCCTCTACTGCTCCCTCTGCTCCCTTGAGGACTTGGCGGACGATCTTGCGCACTTTTTTCTCCATCTCTGGGTGAGTGGTGAGTAGCCGTTCGAGGTGGATGTTGTTTTGTATTTCGATTTGAGTTGCCATAGGTTCTGCTTTCTATATAAGGTCGCAAATCGGGCAGGGGTTTACTTTCAAGCATAAAAAAAGCACCGACCATGTGGTCAGTGCTTTGCTCCGAGTGCTTTGGCTTAATCTTTGACGATTTCGATGTGCGCTCCGAGTGCTTTGGCTACATCCGTTATTTGTCGGATGCCTGTGTTGTACCTTCCGCCCTCTATGGCTGTTAGTGTTGGCGGTTTGATTCCTGCTCGCTCGCATACTGTTGCCGAGGTCAGTCCTTGATCAATGCGTAGCAGTTTGAGTCGCTTGCCGATGATCTCAGCTGCTGTACTTGGTTGTTTCGTGTCCATACGGTTATATTTTAGCTTGTGAATATTCTTTATCCATGAATAGCTCTGCTAATCCACTTAGTTGCTTATATCTCAATAGTTCGTCTGCATCCATTCCTATCTCCTTCATGATCCATGCGTCGCTCATCCCTGCTTTCTTCAATTCTCCTACGATATTCATCATTAGTTCGATGCTATGTGATCCTCTTGCACGATTATGCCTAATAGTAGATGCCATTCGGTTGGATAGGTCTTTGTTGAGGATGGAGCATGGCAGTTTGCCTCCCTCTCTGTCGTATATGTCTCGGTGTGTAAGCATAACGGTGTATCGGTGGTATCCGTCCACTATCTCATAGTCTCCGTCGGGTCTTGGATATACTACAACGGGCATGGTGTATCCGTCTTCTTTGATACTCTCATATAGTAGTCGCATCTCTGGTGGTGCTACATGGTTTGGGTTGTAGGCATTTGCGTGAATACGCTCTATTGGTATTGCCTGAATGTTATACACTGGTGATTTCATAAGTCTTTGTATTTTTCTTGTATGTTTTTTCTTCGTGTCATTTCGTCTTTTGTTAGCGAGAATCCCATATACTTGCATAGGTGGTCATTCTTGATAATACATACGCACATTCTTTTATAAGTAGGTATTTCCTTGAATGCTCGTATGTCTATATCATCGAGGTAATCCATTCTCACAGGTCGTTTGTCAGTCTTGTAGTTGGTACCGCTCAATACCTCGATAGGCACTCCTGCATCTTGCAGTTCTGTGATGACCTCCTCATCCAGGCATCCTCCACGCTCCTTCCAAAACTTCATGCTCACTGCAAGTTTGGATAAATACCCCTGCTTTGTCTCTTCAGGTAGTGTATCAAGCAGGAAGTACATATATTGCTTCCATGTGAAGTGCGCAGGTTTGGTGATATTCTTCCATCCCATAGCGGTAGTACCTCCGTATAATCCTGCGAAATTCACTCCGTTCACTCTTCCTATGAGTTTGCCCCATGTGTCGGGTTCTATAACTTGGTATAGTCTTAGCGTCTCTTGCCCCTCGCTCAGGAAAGGAGATGCTACACGCATCTTGTGTATTGGTACTCCAGCGAGGTGCATCAAGTCGTACAGGTGGTTGTACTTCCAATTATTGCGAGCATTGGCTATCCACACATCTTGTAGAAGCCAGTCTATTATAGGGTAAGCGTTCACGCATTTCCCTTGCACCGTGGTCCATTGCTTATCGTCATGGTGCTTGCGGTTTTCTTTTTCGGAGTATGCTGTTCGCCATCTATTCAGGCTCTCCTCTGCACGAATGCCAACTAAGCAGCATACTCGCCCTTTGATCTCGCATAACCACTCACCGAACTCTCGTTGGAAGTCATAATCCCATTGGTTCGACTTGTAGAATGGGAATTGGTCAGAGGTCATGGCAGCATCAGGCATTGGTCGTACCCATAACTCTCGCATATCATCTTGCCATGGTCTCCAGTAAGATTGAAACATGCTGGTGCAAGTAGTGACCTTGAATGGTACACATATATGATAGATGTCAGCTACTGATCGGTATCTATCCAATGTCTGCTGCACATATTCAGTCGTGAGGTTGTATTGTGCCTCATAGTCCATGTGGAAGATACCGAACCGCTTTCCTTGCTTGGCGGCTTCTACGGCAGTCATTTCAAGCAATACACCACTATCCTTGCCACCGCTGAAGCTGACATATACATAGTCAAACGACCGTAGGCAGTAGGCTATTCGCTCTTGTGTTGCTTCATAGACATTCATATAGTTCCTTTTTTGTTATTTGTTTTAGGTATTCGCTCATGCTGACCTTCTTGGTTATGTTGGATTTGATCATATGCTCAAGACCGAGGTCTCCTGTTAGTTCGTAGTAGTGACAGTCTTGCTCTTGCCCTGTTCGATATGTACGCCGTGATGCTTGTAGTATCGCTGCATAGTCCCATACTCGGTCAAAGAATATAGTATGTTGATACTGCTGGAGGTTGAGACCGAGAGCCTCCTTCTGCATGGATAGCACTTGCACCTTTGGCCATCGCATGCGGCATTCGTCTTGTGCTTTGACGAATCGGCAAAAGATGATTGTATGTTCCTGTGGTAGCCCTTGCAACAGACTATCCACCGCTGACATCTTACCCTCATCAATGGTGTACGCCATTTGCATCTCAGTAGTCATAGCGAGGAATATGTTATTCTTTCTCCATTCTAATGTCTCATCACGCAGATAGTCATCCTTGATGCTATTGTATGCCTCTCGTGTGTCTTCGGTGACTTGGTATGGTACCTCGTGCCACTTTTGTGCAATGTTCATCTGGAGGTCACACTCATATACATAGTGCCTTATTAGTGAGTGGAGGTAGTCCACATTCTCCATCCCTGTAATAAACTCCTTTGTGTACGACCTATATCCTATATGCTTAGTCACTTTCGTCCACTTGGTGAAGGTGTTTTTATATTCCGTAAGGCTCATGCCGAGAATCTTGGGAGACAGGAACTCCATCTGTGGCCACATGTCAAGTAGATTGCGACTGACTGGTGTACCGTTCAGTACGAGTTTCCATTTTACTCTACTGCCTATCTCCAGAATCCTCTTGGTTCGTTTTGCCTCGGCGTTCTTTATTTTCAGCGACTCGTCCACAATCACCATCGGCTCATGCGCTTGCTCTACTTGCTGAATCAGTTGCATATATATCCTGTCGCTATTGCTCAGGCTTTCTACTCCCCAATAGGTGACAGGAACCTTGAACCCGCCCCACTTGATTGCCTCTGCTTGTGTGGTAGCGGATGTTCGTAGCGGGCCTATCCATATTACATCGGTACATGGTGTAGAGTTTGCTAACATCATGGCGGCACGGGTCTTGCCTGTTCCTGGTTCCATGAAGAGTGCGCCCACCCGCCACTCTTGTAGGTGGCGGATGGCGTTCGTTTGTTGAATAGTAAGTGGAATCATCGTTTGAGATCGTCTATCTCGTTAGACTCTTTGGCTTCTATCTTATCGGGGACATGACGCTCAATGGTGTATGTAGGAAGCCTATTGCCGTTCTCGTCAAACCATGCTTGCTTCTTGCTGCTATATTGCAGATTCTTCTTAGACAGAATCCATGCACTAATCCAATATGCGTCGCATTTTTGCACATCCCAATCTTGCCCGAATACTTGGCTGGCGGGTATGACATCCGACGAACCATCGAATGCCACCGCCTTGTATGCCTTATCACTGATGCGCGTCAGACTTTCCAACCGCACGCTGTAGCATAGCGTCTTCATAATTAGAGCTCTGAAATAGTTGCACCAAGATTTTCAAGATGTTTGTGGAAGTCAAAAATATCAAAGATAGGAGCAAAATAGAAGTTATCTATCTTATGTGTAGATTTATACTCTATCACTCTTCCGTTCTCATCAACTATATTCTCGCTCAACGGACTTCTGCGAACTTTGATGTATGGACCCCACTGCCATTTTTTCCATACGATATTCCATTCGTAGGTCCAAATGAGTATATCTCCTGTTGGAGTGCATTGGAATAATCCTAACTCATTCATCGCAGTATCAGTCGCAATGATTACTTTGTCATTGATGTTTTTGAATACCTCTTCAGAAGTGAACTCTATCTCGCTCAAGTCTTTTGGTAACAATTCCCATACAATATGTGCGACACATTGACCATTTATAATCTCGTGACATTTGTTGCGATTGATGCTGAATCCGTTTTTCTCGCACAAAGCTATTACCTTTTCTGTTGGCTCGCTATTGAGGTGGATGAAGTAGAAGTTTCTATTCTTGTCAATGCTGTAATTGAATCCAATGTGCATTGTGCAGTCTTTAGCAACTTTCTTGAGTTGTGGGAAAAATTGTGTAGCTTTCATTGTTCTTTGCCGCTTGTGACCCATTGCCGCTGGGGTTGATTGTTGGGTTATTTTTTAATTACGGTGCAAAGGTACAACTTTTATTTGATATACGCAAATTTTTTCGTGTTTTTTTGCATTTTTTTGCGTATTTTGTGCATTTTCCTAATAAAATAGCCCTTGGTATGTGCATTTTTTGCACAGACCAAGAAACACCAACAAAAAAGCAGAGGGGTTTCCCAACTCCTCTGCTCCAACAGTTTAACCTTAAATCTAATAACTATGAAAAACAAAAAGTATTCACCTTCACCCTCACGGGCTTTTTGTCAGCATGGGAGGTAATCAGCCGCCCATGCCTTTATCATCATGCAAAACGCCCGCTTTCACCCAATCGGTCAGGGTTATCTCTTACGCTTCAAACTCCACCAACTTCTCATCCGTGAGGTTGCAGACATCGATATGCACCCAAGTTGGTGCGCTCAAGTCATTCTCCAAGCGGATAGGATGAGGGCAGTCGCCGATATGCTCACGAATCCACTTGCGGATACTCGGTGCGCTCAACTTGCCACTGCTCAGATCAATACCCATTCCACGAGTATGAGCCGAGCAATAGAGCTGCTTGTTGCGTGTCTTGTTTGCCACGATCGGGTCAGCGTTAGCACGGAATCCTCGCTCATCCAACTTGCCTCCGCTTGCCCAGTTGTTGCACACCAATGGCACACCAAGCCCCTTGCGAAGCCATACCACCACCGCCAACAGGCGAGGGTCAAAGAACTGCCATGCCAACTCGCCATAGCGTTTGTACACTTGGCGGCTCACCACCTCCTTGAGGTCGAAGTACTTCTTAAACTCTTGCACGATACTCATACGATGTTGGGTTGGTTAGGCATCTCCTGTGCCGTGATTTGTATTTGGTTGGCTTGCTTGCTGTCGTTGAATGATTGGATGTTGTACCACTTGCCGTCATACTGAATGAGGCACCAGCGGTCTATCTGGTCCGTATAGCGTAGGCGGAACATCATCGTGTCGTATGCGTCCATTGCTCCCTCTCGTAGGGCTTTGGTGCCACGGTTGAAGTCGGCTGCAGCCCAGAACTCGCCCACGATGGAGTAACGGGGCTGTCCTTGCTTGCCAAAGGTCTGTTCTTGGTCATTCGCTCGCTTGGCGATGACTATGCGCTTGTTGAGCATTCCTGAACTGTACATAGTGTGTGTCTTGTTTGTTTTTGGGAGCATAGGCGGTAGTCAGCCGCCTATGCCTTTATATTGAATATTTCGTCCAACTCCCTATTTGACCCATAGGTGGGGCTGGAGTATCGCGGACCAGCTTGCCGTGTATCTTCGCCGTGGGGCGTTCCCCACTATAACTCTGTATTGTCGTCATCTCCGCTGTCGGGCGTTCCCGACCCTTCGGACTTGCGAGCCACATAGGCACGCTCTACCACCTCTTTGCGTTCGAGCGAGATGTTCATACCCTTCAGCAGGTCGGTCATCTTCTTCTCGCACTCCGCCTTGGCACGCACGGTCACACCCGCTTTGGTCACAAGGTCGCCTGCGTTCTCTTTGGTGAGGTCGGTCACTGTTGGGTCAAGCTCCTTGGCACGAGCGAGGTTGATGTTGCCGCCCTTGATGTGCACATCTGGGTAGATACGGATGGCTGCATCGTTGCCGTTCTTGAGCACGACCGCATAGCCCATCGCCATGAGTTGCGCTGCTGCTTGGCAGAAGTTCTGAAGCACGGACGCTGCCACCTGCTCAGGAATGAGGGCATTGAGATGATGAATCTCTCGTGCGAGTGCTTGCTCGTCCACGGTCTCGACGACTTCTTGAGCGGTGATCGTTTTTCCTGTTCCAAAGGCTTCGTTGCCATTGTTGAGAATACCTTGATACTTGATTGGCATAATGTTGAAAATTTGATTGGTTAGTACTATTTTGAACTAAATACTCATAAGAGTAGGCACCTTGATACTCATATTAGTTGGTACCTTGATACTCATAAGAGTTATTTTCTACTATACGGCGCAAAGTGTGTAGGGGTTTACTTTGCGAGCCTTACGGGCTCGTCGGGGGTTGCGTTGATGAAACGGAAGCCTATCTTCTCGCCGTTCTGCTCCTTGAGGGCGGTGCGGTGTGTGCTGCTGGTGTAGAAGATCACAAACCGCTCGGCTGGGTTGCTCTTGTTGCCTGGCACATACCCCATCGCCTTTGCCGTATTGCGGAAACTCGTCTGCCGCTTGCTATATGGCGCATAAGGGATGCGGAGCTTGGTGTGCTGTTCGAAGCCATTATACACCCGAAACTGCTCCTTCTGCCATAGAGCCTTGCGCTTCTCGCTGCGCTGCTCCATGAGGCGACGGTATCGGCGAGGGCTCTTGCGCTTGAGTGCTTTCATCGGGTGGAAGCCGTTTGCAAACATCTGGCGGCTCGCCTCGATACATGCCTCGCTGGGTGCTTTGCCACGGAGGCTATCGTAGTAGCCGTTCTCTTCGCAAATCTGCTTGGCGATGGCGGCTTGCTTGCGACGGATGGTGGTCATGTTCTTGGTCAGTCCGAGTTGGCGTTTGAAGCGTTGCATGGTGACGAAGGAGATGCCGAACAGGCGCATCATGTCCCGATTGAGGGTGTTGGGATAGAGACGGCGGAAATGCTGCTCAAGTTCGGGCGTGAGGTAGTAGGCATTCACGCCACGAACCTTGTGCATGGGGCATTGGTATCGTGCTTTGCCTACTATCTCCGCTCGTGTTGGGGTGTGGGTACCAGGGAAGCTCATGTGTAGTCTTTGATTTTAGTTGCTGTGAATTGTGGTGGGTCGTATTGCAGTCTCCATTCGGAGAGCAGTGTGGTGTCGTAGCCGTTGCTCTCTACTCGTCGGCATTGCCCGAACCACCTGCCTCCTCTGGAATAGACATCCGCTTGGTCATGGGGTATATTGTACACTTGGCAATACACCTGCCACATATTGCGGATGTAATCACGCTTGCTCATCTTGCTCTTTGGGTGGGATGGTGATGTGGATGGTCATGGTGCCGTTTTCCTCGATGTTGAAGTTGGTGACGGCTTGCGCAGTGTCGTAGTACTTGCTCATGAACTCACGCACCAGTTTGCCTAAGTTGTGGCGTAGGACATAGCCGACACGCTTGCGGTGGTTGAGTAGGCAAGATTCGGGAGTGCCGTTCTTGAGTGCATCCAATGCTTTGTTGCCTGCCTTGTACTCGGCTTTGAGGATGTTGCGTTGTTTTTGGATTTGCGCCTCTTGGAGTTGTAGTTCGCGCATTTTGGCTTGGTGCTCTTCTCTGCGTTGAGCGAAGATAACTTCTAATTCTTGTTGGGTCATAGTTGTAGATGTTTATAATTTGTTTATAATTTGTTTATTCCTCCTCTATCTCTGGGATAGGCATCCAGTGTGTGACATGCTCGTTGTCGGTTTCGTGTCTGCACCACTTTCTAATCTTGCCGACACAAAGCAAGTCGTCAAACGAATAGCGCACATACTCTTGGTCACCTAATCGCTCAATGTAACGCACAAATACTCGTTCTGAATAGGGACGGTCACCCTTTAGCGGTGGCAGTTCGTCTTCCACGCTGATCCATGGGGATTCGTCCTCTTCTATCTCCTCGGCGATGGTTACCACTTGCCAATGCTTGAGGCAAAGGTTGATGCAGAGCATGGTGATGTTCAAGAAGAGGATGAAGTTCAGCCAGTCTTTGCCGATGAGGTTCACGATGGTGCAAATAAGGTTGAGGACGGCTAATACAAGCCACATGATAGTCATCTCTTTTTCGTGTTTGATGTCAATGGTCATTGTTGTAGGGGTTTATAATTTGTTTATAAGTTGTTTATAATTTGTTTATCCTGCTGGGCAGCGCATGCCTTTGCCTGTGAAGAAATTGTCGTCCAATTCGATGATGACAAAGAAACCTGAGATAATGCCACCGAATAAACTGATCAATCCTATCGCTGCTCTAATCGCTGCATCCCATGTGAGGAAGTTGAAGGAGAGGTAGGCGAACGATGGTATCAGATAAAGAACCGCAAAGAATAACGCAATAAATGCAAGTATGATCAGCGTGTTCCTGATGATAGGGTGTACTTTGCGTGCTTTCTGAGCGGCTTCTATCACTGCCTGCTCTTGTCGTTTTGCATTGTCAAGCACCTGTGCCAGCGTGGGTTGTTTTGGGTTCTCGTCTGCCCAGCGAGCACCATCGCTGAAGGCAAGGAGTGCCATGTTCTCGGCGGTTAGTTTGCTGGTTTTGTACTCGCGGCAGTAATCCATTGCCGCTTGAGTGATTTGGTCTTCTCGTTTCATAATCTTACGAATTTATTAGTTTTTTACTGAATTTATTGGTTTTTTCCATGAGCTGCCGAAAATCTTGGCGGATGCACTGCCGCTTGTGGCCGATGCCGTTGATCTCGGAGTAGTCCTTGACGGGGTCCAACTCGCCGAGCTTGGCGGTGATGTCCGTGTAGAGTTTCGCACGACGGATGTAGTACTCCTTGTCCGAAGGGTTGAGCACATAGTCGCGGGTGTCATTCTGAGCGAACCGCTGGATGGTGGCATCAATGAGTGCGAGTATCTTGGCCTCTCGTTCCTCTTGTTTGGCTCTCTCTCGTGCCAACTGCCTTTGCCACGCACTCTCAGGGTCTTTCTGCTGAATCGGGAAATCGATGTGGTAAAACATAGGGGGCTATTTACTGAATTTGTTATAAATATCGTCAATGATGCTATGCAGATCGTCAATGTACTCGCGTGGGTTCCATCCTTCCAGTTGGCAAATCATGAGGTCGCAGTTGATGTCTGCCAGTAGTCGGTGGATCATCTCGTGGCGAGCTACTTTATTGAGCGTCTTGCGTGTTTCGAGGTCTAAATCTTGAAATGCCATATCTGCTGCGTGTTTTAGCGGCTATTTGCCAAAGTTCTTGTCTTCCGTATGTCTTGCCACCGATTAGGCACACAACATGCTTGCATCGTGTGGCTTTTGGTGCGTTCTGCCAAATGCGCTGCACCTGTTGCTCTATTTGTTCGGCTGATTTCATGGGTGTTTATTGTTGGTTGATTTTTGATAGACGGCGAGGAGGTCGCCGTGTTGGTTGTATGCGTTGGCTTGTCGGAGGATGAGCGGCTGGTCTGCCTCCATGATGAAGCGGTGCATGTCCTCCGCCTTGTCAAAGACCTCCACCTCTGCGATGGTGCGTGGTTTCATCGTCCTACCCTTTCGGCTAAGCGGTCAATAACGGCGGGCGAGACATGACCCGTGCCTGTGGCTTGGTAGAGCTTGAGCGTGGACATGATCTTCAGTTCTTGCTCCTGCGTGAGATTGCTGAACAGGGCGATGAGGTACATGAGCTTGGAGGTGTCGCCTGATAGGGCATCGAACTCCTGCCATGTCTTGCTGATGCGCTCGGCGTGCTCCTTGGTCAGCCGTTCGCGCAGTTCGGGGCTTGCGTCCTTGGGGATGGTCAGCGGCTCGGTGTGGAGGTGGGTGGCGTTCATGCGCTCCACCTCGCGGTAGATAGACTGCGCACAACGGACGATGGTGTTGAAGCTCCACTTAGTCTCACGGCGGAAAGTCTTGTGGCACCAGTTCTGCACGGCTTGCTCGGCGGCTGCTGTGCCTTGGGTGCGTCGGATGGCTTCGTACTGCTGAGACTTGCGCAGCTGCTCGGCGTAGTAGAGTTCGGTCATTTGGATGCAGCGTTCGGCGATGTGTACTGCCTCGACCATCATGACGGTGATGCAGTCAATGTCGTACTCGGTGAGTTGTTTGTTGGTTTCCATATTCCTTTATATATTTATAGTTAGACTTTGCTTTTTGCTCGGGTTATTTCTCCACTCTGCCTTCGGAGAGGTCAAAGCAGTAGAGGGCGTCAATCAATGCGGCTACTGGGTCAATCTTTGCGCTGGCGGCTGGTCCGCCTTTCAGCACTCGGCGCAGGTCGCTGCTGTTGGTTTCCACGGCGCAGTTGCCAAAGCACCAAGGCCACAAAGGTGACATGCTGAACTGCAAGAGCTGCTCTTGGCTCTTCACCAAGTCCTCGACCTCCGAGACGCGGGGGTTCTGCGTCATCGCACTTTGTCCCACTGGCACTACCATGCTGGTCACGGTCTGACCATCGATGCCGAGCGTCTGGAGCCACGCCTTGAGGTTGTTGATCGGATTGACCGACTGCGCAGGGTCGTAGCCGAAGAGCACCATGTTGATGCCTTGCTCGTGCTTCTCTGCGAGGCGTTGCATCGCTACCATGCTGTCGAACACCTCACCAGGGCATATATTGAGCCAGCCGTCTTCTGCCCATCGCTCGTAGAGTGAGCGGTTGGGGCTGACTTTCATGGTCTCCTCCAGCACCCACGCCTCGCAGTCGGCAAAGAAGCGACCTTGCAGTGGGTGGTCGTTGCGATAATTGACCGCAAGATAGGTGATAGCAAAGAGGTCATCGCCGTGGCTGAAGTCGAGGCCGACAAACACATCCCATCCGTCATCGTAGCGGCAGTCGGTGATGCGCTTGGGGACTTGGAGGGGACGGATGCGGTCGCCTTTGATCCACTCGGTGACACGACCGCTCTGCCATACATTGAAGAGCTTGGTGATTTGCTCCTTCTTCTTCTCAGGGTCTTGCAGCATCTTGCGCCACTCGTTCTCGTAGAAGTCGGGTTGCACGGTGATGCCGATATGGCGATTCACCTTGCGCCACACTTCGGGGCGTTGTAGGTCTTCGTCATTCTCCTCCCATTGGTCAGGGCAGCAGATGAGGGCAAACTGCCAATCGTTGTCGGTGGGTTGTGCCGTGCCGTCCAGCGGATAGTTCATCTCCTCCAATAGCTGCTCCTTGATGCCTCGGAGCTTGACCTCGTATGGACCCTCAATCACTCTGCCTGCGGTGGTGGTGATGACGGTCATCGGCTCACGGCGTGGACCCATCGAACCCTCCACCACATTGACGAGGTTCGCCATGTCGCTATGCCCTTTGACATAGCCCGCAGAGCCGTACTCGTCAGCGCAGCAGAGTTGGGCAAAGAGTCCATCCTTGGTCTTGCCGCCTGCTGATAGTGCCACCACCTTACTCTCGCGGTGTTGGGGGTTGTACCAGTTGGTCTCGGTGGCAGTGAAACGGATGCGCTTGCCGTCGGGGTCCATCTGCTTGATGAGGTTCTGCGATAGGCGGAAGAGTATTTTTGACTGGTCGCTGGCGTTGGCGCAGCAGTAGCACTCGGCGTTGTAATCCTCGAAGAAAAAGAACCAGAAGATGAAGAATGCCGCCAAGGTGGTCTTGCTCGACTTGCGAGGGATGAAGTAGTTTGCCTCGGAGCAGACGCGCTTGAGGTTCACCCATTGGCAGTCGCCGTAGGGTTCGGCTTGCTCCTCCTGTTGGAAGAGGAAAGGTGCTGCGAGTTGGTAGGTCTGGAGCGGTGTG
>JAXJUN010000035.1:0-62291 GCA_036309065.1 Paludibacteraceae bacterium | reverse complement strand
CGGTTCATAAAACAAAATCTTAAAATTTGACACTTTTTATTCGTTTTATGAGTAAACCTATTTCAGTATAAGACATCCAGCATAATGAACATACAAAGAAAGAACAAGGAACAAAGAACAATGAACAATGAACAAAGAACAATGAACAAAGAACAATGAACAAAGAACAATGAACAAAGAACAATGAACAAAGCTCTGCGCTGACGCACAGAGAGCCCAACAAAAACTATAAAAAACACGCACGCACTTGCGTATGTCAAAAAAATTCACTACCTTTGCAGTCGCAAAGGTTTTGCAAACTAAATGGCTAAGTAAAAAATCAACAACACACTATATGGCGAAAAAGAAAAATCTACCTCTCATAGAGAATGTTACCATCACTGGCGTAGCAGCAGAAGGAAAAGCACTCGTCAGAATAAACGATATCGTCACCTTCGTACCCAACTGCGTGCCTGGAGATGTCGTGGACCTACAAATAACAAAAAAGAAACATAGTTTCATGGAGGCAAAAGTGGTCAAACTTATACAACCCAGCACCACACGATGCCAAGCACAGTGCAAGCATTTCGGCACTTGCGGAGGATGCAAATGGCAAATACTCCCATACGAAGAGCAACTCAAATACAAACAACAACAGATTATCGACAACCTCACACGAATAGGAAAAATAGGCCTACCAGAAACAAACCCTATCTTAGGATCCAAACATATATACGAATACCGCAACAAACTTGAGTTCTCTTGCTCCGATAGAAAATGGTTGCCATGGGAACAGATACAAGCCGCAGGAGGAATAGACCAAGTGGACAACACCTACGGCGTGGGATTTCATATACCCGGCGCGTTTGACAAAGTACTCGACATCGACGAATGTCACCTCATGCCATCCATCAACAATGATATACGCAATACAGTACGCACATACGCCAAGCAACATGGACTCACTTTCTACAATGAGCACACACACCAAGGACAACTGCGCACACTCATCTTGCGTAATAACCACAAAGGCGAACTAATGCTCATCGTCTCCTTCGGAGAGAAAATGAACGAACAATGCTTCGCACTCTTAGAGCACCTACACCTCTCCTTCCCGCAAATAATCTCCCTACTCTATGTGGAGAACCTCAAGTTCAACGACACCATTGGCGACCAAGAAGTAATCACCTATTTCGGGCAAGACCATATCATTGAGGAAATGGAAGGACTGCAGTTCAAAGTGGGACCCAAATCGTTCTACCAAACCAATACCGAGCAAGCATACGAGCTCTATAAAGTGGCACGCGATTTCGCACAACTCACAGGCAACGAACTGGTCTATGACCTATACACAGGTACAGGCACTATCGCCAATTTCGTTGCTAAACAAGCACGACAAGTGATCGGTATTGAGTATGTGCCCGAAGCTATCGAAGACGCCAAAGTGAACTCGAAGATAAATGCCATAGAAAATACCCTCTTCTTCGCAGGAGATATGAAGGATATTCTCAACGACGATTTTGTGGCTACACATGGTCAACCAGATGTTATCATCACCGACCCACCACGAGCAGGAATGCACGAGGATGTCATACAAGTCATTCTCAACGCAGCACCACAACGCATCGTCTATGTCAGTTGCAACCCCGCCACACAAGCACGAGACCTACAAATGCTCGACACCCTATACCGCGTGACCAAGATACAACCCGTAGATATGTTCCCACATACACAACATGTGGAGAATGTAGTACTATTAGAGAAGCGATAAACACTTAACCTCATCGTGCTACTACTCACGCTATTACATATCTTCTTTGTCTCCTTCACAGATAAGCCGCTCGCTGAACAACCGGCTCTCTCGCCGCGTGCCATCGAGCAACGAGCTAAATGGAAGATAGACACCGATCATCTGGACTATCCTGTCTATGCTCCCTATGTAGATAGCCTACGCCATGCGGGTGTGGAGATATGCCATACCAGCCGATGGTTCAACGGAGCCACATGCAGGATGAGCACAGACCAAGCCGCACAAGTAGAGCAATGGCGCTTTATAGCAAGCGTACAGCAGACAAGAGAAGACGAAGTACAGAGTACAGAGTACAGAGTACAGAGTACAAAGTACAGAGTACAAAGTACTCACTACTCAATACTCACTACTGACTACTCAATACTCAATACTCACTACTCACTACTCAATACTCCCTACTCCCTACTCAACCTCACACCACTCCACCAAGCGGGATTTGAAGGACAAGGCATACTCATGGCTATTTGCGATGGAGGGTTCACCAATGCCAACACACTGCCTTGTTTCCGACAAGAGTTAGCGTTAGGGCACTTCGATTTCACAGACGACGCAGACCCATTCTATGGAGCGGAAGGCACACACGGACTGGCATGCCTAAGCACTATCTCGGCGATGACAGACACTTATCATGGAGCAGCCATACGCGCACAATACTACCTCATGCGCTCCGAAGAGATGCATAGCGAGTCACCCAAAGAGATGGATAACCTCATCGCAGCACTTGAGAAAGCAGACTCCTTAGGAGTGAATATCTTCTCCGTCTCCTTAGGGTATTTCTATTTTGATAATCCCGAATGGAACCTCTCACACGATATGTTAGATGGCAGCACCACGCGTCTCTCCATCGCCACCACTATTGCCGCACGCAAAGGCATGTTGGTGTGCGTCGCAGCAGGCAACGAAGCACAGAGTGACTGGCATAAGATTTGCGTACCCGCTGACGCAGATAGCATATTATCCATCGGAGCAGTCACCGCCACAGGCGAGATGAGTACTTTCTCCAGTTATGGCCCTTCAGCAGACGGACGCGTCAAACCCGAAGTATGTGCGCAAGGAGTACAAACAGCCCTCATCGCACCTGATGGAACAGTGTTTCAATCCAATGGCACCAGTTTCGCTGCACCTACTATCGCAGGACTTGCCGCCTCATTATGGTCGGCACTACCTAACGAAAACGCCATGCAGATACGCCAACGAATCATTGATTCGTCGGATAGAGCCCTCACACCCGATTATCAGCAGTTCGGATACGGTATTCCTAACGCATGGAAAGCATACACCCTCTATGCCGAGCAAACACCAAGCATAGAATTAAATGAGAACAAAGCACGCAAGATAGTACGAAACGGACAGATACTCATCCTACAAGGTGAACAACTATTCACCCTCACAGGCCAACGCGTACAATAAGAAAAAGCATACGAAAAAGCACAAAAAAAGGGTAAGCTGACTACATCGCACCGCTACAACCTCTTACCCTTGCTTCGGTCAAGACCTGGGGGAGTTGGGAGGGAGCTGGTCGTGTAGGACTTACCCTGTACTTCTTAAAAGCGACTGCAAAAGTACTGCTTTTTTTTGATATACGCAAATATTTACGCATTTTTTTTGCGAATAAATAAAATATTACACTTTACACCTTCAACATTACACATTAAACATGCTTGAGCATTTTATCATAGATCGCATTAAGGCCGAGTTGCCCTTTGAACCGAATAAAGAGAAAGACCAGCTCTTCCTCTCTTTAGGTCGTTTCTTAGTTTCTCGCACGCCGCGCAAAGCCTTCATACTACGCGGCTACGCAGGTACGGGAAAAACAAGTGTCATGAGCGCACTGGTCAAAGCGATGAAGCAACTAAAACAAGCATGCGTACTACTCGCACCCACAGGCAGAGCAGCCAAAGTGCTCAGCAAATACTCACGCATGCCTGCATACACTATCCATAAGTATATTTATCGGCAAAACCAATTAGGACAAGAAGCTTTCTCCTTAGCACATAATAAACACCTCAATACACTATTCATCGTCGATGAGGCGTCCATGCTTTCGGGCGCACGAGACAACACCACTTTTGGCACAGGATGTCTATTGGACGACCTTATCAGTTTTGTCTATAGCGGACAAGGATGTAGTTTGCTCTTAGTAGGCGATAACGCCCAATTACCTCCGGTGGGCAATAACGACAGTCCTGCATTGGAAGATGATTTTATGGCAGGTTATGGACTGGACATCAGTAGTTTCTCACTCAAAGAAGTGGCGCGACAAGCATTGAACTCAGGCATCTTAGCCAACGCCACACGCCTTAGAGAAATATTATCTACTGACGATATGGAGGGTTCACTCACCTTAGATACCTACCCCGATGTTATTCGCCTCAAGGGAGAAGAAGTGGTGGATACCTTAGAGCAGAGTTGGCGAAAAGTGGGCGCAGAAGAGACACTCGTCATCACACGAAGCAATAAGATGACCAACCTATATAATCAAGGCATCCGAGCGCGCATTCTATGGAAAGAAGAACTCATCTCCTCGGGGGATAGAGTGATGATTACAAAAAACAACTATTTCTGGGCCAAAGAATACCAAGACCTCGATTTTATTGCCAATGGAGATATCCTTGAGATAACACGCTTATATGGGCAGCACGAGATGTATGGTTTTCAGTTCGCCAAAGCCCTACTCCGCTCGGTGGACTACAACTGGGAAATAGAAGCACTCCTATGGCTCGACACACTCACCACCGATAATCCTGAAGCCAATTATGGATTGCAAAAAGAACTCTTTGCACGCGTGGCAGAAGACTATCCCGAGATTCGCAATAGAAAAGCACTAATACAAAAAATATACGAATCTACCTACTACAACGCCCTACAAATACGCTTTGCGTATGCCGTCACTTGCCACAAAGCGCAAGGCGGACAATGGAAACATGTCTATATTGACACCAGCGCCATACATGAAGACCAAGAGCGCATGAGCATTCCTACAGAAAGACAAGAATACCTACGCTGGTTATACACCGCCACCACACGAGCAACCGAGAAAATTTATCTTTTAAGATAAAGAATGAATAAAAAATCATAAATTATTTGCATATGTGCAAAAAAAGCAGTAATTTTGCAGTCGCAAGCAAAAGAACTGCTTTCATGCATATTTAATATATAACACAACTCCTTATTTATAGCCCACAAATGAGTTTTCATCACGCACGCACATTATTTGCAATCCTTCTCATAGGCGGTATATTGGCAGGTTGTCGCTCAAATGTCAATCTCAATGATATAGACGCCACCACCGAGGTGGATCTAGGCATAGCGCTTCCTATTGGTAGCATGAAAGCTACTATAGGCGATTTTATTGGTAATGTGAATAATATCTATATTGACTCACTCAATCACAAAGGCGTCCTCACATGGAAAGACACTTTCAAGATTGAGCGCAATTACCACCAAGTAGACCTCAGCCAACACGTTTCTTCAAAGGATTTCTATCTCAATGTATATGAGAAACTAGAGGCCTCTCATCTAATTGGAGCTAATGGTAAAGTGACGGGTACAGGAATGCCTGTTACCTTGCATTTTGATGTACCACTGCGATTGATTGGCATCAACGACTCCACCATGCATGAGCGCATGGATAGTGCTTATATTGAAAATGCCACTTTCACATCCGTCATCAATCCGCAGAGTTTACCTCTGGAATGGGAATGGATTGACGAAGTAACACTCGATCTGGGTCCGCAGATAAATAGACCCGCAGGCAACACCATGGTCGTTTACCAAAAAGGCACACCTAATACCAATTACAACACCTCCATACCTACCAGCGTGGATAATTTCTCCATCTGCATGATGAAAAATCGTCATCTGGACCCCACCAAGGACCAGCTCAAATACGCTACGAATGTGATTGATTCGTGTCTCTTTGGCGTGAACTTCACCTTCACCATCCCCGCAGGAGTGGAAGTGCCTGTGCCTTCTTCGGCTAAATTCCGCTACGACCTCAGCGTGCAATTCATCGACTACAAGGCCATTTGGGGCATGTTCGTGCGCTCAAAAGATATGTATGATGAGAGCATCGTAGATCTCGCAAAAGACAACTGGGGGGACATGGACTTTATCCTACACTCAAATCTGCCTTTTGCTGACCCTAAGATTGATATGAATGTAGTTACCAAAGTGGCAGGAGCATTGATCATGCAAGGCGATTATCTATTTGCAGAAGATGTAGATGGCAATCGTTCGTACGCAGATTTCAATGGTTCTAGACAACGATACATTTATTTCACACCAGATGAATACTTAGATCCTATCACCAGCACTATTGGCGACTCTACCACCAATATGGTTGTGCTCTTTGATAAGGACCCATCACGCGGACGAATAGACCGACTATTCAATAATATGCCACAGAAATTAGGATATAAATTCAATGTGGATTTCAATTATCAGCAAACACCACAAATCCGTATCCTCCCACACACTGGCATACGTATCGAAGCTGCTTGCACACTGCCTCTAATCTTTAATCAAGGCGTGCAGATGGAGTATAAAGATACCATTACCGAGGTAAACCTCACTCAGTTAAGTATCGATTCACTCATCACTTCTACACCAATAGACACCCTTAGTGTTACGGACCTCAAGATTGTCCTCAAAGCAAAAAGCACTATTCCACTATCCCTCAAAGCGTCTATAAAATGTTTGGATGAGAATGGAAAGGTCATCATGGACCCAACTATTCCTACGGAGCCATTCAACTTATTCACAGAGGATACCATCCGTTTGGCACCGCCTACATACGCTTATTCATTGGGTAATTGGAATATGACTTCTCCAGGTGAGACAACCATCATCGTTTCCCTCACACAAGAGAAATTGGACCTCATCAAGCAAATCAAGAACATCATGTTCACCGCTGTTATTGATGATAAATCATTAGAATACGCTTATCAGCAAGGATTATTCAATGTGCGCATCACTGATGATGCATCGCTCAAACTACATATTGGTTTGGCTACGCATGTCAATGCCGTCATTGATCTAAATACAACGGAAGGAGGAGCACAATAATGAAAACACTATTACGATATATATTCGCCCTCATAGTGCTCCAAAGCGCTATTATAGCACACGCGCAGCAAATCAATACCCTCTATTTCTTAGAGAATGCACCCATGCGCCATACGATTAACCCGGCATTCCAACCTATCAGCAAAGGTTTTGTTAACATATCACCTCTTGGATGGATGTCCGTAGGAGCAGGAAACACATCACTCACGATGAGTGATCTCTTTTACCTTGACCCACAAACAGGACATACCATCACTCCACTCCACCCTAATGGAGACAAGCAAGCACTACTAAAATCACTCAATAACATGACGCTCATCAATGGAGACGCCACATTGGGAGTGGTTAATATGGGATTTAGAATCAAAGAAAAAGGTTATCTCACCATTGGACTCAATCAGCATATAGAGATAGGAGCCACTCTCCCGAGAGCCATACCACAAATCGTTTTGGGAGGATTTATGACTAACTTAGAGGGCACCAACTCCTTCAATCTATCACGACTTGGTGCTGCTGCTACTATCTATACTGAATTAGCGTTTGGGTACAGCCATCAGATAAACGAGCAATGGACCGTAGGTGGAAAACTAAAAGTCTTAGTAGGACAAGCCAACATAGGAATAAATGCCAAGAACCTCACCCTCGACGCTAATATTGAGCAATGGAATATGAAAGGAAACTTAGAATTATCTGCGTCAGGATTATTCAACCTACCCCAATTAGCGGCCATGGAAGACGAACCAATAATGGATGTCATAGACGAACTAACCACCAATAATTCACCTATCATCGATTACTCTAATCCAGCTAAACTGATTATGGGCGGTGGTTTTGGCGCTGCTATTGATCTGGGTTTTACATACAAACCTAATCAACATGTGCAGATATCTGCCGCGCTGAATGATCTAGGATTTATCCACTGGGGTGGTGCCAACAAATACACTTGTACCATGGATACCACCTTTGTGGGAGTGGGAGAATTTGAGTATAGCGATCCAGCCTTCCACGACCAAGAAGGGAATTTCTCTACCCAATTACTACTCGATTCCGCCCTGAGCAACATGCAAGGACTGGCAGACGCCATTCGAATGGGACATTCAGGCAATGCATATAATAAGATGATCTCTGCAAAACTCAACCTAGGCATAGATGCTAATTTCTTGAATAATAAACTTACTGTAGGCTTATTATCTGCCACCAAACTATACAACGCACGCCTATACGAAGAAATAACCATCGGACTCGCATATAAACCATTCAACTGGCTCAACATTGCTGCTTCCTATTCCCTCATGAATAATGGTAAGTTTAGCAATATAGGTGCAGGATTGAGCATCATGCCAAAAGATGGTATCAATATGACATTAGCTATGGACTACATCCCTACCACATACGCAGGAATGGATATCGACGGAAAAACAAAATACATATTGCCATACAAGAGCAAAATGGTGAATATAGCCCTCGGATTCTCAGTATGCTGGGGAACGAACCCAAAAGAGGAAATCGTCACTCCAGAGCAATTATAAATAGATAACATATTTCATTATTAATACAATAAAAAACTTATATTATGGGACGCGCATTTGAATACCGCAAAGCAACCAAACTCAAACGTTGGGGACATATGTCTCGCACATTTACTAAATTAGGAAAAGAAATCACTATTGCCGCACGCGAAGGCGGAGCTGACCCAGACTCCAACCCTCGTCTGCGTGCGCTTATTCAACAATGTAAGCGCGAAAACATGCCTAAGGACAATATTGATCGTGCTATCAAGAAAGCAACTGATAAGTCTTCCGAGGGATACAAAGAAATCAACTACGAGGGATATGGACCTCACGGTATCGCTATCTTCGTAGAAACCGCTACCGATAATAACATGCGTACCGTAGCTAATATCCGCTCATACTTCACTAAGTTCGGCGGCACACTCGGTACACAAGGCTCATTGCAATTCTTATTCGACCGCAAAGCATGCTTCACCGTGGGCATGAAAGAGGGCATAGACCTCGAAGAACTCGAGTTAGAATTGATTGATTTTGGTGTAGAGGAATTAGGAGTGGACGAAGAAGAGAATACTATCGTCATCTATTCAGACTTCAACGAAGCCATCAATATGCAGAAATACTTGGAGGAGAATGGATTTGAAGTACACTCTTGCGAGTTCGTGCGTATTCCTAACGACACCAAGCAATTAACCGATGAGCAACGCGAATCAGTTCAAAAACTCATTGATAGAATTGAAGAAGACGAAGATGTACAAAATGTCTTCACCAATATGGCTCAATAATACATTATGATTATCTCTGAATATTTCACATTAACAGCACGCCAGGCTGAGCAATTCGCTCAGCTTGACGCGTTGTATAGAGATTGGAATAGTAAAATCAATGTCATCTCACGAAAGGACATTGATAACTTATACGAGCACCATGTACTCCACTCGCTCGCAATCGCCAAATTCCTCCCCTTCCAACCGGGTACAACCATCTTAGATGTAGGTACAGGAGGCGGATTTCCTGGCATACCTTTGGCTATCTTATTCCCAGAATGCCAATTCGTACTCATTGACTCAATTAGAAAGAAAATATTGGTAGCCACAGAGATTGCAAAAGCGCTTGGACTCACCAATGTTATCTGCAAGCAAGAGCGAGCAGAAGAAGAAAAGCAGAAATTCGATTTCATAGTCAGCCGCGCAGTAATGCCTATGCCCGACCTCGTCAAACTAGTGCGCAAAAATATCAAACCAACTCCTATGAATGCCATTCCTAATGGCCTCATCGTTCTTAAAGGAGGAGATTTAAAAGAAGAACTCCGCCCTTTCAAAGAAGCGGAGCTCATTCCTTGCACTCAGTGGTTCAAAGGTGAGTGGTTCGATACCAAACAAGTCATCTACCTGCCTTTGTAATTCTTGGTCGTTGATAGTTAATCATTTCACTTCAATGCCCTGCACTGTATAGAATTTACCAGCGCGTTGAATGAGCAACTGACCATCCTTCAGCACCTTTGCACTTTGTAGTTCGTTACCTTGTACTTGGTCTATGTCCTCTGTGTTATCCACATACCCATCCTCCATTACAGGACGATGCGTCATTGCATAATCAAGGTACATCTCAAGCATTGTATACCCGCTCGCATGACGGGTGTTTTGGTCTGCCAATTCGGGATTACATCCATTCACCAGTTCCCACTCGTCTGGCATACCATCTTGGTCACTATCTACCAATGCAGGCACTTCTGGATAAGTATAAAAACCCTCTGCGTCAGTAGGTTGGTCAATGATACCTTTCTTCTTTGACTTACTACCCGAATAGGTGTTTTTACCTTGCTTCGTATCTTCTACAAGGCGCAATTCCACATGATCACGAGGCCAGCACCCCACTGTATCCAGCACAGTTTGGTATGCCTGTTCTGCTGTCTCATACGCCTCTACAGCATAGGCATACATTTCGAAATCATATCGTCCATAGGTAGAGTCAGCCGTCCAGCGCCACCATGGTGTATCAGGGCGTATAAGTGTATCTACACGCAAGGTATCCAAATTGCTATAAGGTGATTTACTCTGCACTGCCGACCAGTTATTTTCCGTAGCAGTGGGCACTCCATCAAAAACATTCCCGTTGATATACCATTGGCTTGGCGCCCATGAGGTGGCACCAGAGCGCGCGGTCTCTACAGATACAAAAATCTTCTTATTGGTCGTATTAGGTCCTACTTTATAGTAGTTATTGATAAAATTGCATTCATGGGCTGAATTGAGTCCATTATATTCTCCAGCATCTAATTTGGCAGTATTCTCACCTCCGTAGCAACCATTCGACCCACCTTCAAAGTTATATACCACATTATTTATATAATCTAAATAGACCACATAATCATTGCTCTGCGCGCCATTAAAGCGACATGAGCGTTTATTATTGTGTACTAACAAATTATGATGATAACTCGCAGGCGACCCACCCCATTGGCATCCATATCCTCGCGAACCCTTTGGGTGACCTGAATTAAACAAGCCTTCGTGTACAATACAATGCTGTATGGTAATGAAGTGGCTATCATAAGAGTTCATATTCTCTTCAGCTGACCACCCGAAATCGCAGTGATCAAAGATAAAACTCTCGCAGTTCTCTGCGCCTACCGCATTGGCTGTCAGCAAATTGCCATCTGCGTCCGCATTGCCCACGCGAAAGCGTATATTACGCACGATGAAGTTCTTTGACCCACCGAAATTCACTTTGTTATGACTGATAACAATTCCCATTCCGGGTGCCGTCTGACCGGCGATGGTGAAGTTCTCTCGGCGATTGAATCGCAAGTCTTTTTTGAGTTGTATGTTACCCGAAACGGCAAAGCAAATCGTTAAGGGTTCGCCTGGGTATTGAGCAATAGCCCATCTGAGCGTACCAGGTATAGCGCCTTCGGTGTCATCCTCAAGCGAAGTGACATATACCACTTTTCCTCCGCGTCCACCGGATGTGTACTTTCCAAAACCCTCTGCGCCAGGAAAGGCAACGAGAGTATCAGGCAAGATGGCCGCTTGTAAACTACTAAAAGATAATAGACAAAGAACAAACGTGAATGCTAAGTGTTTCATACTAAATCATGGGTTATTGCTCGCCATAGTTTGTCATTGGGTACGGGAGCTGTGATACATATTTCTTGTTTACTCACAGGATGAATAAATGCTATTTTCCGTGCATGCAGACTGATGCCACCATCGGGATTACTGCGCTTGGCACCGTATTTGAGGTCACCTTTTATAGGACATCCAATAGCCGCTAACTGACAGCGTATTTGGTGATGCCTACCAGTCTCTAATTGTATTTCTAATAGTGTGTAATTATCGCTTGTAGCAATTGTGGAATAGGTCAACACTGCCAATTTAGCATCCTTGGTTCCAGGCTTGGCAATATACGATTTATTTTGTTTCTCATTGCGTACAAGCCAGTTCTCAAGCCTTGCTTGTGGTTGTTTGGGGGCATTCTGCACAATGGCCCAATAGGTCTTTTTAATCTTCTCGTGACTTTTGAACATCTCATTAAGACGCGTGAGGGCCTTGCTGGTACGCGCAAAAAGCACCACCCCACTCGTAGGCCTATCCAAACGATGTGTCACACCGAGAAACACCTCGCCAGGTTTATTGTATTTATCCTTAATATAGGCCTTTACAATCTCACTCAGCGGTGTATCCCCAGTTTTATCACCTTGCACTATCTCGTTGCAAGTCTTATTAACGGCTATGATATGATTATCCTCGTATAGTACTGTCATACTATTCCTGCCGCTTGCTTATCGGTTAGTCAGTAATTGCACTATACGATTTGCATCTGAACGCGTGAAACCATTTGCCACGATAGTTACACCACCATTGGTCTCTATCGTCACATCACAGAAGAGCAAACCAGCGCTTCGCGAAACAGAACCGATAGATGAGAAGCGAATATTAGTCTCCTCATAACCAATAAGTTTCTTCTTGCGATAGGTAAGCATTTGAGTATTTTCATCTATCACAAACTGATCTGGAAACACCACATTTCCACCTGTCACTCTACTTGCAGAAAATGTATATCTCATAATTATTTAATTGTTTATTATATGTACTGATTAAATGCACCTATGTGTTTCTTTTAAGTTTATCACTCAATTTCTTCATCACATCTGTTGTTAGTTCCGCCTCCTTACGGGTCCATATCTGCCAAAACTGTTCCCGCATTGGGTCACTCAGATTGTATGTATTGATTATCGAATCTCGTATGGCCCATTGCGCCTTTTGCTGCTTTGCTATTTCATCCACTATTGCTTGATAAGCCATTACATCTTGCATATTAGACATATCATACATCTTATTTCTACTGAGTATTTCATTGAACACATCTTGCTTTTGGAGCATATAAGAATCAATCTGTGCTATCATTGTATTGTATCGTTCTTGCTCTACTCGTTTCGCATTCCATGAAGAATAGAAGAGTAATGCCGCTACTATGAATAATAGAATAGACAAGACTATAGGTATGATGCGTACAATACGATTGCATTTATAAATAGCCATTTGTATCGCATTGATAGTTGAGATATCTCCTTTTTTACATTTCCTCACTATCCTGCCATACTTATTAGGCACTATTATTTCTATCAGTTGGCCTACCTTCTGTATATCCCTTTTAGGGTCATTGGGTACAGGAGACAAAGTGGCATCTATAGCCGAAAGCCCAAAATCGATTAGTTTTACATTGCTTCCATTGCGCGTAATCAGGATATTATCAGCCTTTAAATCATGATGAACCAATTGTAGGCTATGCAAATAATCAATAGCCTCCAATAGCTGAGTCACTACTCGCTCACGCGCCGTATTAGTTGGGTTTGAGTTCAACCACTCTCCTAAAGTGATACCATCTATCCACTCTTGTACTATACTGCGCCCCACTCCGTTTATTTCTTCTAAACCATAAGTTGCTACAATATTGGGGTGCACCAATTGAATTCCCAATTGAAATTCTTGCTCTTGTTGCAATCGATAATCGGTCAGTTCTGCACACTTAGAAGAAAGTGTCTTTAGCACAAAACGCCGCCCATAACGCGATGCGGTATAGATGGTTGTATAAGTGCGCTCTTGTAGAAGTTTTATATCATGCCATTCTGCAGAAAACTCTGCAAAATTAATGAAACCAGAAGATGACACATCTATTGTACTCATATCTTACGAACGCTAACTAATCCATTTTTTGTTCCTGCCGCATAGGATGTAGGCGCTGCTTTGCCCCTAATAAGACGATCTATATAGAGTGGCTTACCCACTATGAAACACGCCGCGTCGAAACGGTCATTCACGCGTAACTTGCTATTAAGAGCCTCTATCACCACATAATGCATATCCCCCTCGTAGCGGAATACACAATGCCTATTGGGCAACCATGTTATTTCTACCAAATCTCCCTTTTCCAAATCAGCGCTATGTATTCCTTCTCCCTGAAAGTCTACACTCTCTATATCCGTACGCATAGCTAACGCTATAGTGTATGCTTCCCAATCCTCATATCCCAAAAATCGAGATAGAAGACACAAGGTACTGCGACGGGTTGTTTCTGCTCCATCTATATATCCCCAAAGGCGTTTGAGTGTAGTAGGAGAAATATTCTCATGCATACGCTCCCATATAACACCCACTAAAAACTCAAAGTCATATGGAGTGCGTATTTTGCGCTTTACCTCACTCTCTATATCCTTCCGAAGGCATAATATTTCCGGTGCTCTTTTATTCATTCGCTGCAAAGGTACAACAAAATTATCAATTATGCAAGGTTTTTTATAAAAAAAGATTTATTTGAAACAAAATGGCTCTATTATGTTTGCTACTTTTGATGGACCAACACATACCCACCCTATGAGGACGTTCACGATGGGAACGAGATGCGAACGATGCAATATGCTAATTTAAGTGCTGCGATTTAGTTATATATTCTGCTTACATCACATTTTTATTGCTATATTGCAGAGAAAAAAGTTGTTTTTTGCCCAAATGCTTGCGTAAATGTAGTATTCGTGCGTATTTAGGAGTTTAAAAGTTTTGGGGAAACAGGGAATATGACGCCTAAAAGTTTTGGGGAAATAGGAAATATAATGCTTAAAAGTTTTTGGGAAAAATGTTAAATTAAAGAAAATCAAACGAATAATCGATTTTTCCGCTTTTTTATTTGTTTGTATCAAAAAAAAGTAGTAAATTTGCAGCGAAATTCTAATTCTTTTACATATGGCAGCACATATTTTTCAGCGAAAATTGTATAGCAAGATGCTTGAATGGAAGACGATGAGCAATGGTAGTAGTGCTCTATTAGTGGAAGGTGCACGCCGTGTTGGTAAATCGACTTTAGTAAACCTATTTGCTAAAAAAGAATATAAGTCAGCTATTGTGATAGACTTCAATATGGCACCTCGGCATATTATTGCTCTTTTTGATGATTATTCTGACTTAGATACTCTCTTCCTCAATCTTCAGGCACATTACCATGTATCGTTGCATAGACGCCAATCTGTGATTGTGTTTGATGAAGTGCAACAGTGTCCACGAGCTCGCCAAGCAATCAAGTACCTCGTTCAGGACGGTAGATATGACTACATTGAAACAGGTTCTTTAATTCGTTTACACAAGAATACGAAAGATATAACAATCCCAAGCGAGGAACATCATGTCACTTTGCATCCGCTTGACTACGAGGAGTTTCTTTGGGCATTGGGTGACACCACAACAATGTCACTTATTCGTCAGCAATTTGATGTTCGCCGTGGATTTGGTCAAACTCATCGCAGTTTGATGCGTGATTTGCGGTTGTACATGCTTGTGGGAGGTATGCCTCAGGCTGTAAAAACATACTTAGAAACCAACAATCTATCTCAAGTAGATACCATTAAACGCGAAATTCTTACACTCTACACAGAAGATTTCCGCAAGATAGATGCTACGGGACGTATTTCTCGATTGTTTAATGCCATTCCTGCGCAATTGAGTAAAAACGCTAAACGATATATCCCTTCGAGTGTAATTGGTGAGGTTAGTGAAAACAGATTAGCAGAAATGTTAGCACAAATGGAGGATAGTCAAGTGGTTCGCTTGGCTTATCATGCCAACGATCCTAATGTAGGGATGTCGTTATCAGCTAATTATGATTACTATAAGATGTTTTTGTGTGATACAGGTCTGTTCGTGACTTTGGCTTTCTGGGATAAAGATTATACAGAAAACACCATTTATACACAGCTCTTATCGGATAAGTTTGCAGCTAACTTAGGATATGTTTATGAGAACCTTGTTGCACAAATGTTGGTGGCAGCAGGAAATAGATTGTTTTATTTCACATTTGAAAAGGATGATAAGCACTACTACGAGATAGACTTCTTACTTTCTCGTGGCAAGAAGATCTGTCCCATTGAGGTGAAATCAAGTAACTATAGAACCCATACCTCTATTGATCAGTTTATTGATAGATTTAGTGAAAGGGTGGGAACTCCATACATTCTTCACACTAAAGATTCTACACATGAAAATGCTTTACAATGCCTTCCTGTTTATATGACAGGATTGCTGTAGGTTTTCTCTACAATATGTCAAAGATCATTTTTACGATTAAAATAATCGTGTGAAGTTTACTGAACTAAGAACATTCTTGGGAGCATTGCTTGATAGAGAGGAGCGGTGACGCGATTAAGTACTAAAAACGGAGACGAACCATTCTCGCCTCCGTTTTCTTAGTAATGAGTAGTGAGTAGTTACTTCACTTCTTGTCCTTGCATGGTGTAGGTCTTACCATTGCGGAGGATGTAGATTTGACCATCTTTTATCACCTTTGTACTTAGTACTTCGTCACTTTGTACATCTTCTATTCCTTCGGTTGAAGTAAATTTAGCTTCAAGAGTAACATCAGACTTTACTATAAATGTATATGGATTATCTGTTACCCCATTACTCCATTTATGGAATTTGTATCCATCATTAGCAGTAGCAGTAAGTATTACTTTTTCATCTTCTTTATATGTTCCTTGACCATTCACTGTTCCATGGTCTGTATTATAGATAACCTCCACTACATATGATGGTATTTCTGCAAACTCTGCAATCAATACCGTATCTTGCGTTAATACAATACTGCGTGGGTTGTTCACTACACCATCGCTCCATTGTACAAAATGATAACCAATGTTTGGTTTAGCTGATATTTGAGCACCACAAGCATTATTTATATCCACTTTGGCAGTACCCATTTGGGTAGCATTCACACCTACCGTTATCGAATATTCTGCCAATGGTCCTTGAATGTTGGTAAAATCTTTCCAACCATATGCAGCTTTGTACGCCTCTACACATCCACATGGCACATATACAGGAATTGATTTTGAGACGCCATCAAAAGCGGATGAGCCAACAGTAGGAGGAGTCGTTGCCTTGCATGTGATAGAGATCAAAGAAGAGCATTTATAGAAAGCTTCTTCTCCAATACTTGTCACGCTATTAGGGATAGTCACAGAGGTTAAAGAAGAGCAATTATAGAAAGCCAGTGATCCAATGCTTGTCACGCTCTCACCGATAGTCACAGAGGTTAAAGAAGAGCAATCACGAAAAGCACCCCATTCTATGTTTGTCACGCTATTAGGGATGGTGATAGAGGTTAAAGAAGAGCAATCTTCGAAAGCTACATTTCCAATACTTGTCACGCCATCACCAATAATCACAGAGGTTAAAGAAGAGCAATACCAGAAAGCAGACTCTCCAATACTTGTCACGCCATCACCAATAATCACAGAAGTTAAAGATTCGCACCAAGAGAAAGTACCATCTCCAATACTTGTCACGCTATTAGGGATAGTCACAGAGGTTAAAGAAGAGCAATTAGAGAAAGCAGCATCTCCAATACTTGTTACGCTATTAGGGATAGTAATAGAAATCAAAGAAGAGCATTTATAGAAAGCACCATTTCCAATACTTGTCACGCTATTACCAATAGTCACAGAGGTTAAAGAGGAGCATTTACTGAAAGCACTATTTCCAATACTTGTCACGCTATTACCAATAGTCACAGAGGTTAAAGAGGAGCAATCATGGAAAGCCAACTCTCCAATACTTGTCACGCCATCACCAATAATCACAGAGGTTAAAGAGGAGCAATTTTCGAAAGCCCCCTCTCCAATGCTTGTCACGCTATTAGGGATAGTGACCGAGGTTAAGGAGGAGCAATTATAGAAAGCACTATCTCTAATGCTTGTCACGCTATTTGGAATAGTGATAGAGGTTAAAGAAGAGCAACCTTCGAAAGCTTGATTTCCAATGCTTTTCACGCTCTCACCGATAGTCACAGAGATTAAAGAAGAGCAACTAGAGAAAGTATCATCTCCAATACTTGTCACTCTATTAGGGATAATGATAGAGGTTAAAGAAGAGCATTTTAAGAAAGCCCCATTTCCAATGCTTTTCACGCTATTAGGGATAATGATAGAGGTTAAAGAAGAGCAATCATAGAAAGCATATCTTCCAATACTTGTCACGCTCTCACCGATAGTCACAGAGATTAAAGAAGAGCAACCAGAGAAAGCATGCTCTCCAATACTTGTCACGCTATTAGGAATAGTGACCGAGGTTAAAGAAGAGCAATCACGGAAAGCACTATTTCCAATGCTTGTCACGCTATAGGTAGTGCCATTATAGGTAACTGAAGAAGGAATGACTACAGAACCAGAATATTCATTATTGCTATTGTAGCTAATTCCGAAATAAGTGACAGTTGCAGTCTTGTTGGACCAGTTAAAATCATCATACCAAATGCCGTTTACAGACGTGCCATAGGCATAGATAATTCCCACATTGGCTACCAGCGCGAGGAAGAAAGTAAAAATTTTTTTCATAATTGTATTAGATAATTGTATGATTAGCAATTACAACACACGCAACTTATTATCAACGATAATATTCCGAGCGTCAATGAGAGCAGTCCAAAAATAACGGCCACCTTAAACGGAGCACGTATAGTTGTGTCATAATGATTCCATAAATAACAAAACCAGTTGGTTTTCTTAATAATTATTTCGTCATACTCTTTAATATCAAGTACCTTCATGCTTCTACTGCTTAGCATGGCATGGTCTGCGTCAAGCCCATGAGTAGATGAAGCCACCGCCTTACGATAAATATATTTACTTTTGTTAGTGGCATTTTGGATACGAACAAGTCCTTCAATAGTATCAGTAATGTTGTTGCAATTAGCACTTATATATTTGGCTGTTTCATTACTTTGCAACGCAACGAGATGTTCGTAATTATCAGGATGTTTCTCAATAAACTCCTTTGTAATAGTAAAAACACAATAATTTTTTCTTTCAAGTTTGTCGTCTTTCTCCATAGCATTTAATATTTAGTTTTGCCTACTCTTTAAAGGATGTTCGGCTTACTCCTTAATATACAATAGTGTTATTTTAATTGGTGTCACTTCACTTCTTGTCCTTGCATGGTGTAGGTCTTACCATTACGGAGAATGAGAACTTGGCCATCTCTTATCACCTTTGTACTTTGTACTTCGTCACTTTGTATATTTTCTATATCTTCGGAGGAAATACATTCGATGAATTTGAATTTACCCCAAACAACATCCAATATATAATCGCGTTTGTATTCACATGGGACATATACATAAGCATTGTAGTTCGCAAATGAAGATTCTTCAGCGAATGGAGGATAGGTAGCATACGAATAGATGTCGTAGAGGCGTGTACATTCTGCAAAAGCATTTGCTCCAATAGTTTCCAGATTTTTTCCCAGACTGATCTTACCCAAGCGAACACATCCTACAAAAGCAGAAGAACCGATTGTTTTTACACTATTTGGGATAGTCACAGAGGTTAAAGAAGAGCAACCAGAGAAAGCATAATCTCCAATACTTGTCACGCTGTTAGGGATAGTGACAGAGGTTAAAGAAGAGCAATCAGCGAAAGCACTCCATCCAATACTTGTCACGCTATTAGGGATAGTGATAGAGGTTAAACGATAGCAACCAGCGAAAGCACTAATTCCAATACTTGTCACGCTATTACCGATAGTGACAGAGGTTAAAGAAGAGCAATATCCGAAAGCTGCATATCCAATACTTGTCACGCTATTAGGGATAGTCACAGAGGTTAAGGAAGAGCAATTATAGAAAGCATGCTCTCCAATACTTTTCACGCTATTAGGAATGGTGATAGAGGTTAAAGAAGAGCAACCAGAGAAAGCCAAATCTTCAATACTTGTCACGCTATTACCGATAGTGACAGAGGTTAAAGAAGAGCAACCAGAGAAAGCATACTCTCCAATACTTTTCACGCTATTAGGGATGGTTATAGAGGTTAATTTCTCCATACCCTTACACAAAGAACTTGGGATAACCTCTACTTCATTCCCAAAAGTAAAAGATATAACTTGACTGCCGAAGTTATAACTATCACAATTCTTTGCATTCCATGTTACAGAAGTTATATTGTTGCAGCCCTCAAAAGCATTACTCCTAATCCTTGTCACGCTATTAGGAATGGTGATAGAGGTTAATTTAGAGCACCCGTAGAAAGCATCCTCTCCAATGCTTGTCACGCTATTAGGGATAGTCACAGAGGTTAAAGAAGAGCACCCGTAGAAAGCATCCTCTCTAATGCTTGTCACGCTATTAGGGATAGTCACAGAGGTTAAAGAAGAGCAATCAGCGAAAGCCCTATATTCAATGCGTTTCACGCTATTACCGATAGTGACAGAGGTTAAACGATAGCAACCATAGAAAGCATCACTTCCAATACTTGTCACGCTATTAGGGATAGTGATAGAGGTTAACTTTGTCATTCCTTGACACAAAGAACTTGGGATAACCTCTACTTCATTCCCAAAAGTAAAAGATATAACTTGACTGCCGAAGTTATAACTATTACAATTCTTTGCATTCCATGTTACAGAAGTTATATTGTTGCAGCCCTCAAAAGCATTACTCCTAATCCTTGTCACGCTATTAGGGATAGTGACAGAGGTTAAAGAAGTGCAATTCCAGAAAGCATCCTCTTCAATACTTGTTACGCTATTAGGAATAGTAACCGAGTTTAAAGAATGGCACTCCTCGAAAGCACCCCTTCCAATACTTGTCACGCTGTAGGTAGCGCCATAATAGATAATCGCAGAAGGAATGACGACAGATCCTGAATATTCATCATAACTATCAGGATAATTCCCACGATAAGTAACAGTTGCGGTCATATCAATTCTATCTATCAAATAATAAATATTATCGATTACTGCATCATGAGCAAAAGCAATAGTCCCCCATGTTATCAAGGCAAAGAAAAGTGTAAAAAGTTTTTGTTTCATTGTTTCTTATTACTTATAGATTTTTCTATATTTATGTATTTGGTTATCAATCTCACGAAAAAGTGTCTTTCCATTTTCTGCGTAAATTTTGCAGGAAGCATAACGATCTTTGAAGTTAGTAGTATCGTTTTGTTCTATTTTCGCCATTTCATGTAAGACTCTCCAATAAACTATCTTTTGATTCAAAACAATGGGCTTCATCTACTTCTAAGAAACAATCTTCATAATTGGCAGATGTTAAAGAAGAGACATCAGACAATTTATAACGAACCTCCCCTAATTTGCCACCATGAGGTTTTGGTTTGATAGTAACTATAATCTCACACACTATTCCTGAAACTGGACGATTGTCTTTCATAACCCAAACAGTGTCTAATAATTCAAAACGAGATGCGTGATCTTGCGGAACTGATTTACGAAAATATTCTCCTTCTCCCATCAAACGCATTCTTTCCTGAAATTTTGAAACAGATTCTTTCTCCATACTAATAATTGTTATTATCTTTTCGCCTACTCTTTTATGGATTTTTGGCTTACTCCTTAATATATAGTTGTGTTATTTAAACTTTCGTTTGCAAAGGTACTGCTTTTTTATGACATATTTATAGTTCTTGTTGGTCCTTTTTGATTATGACAACCAGTAAGGTAATACACACTCTAATACCAAGAACAAAAAAAACGCGGATTTCTTTCTATTGCTTATCCGCCTTTTGAGGTCCTAGGAAAACCTGATGATTCGAATAAGCAATGCAGAAACCCACGCTGCGTATATAAATGCACACGCACATACCAATTCAAGGTACGCACGGGCAGGATATACACCCATGAGCATCTACTACTGCCTTGTTTTCGAAATCATCTTTTTGAAATTTCCTAGGTTTCAAAAGGTCAAAAACAAGCGTTAGTAAACGCCAATCAATATGTCTGCTCCCTCACCCTATTATGTCACACAGACACCCCAGCGTGAGTTTGCGACTGCAAAGATAGTAATTTTTCTTTAATTATGCAAATTTGCAAAGCACATTTTACAAAAAATGCTCATAATAACACAAAACACCGCTGTAAAATCAGCAGTGTTTAGATAGAATAAGGTATATAAGAGGTATATAGAAGGTATAGAGAAGGTATAGAGAGGGTATTAGAACCATCAACAAACCTCTAAGCAACCACTAACTTATCTCTAACGCTTGGCTCGGAAGTGAATCGGCGCGAAGAGCTAATTATAGCCGAGTTAGAGAGTGAGAATTTAGTTCACTCCGCCTCTCTGGCGTACGGCTTCGTAAATAAAGACTCCTGCTGCCACAGACACATTGAGCGATTCGATAACACCTGTCATCGGTAATCGTACTTGGTCAGTACAGAGTTTGAGGTTTTCCTCGTATATACCCTTCTCCTCCGAGCCCATGACAATACAAGTAGGAAGCGTCATATCTACTTCGGTATAATTGCGTTCGGTATGCTCTGTGGCCGCAACAATACGCAACCCGCTATCGCGGAGGTATTGCAATGTATTCTGCAAATTCTCCACCTTACAGATTGGTAATGAGTGTAATGCGCCAGCAGAGGCCTTGACTGCATCGCCATTGATAGCTGCACTTCCTCGCGCTCCTATTATAATAGCGTGCACGCCTGCGCAGACGCATGTACGCGCGATAGCACCAAAATTACGCACATCCGTCACACCATCCAAGAGCATGAGCAATGGAGTCTTACCTTCATCATAGAGCGATTGCACTACATTTTCGAGGGGATAGAACTCTATTGGACTGATAAAAGCAATCACTCCTTGATGATTCTTATCGGTGAATTGGTTCAGTTTCTCTACGGGTACTCGCTGAATAGGCGTATTGGTTCCATCCAATTTGAGCAATAGTTCTTTCCCTATAGCGGAAGACATATCGCGGCGCAATAGTACCTTATCCAATGCCTTGCCTGCGTCAATAGCCTCGATGACAGCGCGGATACCAAAAATCATCTCTTTTTCAGGCGGGCGCTTGGTATCATATGAGCGTTTGGTATCGTGTGTACGCTTAATCTGTTCGCGGTACTCGTGGTTGAAATTGGGGTTGTAACTTTTTTTCTGATACATATGTGGGATGTTTAATGTTTAATGTTTAATGTTTAAGGAGTTAATGTTTAAGGAGTTAATGTTTAAGGAGTTAAGGAGTTAATGTTTGAGCCAGTTGATAAATTCTATTGGGTCAGTGGTGAAGGCAATGGGTTCGGTGATTTGATTACCATCCTTGTCCAACTGCACATAGAATGGTTGAGCATTCGCCCCAAACTGCTCACGCTGAATGCGTGAGTTATAATCGCCAATGGACAACTGACCATCTTGTTGATTATAAGGGCGTTTATCATCCACATACAGTTCGATAAACACATAATTCTGCAAACGCGCCTTTACACTATCGTTATCCAGCACATAGGCTTCCATCTTACGGCAGTTGACACATCCATAGCCCGTAAAATCAATAACTACCGGTTTACCTACTTGGCGGGCATACGCCATTCCCTCTTCGTAATCATGGAATACCTCGCGTCCTTCTATCTCCATTGGCGGCGCAAAAGCACTGATGGCTTTCACGGGCGCTCCCCATAATCCTGGTACGAGGTACGCCGCGAAAGCGAAAGATGGAATGATAACGATAGTACGGATAATCTTACGCGTTGTAGATAAACCACGAATATGCCATAGCAAATATATTCCGATGCCCGCAAAGCATGCTATCCAGATAGCAATAAAAAGCCAACGAGGCAATATACCCCACCCATATGCGAGATCAGCCACGCTGAGGAACTTGAGTGCCAATGCGAGTTCAAGGAAAGCAAGAACAACCTTAAAGGAAGTCATCCAACTACCTGAACGCGGTGCTTTCTTAATCCATTGCGGGAACATAGCAAAGAGCGAGAAAGGCAAAGCCAACGCTATAGCAAAGCCCAACATTCCCACCGCTGGCGCCAATAAACTTTGCCCCGCTGCCTCCACTAATAGCGTGCCGATAATAGGTCCCGTACAAGAGAAAGAGACGATAACAAGCGTGAATGCCATAAGCAGTATGCTGAGGAATCCACCTGTGGAGCGCGCCTTATTATCCAATGCCGTGGACCATGAGTCAGGCAGAGTGATTTCAAAGAGTCCAAAGAACGATAGCGCGAAGATAATCAAGATGAGGAAGAAAATGATATTCACTACCGCATTCGTACTGAGGTCATTGAGTGCTGAAGCGCCAAAGATAGCACTTATGAGCAATCCAAGTCCCACATAAAGGATGATAATACTTAGTCCATATAGAATAGCATTCGCAGCCCCTTTATCCGTGCGCTTGAGGAAGAAACTAACCGTCATTGGGATGATAGGCCATACACAAGGTGTAAAGATAGCGAGCAAACCTCCAAGAAAGCCCATGAGGAAAATCCAAAGGAGCGAATCGTCTGTATTTGCTTGTACTTTGTCACTTGATACTTTGTCACTTGGTACATTGTCTTGGTATTCCCACACTTCAGGTGCGGTACACATCACATCATTACAGGCATTAAAACGAATGGGCGTCAGTTCTGCCTTTGCTATAGTGATGACGAAAGAGTCGGTGTATTCCTGCGTAAACTCACGCTCTCCGAACTCAATGATGGACATATGCCATCCAGGTTCAATAGCGGCTTTTAGTCGCACACTATCGCCCATTTCCGTAGCCGACCATTTGGCTGGTTGGACCATCTGCGCTGCCACCCACAGCGGCAATAATGCAAATAATATAATAAGGTATTTTTTCATATTCTATTGTTTATTTTTCGGGATAACGGGATATTGGGATGTTACTCCTCTCTCGTAATATGTGCGCCGATGGCATTGAGGCGTGCTTCAATATCCTCGTATCCGCGATCAATTTGGTCTATATGGTCAATCTTACTGATTCCATCTGCCGATAGAGCAGCTATCAGCATAGCAATTCCTGCGCGGATATCAGGTGAAGTCATGTTGTTTCGTTTGAGTTGGCGTGTATGGTCATGGCCCACCACAACCGCTCTGTGTGGGTCGCAAAGAATAATCTGTGCTCCCATATCTATCAGTTTATCCACAAAGAAGAGTCGTGACTCGAACATCTTTTGGTGAATCAGTACTGATCCTTTGGCTTGAGTAGCCACCACAAGTAAAACCGATAAGAGGTCAGGTGTTAGTCCAGGCCAAGGTGCGTCAGCTATTGTGAGTATTGAGCCATCCAAGAAGGACTCAATCTGGTAATGCTCTTGGGCTGGGATAATGATATCATCTCCTTCTACATCAATTTGTATGCCAAGTTTGCGGAATGTATCAGGAATAATACCTAATTCCTTGTACGCCACATTACATATACGCAGTTCAGAGCCCGTAATAGCTGCCATTCCAATGAATGACCCCACCTCAATCATGTCTGGCAAAAGTGTATGTTGTGCTCCGTGTAGTTCGCTCACTCCTTCAATCGTCAGAAGGTTAGACCCCACTCCACTTATCTTCGCGCCCATCGCATTGAGCATCTTACACAACTGCTGAAGGTATGGTTCACAAGCTGCATTGTATATAGTAGTTGTTCCTTCTGCCATTACAGAAGCCATGATAATATTGGCAGTACCCGTCACAGAGGCTTCATCAAGCAACATATAAGTGCCTTTAAGGTTTTTACCCTCAAAGCGGTATGCCAGCACATCTTGGTCATAGGTGAATGTAGCGCCGAGGTTTACCATTCCTTGGAAATGCGTATCCAAACGACGACGACCTATCTTATCTCCACCTGGTTTGGCATATGTCACTTCTCCTAATCGCGCCAAAAGCGGACCAATAAGCATCACTGAACCACGCAGTTTATTGCATTTCTTGAGGAAATCAGCACTGCGAAGATAGTTGATATCCAGATTGTTAGCAGTGAATGCGTATTTGCCTTTCGCAAGTTTTTCAACTGTCACTCCAATAGAAGCCAATAAGTCGATGAGATTATTGACATCCAAGATATTAGGCAGATTATCGATAACCACTGTTTCCTTGGTTAGGATCACTGCGCATAATACTTGCAATGCCTCGTTTTTTGCGCCTTGTGGCGTGATTGAACCATGTAGTTTATGTCCTCCTTCGATTACAAATGTAGCCATAAAGATATGTACGATTTAGTCATTTACGATTTATATATAGTTCACCTCGG
This sequence comes from Paludibacteraceae bacterium, assembly GCA_036309065.1. GTDB lineage: Bacteria > Bacteroidota > Bacteroidia > Bacteroidales > Paludibacteraceae > Colicola. The sequence goes on along the minus strand of JAXJUN010000035.1, from coordinate 36,397 downwards.
GTGAGATGGTGATGCCGAATTTTGTTTTCACATCTGCGCAGATAGTTGCTGCGAGTGTGACTATTTCTTTGGATGTAGCATTATCGGCATTGATAAGTACAAGTGGTTGCTTTGGATAACATTGTGCTCCACCAAGTTTCTTGCCTTTCCATCCACATTGCTCGATGAGCCATGCCGCAGGGATTTTAATGAGCCTATCCTCTCCCTGAGGTGAAGGGAAATAAGGCATATCGGGATATTGCTCGAGCAGAGCGTTTGCTTGTTCTTCTGGTACCACAGGATTTTTGAAAAAACTACCTGCACTTCCCACTTCATTTACTTCGGGTAGTTTTTGTTTTCGTATGCGAATTATTGCTTCGCGAATAGGCAATATAGAGATGCGATTGCCTACTTCGCGAGCAAGCCCGCCGTATTCTAATTTAGGTGTGAGTTGTTTATTAAGGCGGTAAACGACGCTTGTAATAATGTATTTACCCTTCAATTCATTCTTAAAGATACTATCGCGATAGCCATATTGGCATTCCTCATTGGTAAAGATGCGTTCGTTGCCTGTGGCTATTTCTATCGCTTTCACTTGCACAATTACATCCTTTGCTTCTACGCCATACGCTCCCACATTCTGAACGGCAGACGCCCCCACTTCACCGGGGATATAACTGAGGTTTTCCATACCCGAAAGGCCCATATCGCATAATTGCTCTATGAGTTCGTCCAACACCAAACCATTCTCCGCCTCAATAAGCACATATTCGTTATCTTCATCCAGCGCCCTTGCCCTACGCATGGCGGAATGTAAAACGAGTCCATCGAAATCACGAGTAAAAAGGAGGTTACTGCCTGCGCCTATATGAAGGATTTGTTCGTTCTGGTATTCCTTCAATAATTGACGCAGTTCGTCCACACTTTTATATTCCGCGAAGAGTTTAGCGCGAGCCTCTATACGGAATGTATTATAGGGTAAAAGGGATATGTTGTGTAGTACCTGAGGCATAGTGAGTAGTGAGTAGTGAGTAGTGAGTAGTGAGTAGTGAGTAGTGAGTAGTGAGTATTATATACAACTTGCATCGGATGGCATTCTCCAGTCGCCTCGTGGTGAGAGACTGACGCTTACCACTTTAGGTCCGTCTGGCATACAAGTGCGCTTGAACTGCTGTGTGCAGAAACGATGCATAAAGACAGCCAACCATTTATCTATTTGTTCTTCTGTATAACTATCCTCAAAGGCTTGGATGGCCATGTAGCGTATTTTCTCGCGTGTGAATCCATAGCGTAAGAAATAATAGATAAAGAAATCATGCAATTCATATGGCCCTACTTTATCTTCTGTCTTTTGTGCTATTTCTCCCTCCTCATTAGTAGGCAGCAACTCGGGCGAAACAGGGGTATCTACTACATCAAGTAGTATTTGTCGTAACTCGTCTGTATAGAGATTTTCAGCTGCGTATCGCACCATGTATTTGACGAGTGTCTTAGGTATTCCAGCATTCACGCCGTACATAGACATCTGGTCGCCGCAATAGGTGGCCCATCCAAGCGCCAATTCGCTCAAGTCTCCCGTTCCTACCACGAGTCCATTGAGTTCGTTGGCAAGATTCATAAGGATAAGCGTGCGCATACGCGCTTGCGCATTCTCATATGTAATATCATGATTATCCAAATCGTGCGCAATGCTATTGAGGTGCTGCGTGGTGATATCACATATATCTATTTCGCGGTGGGTGATACCTAATTGCTCCATCATTTGGAGCGCATTCTGATATGTGCGGTCGCTCGTACCAAAGCCAGGCATCGTCACTCCTATTATACGCTCGCGATCGTAACCAAGCAAATCAGCTGTTTGCACACACACCAAGAGCGCCAAAGTGCTATCCAGTCCGCCTGAAATACCTAATACTAATGTATCCGCGTGCGTATGCTCCCATCTGCGCGCAAGCGCGTTGGTTTGTATAGAGAATACATCCATGCAATAACTATCTTCTTGACCTTTCTCAGGCAAGAACGGACTGGCCGAGAAATGGCGATGAATGGGTTCTGTAAACTCCACTTCCGTTTCTATCGGCGCCACATTAACCAAACGGTAATGCCCTGCCTGGTCTTTGGTAAAGTTCGTATTACGCTGCCTATCTATGCGTAGGCGCTCCACATCAATCTCCTGCACTATCATTGAACTGGCGCGCTGGAAGCGTTCTCCTTCAGACAACAAAGCTCCGTTCTCTGCTATATAGGTACTACCCGAGAACACCACATCCGTAGAAGACTCACCAACGCCAGAAGAAGTATATATATATCCACAATGCACACGCGCTGACTGCTGCGTAATCATCTGCCTACGGAAAGCATGCTTGCCCACCACACAGTTACTACTGGACAAATTAAATATCAATTCAGCTCCTTGGATAGCCAATTGAGTAGAAGGAGGAAGCGGACTCCACAAATCCTCACACACCTCTATACCGAATGTGTAATAACGCGTAGCGAATAACAGGTCAACACCGAATGGCACATCTCCGCTCCACAACTCCACCGTAGGAATGCGTGGCACAACACCTCCTGGTACAAACTCTTTCGTAGCTCGTCCGCTCGTGAACCAACGCTTCTCATAAAACTCACCTGTATTGGGCAGATTAACCTTCGGCACGACGCCAATGATATCTCCATCAGTCATCACAAAAGCGCAGTTGAATAAGTCATTACCCACTTTTAGCGGCGCTCCCACAAGCACAATAATCGCTTTGCCCCTCGTGTACGCACACAAACTCTCCAATTGCCTCATACAGTTCTGCTGCAACTGTTGTGTAAAGAACAGGTCTGCACATGTATAACCCGTGAGACTTAACTCTGGAAAACAGATAATCTCAACACCCAACGCCAACGCCTCATCTATCTGAAGCTTAATCTGCGCAGCATTGTACGCGCAATCTGCCACACGCATAGTGGGAACAGCAGCCGCCACACGAACGAATCCAAAATTTGTATTCATATATATAAATCAAATAAATAGCGTGCAAATTTACGAAAAATATCGCACATACACAAAAAAAATAACAAAATAATCATTTTTTTCTCAAAAAATTTGGTCAATTCAAAAAAAAGCAGTACCTTTGCACTCGCTTTTGAAAAGAAGCGTCTAGGTGCTATCGTCTAGTGGCCTAGGACAACGGCCTCTCACGCCGTAAACCCGGGTTCGAGTCCCGGTAGCACTACCAAAAGGAGCCTTCGGGTTCCTTTTTTTTGTTGATAAATGTCTAATTTTTGACGAAATTATAGTATTTTTTGACAAAAAACACAAAACATTTGCTCATCTCAAAAAAAAATTGTAATTTTGCGTGCTGTAAAGAATGTGGGTTTTCCAATTACAATGAACAATCGCAATTTATTATCCTATTTAGTGCTATTCGCACTTTGCTTTTCTCTCTCTCCACTACAGGCAAGAGAGAATGGTGAGCGTATTCTTTGGTCAAAGCACAGGAATAAACAAACTGGCTTATATACCACTCGCAATCCGCATGTGACTCATGGATTTAGTGTCACTGCTAATGCAATGTACTATTTTGGAGACGCAGACAATGAGGGTGTTGCTTTTAATGGTGGTTTTAACAAAGAAAACCTTAGTTATGGTGGTTCGCTGATTTTTGCTTACTTGATGCCTGTTGGCAATCATAGCAACTTGCGTTTCTCAATGATGGGAGGTAAGTTAAACGGAAACAACAAGGTTAAATTTGATAATTTAGCATTACCTCGCGATGACTATCGCAAATTTAGTTCTTATATCATCCAGCCCGCAGTGGGCGTAGAATGCTATCCTTTCAGCAGCGCAGGTTTTTTCCTTTATGGAGGTATCGCTTTGACTGCAAGCATAATTGACAACTACGAATTCTATTATTACAAGAGTGTGCCAAGCGGAAAAGAACGCCGATTAGTACAAGGCAAGACTTTTGGTTTCCTGCCTATGATCCAATTGGGATTAGGATATAATTGGAAAATATCACGCTCCTGGAGCTTAGGCGTTGAGGTGATGATCCAAGAAGGAGTTATTGACACCCACTACATGAACTTAGACGCCTACCCCCTCGCACCTTCTCAGAACGGCGACGGAGTTAGTATGGGTGGCAGTTTTGGTACATACATTGACCGTTATGGCAAGGAACAACTGCGTTGGAACGATGGTTGGTATCACTTAGGTATTACCATCACATACCATTGGAGTAAGTGCGAGAAGTGCCAGATTATCAATAACTATCAAGGTATTAAAGGTCGTAGGTGGTAAGCAACAACAATACCATTATTTAGAAACAACTGCATAGAATTCCAATTCTGTGCAGTTATTGTTTATCAAATAACGGTCCATCACATACTGCCAATTTGGCAGTCCTTAACATCTGGCATACAAATTGTATAACAATAATAGAGACCCTAAGGACCCTAAGGACTCTAAAGACCTTAAAGACCTTAAAGACCTTTTTAAAACAACGCTTAATTGACAAAAAACATTATATACTATGAGTAAAATTCAACCATTAGCAGACCGAGTGCTGGTTAAACCAGCGGTTGCAGAAGAGAAAACAATTGGCGGTATTATCATCCCTGATAGCGCCAAAGAAAAACCACTCCGCGGAGAAGTGATTGCCACAGGCGAAGGCACTAAAGACGAGAAGATGATTCTCAAAGAGGGCGATTGTATTTTATATGGCAAATATGCAGGTACCGAATTAGATTTCGAAGGCGAGAAATACCTTATCATGCGTCAAAGCGATGTGCTCGCAATCGTTAAATAAACCGCACACATTACACATTAAACATTAAACATTACACATTAAACATCATATGGCAAGAGATATAACTTATAATGTAGAGGCGCGCGAAGCGCTCAAGCGTGGTGTAGACCAATTGGCCAACGCTGTTAAAGTAACATTGGGTCCTAAAGGACGCAATGTGATTATTGACAAGAAATACGGTGCGCCACACATCACCAAAGATGGAGTGACCGTTGCTAAAGAGATTGAACTCAAAGACGCAGCAGAGAATCTTGGTGCACAACTCGTAAAAGAAGTAGCTTCTAAGACTGGCGATCAAGCTGGTGACGGAACAACCACTGCAACCGTTTTGGCACAGGCCATCGTAAGTGTAGGACTCAAAAATGTAACTGCGGGCGCTAACCCACTCGACCTCAAACGCGGTATTGACAAAGCCGTTACAACCGTAGTGGAAGAGATCAAGAAGAACGCTGTGGTAGTAGGTAACGACTTCGATAAGATTGAACAAGTGGCTACCATCTCCGCTAATAACGACGCTGAGATCGGCAAACTGATTGCTGACGCAATGCGCATGGTTAGCAAGGACGGCGTGATCACTATCGGCGAAGCCAAAGGTATGGACACCACTATTGATGTTGTACAAGGCATGCAGTTCGACCGCGGATACATCAGTCCGTACTTCGTAACCAATACCGAGACCATGCTCGCTGAGATGGATAAACCATACATCCTTATCTATGATAAGAAAATCAGCAACCTAAAAGAGTTACTACCTGTATTGGAACCCGCCGTACAGAGTGGTCGTCCATTGCTTATCATCGCCGAAGATGTTGATAGCGAAGCACTTACAGCATTGGTAGTAAACCGTTTGCGTGCGCAGTTGAAGATTTGCGCAGTGAAAGCCCCTGGTTTTGGCGACCGACGCAAAGAGATGTTAGAGGATATAGCTATCCTAACAGGCGGTACTGTTATCTCTGAGGAAAAAGGCATCCAATTGAGCCAAGCCACCATTGAGATGCTCGGTACTGCAGAAACGATTAGCGTAAGCAAGGAGAACACTACTATCGTCAATGGCGCAGGTGATAAAGAAGCTATCGCTGCGCGTATTGGTCAGATAAAAGCACAAATAGCGGCCACCAAATCCACTTACGACAAAGAGAAACTGCAAGAGCGTTTGGCTAAGTTGGCTGGCGGTGTAGCACAACTCAATGTGGGTGCTGCCAGCGAAGTGGAGATGAAAGAGAAGAAAGACCGCGTGGACGACGCACTCTCTGCTACCCGCGCTGCTATTGAAGAAGGTATCGTTCCTGGTGGCGGTGTGATGTATATCCGCGCACAAAAAGCCTTAGAAGGACTCAAAGGCGAGAACGAAGATGAACAAACAGGTATTGAGATTGTTCGCCGTGCTATCGAAGAACCATTGCGTCAGATTGTTTCTAATGCCGGCAAAGAGGGTGCTGTGGTAGTTGACAAGGTGCGTAATGGCGAAGGAGATTTTGGATACAATGCACGCAAGGACGTGTATGAAAATCTATTCGAAGCCGGCGTGGTGGACCCTGCTAAGGTAACCCGCGTAGCATTGGAGAACGCTGCTTCTGTGGCAAGTATGTTCCTAACCACAGAATGCGTTATCGTAGATCATCCAGAAGAACACCCTGCCCCAGCAATGCCTAACCCAGGCATGGGCGGAATGATGTAAACCGACAACTGATCACTGATAACTGATAACTAAAAAAAAGGAACGCGAGTTCCTTTTTTTGTATCAATGCTCTAATGTGGCTTGTATTTGATTTACATGTTGTCTTAGTACTGGGTCATACTCTAACTGATCTTTGATGTAGGAGATGGAATGCAATACAGTGGCATGCGTGCGTTTTCCTACTCGTAGTCCTATTTCCACTAATGAGTTATTGGTCATTTGCTTGCATATATAGAAGACGATATGTCTTGCATGTGCAATCTCTTTGGACCTATTTTGCGATACAACAGCTTTCTCTGGCAAGTTATAATGCTCACACACAGCTCCGAGCACATCCGCGATAGAGGTTTGTTTGGGTTGGATAGCAACTATATGACTTATTACTTGCTCTGCGAGTTGTATATCAATCTCTCTTTCCACCAATGTGGAGTGTGCCAGTAACGACGCCAATATACCTTCAAGGTCTCGCACGGAATTGCGCACATTATGAGCGATAAAATCCACCACCTCTTCATTGAGTTCTATACCATCTCGGTGCATTTTACTGAGCAATATATTTCTTCTGAGTTGGTAATCGGGTTTGGTTATCTCTGCCGATAATCCCCATTTGAATCGGGTGAGTAGTCGTTCTTCTATATCTCTGAGTTCTACAGGTGGTCTATCGGATGTAAGGATGAGTTGCTTGCGGCTTTGTTGTAGGTAGTTGAAGATATGGAAGAATGTATCCTGTGTACCTTTTAAGCCTGCAAAATACTGTATATCATCTACGATGAGAACATCTACTGACTGGTAAAAATTGAGGAAGTCAGGTATTTTGTTATTGGTTCTTGCGTCTTGGAACTGAAGCTTGAATGTATTCGCGCTAACATAAAGAACGCGCGCGTGAGGGTTGTATGTTCTCACTTGGTTTCCAATCGCATTAGCAAGGTGTGTTTTTCCTACTCCACTTCCTCCGTAAATGAATAGTGGGTTGAAGGCAGTGTATCCAGGTTGTTTAGCGATGGCTATACCCGCCGTGCGTGCCAATTTATTGGGTTCTCCCGCGATGAAAGAATCAAAGGTGTATTGATTATTCAATTGCGGGTCAAGGTTATTTGCAACCGCCACTTGCTGCATAGGCAGCTGCATTGTAGGCGCAGCGGAGGTATTGGATGGAAGCATGGTTGTTGCTCCAGAGGAGGCATCTATGAGTGCTCTATACTCCAATCTTGTTCCTTGCCCAAAGACGCGTATGATAGCAGCCGAGAGGAGCTGAATATAGTTCTCCTCGATGTATTCTGCCACGAATTGCGATTTGACTTGCAGTACCAATAAGTTGTTTGCGAACTGCAAGGGCACAATGGGCGCGAACCATATTTGGTAAGCGCTTGGGGTCAAGTTATCAGCCAAGATGGTCTGACACTGTTTCCATTGCTGTTGCAGTGCATTGTTCATTATATTAATTATTATTGGTAGTTAAAATTCCTTATGATTTACGCACAAGGATTTGAAATCGAGTGCAAAGGTAGTACATTTTTTTTGAATGACCAAATTTTGCATATTTGCACTCAATGACGGAACTTTTTAATTGCCTAATTCATCGCAAGTTACGCACAAACACCTCATTTTCAGCATTTTAGCTAAGTTATGAACATATAACTCACTGATATATAGGCAGTTTGAAATACGCAATAGTTACTTATATTTTTGTGTAAAAAAAGTACATAACTATTTGATTACATGCGTATTAAACAATGTAGAAAATTATTTTATTTTAGAAAATCTACAAACAAACCCACTCTCACTTTTGTATGTTTTCTACAAAACTATTTATTTTCCAAAGACGGATATATTGATATACTTTTTGGGTTGTTTCTTAATATCTGTGATGAGTGAGTCAGCGGAGAGTATTGTTGCATCTATATGCTGATAAAGCGTGGTGTCGTATAGTAGTTTACCGATTGTTCCTTGCTGTGTTTGCACATCGTTAATGACGGTATTTATTTTAGCTATGGTAGTATCTAACTGACTGATTGTATGCTTTATATCTGCTTGTTTGATATCTGTAGTGATTGTATTCATATTAGCCAATGCAGAGTCCGCATTATGGATAATAGAAGGCATTTGTTGCTGCGCAATGTGTTTCATTTCGGCAGAGACAGCGGTAAGGTCTTGCGCGATAGTATTGAGATTATTGAGTGTTGATTTGATATGACCTCCTTGTATTTGCGATTGGAGTTGGATGATGAGTGAATCGATGTTCGTAACTGCTTTATTGACATTTACAAGGAGTTGTGTTTGTATAGCGTCCATTATTCCTGGTTGGTAGGTGGTAGGAAGTGTAGAATGAACTGGGAGTATTTCTTGATTGGTAGCCAATTGTAATTCGATAGCCATACCTCCCATGATGCCATCTGCCACGAGCGCCATAGTTGTTCCTTGTGGCAGTGCTACATCTTCGTTGATAGATATATAAACCGCGAATGCGGTATCTTGTGTATAGTCATATTCGATTAGGTCCACTTGCCCCACTTTGTATCCGCTGATATAGACAGGACTTTGTTGCTCGAGTCCGTGTAGGTGTACAAATTTTCCTTGATAGGCATTGGTAGGTGTAAAGATATTTATTCCTTTGAGGAAGTTAAATCCGAAGAATAATAGGAAAAGGCATATTATTGCTAGGAGTCCTACTTTTATTTCGCGTGCGTATTTCATAGGTTGATCTATTTATTTTTGAAATGTGATGATCCAGCAGTCTGGGAATGATTTCTTGACTTGTTGCAGTTTTTCTTCCACTTTGCTTCTATCCGTACTCTCGGCGGTATAGTATTTGTAATAACCTCCTGCTCGGATGTATTGGCATTTATATCCCTTGAACTGAGGAGCATTGGCTTCAAGTGGTTTTTGCGAAGCAAATATTTGTATGGCGTAATAGGTTGTTTTTTGCGTATTGCTCACTGGTTTTGCGGTCGGTTCTGTAGCAGGTTCAGTTGTAGGTTTGGTTGTAGGTTTGGTTGCTGGTTTAGTGTTTTGTGGTGTAGTTTGTGGTGTTATTTGGTGCTTGGCATAGGATTCAAAGGCTTCTGTAATAGCCTGTGCCATTTGGTCTAATGTATCGTTATTGCTAAGGAATTTCTCCTCTTCTGGATGTGAGACGAATCCCATTTCGAATAGTATGGCGGGGCATGCTGTTTTGAGTAGTACCCAGAAGGCCGCTTGTCTCACTCCTCGGTCTTTTCGTTTGAGCTGCTCCACACAATTTTGTTGTACGAGTGTAGCGAACTGTAGTGACTGATCCATGAAGGTATTCTGCATCAGTTCGAACATGATATATGAGTCAATGGAGTTCGGGTTGAATCCCTGGTAGGTTGTTTTATAATCCGACTCAAGCATCATCACTGCGTTTTCTCGCATTGCTACATCGAGGTTTTTCTCCATCTTATCCGTACCGAGCATGAAGGTCTCAAGTCCTTGTGACTCTTTGGACTCGGATGAGTTGGCGTGTATAGAGATGAATAGGTCAGCTTTGTTGTTATTAGCTATTTCGGAGCGTTTTTGTAGTGGCACAAAGACATCTGTATCTCTTGTATATACCACTTTGACATTAGGGTATTGCTGTTTTATTTTCTCGCCTATTTTGAGTGCGAGTGCGAGGTTAAGGTCTTTCTCGTATATATTTTTCCCAACGGCTCCTGGGTCTTTACCTCCGTGTCCTGCGTCAATGACGAGTGTATAGGCATTGGCTTGTGGAAGCAATGCTGTAATAACGAATAGGAGTGTGATGATTTTTCTTAGTCTAATGCGCATAATAAGTGCAAATTATCAAATCGGGTGCAAATTTACTACTTTTTTTTGATATACGCAAGCGCGTGGGTGTTTTTTATAGGTGTGACCACAAACGACGAGCCTGTAATTTAGTTTTGAAACAAAAATAAAGAAAACAAGATAAAAATATAAAAAACATTTTTTAGGTAATCAAAAACTCGCAGCCTATCGTCCGCATGGCTATTGGCCTACGCGGCCTTGAGCGTATATCACCTATTATCGGCTCGCAAGCAAGCTTGCAGCCCGCTAATATTCTCTTTCCGCTTAATCGTGACCCATAACGGGCACGATGGGCTGCTCACAAAAATGCGTTCGTTTTACTCACTTACAAAAAAGCGCTCATTACATTCGCTTCAAAAACGGCAAGACGCGACCGTAACATTCAAAGGGGCCCCTGTTGAAAACAAGGGGGAGTAGGTCGACGATACAACTTTTTTTGACATATGCGTGTTTTTTTAGTGTAAAGTGTGTTTATTGGGGCTTTTTATTAGTTTTGCTTAATATTTACCCTAAAGTATAGAACTTGATTTTTAGTTTTATTACTACAAAAAGTATATATACTATAGTATATATAGTATAAAGTGCGAATGTGCGCTTATTGGCATGTTATGTTATGGTTATCCTATGGGTATGTTATGGTTATCCTATGGTAAGAACAGCTAATCACTACTCAGCGCTCATTTCCGAGCTAAGCGTTAGAGATAAGATAGTGATTACTTAGAGGTTTGTTGATAGTTACTATACCTTCTCTATACCTTCAATATACCTTCTCTATACCTTTTGTGATGTTTATGCTATTTATTATTGTTGGGTCAGCCAAGAAGTAGTTTATCTTCCTCTCTATAAATAGTCTTTTTTGTAAAAGCTATGCAAGTAAATGCAAAAGTAGTAAAACTAAAATAGAGTGTAGTAGCGATACTTTTATTCTGTTAAATATCCTGTTAATCAGTATTTTATAAATTCCTATTAAAAACCTCTCGCTCCGCGTCATTCATCTCTAATCTCTAATCTCTCACCTCTAATCGTTTATTTGTTGTGTTCTCTGTGCGTCAGCGCAGAGCTTTGCGTCTTTGTTTCTTTGTTTGTTTGCGTCTTGCATTTTGGGTTTGATTATTTATTTTATTCATGATTGTAGTCGCATTGGGGGAAGTTAATCCAATGCGACCACAAAGTTATGAAAAGGGTATGGAATGTGAAAAGACAAAAAAAATAGAGCGATTGCTCTATTCTTTTTTATTCTATTTTGCTAATTGTTCGTACATCCTGAATAGGTGTGCGACGGTGTCGGACTCGCTGGTGGTGACGGGTAGTCCGTAGGCGCGCATCACTGCGCGGTCGTTGGCTTGATGGGCACGGCGTAGTTCGACAGGCATAGTCACCTCGTCGTAAAGGTCAGCCAATGAGCAGTCGGGATAGAGATTGCGGGCATCTAGAATGGCTTGCGCCGTGCGTGAGATCTCTGCCTCTTGCTCAGGAGTGATAGCAGGCCATGGGAAGTTGTTGTAAACGATATCCTTCGAGTAGCGGTAGTCGCTTTTCAGGCGTCCGCATACTACACGCATCCATGCCATATGTACATTGGAAGTAAGAATACCAAAGTGGTAAAGGGTTGCGTTGGGGATGATGACGGCTGAATTTGTTGGAATGGTATCTTTATCCATAAAACCCAAAGGTATATATCTTCTTCGCTCGGAACTTGTAGCGGGAACAATGATATATGTATCAGGATTTTTTTGTTCTCTAAATAAATGTGGGGTGTCTGCAAGTTTTTGTCTATCAGAAGCACCGCTTAAACGATCTTCTTTACATAATTCAATCCGCTTTAAGACCAATGGCATTGAGCGCAATTCTGCGGGAGAAATCCCTTTTAGCCATAAACAATAACGGTTTTTCTTATTGATATATTCAGCAGCGCCTGTTAATTTCTTGATATATGCCTTTGCTTTTGGTTCTTTCTGAATAAAATCTTCGTAATCTTCTTCTTCAATAATAAGGTGTCCACCATCAGCTGGGCGATTACCAGTAGTCATCTCTGGAATATCACAAAGTGATTTATTTCGGCTTTCTACAAAAATATTGTCTGCATTTACCAAATATCCGTTGATATTTTCAGCGGCTATTGTTTGTTCTCCACTTGTGTAAATCGTTTTGGGTTTGTTAGTATTGTAGCAACTAAATCCAACTATTACACAATGCACATGTGCTTTGATAGAAGCTTCGCTATCCCAGCGGAATGTTTGGTAAGCAAAATTGATTTGTAGGTTGAACAAGTCTTTTAGCGGCTTCCAAATAGATGCCACTTGCTCGCCTTGAGTGATGGAATTGGTAGAAACGAGCGCTGCTTGTATGGTAGTGCCTTGCATCATTTGCGCTGCTTTGTAATACCAGCCCGCCACATAATCAATCTTGCCCGCTGTTTTGTAGGGTTTGCCTTTCTCGTCAACAAATACGGAGAGTAACTCTTCTTTTTGTTCCTTGCTTTGGAGTGAATATCCCACAAACGGAGGGTTGCCGATGATGTAGGAGAGTTCGGCGGCAGGGCAGACAGTATTCCAATCAAGGGTGAGGGCGTTGCCTTCAATAATATTGCTATAGGATTTAAGTGGAAGGAAGTCTATATCACGAGCGAGAATTTTGGCGGTCTCGCTCAGCATTTGGCTTTCTGCAATCCACAATGCTGTTTTGGCAACCGTAGCAGCGAAATCGTTAATCTCTATACCATAGAACTGGTGGATATTAACAAAAATACGGTCATCAAAGAAGTCAAGTGTTGATTGATTACCAAGCATTGCTTGAAGACACTCGTTCTCCAAACGGCGAAGTGACAGGAAGGTCTCCGTAAGGAAGTTACCACTGCCGCAGGCAGGGTCAAGGAAACGCAAAGAACCAAGGCGCTGTTGGTAAGCGCGCAACGCTTGGTTGCGGCGATTCTCCTGTGGGATAGCGAGGATAGTATTTAACTCTTCGCGTAGGTCATTGAGGAATAGTGGGTCGATAACCTTGTGTATATTCTCAATGGAGGTATAGTGCATTCCACCTGAGCGGCGTGTCTCAGGGTTGAGCGTACTCTCGAAAATAGCGCCGAAGATAGTAGGCGAAATCTCGCTCCAATCAAAATCATCACTGGCTTTGCCCACGAGCAAGTCACGCAGTTCATCCGTGAACTGAGGGATAGACTTGTCTTGCACCGTGAATAAACCACCATTGACATAAGGGAATGCAGCGAGTTCGGGTTCAAGGTATGGGTCGCGCTCATGGAGTGGCGTATCCAGCACCTCAAAGAGGTTGAGGAGCGCACGGCGGAGTTGGGGCGCAGGAATATCCTTGATATAATCACCAAACTGCTGTTTCTTACCGAAGATACCCGCGTCCTCAGCATAGAGGCAGAAAACAAGACGAACACATAGCATATTCAAACTATGCAGTGTTTCGGGCGAAGAAGGGTCAAGGTATTGAGCAAGGAGTTTATCGTAAATAACACCGATTATCTTACCCGCCTTGACAGACATCTCCATCTCGCGGTTTAGATGGGCGTTGCCCGTTTGCACAAGAAAAGCGAGGCGGTGGTACTCCTTATGGAAATGCTCGAGAAGGATAATCTGCGGTTCACCATTGGGCTGCTCCATATCATATACATACCACGAGCGGAAATTACATACCACTATCCAACGGGGGCGCTGGGAATAAGGCAGTTCAGCAGCATATCGCTTGGCTTGCTGGAAAGGAGTAAGCAGCGAACCATCGGACTGAGGAATAGGTTTGCTCAAATCAATATGACTACCCTTTTGCTCAATGAGCACCTTGGTAGAAGGTATATAACCATCTATAAAACTGGTGTGATTGAGTTTTACTTGTCCCTCGAAAGTAATAAAACTGCTAATATCCTGAATATCAAACACATTACTGAGTAGGTCCAGCCAAAATTGCTGACTCTCACCCTTCTCATATCCACGGTTGGTCCAATTGGATTGGAAGAGTAAAGCTGCTTGGTCTTGTTGCGTCTTATTCATATCTATATATTTATCGGTTGCAAAGGTACGAAAAATAATTCAATTATCCAAATTTTGGCTTCAAAAAGTTGTTTGTATCCTATCTGCCCTATTTGTCTTATTAGACTAATTCCTACTAAAAATACAAAATCAATTCCCAAAATTTGCATACCTCAAAAAAAATCACTATCTTTGCAGCCGCAAAGTAAATCCCAAATTATAGATAGGTATATGTCAGAGCAAAGACAACAATTGGTAGAGGAACTCAAGACGCTCATTGAGCAAGATGTAACGGCCGTAAAAGACCAAGTTGATCACATTAAAAATCAATTCTATCGTCTCTATCACGAGGAGATAGAAATCGCTAAAAAAGCCGCTATGGATGCAGCTGAGGCGGCAGGGCAAGCACTGGAAGAGTGGAAGCCAGAAGTGGATGCCATTGAGGAGCAATTGCGCGCGTTATTAGCTGAGTATAAGACCAAAAAGGCTGAGATAGCAGAAGCACAAGCCAAAGAGCAAGCAGAGAACCTCCGCCGCAAGCAGCAAATAATAGAAGAGGTGAAAACACTCGCTGAAGGTGAGGCGGAAAGCGTGATGGGTAACCTCCAACGCATGCGTGAGTTGCAAGCAGAGTGGAAAAGCATAGGAGCTGTGCCAGCAGAGAAGCTATCTGACTTACGCAAGGAATACCAACGATACCAAGAGCAGTTCTATGATTTGGTGAAAATAAATATAGAACTTAGAGACCTTGATTTCAAGAAAAACCTCGAAATGAAAACTCTTCTCTGCGAAGCAGTAGAGAGACTTCAGAATAATGAGAATATAGTAGAAGCCAGTCGTGCGCTGCAGCAATTGCATGACGAATGGGCTGAGATAGGACCTGTAGCACGCGAACTGCGAGAGGAACTATGGAATAGATTCAAAGCCGCTTCTACCATCATCAATAAGAAACACCAAGCATACTTTGACGAGTTGCATGCTAAGGAGCAGGATAATCTTGCTAAAAAGCAAGCAATCATTGAGCAAATAAAGTCAATCGCTGCGCCTATTATGCAGGCTGAAGGAAAAGTGGAAGCCACTAAGTGGGACAAGGCAAGCGAACAGATACAAGCGCTCCAGACCGAATGGCGCACTATTGGTTTTGCACCAAAGAAATATAATCAGTCAATCTATGATGAGTACCGCGCAGCATGCGACGCTTTCTTCAATGCCAAGACAGCTTATTTCAAAGAACTGCGTGAGCAATTGAATAGCAATCTGCAAACCAAGCGCACACTCATAGAGCGCGCACAACAAGCATTCGCTAAACTACAAGCCGCACAAGACGCTAACGAAACTATTCAATGGAATGAGTTAGCAGAGCAATTCCGTGCGTTGCAAGTAGAGTGGAAAGCGGTAGGCGTAGTATCGCGTAAGTACTCAGACGACTTATGGAAGCAGTTCTCATCCGCGTGCGACCAATTCTTCAACGCCATGCGGGAGAATAAAAAAGTAGAGAGAGAAAACTATCAGAAGCGCAAAGAAGCAGCGAAAGCGCAGTTTGCGAAGAAGTTAGAGCATATGAATGATACGCAAAAACTCTACCGCATGCGCGATAATCTGCAGCAAGAAATAAAGACGGCAGAGAACAATATCCTCTTCTTTACTTCAAAGAGCAAAACCGCCAATAAACTGGTGGATGATATGCAGCGTAAGATAGATGAACTCAAGAAACAATTGGCTGATATACAAGAGAAAATTAACCAAGCAGAAGACTAATCTGTCCTTCAAAATATATACGGATGTCCGAACTAATTGCATATAAGAATGTAGAAATACACCAGGCAGAGCAAATCGTACTTCGCGATGTGAATATCACTATTCAAAGCGGAGAGATGATTTATCTATTGGGTAAGGTGGGTAGCGGCAAATCCACCCTGATGAAGACTTTCTATGGTGCATTACCCATCGCTCAGGGCGAAGCGCAAGTATTAGAATACGATATGCGCGCTATACGCCGCAGAAAACTGCCGTACCTTCGCCGTAGAATGGGAATCATCTTCCAGGATTACAAACTTCTCACAGACCGCTCCGTAGAGGAAAATCTGCTCTTCGTACTGCGTGCTACTGGTTGGAAAGACAAGAAACTGATGCGTAATCATGTGAATGAAGTGCTACAGCAAGTAGGCATGGAAACGAAAGCATACAAACGCCCCTATGAATTATCCGGTGGAGAACAGCAACGCGTGGTTATTGCGCGCGCATTACTCAATTCGCCAGAGATGATTTTGGCCGATGAACCCACAGGCAACTTAGACGCAGAGACAGGTAAAGAAATTATGGATTTGCTCTATTCCATCAGTCAAGCAGGCATCACCGTGCTTATGTCCACCCATAACCAACAATGGCCGAAGATGTATCCTGGTAGGCATTGGGTATTTGAGAATGGAGAAATTAAGGAGAGAAGTTAGAATTTAGATCGCAAATTTTAGATTTTATATTTGAGAGGCATGACAATCAATGAGATACAAGATGAGATAATTGAGGAGTTCAGTTCTTTTGACGAATGGCTTGACCGATACCAATTATTGGTAGATTACAGTAAAGAGTTGACTCCTTTCAAGGAAGAAGACCGTACTGCACAAAACCTGATTGATGGTTGTCAATCACAGGTATGGTTTACGGCGGAATTGCGAGATGGGAAAGTGATTTTCCATGGTGACTCGGACGCGATATTAGTAAGGGGTATTGTGGCATTACTCATTCGTGTGCTCAGTGACCACACACCTCAAGAGATAGCCGAAGCAGACCTGTATTTTATTGACGAGATACAACTGCGTGAGCATTTGAGTCCTACTCGCAGCAATGGTTTGGCGGCCATGCTTAAGCAAATGAAACTATACGCAATAGCATTACGTACACAATAAAAAATCAGCGCTCCTCGGCGCTGTTTTTTTTATCTAAAATCTAAAATCTAAAATTTGCAATCTAAAATCTAAATTCTAAAATTACTAATCACAAACTGGTATAATTGCTCAGCAATATATTCGTCTGCTTTTTCATCGCATTGCTGTACTATTAGCGTATAATCGGCTTGGCTATAGAAGGGTTCTCTCGCCTCTAACTGCGGTGCAATGAAGGATAATAGTTCTTCCTCTGTGCGGCCTTGTAATACAGGGCGCTCACTCAGGTCGGTTAATGCGAGTCGCTTAGCAAGATGTTCGGCAGACCATTTGAGATAAATACTTGTTCCCAATTCGTGCAGGCACTCCATATTATCTTCCCAACATGGATAACCTCCGCCTGTGGCGTATATCACTTTCTCAATAGGTAACTCCGCCAAGTCCTCTGCTACATATTTCTCCTTCTTGCGAAAATCCTCCAAACCATATTGACGAATATAATCGGCCGTAGATAAACCATGTATCTCCCTAAAAGCATCATCTAAGTCAACAAAATGCCAACCTAATTTCTGCGCCAATAGTTTACCAGCAGTAGTCTTACCGGCACCCATATAACCGATTAAATAGATAGGTAGTTCCATAGAATCAATATTCCCATGTATCATTATCTTTCCATCTAATACAGCCCGTCTGCTTGTCTATTGTGGCCAAGGGAAAAATAGATGAAGTAGGCGGTGTGATGGTTTGTATCAGTTGCCACTCCTTATTATATACCCGCGCGCACGAGGAGCATTGCGGTGCGCAGACAGTAGTCACTACGATGATACTATCTCCTTGAAACATTTCCAAACTTGTGCTATCTGTGAGTTGGATATGCACATAGGGTCCCTCTTCTTGTAATACCTCTGGGGCGCCACCCATACGACTAATATCAAGCAATAACTGCTTGACCACATTCGCTTCTGCCCACAACGCAAACGAGCATAGCCATGCAATGATTAATAGACTAATACGCCGCATAAGATGAAGATAAGTGTTTAGTGTTTCTGTTCTATCAAGGCAACAGCATATGCCGCCATTCCCTCTTCTCTTCCCACAAAACCGAGATGCTCGGTAGTGGTGGCTTTGATGTTTATACGCGATACATCTACGCTCATCACCTCCGCCAAACATTCCACCATTGCAGGAATGTGCGGATTGAGTTTCGGTGCTTGCGCGCAGATAGTGATGTCACAGTTGCCCAACTCGTATCCATTTTCGCGCAGCATAGCCATTACACGGCGAAGAAGGATTTTAGAGTCGATACCCTCGTATTCGTTGCCTTTGGTGTCGGGGAAATGATATCCGATATCCCGCATGGCTGCAGCGCCCAATAGGGCGTCGCATAAGGCATGAATGAGCACATCTGCGTCAGAGTGACCCAATAGACCCTTGTCGGAAGGAATAACAATCCCCCCTAACCACAGTGGGCGGTTAGGGGAGAATTGATGTACATCATATCCAAAACCAATACGCATGGAATGAGTATTTAGGATTATTTCTTGTTATTTACGAGGTCTTCAATACCTGCGAGGTCGAAGCCAAGTGTGAAGCGCATGGTTTGATCCAATGGGTTGCTTGCTGCTAAACCTACGCAGTAAGACACATCCAAGGTTACGATAGAGAGGTGGAAACCAGCACCGAAGGTAACATAGTTACGGTTACCTTTGTAGTAGTTCTCGTAGCTGTAACCAGCGCGAGCGAAGAACTGATGATTGTATGAGTACTCGATACCAGCGCCCCAACGCACCTCACGGAACTCCTCAGCTAAACCACCAGGAGCGTCAGCAAAAGATTGGAACCAACCCTTAGCAGAGTTGAGGTTTGAGTATTCTACTTGGCTCATCTGCCATGTGGTCTCATCGTTTGGATCAAATCCTTCGGTATATTTAGAGTTACGGCTTGGCACAAGCAATTTATTAGCCTCCACATTGAAGGTCAAGAAATTGTACTTGTCGCATGGTAATTCATAACCTACACCGATATTCATGCTACCAGGAATGAAGTTGCTGCTTCCATCGTCAGCGTAGTTCATCTTACCACCGAGGTTCTTCAATGTGAAACCGAGGTTGAAGTGGCTGGTACCCATTGGCAACTCGATTGGTTGACGATAGTAGAGCGCTACGTCAGCAGCCATAGTCCATGCTGGGTGCATCTCTGTGCCGCCACCCATAGAACTATTGTAACCATTATTGAGGTCAGAGTACAAGAAGCGAACTGCTACCGACATAGATACGTACTCGTGCAGTTTGCGGAAGTAACTGAGGTCTAATGCCCACTCGTTAGGACGCACATTCTGCAGAACTTGTCCATTGCCGTCTGTGAGCGCTACGTCACCCATAGAGAAATAAGTGAATGAAGCACCAATACCGCCACCGAGGTCACCGAAGTTATAGAAACCAGCGAGGTAAGCCAAATCAATGTCACCTACCAATTTACGCAACCATGGGGTGTAGTTGGCCGTAATACCACCCTTAGAGTACATATAAGCGTACTTGGCTGGGTTCCAATACTGCGAGTTGAAGTCTGCTGTGGTAGCCACGCCGATATCACCCATACCTGCAGCGCGAGCGTCAGGCGCGATAGAGAGAGAAGGCATAGAGGTAATCAGTGGGTTCATTGTGTC
The DNA here is from genome assembly GCA_036309065.1 of Paludibacteraceae bacterium. Lineage (GTDB taxonomy): Bacteria > Bacteroidota > Bacteroidia > Bacteroidales > Paludibacteraceae > Colicola. The sequence goes on along the minus strand of JAXJUN010000035.1, from coordinate 16,604 downwards.
ATCAACAGCTTGTACGCTCATTGTAGTAGCGAAGAGAAGAGCTGTGAGAGAAATAAGTAATTTTTTCATTTTGTTATGTATTTATTGTTAATATTTGTCTTGTTTCTTAAAATGTTTGAGCGATATGCTTCATAGGCTGTAATGCGAATAGTTTATGAGTGATTATTTAGTTACGATTATTTTTCCAGAAGTGATACTATATTTGCTTGTAGCAGATTTGGTCTTAATGGAGTAGATATATACGCCAGATTGTAATCCTAATGCAGGTATATTTAATTGCACTTGAGTTGGATTATCTTGTGTATAACTCCAAACGAGTTGTCCATTTATATTATAGATGTATATTTCTGTTTGTAGCAATTCATCGGGTTGATCGTATGTGATAGCGATATTCATGATGCCCGTTTCCTGTACAGGGTTGGGGTAGGTAGTCACAGAACTGATAGATGGGTCTAATCCTTTTTCAATGATGAAATTGAGTGTCTGTGTGGTACTATTATTGAGCAAGTCCCATGCGCGGAAGGTGAGTGAGTGTGGTCCGTTAGGTAATTCCTCCATTAGGTAACTCACTTGTCCGTCTTGGTAACTACCATTCGCAGCGGTGAAATACTCATTGAGTGTGTAAATCTGCTTAGGGTCATCGTCGATGATGAGCATCAAGTCGTGACCAATACCTGCTCCCGCTGTGTTAATTCCGTTCTCGTCATGAATATCGGCGAAGAAACGTGGTGTGGCGTAGGTCTTATCTCCACTACGGAAAGTAGGTGTATTGAGATAGATATGCATCTGCGGTCCGAGTGTGTCGGCAGATAATATATTGCCTGTACCGCCAATGATGAACTCCTCAAAATGTCCTACTGCTTCGGCTAGTTCTAACGAGTCGGTGGTGTAGGCGTAATAGATAATACGACCATTGCCATAGTTGTAACGAATATCTTTAGGCACCATGAAGGTATATTGGAATCGTCCTTCTTGTACCTCTGCAGACCCTGAGAAGAGTTTGTTAGGATAATCGTTGTATGGTATTTCTACAGCCTCGTCGGTCTTGTTATCATTATCTCGTGTGGTGATGACTTGCAATTTATCATATACAGTAATGTCCACTTTGCCATTAAAGTCCGCCACCACTTGTGAATCTTCGTCAATGATTTGTCCCTCTACAGTCTGTACTCCCAAGGCTTTGAGGGTGTCCATTTCTGTGGTGGTTTGTACTTGGTATTGAGTAGGGTAGTTGAGGCGCATTGCTGGGTCCCCAAGTAAGCAATATGGCAGTTTGTTACTATCATCTCCGAGGCGATTTTTTCCAATCGCGATAGCCTCTCCTAATGTCATTTCGTAGTGGAAAGCATTTGTGTGTCCAAAGAGGGTGTCGCATACGCTGCGATTGAGGTTGGTGTTTTGCTGTGCGTATGTGGTGCGTGTTGCTGCTAGTACACCTACTGCACCGCCATTAGGATTGAGTACTGCTGTTTCCGCTGCGCAGCGCTGGCCACTATCCCACTGACCAAAGTTACATGATGCAAAGAACCAGAAAGCAAGGTTTTTATTCGTCATGTTCTCTATGTCCTTTATGTTGAGAATAGACTCACTGGTGATAGCATTATATCCTCCGTGACCTGAATAATCAAAGAATAATGCACCGCTCTTAAGTAGATTGGTTAGTTTATTCTTCGCCAATGGATAACTCTCACCGCTGGCGTTTGTCTCTTGTGGATAGGCATCGAGGTAAATCTTATTGACTACGAAATCAGGGTTGTTGAGTCGTACTCTCTCTGCGCCTCCCTCAGCTGTCTCGGTGTGACTTCCACCATCCCCATCATCCGCGAGGAAGATAATCTGATTTTTCCATTTGCCAGGTTGCTCATTGCGAATATAGCGAATGAGTTTATCTACTACTTCCTGTGCTTCTGTGGTGTTATTGATAGGTAAGCGTCCCACGCCAATGTCCATTCGTCCTTGTGTGTCGATTGCTCCCTCGCTATCATCCAAGAATCCAAAATAGTCATCCGTGCCGTAGGCTGTCACCTCGTGTACAGAGTTGTTGGATTGGTAAGAAAGCAATATACGGCTACCTGAGCGCTCACCCAATAGTTTGCGGTTGTCGAATGTGCCATGCCCCATGAGTAATAACCATCGTGGTTTGGCATTGGTGCCGTCTGCGCGATCGTAGAGCATTTTCATGAGCCATCTATATGCCGTTGCGTCAGGCGTACCTGATGAGAACTCATTGAATACCTCTTCTTCGGTAACAACAGCCCAAGTAATGCCTTCTTTCTCCTGGTGTGCCTTAGCTAACTGCTCTGCTATAGATTGGTATCCGTCTGCGCAGATGATCACATAATCAATATTGCGCAGTGCATGCAGGTTTTGGTTTGGCACCTTACCCATCACTTCCGCAGTTATCCACTCGCTATTGGCTTGTGTATTAACAGCCACGAACTCGCTGATGCCTTGTTGCTGTGACCCAACCCAAACCATCTCTTCTCCTTGCATCGTAGTCGGAACACGCTTGATGGCTGCTTTATTGGTTACATCCCATATGTGCGTATGCTCGTTTGCTCCTTGCAAGTGGAAACGGATAGGTGTGCTATTTTTGTAGTTCACAGTACTGCGTATAGGCAACCAACTGCCATTCATCTGCAGACTACATGGAGTGATAAGCTCAATATAGTTGAGCCAACCTGTTGCGTTGACAGAACTGCATTGCATCGTGAGGGCTACCTCTTGCTTGTTTGCAGCCATGTTCCCGCGCATACTGAGTGCACCTACATTAGCACGAACGAAGTGGTCATTTCCGTATGGCGCAATAGAAATAGCTTGCTTGGTGCTATTATTGATAGAGATGGTGAAAGATGAACTATAGGCAGAATAAGCCGCCACATCTATGTAAGCACTACCCATCTCTCCTTCTATCGCATTAGGAGTATTAAAGGAGAAAACCATTTTCTCGTTTACGCTAAATGTCTCTCCGTAGAAGTGCTTTCCGCCACCAGACTTACCGTCTTTGTCCACCAAGTTGATAGAGTCAGACTCGTGTATCTGGTAATTCGTATAGGTATATATATCTGTAGGCGTACCGCTTATCTCCTCTGCATAAGGCATTGCCATCATCTCGCCGCTATTGTCGGTCAAGAAATAATAACCGTAGTTAGAATAGGTATTGCGTGTATGCATGAAGCGCGAACCACTATATTGCCAACTATATGGACCTTGTACCCAGAATAATACATAATCATCACCTACATATACAGGCACTTGTGGCAGGTCATCAATCTTGGTCTTCGTAAAATCTTGCTCTAACTGTGCACCGCCATACCCGAAGACACGCAATTGCTGTGGGTTGAGCCCTGCTTGGCGTATCTGGTCAAAACGCATACGGCACACACCCGTTCCACTCACGCGTACTTTCACCCAATTACCTTCGCTAAGGATAGACTGCTCTGCATACTGATGAATGCCTGCCTGTGATGACAAGCAGAGTAGGAGACTTACGAGAAGAGATAATATGTATCTGGTTTGTGTCATTTAATCTTACAATAGAGTTTTTGTTCGCCATTAATAGTGGCAGTAATCACTTCGTCCATCTGTACCGCTCTGGGGGGCTGTGCTTGCTGGATATATATCAAATCTCCCTGGCGAATGGTCATCCATTTGCTCACTTCGGCAATAGCCTCTTCTGGACGGATGATGGGCTCTGCGCTGAACTGCTCATCTTTCTGAGCTTTTTCCCATTCCTCTTTGGCTATCCATTGCCCGAGCGCGAGCGAATAATCAAAGGCGAGCGCTTTGGTCCAACTCCGTTGGTCGTGCTGCGCCTGCGCGAGGATATCCATAGCCACAAAGTCCATACCAGGAGCGATTGCATCGTAATACCGATGGGCAAAGCGCGGAGCAATCTCCTTACCCATGCGGCTCACGCGTATAATACTACAAGGTGTGACACCCAATGCTGTCGTCCAATCAGGAATGAACAATGGTTTGCCGCCATTCAAAAGGCATGAGTCGCCCTTCAAAATCATCTCGCTGCCACCTTGGTAATATATAAATCCAATTATCTTCATACAAAAAGCGCACAAAGGTACGAAAAAAATCTTATTTATGCAAGCACCTAAGAAAAAAGTTATACTTTTTCTTAATAATGCGCTTTATTTAGCACTATGCCACACGCTTATTTAGCACGAATGAAAATCTGTACAGGAGTACCCTTGAAATCCCACCAACTACGCAGTTTGTTTTCCAAGAATCGTCTGTATGGTTCCTTAACATACTGAGGCAGATTAGCAAAGAATACAAAAGTAGGGATTTGTGTATTCGGTAACTGAGTACAGTATTTGATTTTAATATACTTACCTTTGATTGCTGGTGGTGGATAGTTCTCGATGAGTGGCAAGAACTTATCATTCAGTTGTGCAGTAGGTATCTTCTTGTTTTTATTCTCATATACCTCTAAAGCGGTCTCAATTACCTTGAATATACGCTGTTTGGTAAGCGCGCTGGTGAAGATGATAGGGAAATCAGTAAAAGGAGCAATACGCTCGCGGATAGCATCCTCGTATCCTTTGATATCTTGTGTTGTCTTGCTCTCTACCAAGTCCCATTTATTGACGCATACCACCAGTCCTTTCTTATTCTTCTGAATGAGCGAGTAAATATTGAGGTCTTGTGATTCAATACCTCGCGTGGCGTCAATCATCAGAATACACACATCCGAGTTCTCAATCGCGCGAATAGAGCGCACCACAGAATAGTATTCCATATCCTCGGTCACTTTGGCTTTCTTGCGAATACCTGCCGTGTCCACGAGGTAGAAGTCCTTGCCGAACTTGTTATATCGTGTGTAGATAGAGTCGCGAGTGGTGCCAGGTATATCGGTCACAATAGTGCGTTCTTCGCCGATGAAAGCATTGAGAATACTGGATTTACCTGCGTTAGGACGACCCACAATGGTGAATCGTGGTAGTTCCTCTACCTCCTCGTCTGTGTCTGTTTTGCGGAAACGGCTCACCACTTCGTCCAATAAGTCGCCTGTACCCAATCCATTCTCGGCTGATAAGATGAATGGTTCGCCCAGACCTAATTTATAGAACTCTGCCGCACCGTATTGGTTCTCGAATGTATCCACTTTATTCACCGCCAAGATAGTTGGTTTCTTCGCTTGGCGGAGTAGGTGTGCCACCTCGGTGTCAAACTGCGTAACACCTTCGTTCACATCCACTACAAGCAGTACCACGTCAGCTTCGCGGATAGCCAGGTCCACTTGTCTATTGATTTCACTCTCAAAAGTGTCATCTGAATTGACTACCCAACCGCCTGTGTCAATCACTGAGAATTCTCTGCCGCACCAATCGGCTTTGCCGTATTGACGGTCACGCGTGGTGCCAGCGGTGTTCATCACTATCGCTCGACGAGTACCCGTCAAGCGGTTAAATAAGGTCGATTTCCCTACATTGGGACGACCTACTATCGCTACAATATTTGCCATAGTTTGTAATAATTATTGGTTAATATTTATTTTGTGTAATCTTATTCTCCGCAGTGACATCCATCTCCGCAACCGTTCTCGCATCCATCTCCGCAGTTGCCTTCTCCGCAGTTGCCACCACAATTTCCTTTGCAGTGCCCGCCACAACCTCTATGGCGTATAGCTTGGAGTTCGCCTTCGGTCACATCACGGATATCGATGATCTTACCTACGAAATGCAAGTCCATACCTGCGTAAGGGTGGTTGAGGTCAATGCTTACTGTCTCATCGGTTATCTCTACCACTTGTGCCTTGATAACCTGACCGTCTGTAGTATTCATAGGGATGATATTTCCTACAAAAACACGCTCCTCGTCAAACTCGCCATCGCCATTGAAGAACATCTTCTTAGGCAGTTCCATCAGTCCTTCTTCTTCGTATGGACCATACGCATCTGCAAACGGAATAACGAAATCGAAACTATCGCCCACTGCTTTGCCTTCCATCGCTGCTTCAAAAGCAGGTAGCATCATTCCTTCACCTTGACACCAAACGAGTGGAGTCTCTTCAGTTGTTTTTTCATACATCTCTTCCTTGCCAGTCTCATCGGCAAGGTATAATTCGTAAGTTGCACTTACTACTTTCAAATTTTCAATTTTCATATCTTTATTCTTTAAATTTTATACACTATTACCACCAATTGACACGACTATTTGTGCTTTGGCTACTATTCTTATCGTATTTAAGGTCACTCAAGATGGATGCATTCACACCAATATGGAATGTATAACTCTTGAATGGTCCTATAGGGTTAATGCTGGCGGACATGTTCCAGCAATGCAAATCGCGACTTATGTTAAAAACGCAACTCGTCACGCGCATGTATTCAAAGTTGTAAGTCATGCTGGCACTCACTTTCCACCCTTTGCCTAAACCTATATTACCATTCATACTAAGACTATTAATCCATTCCATGTCGTAGTACATTTTTTCGTAGTTAAAAGTCCTTCCAGGAGCATATGCCAACGAGTAATTGATACTAAAACTCCATGGAAATTCTGTCTTTACATAGCCGTCATCTACTTTTTCAGGTGTCTTGTTGTTTTGTTTGGCGTTCTTGTCTAATCCGTCCTCTCCTTTCTCAATAGCGCTCATATCGGCTTCGTCGGTAGGTGTGCTCTCGGTAGGAACTTTTTCTCCTCGTCGCTTGGTAATGGCGTCTTTCCATTTCTTAATGGTGCTGTTACTGAAAGAGTAGCTGAAGTTCCATCGGAAACCATCCCAGCGCGGAAACATGCCGTTATGCCAATATTGTTTGTTTGTTCGAATCGGTGTGCCTAATGCGTTCAACTCGTACATATAGGGATCTAAATTAGTATTTAATGTGAGCGTATAGTTATTAAGTTTAGGGAATTTTAAGCGTACATTAACCCTAAAAGGACTCCAGTTCATTGAGTCAACTGCAAAATTGTAACCTCCAGTTACTTCAAATTTATCAATCAAACTCACCACTTTGTATGGCTCTTTGCCAGTGGTGTCATCTTTGTTGATGATTTTCATCTCCAGGTTATTATCCACACCAAAATTAAGTGTGGCAGACATACCTCGCGAAGCATTACCAAAGATGGCATTCGGGAATCGTGAATATACTTGGTGCTGGTAAATAGGATTGCCCGCCTCGTCCACTTTTTGTATCTTCTTACCCTTGTCGTCTAATTCGTTGGTATATACAGGTTGGTCATAACTGCCATAATAACCCCAAGTGCTGCTACCAAAATCAGGGTGGTAACTAATACTGATACTTGGAGTAATTACATGGCGGAACTTCTCCACGCGTCCTTTGGGGAATAGTTTCTTGAGCGGCGTGTAGAAACCATACAACTTGGTCTGCATGCTGAGGCTGACATCAAAGTCAAACACATTGTAGAACCCATATGTGGTGTCACGAGCTAATTGCTGTGCATCATAGTCCCATGCTTGATCTACGCGCTGGAAATACATGCGGTCACGCAGGTTAATACTTGGCGTGACGCTGATGTATTTGAATAGCATGAAACTTGCATTGATAGGAATACGATGGTTGAGTCCACTTTGCCAATCGCGCAAGAAATTTGATTTTAAGAAATCTTTCTCTTTGATATTATTGGCGGCTATACGGCCATTCATCGTATAACTGAGTTTTATTTTCTCGTACCATTTCTCTTTGCCTGTTGGCGTCAATCCCTTGCGTTTGAGGATGCTTTCGCGCATGGCCTTGAATGGATAAACACTACTCATACTCACCGCTAACTCAGGCGCGGTGAGAGAGATGGTTGAATCGCGGGTGCTTTGTGTCAAACTGGCAGACATACTCAAGTTCCACGAACTATCTGGAAAACGCTGTGTGTAACTAATCGAACTGCTTTTGGTATTCTCTGCGTATATGTTTGGATTGTAATAACCATTGATATTACTGCGGTTGTAACCGCTGGTGGCGAAGTTAACACTCGCTGAAAAAGTGCAATAAGGATTGGCCTTAGAGTCTTGCTGATGTGTCCATTGCAAACTGAAGTTCTTATTCACCGCATAATCCGGCATACCTTTTTCGCTAATCACATCGTTACGGTAGTTAATGCTCAGATTACCCGAGAAATGATAACGCCAGATATATTTTGATTGAGCGCGTATGGCCCATGTGCCTCGTGTGTAAATATCACCAGTCACTTGTAGGTCTATGTAGTCATTGATAGCAAAATAATAACCCAATCCGCTTAAGTAAAAACCGCGACTATAATCATCACCGAAATTCGGCATGATTAGTCCGCTTGAATAGGTCTTATTGAATGGGAAGAAACCAAATGGAATGGCGAGGGGTAGAGGCACATCGCCCACTACCATATAGGCGGGACCCGTGGCAATATATTCGCCAGGTTTCACTTTGGCTTTGGTCATCTTGAGGTAGAAATGCGGATGGTCATGGTTATCACAAGTGGTGTATTGCCCACCGCCCATCATGAGCACATCTCCCTCGGCTTTCTTGGTCTTGTCAGCGATAATATATCCCTCTCCTTGCTGCGTTACCGCGCGGCGGATAAATCCTTTCTGCGTCTTTATATTATAAGTGATCTCGCTGGTCTCGTATTCGTCTTTATTGTCTTTGAATACGGGTTTTCCTTTCCATTCGTAGTTCAAACTATCCCATACTCCGCTTGCGTATATCTGACTACTATCAATATTCATGCGTATGAAATCGCCTGTCAATTGCATCGTCTCGTATTTGAGGTCACCATTACCATGCAGAAAAGCCGTTCCATTACCCATCATCACCATAGAGTCACTCGCCTGATAATGAATAGGCGCCTTGATGGAACTCTCTTTCTTAGGCCGCAGAGGTGTGGCACTAAGTGTGTCTGCGCTAAGCGTATCCAATTGAAGTGAATCCACCTGCTGGGCATAGGCACTCACTCCTCCCATATAGAAGAGGAGGAAAAGGGACGAAATGATATGTGCTATGCTCTTTTTCAAAGTGTCTTTTTTTCTGCGCTTTGGGCTGTTTCTTTCGCGTGTATTTTCGCGTATGCGCATACCTACGCAAATTAAATCGGCTGCAAAGGTAGTAAAAAATAATCAATTGTGCAAGAAATTTCGCAAAAAACACTTGTATATGTGCAAAAATAGTTGTACCTTTGCAGCCGAATAGGCAAAAAGATGAAAATTTTTTTTGATAATGATGATGCAATAATATAAAAATCTATAATATGGATATTTCAATCATAGTGCCTTTGTTCAACGAGGCGGAATCCTTAACTCCTCTCTATGAGTGGATTGCTCAAGTGATGGAGAAGGAGAAAAAGAGTTGCGAGATAATTTTTGTAAATGATGGTTCTACAGATGATTCGTGGCAGGTTATCAAGCAGTTACAGGTGGAGAAGAATGACGCGAATATCGAGATAAAAGGTATCTGCTTCCGTCGTAATTATGGTAAGTCTGCTGCGCTCCATTGTGGTTTCCAAGCCGCAAAGGGTGGAGTGGTTATTACCATGGATGCCGACTTGCAAGACTCGCCCGAAGAGATACCTGCCCTCTATAAGATGATTACCGAAGATGGGTTTGACCTCGTGAGCGGATGGAAGCAGAAACGATTTGATAATAAACTGACCAAAAACCTGCCTTCCAAACTCTTTAACGCCACCGCACGCCGCGTCACAGGTATCAAACTGCATGATATGAACTGCGGACTCAAAGCCTATCGCAATGAGGTGGTGAAGAATATAGAGGTATTCTCTGAAATGCACCGTTACATCCCTTATTTGGCTAAAAATGCAGGATTTACCAAGATTGGCGAGAAAGTAGTGCAGCACCGCAAACGCGAGTTTGGCGTCTCTAAATTTGGTATCAGTCGTTTCGTAAATGGCTATTTAGACCTACTCACATTATGGTTCTTAAACCGCTTTGGTAAGCAACCTATGCATTTCTTCGGACTCGTCGGCAGCCTGATGTTCTTCGTTGGTTTTGTGGCAGTTGTGGTAGTGGGAGCTATGAAACTACATGCCTTGGCTGCGGGGGTTAAAGCGATGCTCGTCGGCACCAACCCCTATTTCCATATTGCTATACTGATGATGATTTTAGGTTGTATGCTTTTCCTCGCTGGATTCTTAGCGGAATTAGTGATACGTAATAGTCCCACACGCAATGACTATCTAATAAAGGAAGAGTGCTGATGAAACCATTAGAGGAACAAGTAATCACTATTGAGCGCGCTTTAGGGGAGCGCATGATTAAGCATGCCCTTGTCGTCGTTCGCTCGTGGTTGAACGAGTTAGGAGAAGGGAATGCTTTTGAGCAAACCTACCATTCTGTTTTTGAGCGTAATGAAGCCCTCTTCTCCCAATGGCTCATCACGGACGAAGCGGAGCAAGATGAGCAGCTCAATCAATTGACAGGCGAAGCCTATCGCCTCGTGGATGCTGTCTATGCAGAACTGCGTATCCAAAGAGGTTTATCCCCAAGAATGCACGGTTTCAACGGAGAAAATATGCAGTCTATCATGCATTATTTCTCCTCTTGTATCCAGTTTAAACCCCATGATTTGGAGTGGTTGAGCAATGTGCTGAATAACTCTTCGCAATCGCATATAGCCCTCATGGCTCTCACAGCCCTAACACGTAATCTGCGCGAATGTTTCTCCGAAGACATATTGCGTGTACTCATAGAGGGTATTCGCTCGGAAAATGCCATCGTGGCAGAACAATGCTTGGCGAATGTATTATTACTCCTCGCGCACTACGATGTGCGAATAGATTTCTTCCGAGAACTGCAAGAACTATTTGTGGAAGCCATCGGAGATGGAGAACATGCGTTCGATACACTATGCGCTATCATACGCTCGGTGAAGGTGAATATATCAGAGATGATTGCATCGGGAGAGTTGGAAATGCATAATCTGCCTCCTGAACTGCAGAACTTATTAGACCAAACAGGAATGCAGGGCGCAGCTCCTAAAATAGAAGAGATGATAATGCCATCTTCTGAACGAGAATACATGGCTGGATTAGTCCAGATGTTACCCGAGACATGGCTATATATGGTGATAGTAGGAGATGACCTAATACGCAAACAGAAAATAGCCGCTATGTTCCTATCCATAGGAAACATGGAAATGATGTGGGAACACTTGGATAAGGCAGAACAGATGTTAGTGCAAAAACTGCGTAAAACGGCAGGGGACGCAAAGGATTATATCAATTATGGTCATTGCCTCCTTTTGCGGGGCGACCGTATGATGGCTTTTGAGAACTATCGCGAAGCGCGAAATATGTGCAAGACTGCCAAGGAGTTTTATGCACTCTTCCGCCCTGATAGACGCCATTTGGTGGACCGCGGCATACCTGTTGAATATGTATATATGATCGAAGATCAACTCTTTAGTCTTTAGTGCGAAAAATACTCATCGCCATATTGCTGCTTGGGCTCCTATCTGCACACGCAGATACGATACCTATTGACTATCGTCTCTCGCTGCGAGGTGGAGCTATCATGCCTGATGGTAAGGTGGATGTGATGCTTGGGCAGAAAAACCAATGGACACCAACCGTAGGGGCAGAACTCGCACTCGCTTTTCATCCTGAGTGGCAAGCCCTACGCGATTGGAATAATGCAGCGATAGGTGTGGCACTCAGCTATTGGAAATTAGATGCTACGCGAAATGGGGATAAAGACCTCTTAGGACACGCAATAGCACCTTATGTCTTCTTGGAAGTGCCTTTCTACAAAAGCAAACATTTTGAAATTGGCGTGCGCCCAGGTATAGGATGCTCATTCATCACTAAAACCTATTTCAATACCGCCACGCCCGAACAGCAGTACCAAGTTCTACAAGCGCCGAATATCAACCGTTCCGTTGGTTCGGTCTTTAATTTCTATTTCCCCGAAGCGCTCTATTGTGCTTTTCCCATCCGTAATGGTTGGAGTGTGAATATAGCAGCAGGGTGGTATCATATGAGTAATGGTAGTCTGCGCCAACCCAACTCAGGTTATAATATCTTCTCTGGCGAGGTAGCCGTTTGCTATGAATCACCTAAGCAAAACACCCCTCCTTGTAGGGAGGGGATGGGGGTAGGCTCTCACGCGTCTAAGAAGTGGGCCCTCGAACTGGCCTTCACGGGCGGAGGACGACAAGTCTATTACCGCGATAAGCAAACCTTCTTCTGCTCTACTATGCAGTTATCTGCCTATTGGTTGGCACATCCTATTTTCCGTTTAGGCGGTGGTGTGGATGTGTTCTACGATGGCGCGTACGCGGAGCGTGATACCCATTATAAAAAGACCTATTTAGGAGGCGCCACGCAAGCCGACTGTTGGCGAGTAGGCGTCAGTGTGCAACCTGAGTTCGTCATCGGTCAATTCACGGCAGGCATCCATTTCGGTGTCTATCTCTATGACCCGATTAAGAATAGGGAAGTGGAGAGTGGTTCTGAGGCGCATAGCTCTTTGTGGGAAAAGGGCGAACTGCTGGATAAAGGTGTATTTTATTCCTATGACTTGCTCAATGCAGGTAGTGCGGGCTATCCTGATGGCTGGCTGTACACGCAGATTGTCTTGCGTTATCATTTGCCATACCATCTCTTCGTGCAGGCTTCTATGAAGGCTCATCTCACCAAAGTGGAGTTCGTCTCCGCTGGCCTCGGCGTCTATATTTGATAGTTCTGCTATAATCCGAAAAAATCAGTAATATTTGGAGTACAACTCCAGAAATTACACACTTTTTGAGATATAAAGCAACTGCCATTTGTGCCAAATTCGCATAAATGGCATTTTTTCTTTACTTTTTACTTGCGTATGTGCAATTTTTGTTGTACCTTTGCAGCCGCAAAGGTTTAACTACTTTACTTGTACGATATGGAAACAATACAATTAGATGGAGAAATACTGCGCAATTTGGGTATCATTGCTGAGGATAAAAATACACTCAGTAAGGTAGCTAAGTATTTGCGCCGTATGGCCAAGAAAATATCTGGCGACTCCACACTCATGAGCAAAGATGAGTTCTTCGCTCGCATAGAAGAAGCAGAGCGCGAAATTGCAGAAGGAAAAGGAACCTCATTTGATAATAAAGCCGAGATGAACGCTTGGCTTAACACATTGTAATCATGTATACAATAATCTATTCTACTAAGGCAGAAGAGGATTTGCGTAAGCTTAAGAAGAGCGAACCTATTGCTTTTCAAAAAGCCGTACGACTCCTAAACGAATTAGTAGATCATCCTAAAGTGGGTACTGGTCACCCAGAGCCATTGAAAGGAAAACCCGAAGGAAGATGGAGCAGACAGATAACTAAGAAACATCGTCTTGTATATAGAATATACGAATTGAAGGTATATGTGGAGGTACTAACCGCCTATGGACATTACGATGATAAGTAACAAATAACCTATCGCCTTCGCTGGTGGCATAATACCGGTGCGTCGCTTGCCGACGAAAACAGCAAGGACAAGCGCAAGTGTGCGCTACATAAATATAATAAGCATTACTATTATTTCGCGCCTAAGAAAAAAGCCTGAGAAACTTAATTCTTGTAAGTGGGAATAAAACGCGTTGTCCGGAAATAGAGACAACTCTATCAATTTGCTACTATACTTACACTTGAGGTGTAGGTTTATCTGCGAATTGATCGGGTTTGTTTCTCAGGCTTCCCGTAGACGCGAAAGGATAAATCTACGCCTTTTTTTATTTCTCTTTTGCAGATTGATAGTTATGCGCAAAACTATCAATCATGGTTCAAAAGGTCAAAACATTTCTTTCGAAAGGTAATCGTGCAGCATGGTGCCTATTCTTGTTGTTTGCAATCAGCATCTTCTTGAAAGGTGTAATTTTTCATTGGTTCTGTTTTCACTCTGTTATTTTGTCAAGTCTTTGGCATCATCCCCTGGAGTTTATCCGTTTCTGGGGAGGAAAACTTATTCCTGCACTATTTTTAGGTGGTTTTGTTTTTTTATTTCGTAGCAAGACATGGATGATTTATGCCCATGTATTAATAGATATTTGGCTTATAGCAAATTTGTTCTATTATAACGCAAATGCTTTGTTCTTGTCTTATGAGACAATGAAGATGGCGGACAATATGAGTGGCTTTTGGGATTCTCTTTATGCCTATACAGAATGGAGTATGCTATTATATCCAATAATTACATTGTTATTTGCAGTCTGCTTGTTATGTATCCCCAAAGTGTCAAAGCGCTTGCCTATAGCTTTCTGTGTGGTAATGTCTCTGTCACTCTTATTATCCATCATCGATAATCTGTGTTTTAAGGTATATACGCATAGCTGGCATCCACAGAATAAAGTAACAGAACAGGTAAACTCGCGTATGTTAAGTGGTGAAGAATTTACATATTATTATCCATTTGGGCATGTGTACTATTTTGCGGTTGTTTCAAAAAGTATAGATTATAATGCGTGGGCATATAGTTATGTAAGAGAGTATTCTGTATTGAGTTATTTCCCCGCTTGTTTTGTATGGAGCATACTACGCCCCGCGGGTGAAATAATAGACCTGACTGAAAAAGACATAGAACAAGTGAGACCATTTATACACGGAAATATAAGACAGAAAACACCAACACCTCAAACCAACCTTGTATTTGTATTATTTGAAAGTTTGGAATCATGGCCTATAGACGAGGTTTGTGGATATAATTTCATGCCTAATCTGCAGGCTATTTCAAGAAATAAACATTCATTATATTGTAATAAACTAAAATCACAAGTTCGTCATGGTAATTCAGCAGATGGTCAATTGATAGATATAACCGGCCTTTTACCTATTGCTAATGGAGCAACTTGCAGATTGTATGCTGATAATATATTACCGAGTTATGCACAATGTTATCCTTATTCAGCAATAATTAATCCAGCTCCAGGAATGTGGAATCAGGAAAAGGTAACATTCGGGTATCAGTTCAAACAACTCATAGAACCCCAAAAAGGAGAGCATTGGGCAGATAAAGAACTTATAGACCAAATGATAAATTATATCGATACGGTAAAAGAACCTTTCTGCTTGTTTGGTATTAGTGTGTCTTCTCATGTTCCATTCTCACAAGGTTCTATAAATCCAACATATATTATCGATGGAATGCCTCATATAATGTTGGCCTATCTTAATTGTCTGCACTATACGGATTCCGTTATTGGTAACTTGGTGAACGCTGTACAATGTAATGAACGGTTAGCTAATAATACCACTATTGTTATATCTGGAGATCATACAATATTTCGAGGCGAGGACCAAGAAATAGACACATTTGCAGATATACATGATATTAACATGCAAACAACTCACACATACACACCATTAATCATATACTCTCCTAAGAAGATAAAAAACGATATTTATGTGACAGATACTTGTTATCAGATGGATATTTATCCTACAATTATGGATATTATTGGCTGTGAAGAGTATTTCTGGAAAGGAGTTGGTGTAAATGTTATGGACTCTGCAGCAAGAAACAATCGTCCTATATTGGAAAAAGATGCGTATGATATATCAGATATGATAATAAGGAGCAATTATTTTAATTTGCATTAGATATTCAAGGAATAGGGTGACCTAAATGGTATCTTTATTGTTTCTTTTATGCGAGCATAATAGTCTTATTTAGCCTTGATAACAAAAAAGAAGTTCTTTTTTTGAAGAAATAGTCGTGATTACTTGCATATACCAATTATTTTTACTACCTTTGCAGCCATAATTCCGCTGATAGTCACGATACATACACGATAGATATACGATAAATATACGATAGATACACGATATATATCCGATACATTATGCTATCTTCATGCGATTTTCATGCTATCTTCAATACAATAAAACCTCTCTAATATGGCTAAAGTACAACCTTCACTTTCATTTGAATCTTTTAGTGGCAGACTGTCACGCAAAGAACGCATTGTCATGCGCACCCGTAATGGTCGCACACATGCTTATGCTATCCAAAACCCTTACACAGGACCGCTTGCTGAGAGCCGCAAACGCGCCATCGGCGCTTTCGCGGAAGCCGTGCGCCGTTGCAAAGCAGAGATGTCCGATCCTGACCGTCTTACCTATTGGCAAAATCGCTACATCCAGTATTCCAATGCTGCGCGCAAGAGTCCTGTTCGCGCCAATGCCAAGTTCATTGCCGCAACCTCAGACCAACAGCAAAAGCCCAATGATAAGTTTTACAGCACTCTCCGTGGTTTTATCATTGCCTCTCTCTCTGCTCAACTCAAAGCAAACGAATAGTATAATCCCATCTAGTGTACCTAATCGTATGTTACACTTGGGTGCCCTTTCGTCGTTTACATCTAACAGCGCAGCGGTCTTATCTAGTTGTATATTCAAATTATTATTTGTATCTTTGCACATGATTTGCGTCTAAGGGACGGATTAAGGCCGATATCTATGTAGTGCTATAGACTGTGATAAACGTTCTGTCACCATCCCTTATACATCTAAAAACTGGATAGTTCATTGGGCTTATAACCCCGCATTCGCAACGATAGTATTCAGATGTATACGATGACAAATCAGACAATAAATCAAGTATCATTATGACTTACATTGGCATTGACATTAGCAAGGATTCGTTCGTAGTAGCTTATCCTAGAAAGAGTGGTT
>JAXJUN010000034.1:0-6453 GCA_036309065.1 Paludibacteraceae bacterium | reverse complement strand
GATGACCTCTGTGCCTTCTGCGCCAAAAGCAGCCACTATCGCTTGCAGGGTAGCAGAGAGCAACCAGCCGCCTATCACCATTGTCCCTCCCATGGTAGCGGCGTAGATGGGCATGCCGTGGTGTGTCGCTACCGAGAGATATTTGCCATTGTGCGTTATCATATTAACCTCCTATGTACATGATTTGTGGATAGACGATGTGTGCGGTGGCTTGCGTCTCCCCAGGCCATTGCTGGGTGAGGGTCTTGGATGTCGCGGTGGGGTCAGCCGCGAAGGCATCATTGATAGCCGCGACATTATCCACCGTGCCGACATTGATGATGCTGAGCCATGGCTGCGCTGCTTGGAACTTGGCTTGTACATACTGCGCAAACCAAGTGGACATTACGCGGAATAGGTAGTTGTTAAAGATTTTCATGCTTGTTGTGTGTTGTGGGTTATACTTTGTGCCATTGAGGCGGTTAGTTCTGGGTCGATGGATTGCATGATCTGCTCAAGGGCTGCGCAGACCTCGTCGGTGGTCATCCACTGGCAGTCCTTGGGTTCGACAACTCCAAAGAACTGCTCCAACTCGCTGCCGTTGCCCTGCTCCACGCTCTCGCCAACGGACATGTCCTTGCCGACGAGGGCTTTGGTCTGACGGGTGAAGCCTGCCGCTTGTTGGGCGGAGATGGAGAGGTCCATGCTTGGCACGATGTCTTGGAGTGCACGGCATACCTCGGTGTCCGACCCGATAACGAGCTGAGGGACATTCTCAGGCAAGCCAAACAACTCCTCCAACGCCTCGGACGATCCGCCTGAGCTCTCAGGCAGAGGTGGCAGACCGACACCGACACGAACGCCAACGCCAACGCCGACCGCCATCGCTGGGCGGATGCCTATGTTGTGATTGCAGATCATGGTTCTACTTGTCCTGGGGTTTTGGCAGAGATGACCGCTTCCGCATAGTCATCTTGATAGTACAACATAGCTGACATGCTATCGTCGGTATAGACTTCGAGGGCGTACACGGCGGGCTGCATGTCCACGGTGGTCTGACCGCTGAGCACGGCATCGTAGGACTTGCCGTCACGGTTGAGCGTCACTTGGTCAGCCACGAAGTACTTGCCCTGCTCCACGGAGTGCAGCACCACGCAAGGGGGTGTCGCCATCTTGGTGCCGTCGTTGTTGAAGACGGTGATAGGCAGCGAATCTGCGCCTATGAGTATTTGCATCTGTATCATATCTTATAGCTTGATGTAGGGTTTTACGAAGAAATCAAAAGTATAGCCCACGCTACTAAGGTGAATATTTGCATGAGGGTTACGATAATTGTAGAGAATATCCACCAACATAAGTGCGGCTATTACAAGGTCATCAGGGAACTTGCCACCATTCATGGCTAATATTTCATCATAGGTGCGGTCTAATAGACGGAATAGATTGTTCTCTGCACCGTTACCATATAGCTCCAACATCTTTTTCTCATAATCCGAATCAATGCGGCTATGGTCTTTAATCAATTCAAGTGTTAGGAATTTCATATCGTTTGTGTATTGCTTTCTATATAAGTGTGCAAATGCCGCAGGGGTTTACTCTGCGGCATTTTCGGAATTATCGGGGTTTTGGTCGGTGGCTTCTTCGCTGTCGGGCGTTCCCGCCCAGTTCCAAGCGTCCATCTCGGCTTGCAGTGCGGCTGCTTCCTCTTCGGTGATGTCGGGTGCGTGGGGTTCGTCGGTCTCCTCGAATAGCATCGGGAACATGTCTTGCACCTTCATGCCCTTGGGGTCTCTCATGCTGAAGGTTGCTGCATATACGCACTCTGCCATCATCTGCATCTTGAGCCGATCGCGTCGGCGGTACCCTCGGATGATTCGTCTCACCTCCCAAAAACGGAGTTCGTACAGGAACTCTCGCCTTGGAATGCCTATCTCGCCTACGAGCAGTTGGTAGATGTCGTAGGCGGAGGTCAGTTTTTTCCCGCATTCCCTTCTTGCTTTGTGTCGGCTTGCTCACCTGCTGGGAGATTATGCCACTCCATATACAGTGCCACCACTTCCTTGAATGCGTCGGTGATCTCCTGTTGGGTGGCATGGAAGAGGATGTCTTTGTCGGTGATTGGTGCCTCGGTGTCTGTCATCTCAGCGTAAGCCATTGCAGCCGCAAGGATAGCGTAGAGAATATCCTTGGGTGTGGTGGTCTTCTGGGCAGCCGTTTGTGTGAGATAGGTAGCGAAGTCCATGCCTGTGAATCCATGGAATAAAATGTCCATTCCAAAGCAGTAGGCGATATTGACCTGCTTGCCTGCGATATTGATTGTCTTAGTTGTTGCCATGTTGCGTGTGTATTTAATAATAAAGGTATAAAAAGCCGCCCTCATTGCTCGCAACATGGAAAGAAAGCGAGACAATGGAGCGGCTGATAGTTGTTGCTTACGCTGCTACTTGATAATCGCCATATCCATTCAGCGTCATGTCGTACTTGACTACTGAGCGGTTTTGTGATTGAGTATTGAGCGCGGTCATTACTGCGGAACCGCTGACGATCACCGCTCCCTTGGTGCGGTTGTTGTCACCGTTTACATTTGCAATCTCCCATTTGACTGGTTCGCTGTTCAGGTAGATACCTTGCAAGTCCGCATAGGTCATTGCAGGCACTGTTGAGGTGATGGTGTCACCACTACGAACCAATGCGCTGGTAGAGATGTCGTAGCTCAAGCCGACAGGCTCTTGTGTTTGCCAGTCGCCTGTGGTATCTTTGGTTGTAGTCTCTTCGAGTTGAACCGAGAAGTGAATGCTGAGCGTTTGCGATGCGAGTACCACCTTGGATGGTGTAGCGATATTGTCATCGCTCAAGAACAGGCGAACATATTGACCCTTGGTATAGGTGCCAAGTGGTACGATGTCTTGGGTAATCGCAGAAGCGTCTTCCAATGGTCCGCTACCCGTAAACTGCAAGCTCTTTTGGCTATTGGTTCGGTTGTCAAATTGGAAGCTCGCATCAGATAGATACGCCTTGCCTGTCTTACCTATTCCGCTACCAGATACGATGGTTTGGTTGTCAGCCACTCCTACCTCATCCCATACGAGAGTGAAAGGCTTGAGTGATTTGAGAGCAGCCATCATCGCTCCAGCATCTGCTACATTCAACGACTCCACAGATACTTGCCAAGCCTTGGATACAATAGTTGGTTTGTCAGCCATACCTGTATCATCTTTGGTGGTTGCACTTTCTGTGTTGCCCGTCAAATTGATAGTACAGTTGGTTGCCATACCTACTACCATATACTTGTTGGTGTTCTCGTCGAGAGTTAAGATACGGAAATTCTGTCCTCTTAGTGTTGCCATTGTTATTGTGTTTTATTCGTTGTTGTCTTCAGTTAGCACCTCCATGTCACACTGATAGTGCAGCGTGTCGTAGTAGCAAGGCTTGGTCCAATCCCATGCCACTCCGTCGTTGTTGCTGGCGGTGAGCATCGGTGGCTCGGCCATGCTTACGACATGCAGCTCTATGGCTTGGCGAATCAATCGGCGCAACCGCTTCACCTCTGCGGGGCTGTTAGCCGAAACGATGACGGACGCTTTGCAGTGATCCGTTGGCCCTTCCCATACAAAGTCCTTCGTGCCGAGTTCGTTGGTATAGCCTCCGTCGGTGATGACGATGTACGGTAGCGGGGTGTTGTCGTCTTCGGTGGGTGGCACTTCGATGCAGGTCGAGTAGATACGCCCTGCGGTCTCGTTGCTGACCGCCTCGCTGGCTTTGATGGCGTTGTAGATGATTTCGTCGAGTTCCATATTCTATCGTGTGGACATTTCAGTTGTTGTCATTCCCTTGCGAGGAGTGGCAGGGCTTTCACCTCCTGCCATGATCTCCTGCTTGGGGTTGAGTTAGGCGTTAGCCACGGTGTAAAGCGCGAACGCTTGGGTCTCACCTTTTGCATCGTTGATATAGACTGAGAGGTCAGTCATAGACCATGCGGTGTTGAGGATCACGCGGGTCACATTCTTGTCAGCCTGAGTGATTGGGTCAATCACGAGGCGAACCTCACCGTGTTGTTGGCATGCGAACCACTCGAAGTAGCCGATACCAATCACCTTGTTGTCGGTAGCCACAAGGGTATTGCCCTCCAACTCGGTGTTGATGTAGTGAGTGAGCACATAAGGATAGCCAGCGCAAAGGCCGTTCTCGATCACGAAGCCACCAGCTGCGCCCTCTATCTTTGGAGTTGCCTTCAACTCTGCCTCGGTTGCACGGTCCATCACGAGAACCACGCCACCCTCATAGAAGCCCTTGTCAGAGAACTCAGCCACGGCCTTCAAGATGCTCTTGTAAGCACCTGCGCCAACGGTGATTGTACCCTTAGGAGCAAGACCAGAGAATGGACCCTTGTTGCCGTTCCATGCTGCTTGGCTGTAGATTTTCTTAGCCAAGTATTTGCGCAACGCCAAGTCGAACTTCTGTTGGATGAATGCCATGAGGTCGAATGCAGCGTTGTCGATGGCCATGTTAGACACTGGCACTTTCAAACCAACGCGCTTAGCGTTTGGAGTAATCTTCGCAAAGTCCACTACTTGATCCTTCAATGCATCTACCTCGCCAACCTCTTCCATCTCCACATCGTTGATAGATACAGGCCATACCTCGTTGCCAGTCACGCCAGTCACCACCTTAAGGGTTGATGGCAAGCCAAGACCCTCGTGCAAGGTTGGGATGAGCTCGTGGATAGTCAAGTTGATAGCACCAGATGCTGCGATGTTAGCAGCGGTGTTACCACTTGCAGGGTTCAGCAAGATCTCGCGCTTGTTGCCCTTGTTTGATTGGAACAACTCACGGAGAGCAGCGTTCTTGTCCTCTTTCTCGCGAACTTGTGCAAGCTCTTGGTCATTGAGGAGGTTCTTCAACTCGCGGTCGTTAGCTTGAGCCTCACGGGTGAGGTTGTTCCACTCTTGTTGCTCTTCAGCGGTGAACTCGCGTTTCTCGGCGAATGCCTTGTCATTCAATTCCGCCATGCGGTCTTGAATCTCACGGTTGCGTACTTGCAACTCTACTTTAGTTTTCTTCATCTTAAAACGGTTTTAAGTGTTGTTTGTTGAACTTATGATTGATTTATAGATTCTTCATCTGAAGCAATCTCTTTCGGTGGTTATACTCGCGCTCTGCGGCTTGTTGCGCCTCACGCAGTTGCTCGGCTTTGCTCTCGCCTTCCATGGCCTCACGCAGTCCGACAGAGGTCTGATCATACGCAGGCTTCATGGCGATGGTCAGCGCGTCTATCTTCTTAAAGGCTGTGTGACGGATGACATACTCAGTCTTGCCGTCAGCTCCTCTGCGCTCTGTGGTCGTGTAGTCTTTTGGCCAGAACTCGAACGAGCAGCCTGTGTAAGTACCGTTGGCAATAAGGGCTTGTGCACGCTTGCCGAGGTCGCAGTCTGGGACATCCGCCTCAAAGTGCAAGCCGTCCTCTCGGGACTCAACGCGGAGCGATTGGGGCGTTCTCGCAATGCTTGATGATCGGTCATGCAATAGGTTGAGGGTTATATCCTGCTCACGGATGAAGGCCTCGTTGAGGCAGGATGGGTCAATTACTTCGATTTCTCGCCAGTCCTGACCTTCATACAGGACGGTCTCCTTGTTGGTGACGATGGCCACACCTTCGATGATGTTGCTACCTTCACCTTCGCGCATCTTCACCCCTTCAGGAGTGAACACCTCGCGCTTTTCCAGTGTGATGTCTTTCTTCATATTCGTGTTGGTTGTCTATTATACAATGCAAATTGTGTAGGGGTTTACTTTTGCCGATTTTGGCTTCTTCCCGATAAAGGTGCTGCCTTCTTCCCGATAAAGGTGCATGCTTTCTTATAGGAAAGGTGGTGGCTTTCTTATAGGAAAGGTGCATGCTTTCTTATAAGAGAGTTATTTGCCCTCCTCTGGGTCGGGTTCTGCGCTTGGCTCTTTGGTAGGTGCTCCACCTGCGGATGCCTTGCTCAGTTTCTCGCTGCCGAGCTCCGCAAGGTTGGTGCTGACATAGATGATGTCGCCCTTCTCCACAGCAGGCATATCGTATTGATTGCGTATCTCGTTTACGCTCCAACCCATCTGCAAGCGCAACTGATCCACCTTCGCTTGACGCTCCAAGTCCATACGGAGCAAAGGCAACTCGCACAGATGGAAACGGCGCATGCCGAAATCCAGCGGCGTGAGGAACTTGGTATCGAACAGGTCCTCCAACTCCCTCGCCAAAGGTGCGATGGTGCGTTGCAGGTATTCCATCGTGGCGTTGGTGTAGTCGTTGTAGTGGCTGTTGGTGTCAAGCATCAGCAGAGGACGCGGAGTAGCATAATAGCGAGCGATGTCATCCAGCGAGATGCTGAGCATATCCATCATCTGCATATCTTGCGCCGTCATGGAGATAGGCACCACCTTATCCAAGCCCTGCAACGCCACCACATCCTTCACATAGATGCGGTCGTTGAT
>JAXJUN010000033.1:0-44831 GCA_036309065.1 Paludibacteraceae bacterium | reverse complement strand
GCTGCCCCTCGACTTGCATGTGTTAGGCCTGTCGCTAGCGTTCATCCTGAGCCAGGATCAAACTCTTCGTTGTAAAAAGAAAAATTATAAGTTAGCTCAGAATAATCGAATTTATCAAGTGTAGAAATTTATTCGGGAACCACTATTTGTTTGTTACAAATTAGTATTGTTCTTGTACTACATCTTGTTATGATAAGACAATCTTTCAAAGATCAAATTGCTTTAGCTTTTCAGGAGCCTCAAACCATCGTTTTTCAGCGTTTTCCCTGTTTTTGGGCGAAAGCGAGTGCAAAGGTACTGCTTTTTTTTGAATTGACCAAATATTCGTGCACTTTTTTTGCACTTTTTTTGCACTTTCTTTGTAACTGCCTGATAATCAATGGTGGCATTTTTTGGTGTTTTTTGGCGTTTTTGGGCAAATATCGTATTTTGGGGTAAAATGGGGTTATTTGGGTGTTTTGTATTTAAATTTAACAAAAATAATAAAAAATCTATGTCATCAAAACGACGAACCCATAATTATTATACAACAAAAATAATAAAAATAGGATAAAAATAGAAAAAACATTTTAATGGTAATCAAAAACGACGGCGGATGATAGTAATTGTAAATAAACCTAGATAAACACTGCCGTTTGATAATTCGTAATTATCGGCCTACGCGGCCTTGAGCGTATTTGCCTATTAAGTCGCGTTTTTGAGCGAGCTCAACACGCGCCCTACTACTCAAACCCGCGCAGCGGAATGCTGCTTAATTACGAACAATCACACGCCAGCCATAAACAGAGATAAAATTTCTCTACATTGTTACTTTTTATTATCATCCGCCTCACAAAAACTCATTCACTCTGTTCTGTCTGGTTGGAGTTACGCTCCCCGCTACTCCTGCCGTTCGAAAGCAAAAGTCAATTGCTTTCTCCATACAAAAAAGCGCTACGCTTCAAAAACGGCAAGACTGGTGCTAGTGATAGATCTCTAGAATTCTAGATTTTTAGATAAACTAGCCCAACTAGATGAACTAGCCGAACTAGAAACCGCATAACCGCTAATCGCTAATCCCCTAACCGCTTAACCGCTGCGCGATGTTAGATGTTGGGTTTAAGGTAGAGAATAGTGAGCTGCTATATATTATTATATATTATAAGGTACGCGTGCGCGCGTGCGAAAGGTGTAGGACGGCCGAAGGCCTACAGAACGCGGAGCTACAGGACGGCGACAAGCGCCTACAGGACGCTGCGCTACAGGACGGCTGGAAGCCTACAGGACGGCGACAAGCGCCTACAGGGAGAGGAGGGTGGAAGGTGTAAGGTGTAGGAAAGAAGAATCCCCCACTCTGCGGGAGTGAGGGATTGATATTCATTGCTATAGTATATAGGATGCGGCTGGGTTATTCTACCACTTCTTCTACAGTTTGCTCCTCTACTTCTCCTACTTCCTCAGTTTTCTCATCCGATGCTTCTTCCAAAACGAGTTTCTTATACATAACAGCATTTACACCCATTGAAATAGGCATAGCAGAAAGGATAATCAAGATTACAATGATAGTACCGATTACTTCCAGCCACTCCACATTGCCAATGCCGAAAAGACCATTTACTATCAAAGATATCACTTGGAAACAGATGGCCAAAAGCAACGATATAACAAAGATACGACCTTTGTTACCATAAGTGAGTCTATTACTTTCTCTCAAAGCCTCTAAAGCATTCATATCCTTATCAACAAAGAGGATAGCAGCAAAAGTCCATGCAAAAGCAATCACATAGCCAGGTACAATCAAGAACAAGAATCCGACAATAACACCTAAATAAAGGAGCCCCATCAAGATAAAGAACTCACCTATATTGCGGCGATACTTACCATCGAAGATATAGAGCGGGTTAACCACTTTGCCTTTCGCCATCTCTGCAGGAAGGAGAGAGAGTGCAATTGTGGTACCCACATTAAGGTATGGAATCCAAATAGTGAGGAAATACAGCACTACGGTGAATAAGACGCTCAGATAATTAGCAATTCCCAAAGCGATACCCTCTTTGAGGGTCGCAACAATGTCAAGTTTTTTCATAATAGTAATCATTTAAATTAGTAATAATCTATTGAATATGATTGTAAATCATATATCGACTGCAAAATTAGCAAAAAAGAATGACATATGCAAATTTAAATGCAAAAATGCATACTTTTTTTATGGAAACGGTATCCCGGAATAGTGGAATCAGTTATAAGCAAACAGCACGACCATTAAGGGTCGCGCTGCTCTTATATTGCATTCTATTCAAGGATTACTTTACTTCTTCGAAGTCCACATCCTCGGCAGTTGGGTTAGCATTATTATCTGCACCTGGTTGTGGTCCTTGTGGACCTTGTGGTCCAGCTTGTTGTGCTTGTTGCTGTGCAGCGTACATCTCTGCGCTAACTGCCTGGAAGGCTGTCATGAGTGCGTTATTAGCTGCTTCGCAAGCATCTGCATCTTTTTTCTCATACGCCTCTTTGAGGTTTTTGAGTGCCTCTTCAATAGGAGCCTTCTTATCAGCAGGGATCTTATCTCCGAGTTCAGCGAGCTGTTTCTCTGTTTGGAAGATAGTAGCGTCTGCTTTATTGAGCTTATCTACTTGCTCTTTGGCTTTCTTATCAGCTTCTGCGTTTGCTTCCGCTTCAGCTTTCATGCGCTTGATTTCCTCATCAGAGAGTCCGCTTGAAGCCTCGATACGGATTTTAGCGTCCTTACCTGTAGCTTTATCCTTAGCCGTTACATTGAGGATACCATTGGCATCGATATCGAATGTTACTTCGATTTGTGGTTCTCCTCGGCGCGCTGGCATGATTCCATCGAGGTGGAAGCGACCTAAGAGTTTATTCTGCGCAGCCATTGGTCGTTCACCTTGGTAGATAACGATTTCTACTGAAGGTTGGTTATCAACAGCGGTGGTGAATGTTTCGGTTTTCTTAGTAGGGATAGTGGTATTAGCCTCAATCATCTTGGTCATAACGCCACCCATTGTTTCGATACCGAGTGAGAGTGGTGTGACATCCAGGAGGAGGACATCTTTCACATCACCAGTAAGCACTCCACCTTGGATAGCAGCACCCACAGCAACCACTTCGTCTGGGTTCACGCCTTTTGATGGTGCTTTACCGAAGAATTTCTGCACAGCTTCTTGAATAGCAGGGATGCGGGTTGAACCACCAACGAGGATGATTTCATCGATATCGCTTGTGGTATATCCTGCATTTTGGAGTGCAGTACGGCAAGGTGCGATAGTGCGTTGGATGAGGTCGTCTGTGAGTTGCTCAAACTTAGCTCTTGTGAGTGATTTAACGAGGTGAGCTGGTATACCATTGACTGGCATGATGTATGGCAGGTTGATTTCCGTAGAGGTAGAAGAAGAGAGTTCTATTTTAGCTTTCTCTGCAGCCTCTTTGAGTCGTTGCATAGCCATTGGGTCTTTTGAGAGGTCAGCACCTGCGTTCTCTGCTTTGAACTCAGCCACGAGCCAGTCGATGATACGATGATCGAAGTCGTCACCACCGAGGTGTGTATCACCGTCAGTTGCTTTCACTTCGAATACGCCGTCCCCCAATTCGAGCACAGACACATCGTGTGTACCACCACCGCAGTCGAAGACTACGATTTTCATATCCTTATCGGACTTATCGAGTCCGTATGCCAGTGCAGCAGCAGTTGGTTCATTAACGATACGGCGCACATTGAGTCCTGCGATTTCGCCTGCTTCTTTAGTAGCTTGTCGTTGTGCATCGTTGAAGTATGCAGGAACGGTGATGACAGCGTCCGTTACTTCTTGTCCGAGATAATCCTCAGCTGTCTTTTTCATTTTTTGCAGAATGATAGCCGAGATCTCTTGTGGTGTATAGAGGCGTCCGTCAATATCTACGCGAGGGGTGTTATTATCTCCTTTAGCCACTTTGTATGGCACGCGCTCTACTTCTTTTGCCAAGCGATCGTATGTTTCTCCCATGAAGCGCTTGATAGAGTAGATAGTTTTAGTAGGGTTGGTGATTGCTTGGCGCTTAGCTGGGTCTCCCACTTTGCGCTCTCCGCCTTCCACAAAACCGACTACAGATGGCGTAGTGCGTTTTCCTTCAGCGTTCGCAATAACGATAGGTTCATTTCCTTCCATAACGGCAACACATGAGTTGGTGGTACCGAGGTCAATTCCAATAATCTTAGACATAGTTGTAATATTTTTAATTTTATTATTTCAAGTTTAGCTTTGCCGTCATCATTTATCGCAACGGCGTTCGTCTTATTAATGACAAAGAATGTGCCAAAAGAAAAAGTCTGCCATTTTGTCATATTTGGCAGACTTTATTATGTTAGATGTTAGATGTTGTATGTTAGATGTTGTATGTTAGATGTAGGGTGTGGATTATGTTAGATCGTAGCCGTAGTGTCTAAGGCGTCCTGTATTGGAACGCCAGTCTTTATCTACTTTGACGAAGAGTTGGAGGAAGACTTGTTTTTGGAAGAAGTCCTCTATATCTCTTCTGGCTTGCGACCCTACTCTCTTGAGGGCAGTACCTGCTTTGCCGATGATGATACCTTTTTGGCTATCTCGCTCGCAGAAGATGACTGCATTGATACGAATAATTTTCTCCTCTTCTTGGAATGATTCCACTTCCACCTCGACGGAGTATGGAATTTCCTTATCGTAGTTGAGTAGTATTTTCTCTCTGATTATCTCATCGACAAAGAATCGTGCGGGTTTATCTGTCAGTTGGTCTTTCGGGAAGAAAGGTTGTCCTACAGGCAATGCTTCTTTGATAGAATCAAAGAGTTGTGCCACTCCGAATCGCTCTTGTGCTGAGATGGGGAAGATAGTGGCTTGTGGCAGTTGTGATTGCCAGAAGGCGACTAATTGCTCGAGTGTTTCTTGTGTAGTGAGGTCAATCTTATTAATAATAAGGAACACGCGCGTACCGGATGCTGCCATATGCTTCACTTTGCTAAGGAAGTCAGCATTTCTATCGGCGTTATCCTGTACATCAGTCACATAGAGAAGCACATCTGCATCGACGAGTGCTGAGCGTGAGAACTCGAGCATCTTTTCTTGCAAGCGATAGTTAGGCGAGAGTACGCCCGGTGTATCGGAATAGACCATTTGGAAATCCTCTCCATTGACGATGCCGAGTATTCGGTGTCGCGTTGTTTGTGCTTTGGAGGTGATGATAGAGAGTCTTTCTCCGACGAGTGCATTCATGAGTGTGGATTTGCCAACATTGGGGTTTCCCACAATATTGACAAATCCTGCTCGATGTATATTATTTGTATTTGCTTCTGCCATTTTACATGATTGCGTCATAGAGTTCATCTACTGAGTTGAACAATCTTGCTGGCGACAGTTTGGTCACTTTGCATCCCATCTTAGTTTGGATAGCCTTGAGGTCAATCTTCTTAGGATCGCCCATGAGGATGATGGTGATTGGTTTGCCTTGTATATTCTCCTTATAGAAGGCTTCGATTTGCTCGTATGTGAGGTTATCGATTTTCTCTGCGTTTATTTTAGCAGGGTCGTCGTTGTAACCTAATCGTTTCCAATGCTCGAAAGTAGATGCTTTACCTCTCATGGATGGTTTTGCTGTTTGTGCCGCTTGCTTGAGTGCTGCGCGGATAGCCTCCATGCGTGTGGTATCAGCAGGCATGGTGGTGAGCAAGTCCATATAGACATTGATAGCGTCCACCACTTTGTCAGACTGTGTACCTACATATCCGATGAAGTTGGTATTCTTGCCTGCCAGGCTTGGTGTTTGGTTTACGCCGTATGCGGTGTATGCCATAGAGCGTTTGGTACGGATCTCATTGAGTACGATACCAGAGAAGCCGCCAGAGAAATACTGGTTGAAGGCATCTGAGTAAACATCTGATGCTATATCGTATGGTTGTCCATTGATATAGAAATAGAGGTCAGCTTGCTGTACATCGCTATTTGGGAGGAAGAGGACAGTAGGTTTTTCGTATGTCTTTTTCTCTTGGATGAATGGCGAGTTGGATGGTCTCATACCTTCGGTGAGTGGCAGTTCAGCTACGAGTTGCTCTGGAGTGAGTGTACCGCAGTAGAAGACATTGAGTGCATATGTACGTGCGGAGGAGAGGAGTGATTGCACTTGTGGTAATCCCATTCCCCATATGTCTGCGAAAGGTACTTCATCGAGGTATGCTGATTTATCTCCATAGAGGGCATATTGCATGAGTGCTGATTTCTGTACTGCTGTTCGTTTTTGGCGAGAGAGTCGTGTAAAGAACTCAGAACCCTTGATAGCGTCTAACTGTTTTTTCTCCAAGTAAGGCATGAGAAGTTGACGACTAACGAGATTCATGATCTTATTCATATTTCCATCTTCTCCAGAGATAGAGATATAGAAATACGAGTCATTGCATCCGTAGGACACATCACCTCCGAGTTCAGCCATTTGCTGTGCGAAGTCTTTACCTTCTGTAGCTGGATTACCCATGATACCCGCATTATTCATAAG
This sequence comes from Paludibacteraceae bacterium, assembly GCA_036309065.1. Taxonomy (GTDB): domain Bacteria; phylum Bacteroidota; class Bacteroidia; order Bacteroidales; family Paludibacteraceae; genus Colicola. Next base: position 38,339 of record JAXJUN010000033.1, on the reverse strand, counting down.
CGCAGCGGCGTATGGGAGCAATGGCATCTCGTGCTCTCCTACTCCATAGCGGAGTGTGAGTGAGAAGACGTCATTCTTTGTATTAGGGGTATAATGGAGTGTTATATTCTCACCGAGTGAAGACACTTGTACATCATTGAAGTTATTGAATGTTTGCTTCAATTGGCCCTTAGGTAGTTTTTTGAATGCCTCAGCGTATGCTGTTTTAGCGTCCTTAACTGGTTCTAATGGTTTGATGTTTGGTTTTGGCAATGTTTTCGCCTTATTGGTTTTAGTAGCTTCATCGAATGAGATGGTCATGTGGTCTTGGCTGAAGTATTTCTTAGCCACGCGTACTATTTCCTCTTTGGTGAGTGCTTGGATATGGTCGTTAGCATTGAGCACTTGCTCCAGAGGCATATTATACATGAAAGCAGAGAGTAGCCAGTTCATTTTTGACTCCGAAGACTCGTTAGCCACTTTGTATGACTGTGCGTACATACGCTTTAGTGAAGCGATCATCTCGTCGGAGATATCTCCGGCTTTGATTTTATCGATTTCCTTCATGACGATTTTCTCGGTAGCCTTATCAGACTCGAACATTTGTTGGTTAGCGTCATAGTAAGGAACTGCTTGTACGATGATACGACCTGTATTACGTCTTGCATCGAGTCCAACGCCTGCGTATTGCACTTCGCCGTCGATAGTTACCTTATCGAGCAAACCTGTTTGTCCGTTAGACAAGAGATTGCAGACGAACTCAAGTACTTCTTGCTCAGGGTCGTTGGCTTTGACGCCAGGATATACCCAAGCTATTTGTGGGCTATAACCGAGGTTATAGTGCTTAGAACCAGTGAGTTGCACTTCTGGATAAGAAGGGCGCGCAGGTAATTCCTTAGGTTGCAAGCGTGAGAAAGTCTCTGCAATCATTGGTTTAGCAGCTTCTGCGTCGAAGTCACCCACGAGGATGAGTGCCATGTTGTTTGGCACATACCATGTATTATAGAACTCGATGAGTTTGGACAAGCGTGGGTTTTTGAGGTGCTCAGGATGTCCGATTACATCGCGCTCGTATGGGCTACCTTTGTAGATATCTTGCATGAGTTGCTTAGATGCTTGCGAAGAAGGGTTGTTGGCATACATATTATACTCTTCAAACACATTCTCCAACTCAGCTTGGAAAGTACGGAATACTGGGTCGATGAGACGATCAGAGAAGATGGTCAACCAGCGATACATCTCTGCTTCTGGGAAAGAGTTGTGGTAAGCCGTTACATCAAAAGATGTAAAAGCATTTACTCCTTCTGCACCGATGATATCTAACAGGTTGAAGAAGTCCTCTGTGGAAGACACTTTCGCTTCGCGCATAGAACATTCGTTGATTTGTGTCGCCAATTTTTCTCTTTGCTCAGGGTCGGTTGTCTCGCAGTATTGGTCATAGAGTGCGATGATGGAGTCGTAGATAGGTTTTTCTGCTTCCCAATCGAGCGCACCGATTTTCTGTGTACCTTTGAAGAGCATATGCTCGAGGTAGTGTGCGAGACCAGTGTATTCTGCTGGTTCGTCCACTGCACCTGCACGCACTACGACATAGCCCGTGACATCAGGTTGGTCGTGGTCTTCCCACAACATTACTGTAAGTCCATTGTCTAATTTGTACTCCGTTAGTCCTTCTCTCAGTTGAGCGGATACGGACACTATGCTACTGATCAGCAGGATAGCGCTTAATAAAATCTTTTTCATCTTGTATTATATTGTATATTATTTGTTACCATTCAAGTAATACTTTGCCGCATTGTCCGCTTGCCATGACATCGAATCCCTTTTGGAAATCATCGAAATGGAATCGATGTGTGATGACAGGTGAGAGGTCGAGTCCGCCGAGGAGCATTTGCTCCATTTGATACCATGTTTCCCACATTCTGCGTCCCGTGATACCTTTGATAGTGAGTGCATTAAAGATAATATCAGACCAGTTGACTTTGGTATCGGATGGCAGGATTCCCAATTGTGCTATATTGGCACCTTTGTACATATGCGCAATCATCTCATTGAAAGCGGCTGGTGCTCCAGACATCTCGAGTCCGACATCGAATCCCTTGATGCCTAATTGCTTCATGGCTCCTTCCACTGTTTCTCCTTTGGCGCCATTGACGGTGAGAGTGGCTCCCATTTTCTTTGCTATCTCAAGGCGCAAAGGATTGATATCTGTAACGACGATATTTTTTGCTCCTGAGAATCGGCATATGCCAGCCGCCATGGTGCCTATAAGTCCTGCACCTGTGATGAGCACATCTTCTCCTAACAGAGGAAAAGCGAGTGCTGTGTGGGTGGCATTTCCGAATGGGTCCATGATGGCAGCGAAGTCGTCTGGTATCTCTGGTCTGACGCGTACCACATTGGATTCAGGTATGGTGACATACTCTGCGAAGCATCCATCTTTTCCCATGATACCCACGGAGATGGTATTCTCGCACACATGTCCCATTCCTCTGCGGCAGTTACGGCAATGTCCGCAGACGATATGTCCCTCAGCCGTTACTCGTTCGCCCACTGTGAAGTTACGCACGCCTGGTCCCACTTCTGCTACCACGCCCACGAACTCATGTCCCATGGTGTATGGAGGTACGCAGTGCGATTGTGACCATTCATCCCATTTATACATATGTAGGTCCGTACCGCAGATAGCTGCTTTGGTGACCTTGATAAGTACATCATTAACTCCCACCTCTGGCATTGGAACTTCTTCCATCCAGATGCCTGGTTCTGCATATTTCTTAACTAATGCTTTCATTTATTTATCTACCATTTGGTTATTTAGATTTCAACACAGCAAGTTCTGTGCCAATCTTGATAAAGGCTGCAATACATTTATCTAATTGCTCGCGTGTATGTGCTGCAGATACTTGTACGCGTATGCGTGCTTGTCCTTTTGGCACTACAGGATAATAGAAGCCAGTGACATAGATACCCTCCTTCTGTAAAGCGGCCGCGAACTCTTGCGAGAGGCGTGCATCATAGAGCATGACAGCGCAGATAGCCGATTGTGTAGGCTTGATATCAAATCCAGCTGCTTGCATTTTCTCTATGAAATAAGCCGTATTAGCATGTAGTCTATCCTGCAACTCATTGGAGCGTGTAAGGATTTCAAATGTCTTGATACCTGCGGCTGCTATCATTGGTGGGATAGAATTGGAGAAGAGGTATGGTCTGCTTCGTTGGCGCAGGAGGTCGATAATCTCTTTCTTACCCGTAGTGAATCCGCCTACAGAACCGCCGAAGGCTTTACCGAGAGTACCTGTGATAATTTCCACTTTGCCGCGCATATTATATAACTCTGTGACGCCATGTCCTGTTTGGCCCACTACGCCAGCAGAGTGCGACTCATCCACCATGACGAGCGCATTATATTTCTGTGCAAGTTCGTATATCTTATCTAATGGGCACACATTGCCGTCCATAGAGAAGACGCCATCTGTAGCGATGATACGGAAGCGCTGTGCTTGTGCTTTTTTGAGCTGCTCCTCCAGGTCCTGCATATCTCCATTGGCATAGCGGTAGCGCACAGCTTTGCACAGACGCACACCATCAATGATAGAAGCATGATTGAGTGCATCGGAGATGATAGCATCTTCTTCTGTCAATAATGGTTCGAAGAGCCCACCATTCGCATCAAAGCATGCCGCATATAAGATGGTATCCTCTGTGCCGAAGAAGTCAGAGATGACGCGTTCCAATTCCTTGTGCGTATCTTGGGTACCGCATATAAAGCGCACCGAAGCCATTCCATAACCGCGGGCATCCATACGCGCTTTTGCTGCCTCGATAAGCTCAGGATTATCCGCCAAACCAAGGTAGTTATTGGCACAGAAATTGATTACTTCCTGTCCACCCTCCACCTTGATGCCAGAGGACTGCGGTGTGACAATCACACGCTCATTCTTATACAAACCTGCTTCCTTTATCTCTTGCAAAGTATTCTGCAAGTGTTTTTGAAAATCTGTGTACATATATTAAACTTACCTTCACCCCCTCCCTCAAAGGAGGGGAGAAGGATTTTTTTATTATTAAATGATACCCTGCTCAAGCATAGCTGTAGCTACCTTCATAAAGCCGGCGATGTTAGCGCCCTTGACATAGTCAATAGTGCCATCCTCTTGGCGACCGAACTTCACACATTGCTCGTGAATAGATGCCATGATGCTATGCAATCTCTCGTCCACTTCGCTGCCACTCCAACTGATATGCTCTGCATTCTGTGTCATCTCGAGTCCAGAAGTAGCCACACCACCTGCGTTGACTGCTTTACCTGGCGCAAAGAGTACACCATTCTGCTGGAAGAAGCGGATAGCGCCTGGTTGGCAACCCATGTTACTTACCTCGCAGCAGCACCAGCAACCGTTTGCTTTCAGTTCCTTTGCATCCTCTTCACTCAACTCGTTTTGGAAGGCACATGGCAGCGCTATATCACAAGGCACAGACCATGCTTTTTTGCCTGCCGTGAAGCTACACAGCTCTGGGAACTTATCTGCCATATCTTGCACTTTATTACGGTTAGAAGCGCGCATAACGAGCATATAATCAATCATCTCTGCTGTGATACCCTCTGGGATAGCCACTACGCCGTCAGGACCGGAGACAGCTACCACTTTCGCGCCTAATTCAACTGCCTTTTTAGCAGCACCCCAAGCCACATTTCCGAAGCCAGAGAGAGTAACTGTCTTATCCTTAATATCCTTGCCAGCCTCGTGCAAGAGGTGCTGTGTGAAATACAATGCACCAAAACCTGTTGCTTCTGGGCGAAGAATAGAACCACCCCAAGTCATTCCCTTACCTGTGAGGACGCCTGTATGGTATTCGCGAGCGAGCTTCTGATACATACCATTGAGATAACCTATCTCACGACCACCAACGCCTACATCGCCCGCAGGGATATCCTGGTCAGGACCGATGCAACGCCATAATTCCCACATGAATGCTTGACAGAAACGCATTATCTCTGCATCTGACTTGCCTACTGGGTCAAAATCAGAACCACCCTTTGCACCGCCCATAGGGAGTGTGGTGAGCGCATTCTTGAAAGTTTGCTCAAAACCTAAGAACTTAAGCATCGAAGGAGTCACGGCCTTATGGAAACGCAAACCGCCTTTGTACGGACCGATAGCAGAATTAAACTGCACACGATAACCGAGGTTTGTTTGCACCTCTCCTTGGTCATCCACCCATGTCACACGGAAAGTAAAGATGCGATCTGGCTCCACCATTCGCTCGATAATCTTTGCCTTCTCAAACTCTGGATGCTGATTATACAGCTCCTCGATAGACTCTAAGACCTCTTGTACTGCTTGCAAGTACTCTTCTTCACCTGGATGCTTTGCAGCCAATTGCTGCATGATAGTTTGAACTTTCATTGTGTTTGTGTTTTAAAGTTGGTATATATTTTTGTGGGTAATAAAATACATATTTTATTTCACGCTGCAAATTTACTACTTTTTTTTGATATATGCAAAAAAAATCGTCCCGTAGTGCGATTTTTTAGTATTGAGTATTGAGAAGTGAAATTTATTAATCAAAAACTCGATGTGTGTGATTATCGATGGTAAACCTAGATAAACACTGCCGTTTGATAATTCGTAATTATCGGCCTACGCGGCCTTGAGCGTATTTGCCTATTAAGTCGCGTTTTTGAGCGAGCTCAACACGCGCCCTACTATTCAAACCCGCGCAGCGATAGCTGCTTAATTACGAACTCTCAACCGCCAGCCATAAACACAGATAAAATTCACATTATCGAGTCAATTAGATCACACACATCTCACAAAAACACGCTTCGCTAACAAAAAAGCGCTGCGCTTCAAAAACGGCAAGGCTGTTTCATTACAGACTCTCAACCGCCAGCTATAAACAGATATATATATTATTTTCAAATTATTTTTAAAGTCCTGTCTTGTCCTTCTTGTCCTTTTAGGGGGATTATAGGGGGGACTAGGACAGGACTTTTCTTTTTATAATTTTCTTTTTGCTTCTTTTTCTTTTATTACTTTTTCTTGTCGCGTTCGGCAAATGGGTTGCATAAGACGATACCGCTCTGCTAAATCGTAGGTGCAACCATTGCCTCCGCTCTTCAGTCGGACTATCGCATACGCTAGCAGTCCTCCCGATAAAGAACAATAGGTGGCCAATCAGCCACTCTCGCGCCACTCGCGCGCCACTGCTACTTAAGGTTTCTTTACCTCATCGTATACTCATCTTATTACATGGTCCCGTGATGGTTTCGTACTGATACCGTAAATGGACTGAAAAACCCTGCGATTAGGGTGTAGGGTGTAAGGTGTTTATTTTTTTGAGTTAATCAAAAACGACGAACCCGTAATATATTTTAGCTTAACAAAAATAATAAAAATACCGACCCAAAGGCATAATAGCTAATCGCTATTATGGACACCCGTCCCTACCTGCCTACCTATAAATATATTTATCGTTAGTCCGTTAGGACGGTTCTCCACATCCGCAGGATGTAAATGCCTTTGCGTCAGCAAAAATATAAAAAAACATATTCCAGGGTTCTCACAAAAACGCGTTCGTTGTACTCACTAACAAAAAAGCGCTGCGCTTCAAAAACGGCAACGCTATTACTGGTGATAGATTTCTAGAGTTCTAGATTTTTAGACAAGCTAGCCCATCTAGCCGAAATAGCCCGACTATACAAACTAGAGGAACTAGACAAGTCAGGTTTAGTCAGGGTATTGTGTGGTCGCGATGAGGTCGCGGTGAGGTCGCGGTGAGGTCGCGGTGAGGTCGCGGTGTGGTGGTGTGATTGGATCGAAGCGCCCCACTTCCACTACGCATCCTATTGTGACATTCAGGATGCGAACGAGATGCGAACGGTGGAGAATGCTACGCGGAATGAGAGACATACGGGACGGATACGGGACGATAGCGACTTCAAAAAATCCACCGCCACTCGGTAATGAGCAGCGGTGGAGAAATATAATGAATACGGACTATCTTGTCTTTTTCTTCAAATACACATAGAAAGTGGTGCCCTTATCCGAAGACTCAAAAGTGATACGACCACCCGTTCCTTCTACTATTCGCTTTGAAATAGCCAAGCCCAAACCATTACCATTTGATTTGGTAGTAAAATTAGGACGGAAGATAGATGACTGAGCTTCTTCTGGAATACCAGGACCATTATCCGAGATAGAAATTTCTATCTCTTTTTTAGAATATGTATTATTCAATAAAACGATAATATCTGGAGCCATAATGGGCTGTTTATCTACATCCGACATCGCTATTTGGCGATTAGACAGTGCCTGGACTGCATTGCGCAATATATTGACAAAAACTTGGCTTATCTGCTCCTCATCAGCCTGCACATAGACTCCTTCGTCTGGTCCAACATATCGGATAGGTATTTGCTCATCATTGGTGGCATAGAGCATAATAACATCCGATAGTTTGCGCGCCACATCCACTCGCGATGACACCACTTCTGGTTGCTTAGCAAAAATAGAGAATGATTGCGCAATATGCGATAAGTTATCCATTTCTTCAATAAGCATAGGTGCTGCTTTTTGGAAATATGCCTCGAACTGCTCTGTGCCATGTAAGCGTTGTAGTCTCTGCACCGTTAGTTTCATCGGTGTAAGCGGATTATTGATCTCGTGCGCTATTTGTCGTGCCATCGTTTGCCAAGCTCCCTCGCGTTCTGCCTTGGCAAGTTGTTCTGCCGACTCTTCCACTCTATCCACCAGCATATTATAGCGGTCCACTAATTGTCCCAACTCATCATGATAAGGATAATCAATATGATTATGCTCGCTACCAATCTCAAAATGCCGCATTTTTTCCGTCAATACCGAGATAGGTTCTGTCATGCTCCTTGCAGCCCAATAGGAGAATAGCAACACCAAGAGCAAGATGCCTATATACGGCGGAAGGAGACGAGCCAATAGATCATCCACTTCTTCATTAAGCGCATATTCTGAAATAAAATAGGGCGTAGCGATATATCCTATCGGCACAAATGCACCATTATAAAAAGGCACATAAGAAACAAGATAAGGATAATCAGCCAAATACTCACTATACACAGCAGTATTCATTTGCGAAAAGATAGCATTTGGCGCCATTCGGCGTGATAGTACGCCACTTTTGAATAATTCGGGCGAAGAAGAAGCAATCAGTTCGCCTGATAAGGAATAGACATGCACATCCTGACTGAGATCGTAGCCCAAATCATGCAAGTCTATCTCCAAACCATTCGCATGGGCGGGCGTGAGCGTCACATCCCAGTAATACAGCGAGCGAAGATAGGATTGGATATATTCCGAACGGATGAGCAGATCATTCTTCTGCCGCTCCTCATAATTCGTACGCACATAGCGAATGGACATAACAAATAAGTAAATAAACACCGCCAGCACACACATGAGCATCACATACATGATACGAGTGGAAAGGCGCATATTACGAATACCCTTAGTGCGAATCAATCCCACTATTCCTATCACAATCAATATAGCGAAAAAGCATATACACAATATAAAATACAAACGCACACGCAGACTATGAGACTGCCAAAAAGGCACACTCATATTTTCCTCTGACTCCAATAAGGCGCGGAAAGAAAATGACTGCGACGCTAATGTATAGCCCGATGTATTATCTGCTAATGGCTTATGCGGCGTGAGAGAGAATAGATAATCGCCTGCGGGGGAACAAATGGGTATGCGATCATTATTCTTGATATTACTAATGCCGCGTCGGTCACTCACATCAAAACCTTCAACAAAACCATTATGCAGCATACGCGTTTCCAACGGATATTCATAGCGTATTGGAATGACGGTGAGAATATTATATGCGCCGGCCTTCGTCCATGCTGCCACCGTATGCGCATTCTTAAAGAGCATATACTGCCATTTATCGTATCTATGCAGCAGCACTTCATCCGTCGAAAGCCAATTATTCGACCAATAAACCATCTGCTGCGAATTGAATACATAGAAAAGCAAATGTCTATCTGCTTCCGCCACAAGGCGTATAGAATCCATCGGGGCATGACGCACTAAGAGGGCAGATAATTCTGCCGTCTGCTCCTGGGCATAGGCTATCCGCTCATTCAATTGGCGCTGCAGACGAGCACTATCTGCTCGGAAGGAATGACAGCCAACAAAGGCACTCAACACAGCCATGAATAGTACAAAACGAATAAATTTACGCATATTTTTTCGTTTTTGTTTGCAAAATTACAACAAATTCCGTACCTTTGCAAATATTTTTGAAAAAATATTACTTATTATGCAATTTTTTACTGCTTTTGTGCTTGGATTGCTCACTATTTTGGACCCATGCACCCTTATGACGAGTATCACAGCTATCGGATACATAGATAAAGAAATCAATAACAAACGCAAAGTGCTGATGAATGGCGCGATGTTTGTTTTGGGTAAATTAGCTACCTATGTACTCCTCAGCATTCCCTTTTTCATGGGTGCTCAAACGAATAGCATTCAGCATCTACTAAGTCATTGGGGCGAACCTATATTAGCTGGTTTTATGCTCGTTTGCGGTATAGTGCTATTAGTCAGTGGCCACCACCACGAGCATGACCACGGCGTAAGCAAATTCCTACAGAACGCAGACTCCAATGCGAGTGGATTATGGTCATTCATATTGGGTATTTTCTTCGCAATAGCCTTCTGCCCACATCGCTTGGTATATTTCCTCACGATGATAGACATCTCGCTCACGATGCATAGTGCATGGAGTTGGTTAATGCCATTTATCTTTGGATTAGGTACAGGATTACCTATTATGTTGATTGCATGGCTCGTGAGTTATAGCGCCGTTAACATCGGCAATATCACCAATAAGATGGGTGCTTTTGAGAAATGGTTTAGACATATCTGTGCTGCATTATTCATCCTTATTGGCATTTATTTGGCTATCCATTGCGTGATAGAATACCAATCGGGTTGTGACTGCGGACACGAGCACCATCACGGCATAGAATTATTTCTAAATAAATAAGGTATCGTGGGCAAATCAACAGGTTTCACATTCAAGCAATTCCATGTGCAGCATGATCGCTGTGCGATGAAAGTGGGTACAGACGGCGTGCTATTAGGTTGCTGGACGGATGTTCCCGCATCAGGAAGTGTGTTGGACATCGGTACTGGAAGTGGACTGATTGCCTTAATGATTGCCCAGCGAACTAATGCACAGATAGATGCTATTGACATCGCCTCTGATGCCTATGAACAAGCATGCATCAATTTTGCGCAATCACCATGGAATGAGCGCCTTAAGGCATATATAGCATCCATACAAGAATGGCAGCACGAAGCGCTATACGACCTCATTATCAGCAATCCACCCTACTTCAACAATAGTCTCAAAAATCCCGACAAAGGGCGTGAATTAGCACGCCATACGGATAGTTTATCGTATGCCGAACTGATTGCACATAGTGTGCGATTACTCAAGGAAAGGGGAAGGCTGAGTATTATTCTCCCCGCCGAGGCAGAGAGCGAAGTTTGCACTATTGCAGACGCACATGGTTTATACCTCTCGCGCGTGACGCGCGTATATAGTAAGGAGTGCAAACCCGTACGGCGCATATTGCTCTCTTGGACCAAACAGGCGGATAGCATCGTGAGAGAAGATAGGTTGGTATTAGAAAATGCAGAAGGCGGACGCAGCACACAATACCAAGAATTAGCAAAGGACTTCTACCTATAGGCGGAAGTCCTTTGTTATTATGCAAGTAAGTATATTACTTCGCGTAGTTGATAGCGCGCGTCTCACGGATGACTGTCACCTTGACTTGTCCTGGATAGGTCATTTCATCCTGAATACGCTTTGCTAAGTCAAACGAGAGCAACTCGGTATCTTTATCTGATAGTTTATCTGCTCCCACGATGACACGCAATTCGCGACCTGCTTGGAGAGCATATGTCTTCACCACTCCTTGGAAAGACATCGCCATATTCTCGAGGTCATTCAATCGCTTCACATAAGACTCTACAATCTCGCGTCTTGCGCCAGGGCGTGCGCCAGAGATAGCATCGCATGCTTGCACAATAGGAGCGATGAGTGATTTCATCTCACACTCGTCGTGGTGTGCGCCAACTGCATTGCATATATCTGGTTTTTCACCAAATTTCTCACAGAGTTTCATACCCAACTCTGCGTGTGGCAATTCTACATCTTCATCAGATACCTTGCCTATATCGTGTAATAAACCGGCACGCTTAGCAGCCTTGACATTTAATCCCAACTCGCCTGCCATCGCAGCACATAAGTTGGCTGTCTCACGCGCATGCTGCAATAGGTTCTGGCCATACGACGAGCGGTATTTCATTCTACCTACCAAACGGATCAACTCTGGATGCAAGCCATGCACACCAAGGTCAATGGTAGTGCGTTTACCTGTTTCGACAATTTCCTCCTCTACTTGCTTGGTAACCTTAGCCACTACTTCCTCGATACGCGCTGGGTGGATACGACCATCTTGTACCAATTGGTGGAGCGACAAGCGTGCTATCTCACGACGAACAGGGTCAAAAGCAGAGAGTGTGATTGCTTCTGGTGTATCATCTACGATGATTTCCACACCTGTTGCTGCTTCTAATGCGCGGATATTGCGTCCCTCACGACCGATGATACGACCTTTCACTTCGTCATTCTCAATATGGAAGACAGAAACAGTATTTTCCGCAGCCGTCTCAGAAGCCACGCGTTGGATGGTTTGAATCACAATCTTCTTGGCCTCCTTATTCGCCTCTAAGCGCGCATTATCCATTATCTCATTGATATATGACATTGCGGCAGTCTTGGCTTCGTCTTTGAGTGCTTCCACTAATTGTGTCTTTGCTTCCTCGGCAGAGATACCACTTATTTGCTCTAACTGCTTCTCTGCTTCTTGGTGCATGCGCTCCACTTCTTGCTGCTTGTAGTCGAGTGCTTGTTGGCGTTGCTCAATCTGTTGATTTTTTTGGTTCACTTCATTGAGGCTGCGCTGTACATCTCCTTGTTTTTGATTGAGCTGTTGCTCGCGTTGCTGCAATCGTTGTTCATGCTGCTGAATACGCTTATCTTGCTCGCGAACTTGATTATCGTGCTCTAACTTAAGGGCGATAAACTTCTCTTTTGCCTCTACAATCTTGTTTTTCTTAATAATCTCAGCCTCCTCTGCAGCTTTATGCAATATGCTTGCTCCTGATATACGCGCTACGAGGTAGTAACCTCCTACGCCTAAGAGAAGACCTATAATAAGTGCAATGATAGAATATAACATAAATTTAAAGTATTTAATTGAATTATTTATTGAGTGTATCTAAAATTTGCTTATTTAATTGTTGTATTTCTGCTTCAATGGGTTCTAAACTTTTCTCCCTCACATCGGATTGCAAGGCCACAGCCACCTCAAGCGCTGTGTACATCCACAATTGTTCTGCGGATGCTTTAGGCAATAAGCGCAAGTAATACTGATACCGCTTATTGAGCAGTTCTGCTGCCGCGCGATAATTGGGTTCTGCCTCGCGAGGCACATCTAATCCCACATAGTGGGCATCAAGACGCAGATTGATATGTTGCTTATCCGTTGTCATTATTTTTTGAGTGCTTGTATAGCACGATCCACTTGTGCAATCAATGCGTTGATACGCTTGGTAGCCTCTTCTGTTGTCTCTACCGAGGTAAGTGCGTTCGCCATTGCCAAACGTCTATTTTGCTGCTGAAGAGTCACCAATTCCGCATGCGCATGCACCAACTCGTCATGCTGGCGTGCATTGTCGGCACGCAACCGCGCACACTCGGCTTGCAGCGCTTCATAGCGTTGCAATAAGAGTTGTACATTAGCAGACAATGACTCGATGGATTGCATCTTGCAGATATTTAGAATGAATAACCCACGCCAAGACCTATCACGCCCTTGAACTGAACGCGCTCAGACTGAATGCCCTCATGGTTGGCAATGAGTGTACCATTATAATATTTAAGACTTGTTTGAAGGGTAACTTGCAAGCACTTGAGGAACTGATAGCTCATTGCTACATCCCAGTCCACATCAAAATGACCGAAGTAACGATTGTTATTTGAGTATTCAAAATAGTTGCCCGAATCAGCCCAAGCCATGCCTAGATTTTCCTTCTCCCACATTTCACGCACATTATATCCCTTGCCTTGATAAGGAGTAAAGAGCGCGAGTGTAGTGCTCACTTTGAAATCCTTATAGGTATAAGCGATAGCACCCTTGAAACTCAAACCTAACTCAGCGCGGAAATCACGAAGCTCTTTTGCGCCTGTTTCCTTGTTATATGTATACGTACCATATTTCTCTTGCAAGGCTGTACGGAAATCATAGGTGTTATCACCTGTTTCCTTAGCATACTCCTCATTATACTTCTTATTACATGCCTCGCTCACATACGCCGTAGAGATACGACCTGCGATAGGAGAGAGATAGACAGAGAAGTCTGCGCCCTTATAACTCTTCTTCCAATCAATACCGACTGAGATATCGGTGTAGGAAGGAGCGAGCCATTTAGAGATAGGATTATTATAACCTGTCACATAATCGCGACCGAGAGCATATTGGCTTTGGAAACCAGCGAGAGCGGTCAGATACCAATTTTCTTTGAATTCCCAACCGAACTTAGTAGCCAATTTGATGTTATCACTTGACTTTTGGAGTGCATCTTCGTCTTGGTCTATCCAAGTCATTCCAAAGTCGGTATCAAAATTGGTTTCCCACGCAATAGCATCCTTGTGATACAGAAGGTGCAATTTCACATAGGCAATACCATTCACATTGTTCTTACCACCGGCAGCCCAGTTAACCAAACCTGTAGCGGCTGCATTAAGACCAAGAGAGCCATCGAATTTCCATGCTTTATCTCCTGTATCTACTTTTTTAAGATCGGTAGCTGCTTTTGCTGCTGCATCCGCATTGCTTGTTACCGTTGCCTTATCCACCGTTTGAGCAGAAAGAGAGACTGCCGCCAATGTGCATACAAATAAAGAAAATAATTTTCGCATAATAAATCAATATTAAAAATAAATCGTTTGTTACACAGAATGAATACTTCATTCCAAGATATACAAAATCGACTGCAAAGATACAAAAAAAAATGCACATATGCAAGTTACAACAAGTTTCTAAGCAATAAAAACCAACAATGTGTCAATTTTTACACATTTTTTCATAATATATACACATATATATAAAAAAAAAGCAGTACTTTTGTACCGTGATTTAATATCCCGTATTGCGGACATATTATTTTAGGAAAAAATAGCAAACAAATAATAACACAAACGATATGAAAAACATTATTGTTAATTCTGCCTTGAAGGCTAAAACAAACATCCTTAAAAAGAGTTTATATGCTGCTTGTTTACTACTTGTAAGCAGTTATATTACAGCAGCAGATGTTACTTTTGTTATGGCTGACATATTTGATGGAAGCAGCCAGACAGCAAAGGTAACAACCCCTACAGCTGCGACTGTTAGCACTACTACTTCAAAGTCAAATGCTAAAACTGGGAAATTAGGCTCTGACGGACACTATTTTGAAGTTATTTTAGACAACGAAACATTCACGGCAGCAAGTATAAATGGTTATATAAACACAACCAGTACCAGTAAAAACTGGGCTTTTACATTCAGTACCGATGGTGGAAAAACATGGGAAACAGAACAAACACAAGCAAACGACGGAAATAAAACTGCACACGATATTGCTGTCAATGTTACAATTCCTGCCGGAGCCAATGGTTTCCGCGTTATTCGTAGAGCAGGCACCTCTACGATATTAACGAGTATCACTCTTTCGATTGGGGCATCTGGTCCTGCAGGTCCTGTAGCAGTAACAGGTGTAACATTAGACAAGACCACATTATCTATTGAAGCGGGACAGACCGCACAATTAGCGGCTTCTATTCAGCCAGCAAACGCAGACAATCAAGCCGTTACATGGAGCACAAGTGATGCTGCTATCGCATCTGTAGATGCAAATGGTAAGGTGACAGCTAACGCAAAAGGTACAGCTACTATCACCGTCACTACTGCAGATGGTGGTAAAACTGCTACATGTACCATAACCGTAACAGAGCCAGCAGCGCCTGTAGCCGTTACGGGTGTGACTCTCAACAAAAACAATACAACTATCTACACAGGTCGCGCAGAGACTTTAACTGCTACTATTCAGCCAGCTGACGCCACCAACAAGGCCGTTACATGGACAAGCGATAATACGGGTGTGGCTACTGTCAATAACGGAGTAGTGACCGGTGTGAGCGTTGGTTCTGCTACAATAACAGCAAAGACAGCTGATGGTGGTTTTACTGCTACATGTACAGTAACAGTAGAAGAGGCACCTATCGTACATCCAACAGGAGTAAGTGTTAGCAAAACATCTATCAACTTGCAAGTAGGTGGTTCTGAGACACTTACCGCAACCGTTACTCCTGCGGATGCTAATAATAAGAATGTAACATGGAGCACAAGCGACGCCACTGTGGCTGCTGTAGATAAGAATGGCAAGGTAACTGGTATCAAGGCCGGTAATGCTACCATCACCGCCACTACAGAGGATGGTGGCAAAACAGCTACTTGTTCGGTAACTGTAACTGCTGGTCCTCCAGTGCCATCGACAGGTCTTACCACACACTATCCTGAAGTATATGAAGCAAAGGATTTAGCAGGTGGTTACAATGGCAAACTGACTGTATTTGGTGGTCGCGAATATGAGGTGTATTATGTTAGTCGTGATGCAGAAAGTAACATCACCGTTGCCACCACTCCTGTAGAGAAAGTGGCTGGCGTATGTACATCCGTTAGCGAGAACGAGACTAAAGCAAAAGATGGATGGTTCACACTCAAAACGAACGGTACATCAGGTAGCACCAATGGTACTGCAAAAGATGAGTTTGAAACCTCTATTCGTTGCGCCAAATTGCTAAACAACCAAGCCTTAGAAATGCATATCAAAGGTTTTGACCAGTTCTCATTCTATGGTAAAGATAATAACGCCACAGAGAGCAAAGGTCGTCACTTTGAGATCTATATTGACGATGTGAAGCAGGCCATGACTCCTACTACCGAATATACTATTCGCCGCTTTGACATCACCACAGGCGAGCATGTCATTCGATTAGTAGGTATTGGTGGTAGTAATAATGAGATAACCAGTTTCTCGCTCCGTATAGCTGAGGAGCCACGCACAAAGTGGATAAAAGGAAACGACTCTACACAGGTAGTAATGCAGACTACTGCTCCAAAGCCTGTCTATTATTTCACCAAATACAATTCCAAAGGTGAGACCAAACTGATTTGGGATGGTCCTGAGGCTACGGGTATCACTCTGACCACGCATGCAAGTGGTTCTATAGGTGACACATTGGTGTTGGGCGGTACAGCTAACTGTCCTACAGGAACATACAACTATCACATAGCAGCATTCTACAATGGATTAGAGACCAGTCGTGCAAATGGTAAGTTCATTGTAGCATCCGAAATCAAAGCGCTTACTGACACCATGGTGGATGCTTACCAAAACGAAGAGATGGACCAAATACAATTCCGTTACTACGCGCTTAGTGATGCTGATGTGAAACTCACATGGACAGGTGCAACACCTGCTGGTATCACAGGAAGTGGAAGCAATGGTAAGTACATCATCGGCGGTACGCCAACCACAGTGGGTACTTATGATTTCGTGATTAGCGTAACAGGCGGAAATAGTATCAACGGAAAGATTATCGTACGCGCATTGGATTTAGGCAACGACCCTGTACTCTATTTATACAAGAATAACTTGGCATATGAGCAAGATGGTATTTATGAATACCTCACAAGCGCAGCAGGCGGCAAGAAGAACTTGATTGCTCGCAAGGCGCGCGAAGATGGATTACGCCCAGCTGAGCAATATGCAAAATATAAATGGGTGCTTATCTCCGAAGATGTGGATGCAAATAATGCAGAGGTATTAGCCATCGCTGAGGGCGGCGCTAACTTACCTGTGCTCAATCTCAAGTCATTCACTTATGCACCTGGTCGCTTAGATTGGGGCGAACCAGACAATGGTAGTATAACAGATAACGCACGCTCTATTACTGTGCTGCGTGCAGACCACCCTATTTTCGCAAGCATGGCTGGTATCAGTCAAGGACAAAAAATTGATATCTTGAGCGCTATCAATAAGAAAGGTCTTATGCCTGCTGCTATTGACTACGAGGGAACACTCTGCCTCGCCACAGCATGGACACGAGATATCAATAACTATACTGGCGACGGTGTACAAGAAACCTTCTTACACGAAGTGCCTGCTGAGATGCGCAATGGAAAGAAATATATCTGCTTGCCTATCGCATTACAGAGTAGCAAGAATCTGAGTGCAAATGGTAAGAAACTGATTTCTTCTGTCATCAACTACCTATTGAGCAGCAAAGCAACTATTGACTTACCAGAACTGAAGATTACCAGTTTCAAGATTAATGGCGTAGCAGGAAAAATAGACCAAGTGAACAACACCATTAATGTATCCTTCGACATTACCAAGAATCCTACTTTGGATTTGACAAATATCATTCCAGAGGTAACGGTAGCCAGCCAACTCACTCATGCAGTACCTAATAACGGCGAAGCAGTCGATTTCAGCAAGAGTTCTTTTGCTCCTGTCGTTTATGTCGTAACCGATTACATCAATCGCCGTGCATATGATGTGACTGTAAGCACCTATAACCCTGAGGGTATTGAGGATATTTACAGTGTGGGCGAATGGGTGAATATCTACGATATATATGGTCGCAAAGTGACAACCACCAATGAAGATATTTATCAAATGGCACTACCAAGAGGCGTTTATATAGTTGTTCTCGAGAATGGTGAGACATTTAAGATTATGCGATAATTAAAACATAAATACAATAAAATCCCGTATACATTTGCGTATATGGGATTTTTTGTGTACCTTTGCAGCCCGAAACGAAAAAACATCAGAGAGCTATTGTTTTTCCTCTCTATTAACAACAAACACTGAAAACAGACATGAGAACAGAAAATGAATTGCAAGGAGTCACCTTGCTCGGTAATCAGCACACCCAATATAGCGACAATTATAGTCCTGAAGTGCTGGAAACATTCCCCAACAAACATCCTGAAAACGAGTATCTGGTCACATTCAACTGTCCAGAATTCACTACTCTTTGTCCTAAAACAGGGCAACCTGATTTCGGGCATATATACATTAGTTATATCCCGCGCGAGCGCATGGTAGAAAGCAAATCGCTCAAACTATACCTTTTCTCCTTCCGCAATCACGGGGATTTTCATGAGGACTGTATTAACATCATCATGAAAGACTTGATTAAACTGATGGAACCTAAATATATTGAGGTGACAGGTTATTTCTTGCCTCGTGGCGGTATTAGTATATATCCATTTGCCAATTGGGCAGATAGCGAGCATCAAGCACTACGCGAGCAGCGCCTACGCGAGAGCATGAGCACTGTACTCAATCACAAATAATCGAAACGCATATGAAAGACGCATTACTCGTTTTATCAGGCGGATTAGATTCCACTACAATGCTATATGAATATCAACATCGTATAGCATTAGCTATCTCTTTTCATTACGGCAGTAATCATAATGAGCGCGAACTATCCTTCGCGCAGTTACATTGCGAGCGTTTAGGTATAGCGCATAAAATTATTCGCTTGCCATTCTTTAAAGAACTATTCCACAGTTCGCTTTTGGAAGGCGCTGACGCTATCCCTGAAGGTGATTATAAAGAAGACAACATGCGCTCTACTGTGGTGCCATTCCGCAATGGGATCATGCTCTCTATCGCTGCAGGAGTGGCAGAAAATGAAAAACTGCCATATATCATGCTTGCCAACCACGGGGGTGACCATACTATTTATCCAGACTGCCGCGCTGATTTTGTTGATGCCATGAATAAAGCAGTATATTTCGGTACTTGGAATGGTGTACAACTGCTCACGCCTTATACGCACCTCACCAAAGCAGAGATTGCTCAACATGGAAAGGAATTAGGATTAGACTATAGCGAGACTTGGAGCTGCTACAAAGGTGCAGAGCACCACTGCGGTGTATGCGGCACATGCCGCGAACGCATTGAAGCGCTCGCACAAGCAGGCATAGAAGATAACACTATTTATAAACAATAACAGGAAGCACAATATGTATTATGTTCAAAAAACAATAACGATCTCTGCTGCACACAACTTAATGCTTTCATATGAAAGTAAATGTGAGAATTTACATGGCCACAATTGGGTTATTGTAGTATATTGCAGAGCCAAAGAACTCAACCAAGACGGCATGGTGACAGACTTCACACATATCAAGAAAGTGGTGAAGGAAACTTTTGACCATAAATATATCAATGAGGTATTAGATGTCAATCCTTCTGCAGAGAATATCGCCAGATGGATTTGCGACCATGTAGAGAACTGCTATAAAGTATCTGTACAAGAAAGCGAAGGTAATGTAGCCATCTACGAGCGCGACTAATACTCACTACTCACTACTCATTACTCACTACTCTCATGTATCGCGTTAATGAAATATTCTTTACCTTGCAAGGCGAAGGCGCGCATAGCGGTATTCCAGCTATCTTCGTGCGCTTGAGCGGATGCAACCTTCAATGTCCTTGGTGCGACACTGAGTTTGAGCACTTTGAAGAGATGAGTGCAGAACAGATTACAGAGACTGCTCTTTCGCTCTATGCTTATGACAATGAAGGGCGCCGCAAGATGCTTGTATTGACAGGTGGAGAACCTTCCTTGCAAGTAGATCAGCCACTGATAGATGCGCTACATAAAGCGGGATTTTATATTTGTATTGAAACAAATGGTACGCGTCCTTTACCCGATGGAATTGATTGGATTACTTGTTCGCCCAAATTAGCTTACCAAAAGAATCAGAGTCGCGTACCATCCAAGCTGGCACTGAGAAAAGTAAATGAAGTGAAGGTGGTATTCACAGGGGAATACGACCCGAATATATGGCGGGAGTATTTAGAGGCGGAGCATTGGTTATTACAACCACTGAGGTATAATGGCGAATGGATGTTAGAGAGCGGGATTGATGAATGGGAAGACGACCGCAATGACAATCTTATAGAAACGACACAATATATTCTCTCCCATCCTTTCTGGCGATTGAGTGTACAATTACATAAAATAGTCGGTATCCGATAAGGAACCGACTATTTTCTTTATAGCGCATTGTTAATACGATGATTCGTGCTATACTGATGAGTGCGCTTAATATTGCGCCGCGTCATACACTTCGTCTGCCACTTCTTCTCCTGCAAGTTTCTCTACAAGGCAGAAAGCGAAATCAGAGGACAATCCAGGGCCTTTGGCTGTAATAATATTCTTTGACTCAACCACCAAACCGCCTACATAACTCTCTCCAAGTGCATCTTGGAAGCCCGGATAGCATGTGGCTTGCTTACCCTCTAATATACCGAGTTTACCGAGCACAGCAGGTGCAGCACATATGGCAGCTATGAGTTTATTTTCCTTATTATGATTTACTAATAAATCGCATAACGCAGGACACTCGCCTAATTTAGTAGCACCACCTGGTAAGATAAGTGTCTCTGCATCACTAAAATCAATTTTTTCAATCAATCCATCTGCTTTTACTGCAATATTATGTGCACCGAGCACTAATTCGCTACCCGTGATAGACACCGTAGTTAAGGCTATATTAGCACGACGAAGTAAATCAATGGTCGTGATGGCTTCTATCTCTTCGAAGCCATTATCAAGAAACAAGTAATTCATAAATTTAGATTTTAAATTTTAGAATTGAATTAGATTTTAGTTAAATTTAAATGTATATGTTATTGTTCCTATCTGGTCATGTTCTCCCTCTGTGAATTTTGCCTTCTTGGCTGCGTCAAGAGCGAGTTGTATGGTTTGTTTATCAGAAATAGTACCGCCTATTTGCTTGGCACTAATCACATTACCTGCTGCATTCACGCGTATCTCAACCACCACTTTTCCTTCTTGTTTGAATTCATTAGATGGTTTTGGTAATGCTTTGAGGTTTCTTCCTGCGAGAGTCCAATTATTTCCGCCCACCGAACCTTTTCCTATAGGGTTTCCCTTTTGTCCTGCTCCTTGCGAGTCACCCGAACCTTGTTGATTGCCCGTATTACCGAATAGCGAGCCCATTGCATTTGCTTTTGCGATGGCCTCTGCTTGTTTGGCTCTCTCAGCAGCGAGCGCAGCCTCTTTGGCTTTTCGTTCTGCCTCCAATCGTGCTTGCTCTTCTCGTTCTCTTTGCAATCGCTCTTGTTCTGCTTTCTTGCGCGCCTTTTCCTCTGCATCACGCTGTTTCTGTAGCGCGAGTGCCTCTTCATCTTCTTGAGTCATCAAGTCGTTCTCAGAAGGCGCAGCAGCTTGTGGTGGAGCAGCGCTCTCAGATGGGAGTGGCACAGCTTCTGACTGCTCTGCCATAAATCCTCCAGCCTCTTCCACTTGACCAAAAGCAATCTCTATTCCCTCTTCTTCCTCTGGTATGACAGCCGTCATATAGACGAACCATAGCAGTAGGAATACTATAATAAGGAATAGCAATGTACCTATAGAAGCGATTATATGTCTTTGTTGTTTTTTCGTCATGCTTCTTATTGTCGTTTGGTAGCGACTACAAGTTTCATATGGTGTTCATTGGCGATATCCAACACTCGAACTATCTCTTTGTATGCCACATCTTCGTCTGCGTGCAACGCGATATACATAGTAGAGTCTGTTGCTTGCACAGCACTAAGATACCCCTCTAAGTTATCAGGCAGCACTGCTACAGGTTTTTGCTTACCTATTGCCACAAAGTAGTTTCCAAGGTTATCAATAGACACTTTTGCTACCTGTGGTTTGGTCACTTGCTTCGCGCGCGATTGAGGAAGATTAATCTTTATATCGTTTGGCGAACTCAATGTGCTTGCCATCACGAAGAAGAGAAGCAATAGGAAAATCAAGTCCGTCATTGAGGACATGGCAAATGTAGCTTCTACTTTATTTCGTTTCTTTAATGCCATAGTTAATTAGTAATCAGTGGTCAGTAATCAGTGGTAGTGGTATGCTGCATGGATTAAGCAGGCTCGTTGAGCAGATCCATGAACTCGAGTGTGCGTGATTCGAGCAAGCGTACTACTCGATCAATTCGTGACACAAGGTAGTTATACGCGAACATCGCGAGAATACCTACTATAAGACCTCCAATAGTAGTTACCATTGCTTGATACATACCTGTAGAGAGCGAAGACATCTCAATCACGCCTCCTGATGTTTGCGCCATATTATAGAATGTTTGTACCATACCAAGCACGGTACCTAAGAATCCTAACATCGGTGCACCGCCAGCGATAGTGGCCATAATGACAAGACCTTTCTCAAGCTTACCTACCTCCAGGTTTCCTACATTTTCTACAGCCACTTG
Source organism: Paludibacteraceae bacterium (assembly GCA_036309065.1). Lineage (GTDB taxonomy): Bacteria > Bacteroidota > Bacteroidia > Bacteroidales > Paludibacteraceae > Colicola. The sequence continues at coordinate 15,862 of JAXJUN010000033.1, read as the reverse complement.
CACATCTTGCATGGGTCTGCCAATACGCGTGATACCTTTCTCAATCATATGCGCAGATGGAGTGTCTGTTTGTTTGCAGAGATTAAGAGCTGAATCTATCTTGCCATCATGGATGTAATCGCGGATACGATCCATGAATGATTTATCCTCTCGTGTAGCTTGCTTGAGAACCACCAGACGCTCAATAAATATATAGCATGCGAAAGCGAGAAGCACTGCCAGAATAATCATTATCCATCCGCCGTACTGCGCCATTTCCCATAGATTAATAGACTCTTGAATAGGTTGCTCCACTTGCATTAGTTCATCTGCCAAAGCAGTAGTGTCAATTTGAAAAAGCATAATGTATTTATGTTATTTGATTAGTATTTTCTCCCTCTTCCTTAGCTACTTAGGACTTTATTTCAACGCTTGCAGGTACTCTTGTATTGTAGCTTGAATACCGAGATACAATGCATCGCTAATAATTGCGTGACCAATACTTACCTCTGCCGTCCATGGGAAGGCCTGGATAAACGGCTTAAGGTTCTTCAAATTCAAATCATGGCCCGCGTTCAAACCCATCCCCAACTCATGCGCTTTCTCTGCTGCTGGACGATACATTGCTAACGCAGCCTGCGGGTCTTTCTCAAAAAGCTCCGCATATGGCCCCGTATATAGCTCTACCCTATCAGCACCTGTCTTCAGCGCGTATTCCACCATCTCTGGATCTGGATCCACAAAGATGCTCACCCTCATTCGTGAAGCATGCAACTGATTAACAATACCCTTGAGCTGGTCCAAGTTTCTCTTCGTATCCCATCCATGATTGGATGTTAATTGCGCAGGACTATCAGGCACCAAAGTAACCTGCGTAGGACGCACATCGGTAACCAATTCGATAAACTCGTCCGTAGGATTGCCCTCGATATTAAACTCCGTTGTGATCATCGATTTGATCTGATACACATCTTCTCTGCGTATATGGCGCTCATCTGGGCGAGGATGCACAGTAATACCCTGCGCTCCGAAAAGCTCACAATCAACAGCAAAACGCTGCACATCGGGCATATTACCACCACGCGCATTGCGAAGCGTAGCCACTTTATTGATATTTACACTTAATTTGGTCATCTGGATGTGTTTTCCTTTGCGCTGCAAAGGTACTACTTTTTTTTTATATGTGCAAGATTAGAGCAAAAAAATAAGCCATTTATTTGTTTATTTGCAATTTTTGTTGTACCTTTGCGCTCAAATTAAATTAGCATACTATCGCCTTATGACAATTGCTATCTTTGGTAATGCACAAAAAAGCGATACCATTCGCGAAGTGCAGCATATCCTACAGTTCATGACGGAGAAAGAAGTACATGTGCTTCTCTCCAAAGAACTAAGACAAGAACTAAGTCTGCGTGAGTACCGCAGTTTTCCAGATATTAATGAAGAATGGTCGGAACAAATGAACGAGAGTGTAGATTTCGCGCTCTCTGTAGGAGGAGATGGTACTTTCCTCACCAGCGCAGCCGCTATTGGAGATAAAAACATACCTATTTTAGGCATCAATTGCGGTCACCTTGGTTTTTTGGCAGAAGTACAAACACAAGACCTTGATGATATCTTGCACAAATTGGTACAAGGAGAATACACTATTGAACAACGAAGTTTGCTCACCGTCAGCGTGATAGACAAAGATAGCACCAAAAAAGACAGTCTTATTTTGGCTCCAAATGCACTCAATGAGATTGCTATACTGAAAGAAGGTATGAGTAGTATGCTTTCCATTGAACTCAAAGTGAATGACGAATGGCTACACACCTATCACTCAGATGGGCTCGTCATTGCCACACCAACAGGTAGCACCGCATACAACCTATCTATCGGTGGTCCGCTCATGGTGCCACAATCAAGAGGTATCATCCTTAATCCCATCGCGCCTCATAGTTTGACTGTCAAACCATTAGTAGTGCCCGACGACTGGAAATTTGATTTGCGCGTCAGCAGCCGATACGACGCATTCATGGTATCAGTAGATGGGCGAAGTCAAAGTTTAAGTACAGACTACACACTACATATAGAGAAAGCGCCATACACCATCAAACTCGTACAAATAGGTGATAATAGTTTTCTCAAATCACTGAGAACAAAACTCAAATGGGGAAAATAAAACCCTATACACTACACATTACACACTATAATGATACTAAACTATATTACATGGGATGTGGACCCTATTCTAATCCACTTTGGAGACGGAGGTATTCGTTGGTACGGACTACTCTGGGCTATTGGTTTATACCTCTGCTGGATTGTAAACGAACGCATGTACAAACGCGAGAACTGCCCCAAAGAATGGGCAGACCAGTTATTCTTCTGGATGGCAGCAGGCGTTATCATCGGCGCACGAATAGGCCACTGTTGGTTTTATGAATGGCACGATGTTACCAATCCTATGCTCGCCAACTACTGCCATTACATGGACATTTCCACCGAACCATGGCATCTATTCGGATGGTCATTCAACTACCGAAATCCATACATTGAGCATCCTCTCCAACTACTCAAAATATGGGAAGGAGGCCTTGCAAGTCACGGAGGTGCAATAGGTCTTATCACTGCAGCCATACTGCTCAATAAATATAAATTCAGCCGCTACCCACAGTTCCAAACCAGTTGGATTTGGATATTAGACCGTTTATGTGTAGGGGTGTGTTTCACCGCCTTCCTCATCCGATTAGGTAACTTGATGAATAGCGAGATATACGGTGGACCTACGGATCTACCATGGGGATTCATTTTCGTGCGAGACGGGCAAACAATACCATGCCACCCCACTCAGATATACGAAATGCTATATTGCCTCGTAGCACTAGCTATCACTTGGCCATTATATTGGAAAACCAATGCTCGACGCAGAGAAGGCTTATTATTGGGTATCTTCTTAGAGATTGTTTTCTTCACACGCTTCTGTTTGGAGTTCATCAAGAATGACCAAGAGGCTTTTGAAGCGGACCAATTATTAAACATGGGTCAATTACTCAGCATTCCTTTTATCCTCTTGGGTATATTCCTTATTATACGCGCATATAAGAGGCCTCTCCTGCCCGTAGTGGAGACACAACCCGAGAGTTTAGAACCCAAATATCAAACCGAAGGAAATAAAAAGAATAAAAAGTGACACCCATGACCAAGCAAGACCTACGAATTATTTTCCTCGGCACACCTGATTTCGCGACAGCCAGTCTGCGTGCCTTAGTAGAGGGCGGTTATAATGTAGTGGCGGTAGTTACAATGCCAGACAAACCCGCTGGACGAGGCCACCAACTTCAGTTCTCTGATGTTAAGAAATACGCGCTCTCTGTTGGATTACCCGTGCTACAACCCGAGCGACTCAAAGAGGAGACTTTCCTTGAGCAGTTACGCAGTTATCAAGCAGATTTACAGATAGTAGTCGCCTTCCGTATGCTACCAGAAGTAGTATGGGCAATGCCACGATTAGGCACATTCAATCTACACGGCAGTCTATTACCCCAATACCGCGGTGCTGCGCCTATTAACTGGGCAATCATCAATGGCGACAAAGAGACAGGTGTCACCACTTTCATGCTCAAGCATGAGATAGACACAGGTAACATCATCATGCAAGAGAGCACACCTATTGACGAAAACGAGAATGTAGGTAGTGTCTATGACCGACTAATGCAAATAGGGCAAACGGTTGTCACACGCACAGTGGACCGTATCATAGAAAGCGAGAACAACAACACTCCGCTACCTACCATTCCTCAAACGGAGACGACCGAACTGCGACCAGCTCCTAAATTATTCAAAGACACGTGCGAGATACACTTTGATCAGATGACCGCCACACAAGTGAAGAACTTCGTGCGAGGACTGAGTCCCTACCCTGCCGCATGGTGTAATATGACTATTGCTGAACAACCATTTGAGAATGTAAAAATACACGCCGTAGAAGTGCTTGATGATAGCTATATAACCAGCAAAAAAGATATTATTGTACGATGCAAAGAGGGTGCTGTGCGTATCATGGAATTACAAGTGCCAGGCAAGAAACGCATGGATATTAAGTCGTTCCTCAATGGCTTGCGATGATTATTCTCACTAATCCCCACTCACCAAGATGGTTGATTATTTATCTATCATAGACAAGTATTACGCGGAGCAGCCTGAATTGCGTCGTATATTGATTGCTCATAGCCGTCAGGTGGCGGATCGTGCGTTGGCCATTGTGGATTCGCATCCTGAATGGACGGAACAAGGATTAGTGGACCGTGCTTTTGTAGAGGAGGCAGCTATGCTACATGACTTAGGCATTGTGCTGTGCCAAGCAGAAGCCATACATTGCTACGGCGAACATAAATATATTGAACATGGCTATTTAGGTGCCGAAATGCTACGCCAAGAAGGATTGCCCAAACATGCGCTCGTAGCAGAAAGACACACAGGAACAGGTATCACTATGGAACAAGTGGAATGGGAAGAGATTCCTATCCCATTACAAGACTACTATCCCATTAGTTTGGAGGAAAAGATAGTATGTTATGCCGATAAATTCTATAGCAAAACACATATTGGCGAAGAAAAATCTCTGGACAAGATTAAGCACCAGCTTTGGAAACACGGACAAGATTCTATCCTTCGATGGGAAGCATTAGTGGCCGTGATGGAATCGTAATTCACAATAATCATTCTACCTAAACTTATGCGCAAAACCCACAGAGATTAGTTCGCGGAACTGGATCTTGGCATGCGTATCATCCTTCATGATCACCGATGAATCATAGCGTGGATGAAGCATCACACGCGCAGATAAGAACCGATTGATGATAAAATCACAATTGAGTTCTAAGTCCAATTCCACCTGATGATAATTGGTATATAAATAGAATTTTGCTTCCAGTTCCACCTCACGGACGGGTTTCCATAAGTATTCTACACGCAGCGAACTACCCACATTATGCAGCACGGATTGACCATTTGCCAAACCATACTCTGTTTCGGTCACGCGTATGGTATCCATCAGATAAACCATTTTATAGGATAATGGGGATAAGGAGATGCTCAATCCTTTAATGGGTTTATAATCCATACCCAAACCCATATTATATCGTATAGGTGAGAAAGGTCCTGACTTCAATTCATCCGAATTGGATTTATAAGTAGGCAGTAAGCGCGTCTCAAACTCCAACGAAACAGAAGCAAACAGCTTAGGAATAATTTTCAGGTTGGCCTTGCTATATAATCGCAACATATCGTCGGTTGTATTCACCTTATGTAGCGAGTCTGCAGAGACCGTAGAAGCTCCTATTCGCCATTCGCCTGTATTTTCCCATGTGAAGCGGTCAGTGTAATATCCTATTTGTCCCTTTACAATTCCTAATCCTGCGAAACTGCTTGAACCACCTTGGTACCAGTTATCCGTCACATAGTTTTGCGTCACTTGCAGCATAACGGTAGCTTCTTTACGCCAAGGTGTGCGCATATCGCGGATTGCACGCAACACATCATTACGGTCCTCCTCCACATCCTTCACCCATGATTTCTCCACATCTATAACAGGGATTTTCTCCACCACTTGTTCTACCAAATCGGCATTGAGTGCACGAAGTGAGTCTATCTCGCGTATCTCGCGTGCGAGTGAGTCCAAGTATAATCGTTCTGCTATGGTTAGTGTATCTTCGGTTGTGATCGAATCAAGTGAATCTACATGCAATGCCCTACTCTGCTGTGCAATCAGGTCAAGCAGTAATTGATCTAAGTCTGCTGTCTGTTCTTGCTCATTGAGTTTGAATGTATCAGGATGGAATTTTATTGTGTCTGGTGTAGGATGTATTGTATCTGGTGCGAGAACGATGGTATCCACATGTAATTGTTGCGCTGCCATGGAAGTGACAGCGCAAACAATCATACATATAAATAATATACTTCTACGCACGATAACCTAAATTCTAAAATCTAAAATCTAATTCTAAAATCTAAATTCCCCCAGCATTTAGTTTGCCATGGCATTGCTTGTATTTCTTACCGCTACCGCATGGGCATGGGTCATTAGGGCGTGGTTTCTTATCCACATGAATAGGTTCTGGTCTTTGCTGCGCACGGGTATCATGCGCTGCCGCTGCAGCTGCCCCAGACGCGGCAGCTGCTTGCTGTACACTATCCTTTTGGGCGCGATAACGAGAATAATCATGACGACGCTGTTGTTGCGCTTGCTGCACATGATCAGGTTCTTGCTGATGAATTTGTCCACGAAGCAAGATACTAATAGCACGCAGGTTGAAAGTATGCAGCATATCCTTGAATATACCAAAGGACTCCAACTTATATATCAATAATGGGTCTTTCTGCTCATACGAAGCATTCTGCACGGATTGCTTAAGGTCGTCCAACTGACGGAGGTGTTCTTTCCACTCATCGTCGATAACGAATAGCAGCATGCGCTTTTCAAACTCACGCACCACTTCTTTACAATGACTCTCAGCCGCAGCGCGTAGGTTGACAGATATATTATAAACGCGCTTACCATCTGTGATAGGGATGAGTATATTCTCGTATAGTTGTCCCTTATCTTCATATACACGCTGTAATACTGGATCTGCCACTTGCATGAGTTTATCCATACGACGCTTAAAGCTATCCATTGCTGCCTCTGCCAATTGTTCACTGAGTAGAGCGCGCTTAGTGGTATTGAATGCATCCTCGTCAAACGGCAGTTCCATAGCAAAAGTTTGCAGCACATCGCTGCGCAGTCCCTCGTAGTCATTGACTTGCTTAGAGTCGGTTAAAAGCGTCTCTGCCGTTTCGTAAATCATATTGGTAATATCTACGCCTATTCGTTCGCCCATGAGTGCGTGTCGGCGCTTAGCGTAGATAAGGTTACGCTGCTGATTCATCACATCATCGTATTCAATGAGTCGCTTACGCATGCCGAAGTTATTCTCCTCCACTTTTTTCTGCGCACGCTCAATAGAATTGGATATCATTGAGTGCTCAATCATCTCACCCTCTTGGAATCCCATACGGTCCATGACAGAGGCGATGCGCTCTGAACCGAACATACGCATGAGGTCGTCTTCAAGCGACACATAGAATACGGAGCTACCCGGGTCGCCTTGACGACCGGCACGACCACGCAACTGTCTATCCACACGACGGCTCTCATGACGCTCTGTACCGATGATAGCCAAACCGCCAGCAGCCTTCACTTCAGGTGATAGTTTGATATCCGTACCACGACCTGCCATGTTAGTAGCGATAGTTACTACTCCTGGGCGACCAGCCTCTGCCACCACTTGGGCTTCCTGTTGGTGAAGCTTAGCATTGAGCACATTATGCTTAATCTTGCGGATATTCAGCATTTTGCTCAATAGTTCTGATATCTCCACACTCGTCGTACCAACCAATACTGGGCGTCCCTGACTAACCATCAATTCTATTTCCTCTATCACCGCATTGTATTTCTCGCGCTTGGTGCGATAGATGCGGTCATTCATATCATTACGAGCGATAGGTCTATTGGTAGGAATAACCACCACATCGAGCTTGTATATATTCCAAAACTCACCTGCTTCAGTCTCTGCCGTACCGGTCATACCTGATAACTTATTGTACATGCGGAAATAGTTCTGAAGAGTGATGGTGGCAAAAGTTTGCGTTGCGCCCTCTACCTTTACATTCTCTTTGGCTTCCACCGCTTGGTGTAGCCCGTCAGACCAGCGACGACCATCCATCACACGACCTGTCTGCTCATCCACAATCTTTACCTCACCATTATCAATGATGTAATCCACATCCTTTTCAAAAAGCGTGTATGCTTTGAGCAACTGGTTGACTGTGTGTACGCGTTCAGACTTGACACTATAGTTGGTGAGTATCTCATCTTTCTTGTGTTGTATCTCGTCTGCAGACAACTGTCCGTTTTCTTTTTGTCCTTCTAATTCCGCCATCTCGGACCCTACATCGGGCAGGACGAAGAAGTTCGGGTCATCTGTATTGCCTGTCAGCGCGTCTATACCTTTATCTGTCAACTCGATTGTCTTATGTTTCTCGTTGATCACGAAATAGAGTTCGTCAGTAGCGACATGCATATGCTTCTCGTTCTCCTGCATGTAGAACTCTTCTGTTTTCTGCAAGCGCACCTTAACACCTTGTTCCGAGAGGTATTTGATAAGCGCTTTGGACTTAGGCATACCTTTGTATGAGCGGAAGAGTGCCAGTTCGCCCGCTTCACGCTCTTTCTCGTCTGCAGAGCCCATCTTTGCTTTGGCTTCAGCGAGGAGTTTGGTGGTGAGGGTTGTCTGTGTGCGTACGAGTTGTGCTACACGGTCTTTGTATTCATCGAACATCTGATCCTCTCCTCTTGGCACCGGACCACTGATGATAAGCGGTGTACGCGCGTCGTCAATAAGGACAGAGTCCACCTCATCCACGATAGCGAAGTTATGACCGCGCTGAACAAGGTCAAGCGGACTGATGGCCATATTATCACGGAGGTAGTCAAAACCAAACTCGTTATTCGTACCGAAAGTGATATCACATGCATATGCTTTGCGGCGCTCGTCGGAGTTAGGCTTGTGCTTATCAATACAATCAACAGTCAGTCCGTGAAACATGTATAATGGTCCCATCCACTCAGAGTCACGCTTTGCGAGGTAATCATTGACGGTGACCACATGAACACCTTCGTGCGTGAGGGCGTTGAGGAATACAGGCAGTGTTGCCACAAGAGTTTTACCCTCACCTGTTGCCATCTCGGCTATTTTACCTTGATGAAGCACTACGCCACCGAAGAGCTGCACATCGTAATGCACCATATCCCATGTCACCTCATTACCGCCTGCCATCCATGTATTATGATAGATAGCTTGATTGCCGTCTATCTCCACAAAATCGAATCGTGGGTCTGCAGCGAGCTCCTTATCCATTTCTGTGGCTGTAACGGCGATGGTCTCGTTCTCTGTGAAACGACGGGCAGTGGACTTCACAATAGCAAAAACCTCGGGCAGTATTTCTGTTAGAGTGGATTCGTATTGGTCTTTTATCTCTTTTTCTAACTTATCTATCTCGTTATATACTTTCTCACGCTGATCAATCTCCAATTCCTCAATACTCTGTTTGAGTTCGGCAATACGATGCTTCTTATCCGCCACCACTGACTGTAAACGGTCCATCAAAGATTGAGAAGCGGCACGCAAATCATCATGGCTCAACGAGTCTATATGCTCGTATGCCACTTTAATCTTCTCCACATATGGCTGAATAGCACGCATATCTTTTTGCGCCTTATTGCCAAATAACTTCGTAATAATCTCTATTATACTCATATCTCGTTTATATATTTACACAATTCGGCTGCAAAGATACTAAATTTTATTCATATACGCAAGAACAAAATGCACACCACCTATTTTTTATGTCATTTTTGCAGAAACACGCATTTGAGAAAGGGCTTTCTGACGAATTTGACGAACACGTTCACGGGATAGTTCATGTTTTATGGCTAACTCTTCTAATGTAAGTACTGGCACCCCATTTAAGCCAAAAGAAGAGATAATGATATCCTTTTCTCGCTCGTCATGTAGTTTATTCAACCAACCATTTATTTCTTTGCACAACGACTCATGCACAAGCGCGTTGTCTGTAGATGGCAATGAGGAATGTAATTGCTCTGCATAAGTGGTACCATTATCATCATTCAACGGAGAATCGATACTAAATTCTGTAGCTGCATAGTTCATTGCTTCTTCTACTTTCTCAATTGGTATAGATAGGCTTGCAGCTAATTCCTCTGCTAAAGGAGGTCGTTCATTGCGCTGAATAAACCGCTGTATTTCTTTGCGCACTTGTAAGATAAGTCCCACTTGATTAAGCGGCAGACGCACCATGCGTCCCTTTTCCGAGAGTGCATGCTGAATATGCTGGCGGATCCACCATACCGCATAGGTGCTAAATTTAAACCCTCGAGTAGGGTCAAATCGCTCTACTGCAGCCATAAGTCCCATATTGCCTTCCATAATAAGGTCTTCAAGATTAGTACCTTGGTGCACATATTGTTTGGCTATAGAGATAACAAATCGGAGGTTACATTCCACTAGTGTTTGCTTGGCTTTTTCGTCGCCTGCATAGGCTTTTGTAGCCAAGTCTACTTCTTGGTCAATAGTTAATAATGGGAAGCGTGAAATATCACGCATGTAGGAAGCCAAGATTTGGGTTCTTTCGGTGATGTTTTTACTTATTTTTATTTCTCTGATCATATGTATAGTTAAGGGGTTAAGAGGTTTGGGATTAGGAGCTTGAGGTTGTTGATTAGTAGTAATTTTGAGTATTCGTTTGGTGTTGTTGATTTGAAATAGATTCAAGGGTAAATAATCTATTTCTTTTCCTTAGTTCTTGCGATTGTACGCAGAACTATTATTGTGTTGATTAACCAAACTATGATGACGAAGACAATTGACATTAAGAGGCACAAACAAAGAAAGTCTTCTACAAAATTTGGAATCCTGTAGTCAATTTGCAGTATAGCGTTTAATGCCAACAAGACCAATACCCCATTGACAACAATTGGTGCGAGAATGTTGAGTGTGCGATGCCAACGAGGTAACACTTTTTCAAGAAGCATGGCTATCACGCTACTAATCCATAGCATGTGAATAGAACCAAGTACGGTTATAAAATAGCACTCCTCCCAATATGTATTTTCAAACCAACCAAATATTCCGCTAAGGAGTGTAAGGATTGTAAAAACAACTAATGTACCTATGCTCACCTTAGCAATGATTTGATTGGCTTTTGAGTATGATTGCGCTTCTTGGATGCCGTTATCAGTTTGCTCTTTTTCTTTGATGAAGCCTCGATCACCTAATAACATGGTTCCTCCCAGAACTATCAAAGCAGAGGGTCTTAACCAACTCAACCATGCGGTGGTATGAAAGCCTGCTACATGCCCCAACATCAACACCCTTACATAGGACACGACCATAAAGATTAATAGTAGTGCCGCAGCCAGTGACACGACGATGCCAACGATGCCTAATGCTGGACTTGAGTGTGTATGCTCATGTTTCGTCCACCCCAATTGCAACAACCATGCCGCTACCCACAAGAGGATAAGAATGTGTGGCCAAGATTCCCAATAGCAGTATGCTATACCGCTTATACTAACAATACCGTCTGTAAAATAGGTATATAACACTGCACATATTGTTATTATCGTGATGCCTATTGCCTGCCAGCGAAGCGATTTCGTGAGACGAGGTATTTGTTCTTGGTGTAGGTATAATCCTATGCCAAAGATGATCATACCGATGAGAACTGCCACATGAGGTAGATAGCCGATGTAAGATCGCCAGATAGTCCAGCTATGAACAGCCGGGATTTGCCATATCAGTATAGACAGGGCGTAGAGCGATGCGCATGCCGCCATCGCAAGGGATGAGAGTTTGAGAGATAATTTCATAATGTTGAAGTTTATAGGTTTACTTAATTCCTTATCAAAAAACTAAAGTTATCGGTGTTCTCCAACGCAAGGCAGGTGCCTTTGGCGACAGAGTGAAGCGGGTCATCCGCTACATGGAACTGGATTTGGAACTTGTCCGTCAGGCGTTTGGCTAAACCATGCAGCAATGCTCCGCCGCCTGTGAGGTAGATACCCCGCTCCACGATGTCGGCATAGAGCTCCGATGGCGTTTGTCCCAATCCCTGCTTGATAGCGGCTTCAATCTGCTGGATATTCTTGTCGAGGCAGAAGGCAATCTCCTGATAGCTCACAGGTATATGCAGCGGCAGGTCGGTAGTGCGGTTTGGACCGATGACCATCCAGTCTTCGGGTGCTTCGTCCAATTCGGGGAGTGCCGAACCTACTTTCATCTTGATTCGTTCGGCTGTAGGTGCGCTGATGCGCATGTTGTGGGCTTTGTCCATATGCTGAATGATGTCGCGATTGAAAGCATCGCCACCCACTTTGATGGATTGGTTAACCACCAAACTACCCAGTGCCATCACAGCAATCTCTGTGGTACCGCCACCTATATCCACGACCATGCAGCCCTCTGGACCTTCGATATCCACGCCGATACCGAGGGCGGCAGCCATCGGTTCGTAGATAAGGAATAAGTCACGTGCACCAGCATGCATACAGCTGTCTTTGACGGTGCGTATCTCCGCATCGGTACTGCCCGAAGGGATGGCTACTACCATCTTGACGGCAGGAACGAACATCTTGTGCTTCTTAGGCATCAAGTCGATAAGTCCGCGAATCATCTTCTCGCATGCTTTGTAGTCGGAGATGACGCCGTCTTTGAGCGGACGAATAGTGCGGATACGCTCTTCGCCACGGTCAATCATGGCGCTGGCTTTCTTGCCAACGGCAATGGCGGTATCATCCGCTGTGCGGATAGCGACTACGGAAGGTTCGTCGATGATGACTTGATTATCCTGCATGATAATCGTGTTGGCTGTGCCAAGATCCATAGCAATGGATTGGGTAAACAATGAGAGTTTAGGCATAAATTGTTAATGGTTTAGGGGTTATTTGTTAAAAATCATTGCAAAGGTAGTGCTTTTTTTTGACACCACCAAATATATTTGCGTATTTTTACACGAAAGTTTTGATTATTACAGCGTAATAATAATGTTTTGATTTTTATAATCCATACAAGGTGCTGCTGATGTTATAACTATAAATTCCAATCCCTCACGCGGAAATCCTTTTCAATAGAGTTCTCAATACTATCTGGGAGGTTGTAGAAGAAATCTATTCCGCTTAGTTGCTCCACTTCATCTATGGATAACATATAGGTCATTAACGGACGACTTCCTGCTTGATTAGGCATCACGAATCCTATGGCTGTCCAAGAGGTGGATGTTTTCCTAAGGAATACTTTATAAAAGGCATTAGGGACAGTTATGCGGTTATTTTGCCCGATGGTATTATATTTCTCGGACACTAACGGGCCACAAGCGATGTATATGTTTCCATATTTCCTTGCCCAATCTCGTGCTAATTCCTCCAAGTCATTCCAATCGCCACGATTGAGGCTTTGATTTTGAGGGCACACATTAGTCATATAGAAGCTCTCACGCATAGCTTGTTCTGCCCATTTCATATCTGCTGCCGGTGCCATATGTCCACGGTCGTAGCCCGAATTGCTATAATCCGAATGCTGAACGCGATAGCCCTTAACAAGAGGGTCGGGAGAGAACTTCTTCTTCCTTGGGGCATCTCCATATGTTTCTCCTCTTGTTAGTTCGTATGCCACCCAATTGGGTATTTTCCATTTTGGATTGTAACTGACTGTATAGGCGAGGTGGTGAATGATTTGCTGCGAGCGATTAGAAGTAAGTTTCGGCAATTCGATATTATTAGTAGCGAAGTCATGATTTACCTTTTGCGCACACACTCCTTCCCTATTGAAATATTGGTATATAGAAATAACCAATAGGACGATGATAGTTACAATATATAGATGTTTCTTTTTCATTTACATTTTGGTATAGGGATTATAAAACATCTTTTGGTATCTATATGATGCATCATCAATACGCCATGGATATTAGTCAAAAGACAAGCAATTTATAGAAGTTACTATAGATAAACATGTGTGGACTGTATATACTCAATGATATCTGGAGGTATCGGATATTGCGAAGCAAGTAGTTGCCATTGGCGAACTGCTTCTACAACTTGGTTTATCCATTCGTTGGCATGCTTGATACTCATTTGTCGTGCGACCTCTAATAAATCTTCACGAGTGATGTCTTTCTGTTTGCCTCGGATGGACATTTGGTGTGTTTGCGTCCAAATACCATTGGAATTATATGCCCATGACATATCATACGCAGGACTTAATGACCACTTTCCTGTTTTATCCATCAAGAAGGAAATGTTTTTTGTATGGTCGTCTTGATTGCACGCAACCACATTGAATACCATTCTTCGGAAGAACTCCTCGGCTTGTGGGTATGGTAAGTATAATTGACGCATATAGGCAAATGCTTGCTCATAAGAACAACTATTGCGCACATTATAATCGCTATGCGTCAGACCACAGAGTGTTTGCATATGCACTTTCTCACTATTTTGGCGGTCGAATCGTCGCGTCATGAAGTGTGCGCGATTGTTCTCGTGCAATAAGCGGCACTCTGTCATGTCAATGCCAGCCAACTTGGCCATAAGGTAATAGACATACTCTATTTCTCCATAATGCTGAGGATCTCCCAATTGTGAATTGGTCACTCCGTCTAATTTCAGCAACCAATAGTCAAATCCTTCGGGTGCATCCAACTGACCAGAGCGTACCTCTTTTGTTTCATCGTTGTATGCAATTACAGCTTTTGCACGTTGACCACCTGCAGACGTTCCCACACGCAGAATATCCAGCAGTGCCTCTGTAGGCTGCCCCATATTGGTTTGCAGTTTCTCTCTGTTGCTAAGTACTTCAGAAGCCACCTTAACCAAATTAGCAACCTCTATAGCAGTTGATTCATCCAATATTCGATCTCGGGTTGGTACAAATTCTAGAGCACCCATACTGCGTTTTCCTTGGTAGCACAATCGCTCTACGGGATTGGCTTGCGTGCGGTTGTTCATCGCTAGCCACTGGTCCAATAATGCACGACCAAAACTATCAGGAAGTGCTTCTGCCAATAAGCCAGGTAAACCTAAGAAGGTCTGAGAAGACAATTCTGGGAACGAATAGATGCGGTCTGAGAGAGGCATCTGTATGGGTGAAACCTCTAAACCTTTATTTATAAATTCTGGAGTATATTGAAAAGAGGCATATCCGCGTTGTTCATTCCACATCACAACTCCTATTCGTTCGCCCCACAAATATATTTCCGCAGTTGTTACCATTCTGATTGCTGATTATTGGTTGAATGTATTTTGGGTGAACGCACCCGCTTCGGTTGCTTGTTATCTTTCTGGATTTGTACATACATAAGAGGACTTACTTCTTCATCTTTGATGAGATTATCCAATAAGTCCAAGCTGTGCAGTGCACGCAGAATGGCAACAAGTGTAAGTAAAGACGTATTTTTTCCTGCTTCTAGACTACAAAGAGCAGAGTGTGAAACACCAGCATCAGTCGCCAATTGCTTTTGCGTGAGTCGCGAAGCAATTCTTCGCGCTTTGATTTTCGCTCCCACACGCTCAAGAATAGCAATATCTGTTAAAAAATAAGTATTCATAATTATTGTTATTTCACTAATTACGCTGCAAAGATACAAATAATTATTGATATAACCAAATTTATTTGAAAGAAAATGAATATTTAATACTATATGAGGAAGAATTGTATTTGCTTACCACCAACTTCCACCTAATGCAGGCCAGATAAAGAAGAGGATACCGCCAGTGAGGGGACCGATGGATTTTTGTGGTAAGCCGATGGCATAGAAGATAAGTGCCAAGACTATACCGATGCCCACCATGGCTAGTATACGGAGAGGTTTGGAGGTGATTTTCATACAAATGTTACTTTATCAACTTCTTTGCCCCTTTGAGGATGGCATTGCCGATTTTGCGTTCAAGCCCCTGCTTGGTCATGGGCATACCTATTGCACTTGCAAGTTGACACTTTGTTTATACGATTCCCCGTTGTTTGAGAGCGAAATAACATTTCATCGTGGCTTCTATATCAGCCAGTGCATCGTGTGCGCCATCAAAGGCACAGCCAAAGAGTTTGCGGTATAGTTCTTCTAGTCTTGGCCATTTATATCCTGCGTGGTTACCATTGCTTGGGATTGCGCAAAAGTTGATTGATTTTTGCATAGTGCATATACTTGGCTTGGTCATCAATTTGTTATAATTCATGTTTTCACGGAACAACTCACAACCCACAATATGCATATCAAAATCAATATTATG
>JAXJUN010000032.1:0-16761 GCA_036309065.1 Paludibacteraceae bacterium | reverse complement strand
GCTGCCCCTCGACTTGCATGTGTTAGGCCTGTCGCTAGCGTTCATCCTGAGCCAGGATCAAACTCTTCGTTGTAAAAAGAAAAATTATAAGTTAGCTCAGAATAATCGAATTTATCAAGTGTAGAAATTTATTCGGGAACCTAAAAATCAAAAGTACTTTCGTTCTTTTATTTTGTTTCAGTTTCTTGTACTACACTAATTGTTTCATTGTTTCAAAGATCGTTGCTTTTTCCTTTAGGGCGCAAAAAAAATTAAGACCTTTTTGACTTAAGACTTAATTTTAATACCCTTTCGGCAGAAAATAGAAACACACCTGTTTCTCAAAAGCGAGTGCAAAGGTACTGCTTTTTTTTGAACTGACCAAATATTTGTGCATTTTTTTTGCACTTTTTTTGCACTTTCTTTGTAAGTGCCTGATAATCAAGAGTGGCATTTTTTGGCTATTTTTTGCGCTTTTTTGGTGCTTGTGTTCAAGTCACGGCGCAAGGTATGCCAATTGCTATCTATAGTTTACAATTATTTTGGCTATAATTGCCTATATTGTGCGATAATACTTGTGATTGAGTATTTAATTTCGAAAAAAACAATTACTCATTTTCAGCCATCGGAGATAAACATAGATAAAATCATTTATCAAGTAGTGAGTAGTGAGCTATTATATATTATATATATTATATTATAAAGGTACGCGTGGGCGCGCGAAAGAAGAGAGAGATAAGAAAAACAATCCCCCACTCTGCGAGAGTGAGGGACTATCGTCTTAATTACATCATATCAATAATAGTAAATGGCTTTAGTATTTTTATACGATAAGCTAGAGGTGATCCATTTGACTTGAATATTACCTTCGTCATCGTATGAATATGTATATGTTTCTTCTTTTCCTACTATAGTATTATCAAGTCGTTGGCAAGAGGACATGTTACCATAATGGTCGTAAGTGTACTTAGTCTCCATCATTGAGGTATAAGTAGAATCCTGTTTGTAATCAAAATAATACTTTTCATTTTCTAGTTTACCTCGTGTATTATACACGGTCTCACTCTTTTCGCAAAGCATCCATTGCGCAGAATCGGAACTATTCAAGAGATTTCTATATACTAACATTTCTGCGTGTGTATCATCCGACCACGAAAGGATCCCTTTCTTATACAATGGTCCATCTAAATCTGCAATTAATTCCGCATAAACCAATACAGTTGCGAGCTTATCTGTATCATAAGTATACACTCTTTGGTGGAGGACATACCATTCTTGTTTTTCTTCATTGTACCAATACTCCAGTATTCTTTGTATATTATGATTAGAATCGTAACTATATTCTATTTTAGAGGATGGTTTCATATGTGCTTCATCGTAAGCTGCATATGTAATTTCTGACAGAACCAGACCATTTGCATCATATGCATAAAAAGTCTTTTTATCTAGATATTCCGTTCCATCTTGTTGCAAATGATACACATAAACGCTATCTGGACAACTAACATGGTATGCCTGTAGTTCTGATGGATTTGGATCACCACATGCAACAAGCATCAATAACCCCACAAAAGTGAGCGTTGAGAAAAAAAATGAAGATTTCATGATTATAAAACATATTTAGTCCTGCTCTTACGCCTTCGCAGGTCTTGGCGAGAAAGAAAAAACCAACCTAAATATGTTTCATAGGCAAATCAATTTTGATGTTTACAGCTGCAAAGGTACTACTTTTTTGCGACATATGCAAATAAAAGAGGATTTTTAAAAATAAAAACACGCAGACTGTAAGGTCCGTAAGGTCTCTAAGGTCTCTAAGGACTGTAGGGACGAGGGACGATGTTGGATGTAGTGAGTACAGAGTAGTGAGCTATTATATTATATATTATAAGGTACGCGTGTGCGCGAGCGCGTATTTATAAAAGTAATAAGGGTAAATATTTGCATATATCAGAAAAAAGTGTTATCTTTGCACATCTTTTTTCAATATTTTACATTCCATTCAGGTTTTAGAAACACAAAAAACATACTATGATTGTACAGAAAGAGTACTATATGGTATCGCGATTGTATCGTGAAGAACTAAATAAGAACCAAATAACAACTAAATAAGAACTAAATAACAACTAAAGATTATAGCGTAAAAATAGGGTAAGAATAGGATGAAAATATAGTAGGTACATAACAAAAATATAGTAAGAATATGGCACAAGTGGAATTAAGTCCGGGTATTGAGAAATTACGCGGCAAAGTTAGTGGCAAGTCAGGTATGACTATGCGTATAAAAGTTTATAAGAATGATGATGGGCACATTATCAAGTATGGTCCTCAAGAGTATTTCCACCGCGATAAGCGTGACTACAAGCAGAGTCCTCGTACTGCTGCCGAGGCGAGTCAAGCTGATTTTTGGCGTATGGTATGTCGTGAAGCCAGTTTGATTATCAAAGACAAGACGCATCCGCGTTATGCAGAGTTGCGCAGCCGTTGGAATGCACAATTCAAGAATGGCGGCGATGCCTTTTTGAATGAAGGGAAAAGCGAGAAAGTGGTTTATGGTATGTTCCCCGTATTCGTTCGGATGGTGATAATGAAGGAGAAAAAGGGCGAAAACAACTAATAATAACAAGAAAAAAAACAAAATCCCAAGTTTTTTCCCAAGTTTTAAATTTGGATATTTGGTAAAAAAGTAGTACTTTTGCGGCGTGAAACTCAAAACACAAGTATTATGCGTACACTATTAGACAAAATCTTACGCGCAGGAATTAAAGTACTGATGCTGACAGGTATTACCTTTACTGTTACCGCTTGTTACGCTCCGCCTCCCCACGGTTATTACAATCCCCCTGAGCAAGAAGATTTAGAGCAACGAGTATTACAAGCCGCTTCTAGCACCGACGAGGTTGCCTCCGCTCAGAACGAAACAGAATAGCGGTTAAGCGGTTAGTAGCGGTTAGGCGGTTAGGCGGTTGAGCGGTTAGGCGGTTGAGCGGTTAGAGTCGTTCCAGTTTGGCATGGGAGAGGAGGAGTGTTTTGGTTCCTACTTTATCGAATGCTATTTCAATCTTATCATTCTCCGTTACCAAGTCACGATAGACCCGATTGACCGTTCCAGGACCAAAGACCTTGTGTTCTATTCGTTCGCCTGCACTATATATTGACTCAATAGGCATGACCTGATTGGTAGTAGTGCGGGTGGGTATGGATGGTTGTGGTTGCGCCGCTTGGGTGCGAGTGGTAGTAGGGCGCTCGTATGAGTTAGAGCGGAAAGGTGTGCCCCAAGTGGTATTAGCGCCCCATCGTGTGGTGGCTGGTTGTGGGTTATTTTTCAGGATTTGCATATAGGCGCGATCAATATCATTGAGGAAACGGCTTGGCGAATTGAATGTTATTTGTCCGTTTCTGAATCGCTGGCGTGCGTATGATACGACACAAGTTTGCATTGCTCGTGTGATAGCAACATAGAAGAGGCGGCGTTCCTCTTCTATTTCATATTGGGTAGAGCAGAACTGAGAGGGGAAAAGATTTTCCTCCAGTCCTACAATATAGACGACAGGAAATTCCAATCCTTTGGCTGCATGTACTGTCATGAGTGTTACGCGATGAGTGGTATCTGCTTGATTATCATCTTGATCGGTCATGAGACTCACTTCGCTCAAGAAATCGGTGATGGGTGTATAATCAATTCCCTCATTGGCTCTTTGTGTAACAAACTCGCGGATGGCATTGAGTAATTCCTGCACATTCTGTGCTCGGTCTATTCCTTCTGATGTTCGGTCCATCATCAGGGCAGTGGTTAGTCCTGTTTGTTTCAAAAGCATTTCGGCGAAACGGAAGGCATCCATTTCTTCGCTCTGCACAGCCATTTCGTCTATCATAGCAGCGAAGGCACTTATTTTCTTTCTCATCGGTCCGCTCATATCCAGAGGGAAATCATCTGGGTGTCGCATCACTTCGAGATAGGATTGATTATTCTCGATGGCACATAGTGTCACTTTCTTCATTGTAGTATCTCCGATACCTCTTGAAGGGAAGGTTAGTGCTCGCAGTAGTGCTTCGTTATCTTTTGGATTGACTGCTAATCGGAAGTAGGCGAGTGTATCTTTTATCTCTTTTCGTTGGTAGAAGGAAGTGCCTCCATAGATGCGATAGGGAATATTATTTTTACGCAATTCGCCCTCAAACGCTCGTGACTGCGCATTGGTTCGATAGAGAACAGCTATATCCTCGTATGAAAGGTTTCGGGTGGTATTACGCTTCTCGCGCATGATCATTTCCACAATGCCTGTAGCCTCCGCACGATCATCAACGAATGCTTTGAGTCCAAGGGGTGAACCTTCTTCTCCCTCTGAATAAACATTCTTTTTTATCTGATGTATATTATTATGAATGAGCGAATTAGCCGCATTCACTATGTTTTGTGTAGAGCGGTAGTTCCGCTCGAGTTTGAAGAGTTTGGCTTGTGGATATTGCCGCTGAAAATTGAGTATATTGCTTATATCCGCGCCACGGAAGGAGTATATTGATTGCGCATCATCTCCCACGACGCATATATTCTGCTGCGGTTGCGCCAGTCGATTAACGAGTAGGTACTGTACATAGTTGGTGTCTTGGTACTCATCGACCAAAATATATTTGAATTGCTGCTGGTATCTATCGCAGGTTTCTGGGCAGGTATCCATTAGTCGCAACATATTGATGAGTATATCATCAAAGTCCATTGCGTTAGCTGCTATGAGTCTGCTTTGGTATATTGAATAGACTGTAGCGAGTTCGTACATTCGTGCTTCTCTGTCCTCTTTAAGTAGGTGCTGATTAGCGCCGTATTGTGCTGGGCTGATGCATCTATTTTTCGCCATGGATATGCGCCCGAGTACGGCTGAAGACTTATATATTTTCTCATCGAGTCCTCGCTCTTTGCATATGGCTTTGAGTAGCGATTTGCTATCGGCGGTATCGTATATGGTGAATGCGGAGGTATATCCGAGTAGGTCTGCATATGGGCGTATGAGGTGTACGCATACGCTATGGAAGGTGCCCATTGTGAGGTATCTTGCATCTTGTGCAGGGACGAGCTTGAGGATGCGTTCTTTCATTTCTCGTGCGGCTTTATTGGTGAAAGTGAGTGCCATGATTTGGCTTGCAGGTATTCCTTGCTGCAACATATATGCTATACGATAGGTGAGCACTCGCGTTTTTCCCGAGCCTGCTCCAGCGACTATGAGTGATGGACCTTCAGTCGCCTCGACTGCCTTGCGCTGTATTTCATTGAGATTATCCAGAAAATGCATAGTAATACGAATTGATGTGCAAAAGTACAAAAAAAAAATGACATATGCAAGGAGGGAGGGTTTGGAGGTAATACTTTTTTTTCAAAAAAAATTGCATATTCCAAAAAAAAGCAGTACTTTTGCAGTCGATTTATGTTACCTATTGAGTTTATAGACAATATGCACAAGGAGATGGGTAGCGAGGCAGAGTTGCTGCTTCGTGCTTTGGAGAGCGAGCCTATCACGAGTATCCGACTGAATAGTAAGTTGGATGTGCTGACTTTTGCATGTGATACAGAGGAAGTTCCATGGCATATTGACGGTTATTATTTGAGCGAGCGTCCTGCGTTCACATTAGATCCACTTTTCCATGCGGGTTGCTATTATGTACAGGAAGCGAGTTCGATGTTTATTCAGCAGGCTTTGGAGCAGTATGTTGACACAAATAGTATTGTATTGGATTTGTGTGCTGCGCCTGGTGGTAAGTCCACTTTGATAAGTGAGTACTTAGGTAAAGATGGTTTGCTGCTGAGTAATGAGGTAGTGCGTCAGCGTGTCTTCATACTGAGTGAGAATATTCAGAAATGGGGTAATGGTAATACCGTAGTGACTCATAATACTGCTGCGGAGTATGGTGAGCGTTGCCATCACTTATTTGATTGTATATTGGTGGATGCTCCTTGTTCTGGCGAGGGTATGTTCCGCAAGGATGCGAGTGCCCGCGAAGAATGGAGTACTCAGGCTGTGAAGCATTGTGCAGAGCGTCAGCGTAGTATTTTGGCGGATGTATGGGATGCGCTCAAGCCAGGTGGTGTGCTGCTCTACTCTACTTGCACTTTCAATCGCGAAGAAAACGAAGATAATGTGCAATGGATATGTGAGGCATTGGGTGCTGAGGTACTCCCGATAGATTACGATGCTTCGTGGGGTATTAGCGAAGGTAGTGTAGGATACCATTTCTATCCTCACCGTGCGAAAGGTGAAGGTTTTTACTTATGCGCTTTGCGTAAGAATAATGACGAAGAAGTGCGGACGGTGAAGATTAAGACGCCAAAGAATAGTCCTGCATGTCCTCATCCTGAGTTTTTGGGTGCGATGCGTTCATGGTTGCAGCACCCAGAGGAGTGGGCTATTCGCTATGTGGATCGCTTTGCGACGGCTTATCCTATTAAATATAAAGAACTGATTGACTGGTTATCCACCCAGTTGACTTGCATCTCTACTGGTTTTGGTTTGGGTGAGGAGCGTGGTCGTGGTATAGCTCCTCAACATAGTTTGAGTATGGCGAAAGCCCTGAATAAAGAATCTTTTCCTACTGTGGCATTGAGTCGTGAGCAGGCTCTTAGTTATTTGCGGACCGAGGCTTTGAGCCTTGTCGATGTGCCGCTCGGCCTTTTGCTTTTGACTTATGAGGGTGTGCCGCTCGGTTTCGCGAAGAATGTCGGCAACCGCCAGAACAACCTTTACCCGAACGAATGGCGTATTCGTCATCTTTAGGTGCTTGTCCTAATTGATCTGGTATAGGTAACAACTCGATTTCTTTTTTCAAGAATCGCTCTATTCGTATCCAATATTTTGCATCTTCTGGGCTGACGAGCGTGATAGCTTCGCCGCTATTTTCTGCTCTGGCTGTTCGTCCAATGCGGTGGACATAGTCTTCGGGGTCATGCGGAACATCATAATTGATGACGAGTGGCACATCGGTGACATCTATTCCTCGCGAGACTACATCTGTAGCGACGAGCACATCCACTTTTCCATTTCTAAAGTCAAGCATAACTTGGTCGCGCTCGTTCTGCTCAAGGTCGGAGTGCATAGCTCTGGCGTCTATCTTGAGTGTTCGCAGTGTGCGGGTGAGTTCTTTAACGCGCTGTTTCTTGCCGACGAAGACGATGACTTTATTCATCTTTTTGCCTTGCAAAGCCAGTTGTATCATGCCTGTTTTTTGTGCCTCGTAGAGGTGTACTTTCATTTGGCGGATAGTTTCTGGTGGTCTTGAGACAGCGATCTGCACTTCTTTGGGTTGGCGCATGATGGCTTTCGCCATGCGTCTTATCTTATCGGGCATGGTAGCCGAGAACATGATTGTTTGGCGGTCGGCAGGGAGTTTGCGCACGATGGTCATTATATCGTCGTAGAATCCCATGTCGAGCATTCGGTCGGCTTCGTCTAGGATGAAATATTTAACTCCAGAGAAATCAATATCATATATATTCATTTGACTGAGGAGCCTACCTGGTGTAGCGATGACGATATCTGCTCCTTTCTGGAGTCCTGTGACTTGTGTTCCCCATGCGCCGTTATCTTTTCCTCCATATATAGCGACAGACGAGAAAGGGACATAAAAACCAAATCCCTCCATCTGCTGGTCTATCTGCTGTGCGAGTTCGCGCGTTGGCGCCATGATGATGGCATTGAGTTTATTAGGATCGTGGTTGTCGTATTGGAGATTGGTGAGAAGAGGGAGTATGTATGCCGCTGTTTTGCCTGTACCTGTTTGTGCGCAGGAGATGACATCGTGTCCCTGCAAGATGACAGGGATGGTATGCTCTTGCACGGGTGTGCATTCATCAAAATGCATATCCCACAAGGCATCTAATACTTCGTCTGAAAGAGGTAGTTCGTCAAAAAACATGTTCGTTTGGTCTTGTATTCTTACCCATTGAGTGCAGCCAATAACTGGTTGATATCAGCAAAAGTGGTCCATCCTACTGTTTGCTCTGCTGCTTGTCTATTGGCTGATAGATCATCTATAAAAACTGTATTATCTGGTGTGCCGCCTATGGCTTCATTGACCCGAACGAATATTTCTGGTTCGGGTTTTGCCATGTGCAATTCTTGGGAGAGGAAGAATCGCTCAAAATAGGCATCGAGGTGATAGGTGGTATTGATAAAATCAAAATGGAGGTCATTGCCATTGGATAGCATGTATATGCGATAGCCTTGCTGCTTGAGTTGTGCCACTATATCGAGTCGTTCTTGCGGCAGATCTGCTACCATCGCCATCCATGCATCTTTGATATCTTGCTCCGTAGTATCTGGATGGCAATAAGGCATAATCTGCGCTACAAACTCTTGCGTAGAGATGTTTCCTCGCTCAAAATCCGCCATCAGTTGGCGATTGGCGATGCTAACCGATTTGACGCCTTCTCCATCATCATCCATTCCTAATACGGTGCGCATATTCTCCGCGCCCATCAGTGCTGTAAAAGCATTGACACAACGGGGCACATTGAGATTGATGAGCACACCACCCAAATCAAAAACGATATTTTTTACTTGCATGTCTGATTAGGTGTCATTATTTCTCCCATCCTTCGAAGACCTCAGGGCCATAGGTATTATCCTCATTGGCATCGTGTAGCGGTGCCCATAGTTGTGCAAAGAATGGGTTTTTCTTCGCTACTTTATCCCAATCCCATGGACGAGGTGGTTGTTTTTCTCCTTCGTATGGGAAAGGCATATCGTATGGTGACCAGTGCCCACCGAGAAGGATGAGTCGTGGTGTAGCTGTGAAGGTATTGCCATTGGCATCTTGCCACTCGAGTGGTGTATCCCAATCGCCTTGGACCATCTCGGTCGAGAGGCATTTACCTCCGCGGAAGGCCGCAGCTGCTTGCATATCTTCGATGGTGAATAGTTCTTTGGGTTTCTGCTCGTCGTAGCCATGATTTAAGAGTGTGTACTCATTGCTATTATGCGAGAGGTCGGTATTTTTCCAATCGGGTATGGCATTATATGCCTCGATGGAACCATAGTAGGCAGCGATGCGCTTTGCCACTTTTTGCTTTTCTTCTGGTGTGCCGTTGATGCTTTTCTTGATCCACCATTGTGTGCCGTGCTCTTTGCTGCATGCCATGGCGTACATTGCCAGTTTGACGCAACGCGGGAAGAGTTTGGCTATTTTGGTTTTGGCCGCGAACTTAATTCCCATTGGTACACTATCGGCTTTTGCCATTTGGGCGAAGTAGTCCTTAACAGGTATATTTGCACGGAAGTGGAGATAGTTCTCTAATTTATCGCCATCGATGTACCACATTCCGTGGAAGTTACGGGTAGTGAACCATTTAGCATTGAATATTTTCTCTGGTTCTGGGCATCCGATACAATCCAGGAGTAGTTGTTCAAACTCATAGTTTGATAGGCGGTATTGTTCTCCCGAACCGATGTTATAGTAGTTTTTCCAGAACTCAGCGGGCACTTCTGGTCGGCATACGCGTTCCAGGAGTCGTCCACTATCTTCCACAGTAGCCCATTCGAGTACGCCTCGGATAGGTACATGGAACATTATTGGGTCGTAGTTTTTGAGGATGGCTGGGTATAGGATGCCTGATTGGCGGAGGCTGACCCATTGCTTGATAGCTGAATTGGTGATTATTCGTTCTGCTTCGGCTTTGGTCAGTCCATAGTGGTCGTATGCCGAGACGCAGATAGGATCTCCTGCTCGTCCCCAGTGTAGTGGTTCGCGGCGGTCACCCATTTGTGCGACAGAACCGATATAGACCACTTTGGGTTGCTTATCTTGTGGTTGAGCCAAAACAGCTTTGGTGATATTCTCCGCTGCTGTTATATTGGTTCGCAGAGTGGCTTTTGGTCTATAGTCTGCTTGTGGTGACACCATTCCTCCCACATGAAGCACGATATCCGCGCCTGTGACGCCGCGTAAGATATCGTCATAATTAGTGAGGTCGCCCCAAATGACTTCTACTTGGTCCAGTAGTGGTGCGAGTAGTTGCTGATTTTTCTTGCTTGGGCGTGCAAGAATACGGAGGTTATAATTCTCTGGATAACGCAGTATTTCCTTCATACCTGCGTATCCCATTGTGCCTGTGGCACCTGTAAGAAAGACAGTAGTCTTCATATACGATAAAACATTTAATTATTATTTCTTTCCAATTCCATCTACTAATTGCTGCCATTTTTGCTTTGCAAATCCCCATGTATCATTGATGAGCTGCACTCCCCAATGGGTATTTTCTTCTGCTTCTTCTGCTTCGCGTGTTTGTGTAGATAGGATAGCATCGTTATCGGCGATAAGCAGCAACTGATCGCCTGTGTATAATTCTGTTTGGCCAGAAGGGACAAAGAAATCTTCTCCTCTGCGAATCATGATGACCAGCACTTTCTCCGGGAAGACGAGGTTTTTAAGTAGGTTACCATTGGCCAGCATTTCTGCTGTTATCTCCATTTCTGTGGCTGTTGACTCCACTTCTTCTGGCAGGTCGATATCGAAATGCACCAGTTTCTTGACTGCTACAGGCGGCGTAGCTAGACGGAGCCTCTTGGCGACAGAAGACAAGGTAGTGCCTTGAATAAGTAGGGAGACGATAGTACAGAGGAAGACGATATTGAAGATAAGGTTCGCTCCTGGCACATTGTTTGCCTCGCACATGATGGCGAAGATGATAGGCACTGCACCTTTGAGTCCAACCCAACAGAGTAATGCCTTATCATTCGAGCGGAACTGCTTGAAAGGCAGCATACATAGATAGACAGCCAATGGACGCGAGATGAATATCATCACAATGCTAATGATTAAGCAAAGAAGCAAGACCTCTAATTGGAACAACTCATGTGGTCGCACCATGAGACCTAAGACCAAGAAGACTACTAATTGGCTGAGCCATGTGAGTCCGTCAAAGAAACTACGCGTTTGGCGCTTGCGTGTGAACTTACTATTACCGATGACAAGTCCACCTATATAGACGGCGAGGTATGGATTACCTTTAAGGTAATAGGTAGCTGAGAAGATAAAGATACACGCGGTGAGTACCATTATTGGGTAGAGCGATTCGTTACCCAGATCGGCTTTACGCATGATGCTGACGATACCCTTTCCAAACACAAATCCCATGACAGCTCCCATCACTAATTGCACTACGATATCTTGCACTACAGAGAGGGCAGTTACTTGACTGCTTGTGGCAGTGATGATACCAATCATGGTGGTTGTCAGTACATAGGCCATTGGATCGTTAGCTCCCGATTCCAATTCCAATAATGGGCGTAGGTTGTGCTTGAGACCTATGCCGTTTGTTCGCAAGATGGAGAATACAGATGCTGAATCGGTAGAGGACATCGTAGATGCCATGAGTAGTGCCATGACGATAGTGACGCTGGTGACTGATTGCAGCCATCCAAAGACGAAATAGATTATCACGCCTGTTATGACCATCGTGAGCAGGACGCCTATTGTGGCTAAGGTCAATCCTGGCGCCATAACTGGACGGATCTCAGAGAGCTTGGTATCTAAACCACCCGAGAAAAGGATGATACACAAGGCAATAGTACCTATCGCTTGTGCAGAACCCACATTGAGCATATAGCCTACTCCGTCTTCATCTATCAAACTGCCAATACCGTCGGGGCCAAACAGCATACCCACCGCCAAGAAAAGCAGCAAGGCCGGCACGCCGAATTTATACCCGATTTTATCGGTGAAGATGCTCGCAAAAAAGAGCATCGAGAGGACTAAAAGAATCAATTCTACTTGCATAGACTAATCATTTGGAAGAGTTACTTTTTCTTCTTGAGCAAGAACTCATCGATGATTTGGATCATATTCTCCTTTGGGTATAGCCCTTTGAGAATCATGGGTTTTCCCTCCACAGGGATGTATAGCACTTGTGGAATAGAACTGATGCCAAACGCCATTGCTAATTCGCGTTCGCGCTCTGTGTCGGCTTTGTAGAAAACAACTTGGTCACAATAGGTTTGGCTTAATTCCTCCATGATAGGCGCCAGGCGCTTGCATGGCCCGCACCAAGTGGTATAGAAATCGATGACACAAGGTTTATCGCCTTTATATTTCCATTCCTTGGAAGTCTTATAGTCAAAAATACGCTCGCGGAACTGCGCCGTAGTGATATAAATCACATCTTCTGCCATCACCGATGTGCAGACAAACAGGATGAGTGCTAAACTAAATAATTTCTTTTTCATATCTATGTTGGTTTTATATACAAATTTAGAGTGCAAAACCTTTGCGGTGCAAAGGTACAACTTTTTTTGCATATATGCAAGTTTTTACTAAAAAACGGCAGAACTCTTGCACATTCCGAAAAAAAGTAGTACTTTTGCAGTCGTGATTGTAGAAGATTTACATAGAGCCGTATTAGAGAGTGTTTGCCAGTATGAGCAGACACAAGTATGCGCATTGGTGGATGAACATGTGGCGCATAGATGGCAGCAGATGGTATCATTGGACATCCCTACTCTCATCGTTCATGGAGGAGAATACATCAAATCCATAGAAGGACTGAAACAAGTATGGGATTTCTTGCTCGCGCATCATGTTACTCGGCGCGGCGTGCTGATATGCGTGGGAGGCGGAAGCATCACCGATTTGGGCGGCATGGCAGCAGCTACATATAAACGCGGTATTGATTGTATTCATATTCCCACCACTCTACTCTCTATGGTGGATGCGGCAACAGGAGGTAAGACGGGTATTAACTACAACGGCATGAAGAACATCCTCGGCACATTCCACACACCCGTAGCCACATTGATTGATCCCGAATGGCTCAGTACATTACCCACTGAGCAGTTACTAAGCGGGTTTGGCGAGATGCTCAAAAACGCTATTTTATCCGATGAAACCGAGTGGAATAGACTATTGGTTTATGATTTAGACACATTAGATACTCGTTCTCTTGTACCGCACATCAGTAGCAGTTTGGCTATCAAAGAAGCGATTGTAGCAACTGACCCTCATGAAGAAGGGATACGCAAGGCACTCAATTTTGGACACACCTTCGGTCACGCCATAGAGGCATTGAGTGAAGGACAAATAGCACATGGTTATGCTGTGGTGTATGGCATGATAGCAGAATTGTATCTGAGCGTCACGCTACTGGGTTGCCCCAAAGAACCATTGCAGCAACTGACGCAATTGATGCTTCATTATTATGGCCGTCCACAATGTAACTGCAAAGACAGGGAGCGATTGATGACGCTCATGCAGCAAGATAAAAAGAATGAGCGCGCAGATGAGATCAACTGCACGCTACTTCAAAAGATAGGCGAACCTATTATCAATCAGGTTATTACCCAAGAACAAGTGGCTGAAGCATGGGATTATCTCTTTTCCCTTTAATCGTCATACGCCTTATTGGGGCGATACCAACTGACCTGTCAAAGTGTAGAGGCCTTGTTTGGTATGCACCAATAGCATGCCATTCTGCATAATCATTTCTGCCTGCGAATCCAAAGAAACCTTATTTATTGCCTCCGGGAGTGTGTATTCAGTCTGCGAGACGATATAAAGAGTAAGCACATCCCAATCATAGCTCACTATACATGTAACAGAAGTAGGTATTTGTTCGATGAAATCGGGCAGATTAAACTTATTGGCGATTGCATATGTTTTACCTTTGTATGTCAATTGATTCTCATTTATCACCACTGAATCGAGTTGCAAATATCGGCACACATCAGCCGAATCTATAGTGGGTTCTGCCTGCTCTGGCAATATCGTTTGTGTGCCGGTCACTATCCATGCATTTACTGGGGATAATTCGGGAACACCATAATAATTATACATACGCCCGCTTACGCCCGTTAGGACATCTCCTGTTTTGAGTCCCGCTCCGTAGCGTTTGCCTGTTTCTCCGTCACCATTATCGTAGATGAGCATCGAGCCGGTATTATCGCGCACATAAATATAAGTATCGTATTTCTTGGTAACTACCACATCGTTCAGATACACCAGTGTGTAGTCATCCTTCTTCACAGCCTCGTTCACAGGCAATAGTGCTACACGATTGAGCATGACAGGTACTCTCTTCTCTACTGTTCCAGCCTGTAAAATAAGCGTATCTACATAATAACCCGGTACGGCATTCTCATAACGGATAGTGAGTTGGTCACCATCTCTATCTAAGACAGAAGCAGAGAGCGTAAATAAAGAGCCGTCCGTTAACGACACCTGTATATCCTCCATCAATCGATTGGCTGTTACTTCTATTGTTCGTTCTCCGACAGTCTCTATGGTGGTTCCAAAATAAACCATTGGAGCCACAATAGCGGCTATATCTCCCAATGCCTCTACGCGGCGATATAAGCAAATGGGTGTTTGTGATTGAGTGGCATAGCACCCAAAGAGAGTAGGATTATTAACCGCATTATACTGAATAATCTTAGAAACGCTATTTCCCTTGTTGGTTATAACCGCTTCTCCATTCGGGTGGATATCTATGCTCCAATATCCATAGTTTCCATATGTTTTTTCATCAATCAGTTTATTCCATAGCGCCAATCTATTCTTCGTTTTCCCTCCGCTGGCCACAAGGTATGCTTCTCCATAACGCAGTTCATCTTGGAATAGATATACTTTCTCTCCATCTAAAGTCGTGGTACGAAGTGTATAGATAGCGCTCTCGTCCGGTGCCACTTGCATACGATCTGCTGAATAAGCTGCTTTGATAGCATGGATATTATTGACCGATTTAGTTTCGTCGAAATAGCCCATTATATAGTTGCAATTCTCTTTAGCGACCCCAAAAATTACTTGGTCTGAGTCTTGTAACTGCGTTATGTCGGTAACGAGTTGATATGTATCGGTGGTAAAGGGAGACGAACCACCATTAGCAGACCGGATTGTGATGGTATTGATATTGATAGCATTCTCTTTGCATGTTACCCAAAACTTAATTTTTCCCGTTTGTGGTGTGCTGAAAGCAACGATAGAATCGCGGTTATATACACCTTGTCCACTTTGTGCCGGTTTGGTTACCACTATACTATCTGGTGCATGATCGCCCACCTGCACATAGATAGTTCCGCGCCCTTTGGATGAGTTCTGACAAAAATTAAAGGTGATACGACGCACCTCTTCAAACACAACAACCGATGTGGCTCCAGCTCCCGTCGTACTTGTTTTGACGCTCACTCCCTGTGAATACAAGCGTCCCTGTGCGTCCACACGACCATTCATGTACTCATAGGCTTCTTTATCGCACAACCACCCATCCGTTTTGCCGTCGCAGGTGACAGCTTCCACTTTGGATGTCCATTTTTTAGAAGTGAAAGTGTAGGTTGTCACCCCCGCCGATAAGGACAAGGAGACAAAGAATAATGAGCAAAGGAGAAGAACCCTTTGCATATGAACAAATAAAAGAATGAATGCGCGCTTCATAGTGTGTCTTATTTGTGAATTACTTTGTACTTTATTTTTCTCGTCTGCGGATGCAACCCACTTTTGTCAGTTTCTATCTTGATACGCTGTAACTATCTTGCTCACCAGCGGATGGCGAACGATATCTTTCTGATTAAACTCAACGATAGCTATTCCTTTGACCTCTTTGAATCGCTCCATCGCATCGCGCAATCCAGAGCGTTGCGAGAGTGGAAGGTCAATCTGCGTAAGGTCTCCCGTAACAATCATCTTACTGCCCATTCCCAGACGCGTGAGGAACATTTTGAGTTGCGCGATAGTGGTATTCTGCGCTTCGTCAAGAATCACTATTGCGTCGGACAGCGTGCGTCCGCGCATGAAAGCGAGCGGTGCTATTTGAATGACACCTCGCTCCATGAACTCGCTCAGTTTGGTATCGGGCAACATATCTTGCAAGGCATCATAAAGAGGTTGGAGATAAGGGTCCACTTTCTCCTTCATATCTCCGGGCAGAAAACCAAGTTTTTCTCCTGCTTCCACAGCAGGCCGAGAGAGTATTATTCGTCTCACTTCACGATTCTTGAGTGCACGCACCGCGAGTGCGATAGCCGTGTATGTCTTACCGCTACCAGCTGGGCCGACGGCGAAGAGTAAGTCGTTCTCCGCATAGGCTTCAACCAGCAGGCGTTGGTTGGCAGAACGCGCATAGATAGACTTGCCATTCACACCATGGACGATGAGATTATCCGTGGCGTGCTCATGTGGTTGCTCGCCATGCAAAAGCATGATAATATCTTGTTCTGCAAGGCGATTATTACGAATACAGAACTCCTCGCATAGGCGCAGTGAGCGCTCGAAATGGGCGATAGCCTTGTCGGTACCCGTCAGTTTGAGCTGGTATCCACGCGCCACCACACGCACCTCTGGGTGCTGGTTTTTCAAGCACTGCATATTTTGGTTGTTCACACCATAGAAAGTAGGTGTGTCGATTGCCTCATTGAGTTGGATGATCTGTTCGTTTAGCATATTTTTCACTTATTGCTCTATTCTGCATGCAAAAGTACAACTTTTTTCTGATATACGCAAGCGTGTGCATGATTTTTATAATGAAGCAATCAAAAAACGACGGCCCCATAATTTAGTATTGAAACAAAAATAAAGAAAACAAAATGAAAATATTAAAAACAATTTTAATGTAATCAAAAACGACGGCGGATGATTTATAATTGTAAATAAACGAACTATATTAAAAAAGTGCTAAAAAAAAACGTTTTTTAAGCTAAAGATGATACATATCCATCTATATAGGGTCGATTATAAGTAACGACAGCGAACATTTGCCGGATAAGTTTATTAGCGACCGCAATGAGAGCGACCTTGCCGGGTTTACCTCTATCACAT
>JAXJUN010000031.1:0-20927 GCA_036309065.1 Paludibacteraceae bacterium | reverse complement strand
TGACTAAAACTGAAAAAGGTTGACTCGATAACTGAGATGGAATCTTAAAAATCGTAAACTTTTGACTCGATACCTAAAAGGGTTGATTTAATACCTGAAAAGGTTGACAGGAGTACGAAAAAGGTTTACTAATCAAAAGGCTTTGAATGGTGTTCGAATAACTATTGCAAAACGGCGTATGTTACGCGTGTCTTACGCGTATGTTAGACGCACAATTTGAACCTTAATCCCTTTTATTGAGTTTAGAGGACTTTCCCCGAAAGGAAAGGGGTCGGTTTTGATACACAAGAGTGGCGCGAGAGTGGCGCGAGAGTGGCTGATTGACCACCTATTGTGTTCTACTTTGCATATAAAAGCATAGGATGATAAATATGACTCGATAATGTAAATTTTATCTGTATTTATGGCTGACGGTTGAGAGTTCATAATTAAGCAGCATTGTCGTTTTTGATTACCCTAAATACAAAAAACACCCACGCGCTTGCGTATATAAAAAAAAATCACTACCTTTGCAGCCGATTTGCTCAATTAATGACCATAGAGGATTTACATAGTGCATTCTTGGATAGACCTGAGATAAAAGCAGCTATCAAAGAACTCAAAAGAGGCGGTGAGACACACCTCCTCTTGAGCGGACTGCACGCGAGCGCACGAGCACTCGCTATTGAAGCAATAGCAATAAGGACGATGTACGATGTACGATGTACAAAGGACGAGAAGAGAGTGTTCTTTGTTGTAATCGATAACGAAGAAGATGCGAAATACCTCTATGCGGACCTGAAGGGAATAGGGTGTACGGAGGAAGCCTACCCCCAACCCCTCCCTAAAGGGAAGGGAGAAGAAGAGCGTAGGGTGTACTTTTTTCCTTCCAGTAAGCGCAGACGCACAACTGACGAAGCAATGGTCATCCAACGCACAGAGTGCTTGGCGGCGCTGAGGAAGCCTACCCCCAGCCCCTCCCTAAAGGGAAGGGAGGAGTGTACGGTGTATGGTGTAGGGTGTAAGGATGATAAGAGTCAAGAGGCGATGATTATTGTGACCTACCCAGAGGCAATAAACGAAACCGTGCCAGCACAAGACACACTCTCTGCCATCAGTTGCCAGTTTACAGTAGGACAAGAGATACAACAATCCACACTCGCCAACCAACTCTCAGAAATAGGCTTCGAACGCGTGGACTTCGTCTTCGAACCAGGACAATACGCCATACGAGGAGGAATAGTGGATATATACAGTTACAGCCACGACATGCCGTACCGACTGGACTTCTTCGGCGATGAGATAGATAGCATTCGAGAGTTTGACATCGAAGACCAACTCAGTAAGAACAAAGTGACCACCGCGCAGATAGTAGGAAAGGACGATGTTGGATGTACGATGTTAGATTTTGGATGTACAAAGGACCAAGAGGCGAGCATATTAGACTACTTGTCAGAGAATACCATCTGGATAAGCAATGATTTTGCAGTAGTGAAGTATAAAGTACCAAGTATTGAGTATAGAGTACAGAGTAGTGAGTATGGAGTACAGAGAACTATTGAGATGGCAGAGAAGAGTTACTTCACCACATACAGCCACATAGCATTCCATACTATTCCACAACCTGTATTCAATAAGCAGTTTGACCTACTAACCGCCAACCTACAAGAATACAAAGAAAAAGGATATGCCATCTATATCCTCGCCGAACAAAAGAAACAACTGGACCGACTAGCTGCGATAGTAGAGAGTACGAAGGAAGCCTACCCCCAACCCCTCCCTGAAGGGAAGGGAGAAGAAGAGTGTAGGGTATATGGAAAGCCCACATTCACTCCTATTCAGAGTACACTGCATGGGGGATTTATAGACCATGACTTGAAGATTTGCTGCTATACCGACCATCAGATATTCGAGCGTTACCACCGCGTGCAGATGAGCAGCGAGAACGCACGACGAGGCAAAGCCATCATCACACTACGCGAGATCAACCAACTACAAATAGGCGATTTCGTAGTACACTCCGACCACGGCATTGCTAAGTTCGGCGGATTAGTCAACGCACCCGTCAACGGAAAGATGCAAGAGAAAATCAAACTGCTCTACCGCGACGGAGCCGCCGTATATGTATCCATTCACAACCTCCACCGTATTTCCAAATACAAAGGACGCGAAGGCGAAGCACCTACATTAGGTAAACTCGGAGGCGGCGCATGGGAGCGACTCAAAGAGCGCACCAAGAGTCAAGTGAAGGACATCGCACGCGACCTCATTCGTATCTACGCCGCACGCAAACAACAGCAAGGATTTGCCTACGCGCCCGACGGATACATGCAGCATGCACTCGAGGCATCCTTCCTATACGAAGACACGCCCGACCAAGCCAAAGCTACCGCAGACATCAAGCGCGATATGGAGCGACCCATGCCTATGGACCGACTCGTATGCGGCGATGTGGGATTTGGTAAGACCGAAGTGGCCATGCGAGCTGCTTTCAAAGCCGCTACTGACGGTAAGCAAGTGGCGGTACTCGTACCTACCACCGTACTCGCATTACAGCACTACAACACCTTCCGCGAACGAATGGCGAACACACCCGCTAAGATAGCATACCTTAGCCGAAGAAAAACCGCCAAAGAGACCAAAGAGATATTAGAGCAGTTAGCCAACGGACAGATAGACATCCTCATCGGTACACACAAGATAGTCAATAAAAACATCAAATGGCATGATTTAGGGCTACTGATCATCGACGAAGAACAGAAATTCGGCGTGGCCGTCAAAGAGCGACTCAAGAGTATGCGCGCCAACATTGATGTGCTCACACTCACCGCCACTCCTATCCCACGCACCTTGCAGTTCTCACTCCTCGGTGCGCGAGACCTAAGCATCATGACCACGCCTCCACAGAATAGGTACCCCGTGCAGACCGAACTGATCACACTCGACGATGAGGACCTTATCAAAGAGGCAATTGACTTAGAGATGGAGCGCAACGGACAGATATTCGCCGTATGCAACCGCATTGAGATGTTACCACGTATCGAGAACCGCCTACGACGCCTTTGTCCCAACGCGCGCATCGTCACCGCACACGGACAGATGCCTTCGGGAGAGATGGAAGAGCGATTGGAAGCATTCATCAACTACGACTACGATGTACTGATTGCTACTACCATCATCGAGTCAGGCGTAGATATACCCAATGCCAACACCATGCTCATCTTCGCCGCACAGAACTACGGACTGGCTGACCTTCACCAGTTGCGCGGACGAGTAGGACGAAGCAACCGCAAAGCATACTGCTACCTCATCACACCCGATAGAGAACTCATCACCAGCGATGCACGCAGACGATTGGAAGCACTATCCACCTTTGCCGAATTAGGAGCTGGATTCAACCTCGCCATGCAAGACCTTGACATACGCGGAGCTGGTAACTTATTAGGGGCTGAACAGTCAGGATTCATAGCCGACCTTGGATACGAGACCTACCAACGCATCCTCAACGAAGCTGTAGAAGAACTGCAAGAGGAGATGGAAGCCTACCCCCAGCCCCTCCCTGAAGGGAAGGGAGAAAATGCATACCCTATGGTGAAGCAATGGTGTAGCGATAGTCAGTTGGAGACTGACCTATCCATCCACTTCCCACCGCTATACATAGAGAATATCAGCGAACGAATAACACTCTACCGCGAATTAGATAACCTACATAGCGAACAGCAGTTACTCGACTACCGCAAGAAACTCATAGACCGATTTGGACCACTGCCCGAAGAAGCAGACGAACTGCTCTCCGTAGTTAAACTGAGATGGTTGTGCTGCCAATTAGGAATAGAGAAAGTATTCCTCAAACAAGAACAACTCACTATCTTTTTTGTGCAACGCAAAGAAGCATACTGGCAGTCCGAGGCTTTCGGCAAAATAATACAATTCATCATGGAACGCCCACAACGCTGCTCCATACAAGAAGAATTTGATAAGAAAGGACACAAGACTGGCAGACGATACGCCACCATTAAAGATGTACGCACCATTGGCGGAGCTATACATTTGCTGAGCAAAGTAATAGAGAACTAGTGAACTAGGGAACTAGTTTACTAGGGAACTAGAAACCGCCTACTGATAATTATAATTAAATAATATGAAATACATTGGAATAATACCTGCGCGATACGCATCTTCGCGTTTTCCAGGAAAACCATTGGCTAACCTATGCCATAAAACCGTAATACACCGCGTATATGAGCAAGCCAGCAAAGCACTGGACACCCTACTCGTAGCTACAGACGACGAACGCATATACAACGCCGTGGAAGCATTCGAAGGGAAAGTGGTAATGACACGAACAGACCACCGCTGCGGAACCGACCGTTGTTTGGAAGCATACATGGCCATCACCACACCCCAATGGAGAGAACAAAACGATAACACTACCGTTATCATCAATATACAAGGAGATGAACCATTCATCCAACCCGAACAAATACAAACACTCATCGACTGCTTTGAGCAAAACCCAGACACACAAATAGCCACCTTAGTGAGACCCTTCACGGCCGAAGATAGCATAGAAGACCTCGAAAACCCAAACACACCCAAGGTGGCATGGAGCGAACAAACAGGCCACGCCCTACTCTTCTCACGAAGCGTCATACCACACATGAGAGGAGTGAACAAAGAAGAATGGCTCAACAATGGCAAATACTACCGACATGTAGGTATTTACGCCTACCGAGCAGATATATTGCAGCAGATAACACAACTACCACCCACTCCACTCGAGCAAACAGAAAGCCTCGAACAACTGAGATGGTTGGAAAACGGATACAAGATACAAATAGGTATCACCCACACACCTACTATCGGTATCGACACACCCGAAGACCTCGAACGAGCTATTGAGTGGTATAGGAGAAGTTAGAATTTTGAATTGAGAATTTTGAATTAAGATTTTAAGAAAAATAATAACCTAAAAATAATACAATTATGGCAAAGAATCAATGCCCTACTCCGCACATTGGTGCGCAGTATGATCAAATCGCAAAAACAGTCATCATGGCTGGTGACCCACTACGCGCAAAGTTAATGGCAGAGCGCTACCTCACCAACCCTGTTTTAGTTAACCAAGTACGAAACATGTTTGCCTACACAGGCGAATACAATGGAAAGAAAATCACCGTCATGGGACATGGAATGGGCATCCCCTCCATCGGTATATACACCTACGAGTTATTCAATTTCTACGACGTAGAAACCATCATCCGCGTGGGTTCATGCGGCGCAAGACAAGAGTACATCCATGTGGGCGAACTGGTGATTGCTATGGGTAGTTGCACCGACAGCAACTACGCTGCGCAGTTTGACCTCCCTGGCGCTTTTGCACCTATCGCTGACTTCCAACTCACACGCAAGGCAGTGGACGCATGCGAGAAATTCGGATACACCTACCATGTAGGTAACGTCTTCTCGGCAGATGTATTCTACAGCGAAGACCCACGCAAGGCTAACTGGTCTAAGATGAGTGTGCTCGCCGACGAGATGGAAGCACCCGCTCTCTACATGAACGCTGCGCGCGCAGGTAAGAAAGCGCTCGTCATCTGCACCGTGAGCGACCATATACTCACAGGGGAATCCACCACCGCAGAACAAAGACAAAACTCATTCACCAATATGATGGACGTAGCATTTGAAATTATCTAACCCTATAATACAATAAACAAAACAAACAGAATGGATAAAAATACATGGCTTGGCTTTCTATTGATAGCCGCAATTATTATTGGTTTTAGCATGCTCAATCGCCCCTCCAAAGAGGAGTTGGCGGAGCAACAACGCATTCAAGACTCTATCCAGATGGCTAATATGGCCGCTGTGGAAGCACAACGCGTATCAGACTCATTAACGATGTTAGTTCAGGATACCACCACCGCTGTGGTTATGGAACAAGAAGATATGCAAGCACGCTTCCAAGCCGCATATGGCACTTTTGCGAAAGCAGCACAAGGTACGGAGCAACTTGTTACTTTAGAGAACGAAGTGATACGCCTCACACTCAGCACACATGGCGGTACTATCCAACGCGCTGAACTGCTTAACTACCATGCTAATGGGGATACTATCCACCCATTATCACTCTTCCGTGGCGATGAGTCTTCGATGGCTTTCACACTCATCACAGCGAATAATCGTATTCTGCAGACATCCAATTTCTATTTCACACCTGTCGCCTGCGAGGATAGCAAGAAAGTTATCATGCGTCTGCAGACGGAACAAGAAGATGCTTACCTCGATTTTATCTACACACTCAGCGAGGACTATATGGTGCATTTTGACATCCAAGCCAATAACATGCAGACAGTTCTCGCACAAAACATCAACTCCTTGGAGATGGCTTGGCAACAACTCATCCCACAGCAGGAGAAAGGACGCACTTTTGAGGAGCGCTATTCGCAACTCCAATATATGTTAGTGGGCGGGGATATAGAAAAACTCAGCGAGTCGAAAGATGATAGTGAGAAAGAGTCCGCACGCGTGCGTTGGATAGGATACAAAGACCAGTTCTTCTCCACCGTGCTCATCGCTGACGATGCATTCAGTTCATCAGAGTTTGAGTCTATTGTGCAAGCCAAGCATTCAGGTTATATTAAGCAATACAGCACCCACACTTCTGTGCCATTTGACATCACAGGCAAGCAAGCAACGGGTATGCGCTTCTATTTGGGTCCAAACCACTACCACACCCTTGAGGCATATGACGACAATGTAGCACGCGATGAGCGTTTACACCTCAATGAATTGGTGCCATTAGGATGGAAGATTGTAAGTTGGATAAATACTATCCTCGTCATTCCAATGTTTGACCTATTCACCAGTTGGGGATTACATATCGGTATTGTTATCCTGCTGATGACACTCGTTATCAAACTTATCATCTTGCCTTTCGTC
Source organism: Paludibacteraceae bacterium (assembly GCA_036309065.1). Classification (GTDB taxonomy): domain Bacteria; phylum Bacteroidota; class Bacteroidia; order Bacteroidales; family Paludibacteraceae; genus Colicola. Next base: position 14,003 of record JAXJUN010000031.1, on the reverse strand, counting down.
TTCGTATCGTTTAAGTCAAGTGCTAAGATGCGTGCGCTCAAACCACAGATAGACGCTATCAACGAGAAATACCCTGCAGAGAAAATGCAAGAGCGCCAAGCCGCTACTATGCAGCTCTACCAACAAGCGGGTGTCAACCCAATGAGTGGTTGTTTACCAATGCTATTCCAATTCCCTGTATTGATGGCTATGTTCTGGTTCTTGCCAACCGCTATAGAACTGCGCGGTAAGTCACTCTTCTGGGCAGAAGACCTCTCTACCTACGACGCCGTATTCCAATGGGGATTTGAGATTCCATTCTTGGGTGACCACTTATCCCTCTTCTGCTTGCTGATGACTATCGTGAATGTTGTTTACACATACATCACCATGCAGTCGCAGGCCACTGACCCCAATATGAAGTTTATGAAGTACATGATGTATGCAATGCCAGTCATGTTCCTATTCATCTTCAATGATTACGCGGCAGGTTTGTCTTACTACTACCTCGTTTCCCTCTTCTTCACTATCCTTCAAACGATGATTTTCCGTTGGACACTCAACGATAAGAAGATGCTTGAGGAGATTGAAAAGAATAAAAAACATAAAGCCGGGAAACCCAAATCCGGCTTTATGAAGCGCCTTGAAGAGATGCAACGCGAGCAACAACGATTAGCACGCGAGCAAGCCAAGGCTAATATGAGAAGATAATTATTACACCGTTCAGGGGACTACTAAGCGGTAGTCCCTTGAGCGATGGTTCGTTTAATCTCTGCGTCCACCACAGAGTGCCCCACAGAGGAGAGACTAATGCCATCCATCTCAAGGAGTTCTAAATGGTTAAGACGCGAGAGCATAGGACTTGTGACATCTATTATATGCACGCAATGACTGGACGCGATGCGGAATAGCGATAGATTATATAAGGCGTGTATATTACGCAGACGCACTGTGCTGCCGCCCAACCAATAGAGTATGTTTTTGCGCTCCTGAAGTGTCATGCCACGCGTGATAAAAGCGAAGTAACGGTCTTCGTCCATAATAGGCAAACTGGTCAAGATAGGTTCTTTCCCACACGCACGCGCTTGCGCGATACTATTTATATATTGTGCTTTATACGCCACAAGGTCCATCTGGGGACGATGATCTGCATGAGGATTGGCAGCGATGGCCTTCCAATCATAGCAAAGACCGCTTTCGGGATAAATAACTTGAGTCTTATCCATACAAATAATGGGATTATAGATTAATCAATAAATAGGTAATAATAAGAGGTAATTGCAAGCAATATAATACGATAAATAGCTTCATTCCGAATTGTTGTATTGTTTCCATAAGGCATTTAGTTTTTGATTTGCGGTGCAAAATTACTGCCTTTTCGGCACCCGAACAATTTATTGGGATACAAAGCGGTCTGATGGGACGAAAACAGTTCAAATGATGACTAAAATCGAAATATAGTGACGAAAATAGGTAAATATTTATTTTGTCACACCTACTGAATAGACTAAATTATGAGTAAAATTCCTACATTTCTGTCTTCATGGCGCGCAATGCTATTGCATGCATTGGCATTGCCTATCTTCTTCTTGGTGTTCATCCTTTTTTACGAAAGCGGATGGATGATTACATTTTTGGAGTCTGATAGCAATAAGGTGGTATTCAATGCCTTGATGCTTTTCTCAATCTTGATAGGTGTAGTTTCCATCTCGCGTAGTATCATGATAGGTGCGCATACGCGTTTATGTGTCAGTTGGTGGCAATACACGGTATGGTGCTTGGCAGAAATGATTATCTTCAGTTGTTTTGCGGCATTATACATGGCGCTAATGCACGGCAATTATGGTTATTTCCCCGCATTGGGGCAGTGTATTAAACTCACATTCACTATCCTTCCCTATCCATACCTATTATTGGCATTGTTATTAGCATACACCAAACCCGATGAGCAGCACAACGAAGAGCAACTCATCCGATTTACGGAGAATACAGGGCGACTGAAATTGGTGATTGCAAGCGAAGTACTTGTATATGTGGAAGCACAAGAGAACTATGTACATATTCACTATACGGAGGGAGATATACAAAAGGAATACTCGCTTCGTCAGTCCATGCGTGGTATTGAGGAACTGATGGAGAAACATGGTATTGTGCGCTGCCAGCGCTCGTACTTTGTCAACCCCAAGCATGTGACAGTACTGCGCAGAGATAAAGAAGGTTTTATCCAAGCCGAATTGGATATACACGGCATGAAAGCAGTACCCGTTTCTCCTAAGTACTACGACCAACTGAGCAAAATGCTGTGAGATGTTAGATGTTAGATGTTAGATATCTGCGATGAGCATGCCGCAAGCGGCTTGAATATCTTGTCCGCGCGAGCGGCGGATAGTAGTTGTTATTCCATTCTGCGTGAGATAATCGCGCATCCACACCATTTGTTTCTCATCCGAGGACGGGAATGAGCGTTCCGCAAGAGCCGTCTTAGCCACTTGCTCCACTCCTTCGTGGAAGCGAATAAGATTGATACGACATGGAAGTCCTTTCAACAAGCGTAGCAGTTCATTGGCATGACGCGGAGTGTCATTCTTACCATGCCAGCAAATATATTCAAAACTCACACGGCGTTGGTGATTCCAATCATACTGCTTGAGCATAGCCACTAAATCCGTCATATGCAGCATTCGTTCGGCAGGCATGATGGATGCGCGCTCCACACCAAAAGGGTTATGCAGCGAGATAGCCAAGTGACATTCACTCTCTTCAATAAATCGCTTCAAACCTGGCATCACCCCCACGCTGGAGACGGTGACGCGCTTAGGCGACCATCCACAGGCATAATCAGCTGTGAGAACAGCCAGCGAGCGCAATACTTCATCTATATTATCCATCGGTTCTCCTTCCCCCATATAGACAATATTAGTGAGTGGCAGAAGGGATTTATTATTCGTAGCGGGACTACCCGATAGGTCGAAATAGAAAATCTGATTAAGTATATCCGCGGCGGTGAGATGTGCATGAAAACCGAGTGTACCTGTCATACAAAAGCGGCAACCCATCTTACATCCCGCTTGGGTAGAGACACATAGCGTAGCGCGGTCCTCATCGGGTATATAAACCGCTTCCACCATTTGTCCTTTGGCAGACGGACTATCTGTATCCACAGGGAATAAGTACTTACGCGTACCATCCGCACTGATGGCCTCGCGTATAGGAAGGCTGCGACCAATCGTGTAGTGCGCTTTGAGTGCTTCGCGTCCTTTGAGGGACAGATTGGTCATTTCATCAAACGAACTCACACGGCGCACATAGAGCCACTCCGCGAGTTGCTTACCTGCGAACTTAGGCAAACCCACTTGTAGCGCTACGGACTGCAGTTCGGCCAATGTCTTCCCTAATAATTTCTCCATAGTGAACCGAGGAATAATGATTATCGTAGTCTATCCGCTGCGCGAACCATAGCCTCATCTTTGAGAATACGACGCGTAGCCATACTTGTGAGCACCAAGCAAACCAATGGAAGGCAAGCCCAACCCATCACATACACATCTACATCTATCACCATTTTAGCCAGATAGATATAAATAGCCAATACGCCGTAGTAACCCAAGCAAAGCATGATGGTGAAAATATTGAGGCGTGCTTGTAAGAGGCGTTTATTATATAAGAAAATATCCACCAATGCTAATACAGGAATAAGAACGGACGCCAAGAGTAATCCCCATAATCCATTCAGTTCGATGGCTGGAAGTTCGGTCACCGTGGTCTCTGTCATTCCCAAAGCTGTCAGTTCCCACGCACGCACTACCTCTGCGTCTTCGGGCGTTACAAACTGCACTACGGGTACAAAGCATAATGTGATGCCCAATGCCACTACTAAGAGTAAATAAAGTGTTTGAATACGTTGTATCATTTTTGAATTTTGAATTAAGAATTTTGAATTAAGAATTTAGATTTTCATTGCCTCTTCGAGGGTGGCGCATTTATCTCCGTTTGCATTCACCCATCCTATTTGTCGTGCGGGGTTACCCACCATAAGCGCATAGGCTGGCACATCTTTCGTCACGACCGAACCTGCGCCGATGAGGCAGTATTCCCCTAAGGTATGCCCGCAGACGATAGTTGCGTTCGCGCCCACTGATGCGCCACGACGCAAGATAGTTGGTTTGTATTCATCTTTGCGACTCACAGCCGCGCGAGGGTTAATCACATTGGTGAAGACCATCGATGGACCAAGGAACACATCGTCCTCGCATTGCACGCCTGTATAGACGGACACATTATTTTGTATCTTGCAGTTATTGCCGAGCACCACATCAGGTGAGATAACTACATTCTGACCTATATTACAGCGTTCGCCGATAACACATCCGCTCATAATATGACTAAAATGCCATATTTTGGTTCCCTTGCCTATCTGGCAACCCTCGTCCACATAAGACGACTCATGCACAAAATAATCCATTATTCTTTTTTTATTTCTTTTGCTTTTATTGTATGTCTTGTCACTGATGAGACTATTCCATAGCCACCTTCCACATTGCTATATACCGCTACGGGTTCCTCCATACCTATCATATCGGATAGTATTGCGCCTAAATCCATTTCGTCATAATAGTCATCATTCAATCCCCGATAGGCATCCATAGAATTATTGAATATCGTTTTTGTTGGGCTTTGCGCTTCAAAATAGAATACACACGAATCCAACATATATGTACTATACAATGTTCTTTTTCTGCCGTCCTGGTATGTCATTATAGAAGTTGTATCATAAGCATATGCAATTGGCTTTACAAATACCTCAACACCTTTTTCTGATAAGTATGCGTTATTAAAGTACAATACTTTTCCATCATACATTTGGCTATATTCGTTCAGTTTATTCCGCTCCGTATCAAACACCTTATTCGCAGACCCAAGGCCTTCAATTTTAGTTTTATGATCGGTTGTATCACAGGATAGTATTGAATCGTTACGCTCTTCTATTCGTACTGTTCTAACCGTTAAATGTAAACAAGCCTTCATATATAGCACCAAATCAGGTCTTTCGTATTGAGTAGGGAAATCAAATACAAATCGGCATTGTTTTTTCTTTGGTTCCCACACACTGGTCTTGAGTGTTGGTTCAAAGGCTGGCATTAGGATTTCTTCTGCCACTGCCGTTCCATAGGTGGGATGACTGACGATAAGGCGAACCGTATCATTAGCTTGCAGCGGATGAGACAAATAGACTGTGTGCTTATTGCCATTCTGAACTCTTGACACTATTTGTAAGGACTTATTCTGTGCCGATTGTATCTCTATGGTAGGATTTTTTATTGTTTCTTCTTTGTTATTCGGGTTTGTTTGCTCTAAGAAGAAATACGAGCGGTCCACATAGCAAGTAAAATTGTCTGTACCTGCACACAGAGATGTTTGTATCACCAATTTAGGGTCTTGGTACTCGCCGTTATATGGTATTTCTCGTTCGCAGGACACGAGCGCTGCGAAAAGGAAGGGTAGTATATATAGTAATCGTTTCATAGTGGTTAAAATTTAAATGTGTAACTCAAGCTTGGTATGATAGGGAAGAGACTTAATTGGTACATTTTAGTTCCCGATGGATATACCAAGAACGGATTAAAATTGCAGTACGCATTATATACGGATAGATTGAGCACATGCCCGAAATTAGCATGTTTCTTATCCTTTAAGTACCAAGTAGAACCGATATCCAAGCGGTGATAATCAGGCATCTTGTAGTTGTTTCGCTCGGATACATAATATATGGAGCTGTAATTACTATTTGGCTTATATATATGGTCCTCATATTTCTGCATGGCGATTGTTCCGCGCGTACCCGTGCCATAAATAAAAGTGGCAGCCAACTCCCATTTTTTAGTCACTCGGTACTGCAGTGTAATACTCAGGTCGTGCTCTCTATCGTATTTAGCATGGAATGGTTTGCCAAAATTGATTTCCTGTCCTGGTCTATCAAACTGACGCATGGTGCGGCTCCATGTATATCCAATCCAACCCGTAACGGGTCCCACTTTGCGTTGCGCAAGGAATTGCACGCCATAACTCCATCCATCGCCCACGCAGACTTGTTTCTCCCAGTTTTGTCCACTGGTATAAGAAGCGCCATCCTTGTATTCGAGCAAGTTAATCATCTTCTTGTAGTATCCCTCTACGGACAACTCCACTTGGTTGCACACATTATAGGTCAATCCCACAGCGGCTTGCATAGAGCGCATAGGGGGTATATTGGCTGTGATAGGCACCCAAAGGTCGGTAGGCAGTGATACAGAACTATTAGAGAGCATATGCACATATTGCGACATATATGCATAACTCATCTTGATAGCCACATCCTTGTGCGGCAAGAAACGCATACCTAAACGAGGTTCGATAGATGGGAAGAAACGCCCGTCCGCATGATAAAGCGTAGCATGCAGACCCGCATTCATCTTAAACCAGTGACAAGGGGTATAGGTATCCTCTATATAGAGATTTAGTTCGTGGGTATGGTGCGTTCTGCCGATAGAGAACGTAGTGTCCATCGTTGTGGTAACTGTATCTGTATTGGTAAAACCTATTCTACCCACTTGCGGACGGAACATATGATAGGTATATCCACCACCGAAATGAACCTCATGACGAGGATTAGGACGCCACTCAAAATTGGTCTGAGCCATCACATCCATGATGTAGGAGTCGTACTCCATACCCATCTCTTCGCGTTCGTATTCCTCTTTGTTTTTATATTCATATTCTTGTCCTACTCCTAATTTATATTTATAGCGGGTAAAACTAAGTTGCGTAGTATTATACATGCGGCCATTGAATCGATGCTCGTAGTTGAGCGCGGCAAAGAGGTTACCCCAGTTGTAACGCAATTTCATATACGACTTATCAGTCTCCGTGGAGGACTGATACCTCTCTTTCATACGCGCATAAACAACATCATCGCCCATATAGAAAGAAGCACTCAGTTTGTCATTCTCCGAGAAAGTGTGGGTCAGTTTGGCATTCACATCATAGAAATAATATCCACCCGTTGTGTGACCTTCACCTCCATTCATCTTGGAAGTAACGATGGACATGATAGGTGAAATGAATAAGTCATACAATGTGCGTCGCGCAGAGATATTAAAGGTAGTCTTGGCCTTCACCACCTCTTTATTGCGGAAACGCTTCCATTCCTCTTTGGTCCAATAGATAGGTCCCTCCACGCTAAACTTAGTGGAGATGAGTCCGATGGTGAGATTACCATGATAGCCATACGCGTCTCCATCTTTCTGCCGCACATCTACGATAGACGACAAGCGACCCGAATAGCGCGCTGGGAAATTACCTTCGTATAGCGTTACATTCTTTATCGCATCCGCATTGAAGACAGAGAAGAAGCCCATCATATGGTTCACCGAATACAATGGAACTCCGTCCAAGAGAATTAGGTTCTGGTCGGGTCCTCCTCCGCGCACATACAGGCCAGCCGAGCCCTCCGAACCCGACTGCACACCGGGTAGCAGCTGTATAGCTTTGAGCACATCCACTTCGCCGCCTATCGCTGGAATACCTTTGATTTGCGAGATAGGCACTTCTACGGCAGACATCTGAACGGATTGAACGCCCGACACCGATTGAGCGCCCTCCACCACCACTTCGGCCAACACATTCGTAGAAACTAACGACAGTTCCACTAATGTGTCCGCACGCAAGGTGAAAGACAATGAGTCGCCCTCGTCATAGCCTACATAACTTGCTTGTAACAACACCTCTGCAGAAGGAAGCGTAAGGGAATAAAATCCATTCACATTGGTTACAGTACCTATCCCCGAACGCTTATCCACTACCGTCGCGCCAATAAGGCGTTCGCCTGTCTGTATATCCAATACGTAACCACTGATAGTAGGATTTTTCGCACCCACTATACAAGGAATAAGGATAAAGACAATAAAGATAAATCGTTTCATTGTTCTGATATGTTTGATTCAACGCGGCAAAGGTAGTGTTTTTGCTTGTAGTACGCAAGTTTTTAGGTTGGGAAAAAACTTGGGATTTTACAAAATGCTGTACTTCTTAGAAGAAAATCTTAAATATATCGTTACCATTTGCAAAAAGGAGCAGAGCCAATAAGAGATAGAAACCTATTTCGTTCGCTTTCTCCAAGAACTTATCGGATGGTTTGCGGCGCGTGATCATTTCCACCAATAGGAAGAGTATGTATCCTCCATCCAAAGCAGGAATTGGCAGGAAATTCATAAAGGCGAGTATGACGCTCAAGAAAGCCGTCATATGCCAAAATGCATATCCGCTCCATAGGTCAGGGAACATACCTCCTATTGCACCAAAGCCGCCCAATGATTGAGCTCCTTCCTTAGTGAATACCAAGCGGAACTGCTTTACATACATCACCAATATTTCCCATCCATATTGTATCCCCGCAGGAATAGATTGCAAGAATGAATAGTCAGTATGCTCTACATCAAAATAACTATATTTCCATTTTGCGAAGACGCCCATCTTGCCCTGATCACCGATGAAGAGATGTGCGGTATATGGTTGTCCCGCACGATAATAATCTACCGTTATAGAGTCGCATACATGTTTCTGCAATTCTTGTGTCACTTGCACGCTACATGGTGTTGGAATGCCATCGACTGCCACTATACTATCCCCTTTCTGCATACCCGCTAATGCAGCAGAATGGTTAGGAATAAGGCTATCTATCACGAATGGGATATACTCTGTGATAAGCACATAACTCTGCTTTTGATAGTTCTCATCCGCGCGTTGTTTCTCACGCTCTTGCTTATCAAACTCATTTTGTATAGCCAAATAGCGCGTTCCTAAATCCTCGGACATGTGTAGCATAATAGTATCCGTACCGCGAAGTACTTGTACATCACGCTGGCCTTCTATCACTATTTTCTGTACCACCTCACTCAAATCTGTAGGTTCTACACCATTGATAGTGAGTATCTTATCTTGCTGCTCAAAGCCTTCTTGCTGCAACACCTCAGAGTAGTAAAAACCTGTATGAATGTTTTTCAATGGGAGGGTATCCTGCCCATAGTGCCACAGGAGCATTGTAAAGATTACTATGGCGCCAATGAAATTCATCAATATACCGCCGATAATAATGAGTAGTCGTTGCCATGCTGGTTTAGAGCGAAACTCCCATGACTGAGGTTCAGAAGGCAGGTCTGTTGACGCTTTGGTTTCATCCACCATACCTGCAATAGAGCAATAGCCGCCAAAAGGCAACCATCCTAACCCCCACTCGGTATTATCCGGATAGCGGCGCCAGTCCTCTTCAGGCAGTGCAGCCAATTCCTCTTCGGTCATAGGACGATAGATAGGACGACCTTTCTCATCCGTCTTCGTCTCCCCCGTCAAGGCATCCTTTACCTCCACCATGGATGGCTCCACATTAGGAGCGAAGAAACGGAATTGCCATTTGCCGTTGATTTTCTTGGCACGGATAAGACTAATGCGTGGATTGAAGAACATATAGAATTTCTCCACACGCACATGGAAAAGGCGTGCGAACATAAAATGCCCCAACTCATGGATGAGTACTAAAAGGCTGAGTGCTAAAATTAATTGTAATGCTTGTATCATGTAGGATGTATGATGTTAGATGTTAGATGTTAGATGTTTTTTAATAGTTCTTGGGCTTTGATGCGTGCCTCTTTATCGATAGCCACATACTCCTCGTAGGTGGGTGATAGGATAAAAGAAGTCTTATTCATCGTTTCTGCGATGATATCTGACATTTGAAGAAAACCGCATTTATTTTGCCTAAATGCGAGGTTAACCACCTCATTAGCTGCATTCAGCACACAAGGCACTGTTCCTGCCCTACGCATTGCCTCGTATGCGAGTTGCAGATTAGGGAAGCGTTGTAGGTCGGGTTGCTCAAAGGTGAGTTGCGTCATCTGCGTCCAGTCCACGCGTGGAAAATCACTTGCTAATCGTTCTGGGAAAGAGAGCGCGTATTGGATTGGCAAGCGCATATCTGGTGCTCCTAACTGCGCTTTGATAGCACCATCCGTAAACTGTACTGCCGAATGAACGATGGATTGCGGATGGACGAGCACTTCTATCTTATCCACAGGTACACCAAAAAGCCATTTGGCTTCAATCACCTCAAAACCTTTATTCATCATCGATGATGAGTCGATGGTTATCTTGGCGCCCATCTCCCAATTGGGGTGCTTGAGGGCCTCAGCGGCTGTCACTTGGCGCATTTGGTCGAGTGTATAAGTACGGAATGGTCCACCACTGGCAGTAAGAAGGATTTTCTCTATCTCACTATGGTCCTCGCCCACGAGGCTTTGGAAGATAGCACTATGTTCGCTATCCACAGGCAGTATAGGCGCGTGGTATTGCTGCGCCAAGGCGCATATGATTTCTCCTGCTACAACGAGCGTCTCTTTATTCGCGAGCGCGATTCTCTTGCCTGCCTTGATGGCTTCTATCGTAGGACGCAAACCTGCATATCCTACCATCGCCGCCACGACGACATCGATACTTGGCATGGTTACCATCTGCGCGATGGCATCTTCCCCTGCCCACACTTTGATTTCCAAGTCACTCAGTGCCTCGCATAAGGCGGGATAGAGCGTTTCATCGGCTATGCACACCACTTCTGGATGGAAAGTGCGGGCTTGCTCTATAAGTTTATCTATACTACGGTGTGCACAGAGGGCATATACCTCATAGCGCTCAGGATAAGCAGCCACAACTTCCAATGTTTGTGTGCCTATCGAACCCGTACTACCTAATATAGCAATTTTCTTTTTCATTAGAATACTACCACTTTTTCGGGATCTACGGGTTTGCCCGACTCCCACAATTCAAATTCTAATTCGTTATCTCCTGCCATCAATCCAATCGACTCGCCTTCTTCCACAGCCACTCCTTGTGTCTTGAGTGCCGTACCCACATTGCGATAGACACTCACATAGCGGTCGTGCTGTATAACAATGGTGTAGGTATTATTGAGGTTGGGCTGTAAGAGCACTATCGTTCCTCTCAGCACAGCCAATACATTCTCATTTCTCGCCACGCGTATAGCGATGCTATATTGCTTGAGGTCAAAGCGCGCTGAACGCGTCACTACTCCTCGCGCGGGGGCATACATCTGCTGCATTGTGCGCTGGGTAGGACCATCAAAAAGCAATAAACGGTCACGCTCTTGCTGCTCATATTGCAGCAAGAACGCATCCGTCTCTTCATTACTCATATCAGGCAGTTTAGTACTTTCTACCATCTGTAGCGAGTCCAATCGAATGATGCTATCCGATTGAATATCTCCTGCGGTGAGTTGCTTAATTACATCGAGGTATTGTCGTTGCAAGGTAAGTGAGTTTTGCAAAGAGTCCACTCGGGCATTCTCTGTTATTAACTGCTGACGAATACTCTCGCTATACCCAGGCAATATATTACGGATAGGCGTGAGTACGATTAATGCAGATAGCAATATAATCAGCAGCAGAAATAATACCATTAATGTGCTGAAGGTTCCCAAGCCGCTTAGGCGCATATGAAAAATCTCACGCAGCGTCCTGTCGTCTAATATCGCCAAGCGATACTGACGCCTCATCTTTTGCCAAAAACTCTCTTTTTCCTTTACCATTGTTTATTCATTATAAGATAGTACAACCTGCGCAAGGTTTGAGTTGCTTAAAGAAATCGTTTCCTTTGTCATCCACTAAGATGAATGCAGGGAAGTTCTCCACCTCAATTTTCCAGATAGCCTCCATACCCAATTCAGGATATTCAACGCACTCGATGGACTTGATATTCTCTTGCGCAAGAATTGCAGCAGGTCCGCCAATTGAACCAAGGTAGAACCCACCATATTTCTGACACGCATTGGTTACATCTATTGAGCGGTTACCCTTCGCAAGCATGATACGCGAACCACCATTTGCTTGGAATTCATCCACATAAGGGTCCATACGGCCAGCTGTAGTTGGGCCCATTGAACCGCAAGCCATACCCGCAGGAGTCTTAGCAGGACCTGCATAGTAGATAGGATGGTTCTTCAAATACTCAGGCATTGGTTCGCCCGCATCCAAGCGTGCTTTGATCTTTGCATGCGCTATGTCGCGACCTACAATAATCGTACCATTCAAACTCAAGCGTGTGCCAATGGGGTATTGGGTGAGCACCTTACAAACCTCGTCCATAGACTGATTGAGGTCAATACGCACTGCGTCACCCTCACCTGCATTACGCAACTCTTCTGGAATGAGTGAAGCTGGATTGCTATCCATCTTTTCAATCCAAATACCATCCTTGTTAATCTTACATTTGATATTTCGGTCTGCCGAGCAACTCACGCCCAAACCAATTGGGCAACTTGCTCCATGGCGTGGCAAGCGCACCACGCGCACATCATGCGCCATGTATTTACCACCGAACTGGGCACCCAGACCAATCTTGTATGCCTCTTGGAGCAACTGCTGCTCCAACTCTATATCGCGGAAAGCACGACCTGTCTCGTCTCCTGTGGTAGGCAAGGCATCATAATAATGAGTGGAAGCCAACTTAACGGTGAGCAAGTTCTTCTCTGCCGAAGTACCACCAATTACAATAGCGATATGATATGGAGGACATGCGGCAGTACCCAAACTCTTCATTTTCTCCACCAAGAATGGCACGAGTGTACCCGGGTTTTGAATACGCGCTTTGGTCTCCTGATAGAGATAAGTCTTATTGGCAGAACCACCACCTTTGGTCACACAAAGGAAATGATACTCCGCGCCATGTGTGGCTTCGATATCTATTTGGGCTGGAAGGTTGCATTTGGTATTCACCTCATTATACATATCCAGCGGAGCGTTCTGCGAATAGCGAAGGTTATCCTGCGTATAGGTATTGAATACGCCACGGCTGAGTGCCTCCTCATCGCTGATATGCGCAGCATTAGAGGTCCAAACCTGCTGACCCTTCTCGCCATGAATAATAGCAGTACCCGTATCCTGGCAGAGTGGTAATTGTCCCTTGCAAGCCACATCCGCATTGCGCAAGAAAGTGAGTGCTACATATTTATCGTTCGCGCTTGCCTCTGGGTCGCGAAGTATCTTCGCCACTTGCTCGTTATGGCTACGACGCAACATAAAACTAACATCATGAAAGGCTTGCTGCGCCATAAGGGTCAATCCTTCTGGCTCCACTTTGAGCATTTCGTGTCCTTCAAACTCACCAACGGAAACATAGTCCTTGGTTAGCAAATAATACTCTGTTTCATCTTTACCGAGCTGAAACATCGGTGCATACTTAAATTCCATATATCTTTGATTTTATTATTAATTCCAATTTTGCGTGCAAAATTACTATTTTTTTCTGATATATGCAAATTTTTGTTGAATGTGTAATGTGTAATGTGTATTTTTTAGTTAGGGTGTATGGTGTAGGGTGTAGTTTGATTTTGAAAAAAATAAAGAAAACTAAATAAAAATATAAAAAACATTTTAATGGTAATCAAAAACTCGATGTGTGTGATTATTGATGGTAAATACAACCTAGATAAACACTGGTCGCATGCTATGTGCCTATTGTAGTCGCTGAGCATGTGGGCTACGCGCCCGGAGCGTAATCGCTCCTTATTGGTTCGCAAGCGAGCTTGCAACCTACTAATTGCCTCTTACGCCCCTCGCCGGCAGAGTTTCCGCCGTCTAACCAATAAGCACACATCCTACGCCAGCTATAAATAGAGATAAAATTTACATTATCGAGTCAATTAGATCACACACATCTCACAAAAACGCGTTCGTTTTACTCACTTACAAGAAAGCGCTGCGCTTCAAAAACGGCAATGCTGCTTAATTATGAACTCTCAACCGTTAGCCATAAACAGATAAAATTTACATTATCGAGTCATATTGTCTTATACTGAAATAGGTTTACTCATAAAACGAATAAAAAGTGTCAAATTTTAAGATTTTAGTTTTATGAAGCGAACACTAAATCATTATTCTCAATCGTTCAAACAACAAGTTTTGGATGACTATTTTCAGTCCGGT
>JAXJUN010000030.1:0-146362 GCA_036309065.1 Paludibacteraceae bacterium | reverse complement strand
TGTATCAAAGAAGATATATTTGGTGGTTGGTAATTGTGGAAATTGTGATTGTATCTCTCGTTGGTATTCCTCCATACGTTGTTCTTCGTTACGGAGGACTTGCTCACAATGGTTCTTACGAGTTTCAGCAGAAGGATGGTATAAAGACCTTGCTTTGTTGTACCAAATAATGGCCTGTTGATAATTTTGAAGAAGTCCTTCTCCTTTTTCATATAATTCACCGAGGTGGTAAGCGGCTTCTGCACAACCTTTATCTGCAGCTTGGCTATAAATTAGAACCGCTTGCGCAAGATTTTTAGGCATTCCAATGCCAAGTTCGTAGCCTTTAGCGATATTGAGGAGGATTGTGTATTCTTCCTCTTGTGGCTCTTGAATAAGGTCGCGATAAGGTTCTAGTCCCAACTTGCAATACTCTTCTTTTTTGCCTTTAGGTACGCGGATTATCTGGAGTGATTCGCAGGAATCAAATACCTTTTCACCAATGTTAGTTAGATTTTTTGATAAAGTAATGGAATTTAGCAATGCACAACCAGCAAAAGCAAAAGCCCCTAGAAAAGTAACGCTATCTGGCAGAATAAGAGAATTTATAGCATTACACTCAAATGCACCGTTTCCGATATATTGTAATCCATTTCCAAATTCAATAGTCGAAAGATTTTCACAGCACAAAAACGCCATTTCTTCTATTAATTGTAGAGAATCTGGCAGGTGTATTGTATTTAGTTGTGAACATTCTTCAAAAGCGCCACCGCATATTCTATATAATCCTTTCGGGAATATAATGGCAGGAGGAGTAGAATTGAAAGCACCACTTGCAATTATTTTAATATTATTGGGTATAATTGTGTTTTTACAACCTGCAATCATCGTATCTGTAGAGGTTTCTATTATTCCATTACAATTATTACGGCTATCGTATTGAGGATTATTAGGAACTACTTTGATAGAGGATAGTGAAATGCTTTTGCTGAAAACATCTTCACCAATATATGAAACCGTATTGGGAATAACAATAGAAATAAGTTCAGGACAATCTACAAATGGTCCAATAATAAGAGAAAAATCTTCTTTGATCAAGATACCTTCTATTTTTGTGACAACATACGTAGTTTTATTGTACACGACATGTGATGGTATAATTATGGAACCAACGTATCCTCCATCTCTTTTAATGACTTCTGCAGCTAATGTATAATTATTTAAACAATAATTGATACCATCAACTTCTTGTTCCATGTACTCTCCTTCCAGAATAAAATCACAATATTTCTCCAAACCCATAGTGCAATATGTCTCCTTTCTTCCTTTCGGTATACAAATCGCTTGTAGTGATTGGCAATTATCAAAAATATTTATTCCTATTCTTTGTATATTATCAGACATAATAATAGAAACTAGAGAAGAACAAGAAGAGAATGCTTGTTCTCCTATATTTTCCACACTGCTTGGAATCCTTATGGAAATGATAGATGAACACCCCCAGAACGCACTCCCTCCAATGGTTGTCACGCTATTCGGGATGGTAATAGAAACAAGCGATGAGCAATCTTCAAAAGCCTCGTCTCCAATAGTATCAACAATGTATTTTATTCCATCGCAATATATGTGCGACGGAATGACAACATCTCCAGCATACTTAGATTCTTTACAAACAACTTTAGCCGTGTTATTAGATGAATCTAATTCATATTGAATGTTATCAATAGTCACTTCCATATGTGTCTTTCTTTAGTGTATTAATATTTCGTGCTGCAAAGATACTGAAAATTTCAGAGATATGCAAATAAATGTGATTTTTTAGAGAACAAATATGTGTTTAATGTAAAATAGAGGCAATGCTTCTGATTTTAGCATTGCCTCTAAGTGAGCCATCATAATCACTCTTAATGTGTACATAAATATATTGCTGTTAATGATGGAGGCTTGGACCATTAATATTAACTTTTGCTTTTTCTCTAATATTTGAAATGCTACATAATATCGCATTTCTTATCATTTATTTCAGCATGATAAGCAGATAATCTGCTTTTACTGAAATAGCGTAGTAGGGTTAAATCCTTAATGTTTAAGCAAATTCGCCCCAATGGATAAAATCACAAAAAGTGACTCTGCTATTCCCACATACCAATAAATTTCTTCAATTGTTAGCATGAGAGTTGTATTTAATTGTTTTACCGCTACAATGTTGTTTCTTT
This sequence comes from Paludibacteraceae bacterium, assembly GCA_036309065.1. Taxonomy (GTDB): domain Bacteria; phylum Bacteroidota; class Bacteroidia; order Bacteroidales; family Paludibacteraceae; genus Colicola. Next base: position 144,167 of record JAXJUN010000030.1, on the reverse strand, counting down.
GAGTAAATGTTAAGTGTAGCGGTATAGCAGAAACATCTACTCGCATTATAGAAGCAACTAACATTTGTTGCTGCAATCAATATTACCAATAAAAGAATCAACGCTACTCGTTTGTTTATTGGCAAAATCAGTATAATTAGTAGCAAATTAATATAAACTAACTCTCAAAATAGATTCTCGTAATAGAATAAGAGTTCATCAATAAGGTTTAGCATCACTATCTTTAATAAGTACTATCTTAATCTTTGAAGACGCCGCAAAGGTATTGTTATTTTTTGATATATGCAAATATTTTGCGGAATATTTTTATTCTTTTTGATAGCAAAGCTAAAAATAGCTTCGTTAGAAGAATGCTCTTGGTGAGAAGGATGTTATTTAGTATTTTTTAAGGCGGATTTTTGATTTTGCTAGTATCTTGAATTGAGCAAATAAAAAAGCCATTTATGCTGTTTTTGCATAAATGGCATATATTTTGGGGCTTATAACGCTATATTAAATATGTCGGGCAACGGTATGCGTTGCTGGTTTTATCATAGGCTAAATGTTTCATGCAAATGAAATGACTATAATTATGACTTGCTGTCTAATTTATTAATAATTTCTGTTTCTTGTTTAATTATCTTAGTGTATTTTTCTTTTAGCGAATCGTTAGTCTCGTCTTTGAGAAGTCTTATATATATATATCTTTTTTTCATATGAGAATCTTTATTATTAGGATCTATGGCTAACGCATTCTCAATATATGTAATAGCTTCGCTAAATTGCTTACGAGATATTTCCAATGTTGATAAGTTTGAGTAAATATTTGCATTTTTAGGATCAATTTCTAATCCCTTCATGTAGTTTTGAATCGAAAGATCAAATTGTTTATTATTAGCATATACATTGCCTATATTATTATAGGCTCTTACATTTCTTGGATTAATCTCCAGTGTTTTGTTTAAATCATTTAATGCTTCAGCATCTTTTTTCATTATTTCATAAGCAATGCCTCTCCATAAAAATGCCATCTCATTATTGTTATCTATATTTAAAATTTGTGTGTATAAAGTTATGGCTTCTTCTGGTGCTGTTTGAACTATATTCTGAGCTTGAGTGAACAAACTATTTATTTTTGATTGTTTTTCATAATTTTCCACCTCGCTACTTACCCTGTCAATATATGCCTTATGTTGTGCAAATCGTTTGCCAAAAATATTGTTTTGATTTTGAATTTTGGTATCTATCTCTTTATATTGTTCCCGTAATCGACTTGCCATTATTCTATTTTGAGCTTTCAATTGTTGGTCAACAATATTTTTAATATTATTTATATCATCAAGTATCCTTTTCTCGGCTTTATTATTTAAAAGTAGGGGTAAAACTAAACCCAACACAATTCCTATTATTCCCCAAAAGATAGACATATAAATCAAAAAACGATCCAAATCACTATCTAACTGATCATAATAGTACATATATTTTTCATTTTGTTCTTTCTTTATAAGTTCAATGTCTTTTTGATATGCTATGTTAAGCGAATCTATACAACTTTGCATTTTATTTAATTGTGCATTTAAATGTATATCGACGCTTACTTTTGGCGACTTTTCTATAGATTTTTTAGGTGTTGATTGAGCAAATCCAAAAGATACACAATTCAACAGAATAAGTATGTTTAATATCTTTTTCATCCTTATATTCTCCTATGTCAATTTAGATGCTATTTTTATTATTCATCCATTCTTGGTACAAAGCGACAGGACCTTCGTGCCAGCGTTTGGTGCTCTCTTGTTCCAGTTGTTTGTACATATCAGAAGAGTAGATTAGGCGCATAGCTTCAATAATGCTGATTTGCTTCTCTGCACACAACATGTCTGCCAACCAACTCACTTTGGAAGGCAAAAGAAGATATAAGTTATCCTGAGTTACTTCGGTCATATCAACACACTCTAAACTGCCGTGATAAACTTTCATGGTTTTCGCTGATTGATATAGTTGTCAATATCTTCTACTATCCATTGCGCACTTTGCGTGTGCAATACCTCATAAAACTCTTCCAGATATTCCAATACGCCATATTTGTCCAGTTCAAGCATTGCCTGCTCGCCTGTCAGATGGTGCTTTTGCTTGTATTGCTCAATGCAAAAAGAGATAAAATATGAGATTTCGTTGCTACGCATGTCAATTCTTCTATATATTCGGCTGCAAAGATAATACTTTTTTTTGAAAGTACCAAAATAAAAATGCCATTTATGCGAAAATTTTGCATAAATGGCAGGGGATAGAAAAAGGGGGGAGCCCATTTAGACTTTTTCATTTAACTTGCTCTCGATCTCTTCAATGGTTGGCATTGTGCCTTCTACTTTTTCAGGATAAAGTTGCGACAAGTCATATTCCGATATGCCCAATGGAAGATTACTACCTTCCAACGCATATTGAGCAAGTAACGAGTCTTTTTGACGGCATATAAGCAATCCAATAGTAGGATTATCTCTTCCTTCCTTACGTAGAAGATGGTTACATGCCACTACATATCCACTCAACTGTCCTAAATCTTGGAAATCAAATTCACCTATTTTTACTTCAATAACTACATAACACGATAATTTCAGGTTGTAGAAAAGCAAGTCGATAAACTTTTCCTTTTCTCCAATCTGAAGCCTAAACTCTTTACCCACATAGGCAAAACCAGTGCCTAATTCCAATAAGAATTGGGATATATTGCTGAGTAATGCTTCCTTGAGTTTCCCCTCATTATACCTCCCAATTATTCCCGTGAAAGCAAAATTATACGGATCTTTAGTTAGTTCTTGAGCGAGTTCGCTTGTTACTTCTGGAAGTGTACGTGTAAAATTGGTCAACGCTTTTCCTTCACGCTCAAACAAGTTGGAGTCCATGTAATTAAGCATCATATCACGACTCCAACCTTCTTCCATTGTCTTTTGTAGATAAAAAAAGGCTTTTAGAGGTTCATTGCTATATTTATCCATCAAGCAACGATGATGTCCCCATGGTATGGAAAAAAGTATATCTCCTAATTGTCCCGCAGCTTGTGGGACAATTTCAGAGGTAGATACATGTGATTTATCATCACCTTCTAATTGTCCCGCAGTCTGTGGGACAAATTCTACATACTTAGAGTATAATAGATAGAACTTTTTAGCATAGTAAATGTTTGTTCGGGAGAGACCTTTAGCGTTGGGATTCTTACGTTGTAAGTCAACAGAGAGGTTTTTAATAACCCCTTGTCCCCAACGTTCTTCCACATGCATTTCTTCGATATCACGACCAAGTTCCCAATAATACTTCAACATTTCTGTATTCACTTTTACAGATGCCCTGATTTGGCTCTGTTGATAGCGAACACTAAGGTCTTCAACCCATTGAGTGTAATCTTTATCGATGATTGTCAAGTTATTGCTCATTGTGATTAGGTGAATACTGCTATTATTAATTTTATATCTTTATTTTGCACTCAACTGCTGCAACACATTGCCAATCGTTTCGCAATGGATGATTGGGGTGTCAGTTGTGGAGCGTTGGCGGGGCAAGAAGCGTCCTAACTTAACTGCAGAAAGCATCTTCTCCACAAAAGGCTCTACATTAATCAAGTCCACGCTCATATCGCCATGAGTGAGGTTGTATAATTCATCGGCCGCAGAACGCGAAATCTGCATTACGCCACTCATATCCAACAAATAAGAATCAGCAGCATTCAATGATGCAGCCAATCGTTCTACCATTTGGCGGGTGTGGAGTTCAGCTCCAAACTTCTCTTGTATGTTAATAATCTGTTTCATAGTCAACTTGTATATATGTATAAATTAAAGTTATTAGGCAGTCAGATGGTGCTTTTGCTTGTATTGCTCAATGCAAAAAGAGATAAAATATGAGATTTCGTTGCTGCGCATGTCAATTCTTCTATATATTCGACTGCAAAGATACAACAAAAATTGCACATACGCAAGTAAATAACAAAAATATCGTCTAAAAAGAGTACATTCTTTATTTTTGGAGAAGTAATAGGACTATCGTGTCTTACCAGATACCTGGTATGAGCCGCCAGCGGACGCGCTGCTGGTATTCGGTATATCCAGGTAATCCTGCCGCCAGTATATGCTCCTCGTTGTAGATGCGTCGAATGATTAGCACGGGATATACGCCAAAAACCAACAATGCCCAAGTAGAACCCAATACGATGGGCATAGAGAGGAACATAAGCAAGGTGGCTGTGTACATGGGATGACGCACAATGCTATATAATCCGGTGTCGATAAGTTGTTGATTTTCTTGTACTTCAATCGTTCTGGATAGGTAGGCGTTTTCACGCAATACTTCGGCGTATAGCGCATACCCGATAAGGAAAGTTACGGAACCGAGGATACTCACCCAAGAGGGTAAACTATCCCACGCAAAGCGATGGTTCAAACCACATACCAAAAAACCAACTATAAACATCAATCCCGAAAGGGCTACTACATGTTTTTGTGTCTGCTCTTTCTCCTTGTTGTTCAGTCGTTTGGCTAATAATTCGGGCGTTGAGATTAAGAGCCAAATACCCATGCTGAGCATAGGCACGAATAGCAAGCCTATGAATAGCCACGCCTGCCAATAATGCCATGTTCCTGCTGGCCAAAAGAGCAGCAAACCAATCATGGCGGTGCCACATAGGAGTTTGCATAATCCGCTAATAATCAGTTGTCCTTTTTTCATATGGTGTTTTGAGTGTTTTTGAGTCTTTCTCTTAGTATGGCTTGTATGAATGTGCGAAGGGTTTTGTATTGTTTGCGTCTTTTGATATGGGAGTTGGGATCGGAGATAGTGTCAAAAGGTGCTTCCGGGTCTGGTTTTTTAGCTTGTGCGATGTATCGTTTTTGGAAGTCAGCCAATTGTGCTTGTAGTTGCATAACTTCTTCGTGCTCCTCAGGTGTCATTGCGGCCAATTCTTCTTCGGTGTATGATGAAGAGCGGATGATTTCTGCCGCAAGATGGCTGACGTTTCCAAAGAGATTAATGTTGGCAAGTTCGGCGCCTTTTGGCGGGTTCTTTTTGTAGTCTCTTGGGTTTGTGATAGGATAAGACTCTGTTGGTCCTTCAAAGAGTACTTTTCCGTTAGGTGCGCGGAACTTTTTCTTTCTTAGAATTGTTTTTTCTCCGAATTTCCCGGTCATTTCATCAACGGGAGCGACAAATGTAACTTGAGACATAAATTGGTATGAATTTTGTGGTTAATATTTGTGAAAAATCTATCTTTTCAATAGTGTAGAAATTCTTTTTCTCCTATATTATTTTCCTCTATATTTCAAGATAATAATGGGTGTATCACGCGGCTATATCCCGTGAATATCCCGTGAATCACCCGCGGCGACAAAATAAATTGATGCAAAGATAGTACTTTTTTTTGATATGTGCAAATTTGTGGGGGAGAATATGTGTTTTTTACACTAAAATAAGACAAATTAGGCAAATTGGACGAATAAGACGAATAAGAGGCAGAGCCCCACCCCGACCCTTCTTTGAAGGGTGCAAGGTAAGGAGTCCGGTTTCCGGAGTCTGGAGTCCATATAGACGGAAGACGGAGGAAACGGAGGACATGGACGGGCAGAGCCTACAGGACGCGGAGCCGGATATCCGGCACAATAGACAAACAAAGAACACAACACATAGAATATATTCTATTAGTCAAAAAAACGCCCTTTTATTTGCGTATGTGCAGTTTTTCAAGGGCACCGACCTCGCTGCGCTCGCCCACTTCGAAAAAGGAAAGGATATTGGCGGCTCATACCAGGTATCTGGTAAGACACGGAGCACAAAATCCATCTTTTTTGCACTTATTTCTCACTTTTCTTGCATATATGCATTTTTTTTTGTACCTTTGCACTCGCTTAAGTTAAGGCTCGTGTGAGTCGCTACTTCGTAGCTCCTTAAACACTCCGCCTTACTCTACGCTCTCCCCACGAATTAAAATTCATGGGGGACTATTAATTGTGGAATATAGACTACTGGCTACTAACTAATGATAGATTACATCAAAGGCATATTAGCAGAACTAACACCCACCGTGGCAGTCATCGAAGCTGCTGGCGTAGGGTACGCTATAGAAATAACACTACCCACCTACTCTTCATTGGTAGGAAAAGAGGCAGATGAACAAGTACAAAGTAACAAAGGACTAAGTACAAAGGGCAGCGGAGAGTTAGTCAAACTCTTTATCACAGAGATCATACGCGAAGATGCACATGAGTTATATGGATTCAAAGACCGCATCGAGCGACAGTTATTCGAGATGCTCATGACCGTAAGCGGCGTAGGTGCGTCCACTGCTCGCATGATCATGTCCGCCTATTCGCCTACCGAGTTACGCACACTCATCGCCACTGGCAACGCCAAAGGATTGGCACAAGTGAAAGGACTCGGACCGAAGACCGCACAACGCATCATCGTTGATCTCAAAGACAAAGTCATCAAGTTAGACCTTGGAGCCAACCCAACCGAACTGCCTATGGACTTTGTGGACACTACTCCTGACAGCGCTATCAAGCAAGAAGCCATCAGCGCGCTCACCATGCTTGGTTTTGCAGCCGCAGCAAGCGGAAAAGTGGTGGATAAAATACTCAAGGCAGAACCTACACTCAGCGTTGAGTTGGTCATCAAGCAAGCATTAAAAATGCTCTAAACTGCTCGCGTTCGGCAATTAGTCGCAATGGTCCATACCACTCCGCTAAATGGACAGGCTCCTAATGCCTCCGCTCTTCGGTCGGACTATCGTTACACTAGCAGTCCTCCCGAGAAAATTTAACTGCATATAGACAACTAACACTGAACAATAGACTTCTACATATTATCTTCTTATCACTGGCACTCCTGTCAGTTCCTTCGGCGTATGCACAAAAGACGCTCAAAGAGTTAGTTGCCGAAGAGAAAGCACGCAAAGAAGCAGAGGCGAAAAGGCGCGAAGACGAGGAGGCGAAGAAGCCTACCCCCAGCATGGTTCTACGACCGTCCACTGGACGCTCGATCGAGCAGAGCTCTTCACCCGTAAAGGGAAAGGAGACCAAGGAACAAGAAGGCAATGAGGTGACGCCTGAAGAGGCGGCGGATGTGGTAACACTCACCGACTCCGCTATCTGGGCACCTACCCAAGTGAGACAACTCGGTGCACAGAACTACGGCGAACTGACCACCCCACACTCGTCACTTGATTTCAACGACCCAGAGAATATCAAGACAAGCGTGGAGTACCAACCAGAGACGGGTACTTATGTCATACGCACACGAATGGGCGAGACCGACATCACCACGCCTTATCTACTCACGCAAGAAGAATACAACCAGTACGCCGAGCGACAAATCATGCAACGCTACTGGCAGCAGAAAATAGGCGAAGTAGAGCATAACAACGAGAAGAAATTCGACATCACCGATATGAAATTCAACATCGGTGCAGCCGATAAAGTGTTCGGTCCCGGTGGTGTGCAACTCAAGATGCAAGGTTCGGCAGAACTGCTTTTTGGATTCAAACACCAATACATTGCCAATCCATCCCTCACACTACGCGCACGAAACAACAATATCTTCGACTTTGACGAGAAGATACAAGTGAGCGTGCAAGGTAAAGTGGGACAGAAACTCAATTTCAACCTCTCTTACAACACCGAGGCTTCGTTCTCCTTTGACCAGCAGAACCTCAAACTGAACTACAAAGGCGAGGAGGACGATATCATCCAGTCTATCGAGGCGGGTAATGTTACAATGGACCTGCCTTCGTCCCTCATTCGCGGTAGTCAAGCACTCTTTGGTATCAAGACCAACCTCCAGTTTGGCAAACTGAAGATACAAGCCCTCATCTCTCAGCAGAATAGCGAGGCGCAGACCGTCAGCAGTAAAGGTGGTGCACAGATGACCAAATTCGAGATATCAGGCGATATGTACGATGAGAACCGCCACTTCTTCCTCTCACATTTCTTCCGTGATAACTACGAAAGCGCCATGGCCTCCGTACCATACATCGCTTCAGGCGTGACTATCAATAAGATTGAAGTATGGATTACCAACAAGCGCGCCAACTACGACCAAGCCCGTAATATCGTTGCCTTCGCAGACCTGGGTGAAAGCAGCACACACATCCAAAATACATCATGGGGCGGTGTACCTAACAGCGCACCAGACAACAACGCCAACGGACTATACGCTGCCATCCGCGCCACGGGTTTCCGCGATTTCCAACAAACCAGTACCGCACTCGAGGGACTGAACGGCATGGAGGGAGGAACGGACTTTGAGAAGATTGAGTCGGCGCGACTACTGACCAGCAGCGAATATACACTCAATAGCGCATTGGGATATATCTCCCTCAAATCCGCACTTAATCAAGACGAAGTGCTCGCCGTGGCATATGAATACACCTATAACGGCAAAGTGTATCAAGTGGGTGAGTTCTCTACCGATGGTAGTGAAGAACTGCGTGCTCCGAATGCCATGGCGCTCAAGATGCTTAAGTCCAGCGCCAACGCACCTGATAAGAAGGGACGAGGCACATGGGACCTCATGATGAAAAACATCTACTCACTCGGTGCCACAAGCATCAACTCCGATAAATTCGAACTATACATCACCTACCGCAACGACTCAGTAGGTACGGAAATGCAATACCTGAACGAGGGACCTATCAACGGCAAACAACTATTGCGCGTGATGAACCTTGACCGTTTGGACATGAAGAACAACGCTTCGCCAGACGGACGATTTGACTTCGTAGAGGGACTCACCATCTATGCTTCCAACGGAAAGATTATCTTCCCCGTCCTCGAACCATTCGGTAGCCACCTCGCTGCACAATTGGGCAACGACACACGGCTCACCAATAAATACTGCTTCCAAGAGTTGTACGACTCCACACTCATCGTTGCACAAGAATTGAGTGAAAAAAACAAGTTCCACCTCACCGGTAAATACAAAGGAACCAACAGCAGCGAGATACGCCTCGGTGCGATGAATGTGCCACGCGGTTCGGTTACCGTCACCGCCGGCGGTGCTACACTCATTGAGAATGTAGATTACACCGTGGACTACACCATGGGAACTGTCACTATTCTCAATACTTCTATCCTCGAATCGGGTACGAATGTGGATGTTAAGTTAGAGAACCAATCCACTTTCTCCATGCAGCGCAAGTCGCTCTTCGGTGCACACCTCGAATATGAGTTCAGCAAAGACCTCGTCATCGGCGGTACCATCATGCACCTACGCGAGCGACCACTGACCACCAAAGTGAATACAGGTTCCGAACCACTCGCGAACACTATCTGGGGCGTGAATGGTAGTTGGAAAACAGAAATGCAGTGGTTGACCAACGCCATCGATAAGATTCCATGGATAACCGCCACCGCACCTTCTACCTTCCAAATCAATGCCGAGTTTGCGCACCTCATCCCTGGGCACACCAAGGATGTGGGCTCTGTCGGTACCGCATACATAGACGATTTCGAAGCCACCACCACGAATATTGATGTGCACTACCCCAGTTATTGGTTCTTGGCTTCCACCCCGTATGTCTTTGATGAGTCGAAAGACATCAATCAACCTACATACAATAAAAACCGCGCACACCTATCGTGGTACACCGTGGACCCTATCTTCGGGCATTCGCAACCAAACACACCTGCGCATATCTATAACGATCTTGCAGCACTCAGCGACCACCGCACGCGTATCGTTTATCAAGATGAGATATATCCTAACCGTCAGGAAGCAACAACAGTAGATACCAAACTACCAATCCTCAACCTCTCTTTCTATCCAAACGAGCGCGGACAATACAATATTTCTGCTGACCAAATAGGTACAGATGGTTACCTCACCAACCCTAAGCAACGCTGGGGAGGTATGATGCGTCGACTAGATAACACCGACTTTGAGAAAGCCAACATCGAGTATATTGAGTTCTGGCTCATGGACCCAGCACTCACCAACCCCGAGGGATATGACGGAGAGATGTATATCAACCTTGGTGATGTCAGCGAAGATATTTTGCATGACGGCAAGAAGGCTTTTGAGCACGGCATGCCTATCTCCGATGCAGACCTTGGACGCGTGGATTCCACTATCTGGGGATATGTGCCACGCACCACCTCCACTGTCACCGCCTTTAGTAATGAGGAAGGCGCGCGTACACGACAAGACATCGGTTTGGACGGACTCAGCAACGAGCAAGAGAAGCAATGGCCAGCATACAGCCAATATATCAAAGCACTGGAGCAACGCGTTGCTCCTGATGTGCTCGCCACATGGAAAAAAGATGACTTCTCTCCTCTCAACGACCCTGCGGGCGATAATTTCCACTATTATAGAGGTAGCGACTACGATAGAGACGAAGTGTCTATTCTTGACCGATACAAACATTTCAACGGCACCGAAGGAAACTCACCCGCTACAGAGCAGCAGACAGAATCCTATGGTACGGCCTCCACACTCACCCCCGATGTGGAAGACATCAACCTTGACAACACCCTCAATGAGTACGAGAAATACTACCAATACCGAGTACTCCTACGCCCCGACATGATGGAAGTGGGACGCCAGCATATCACCGAAAAGAAAGTAAGCAAAGTGACGCTTCCTAATGGTCAGACACAAGATGTGACTTGGTTCCAATTCAAGATTCCATTGCGCGGCGATAGCGCGAGCGTGCAGAAGATTGGTTCTATCCGTAACTGGAAATCCATCCGCTTCATGCGTATTTACCTCACAGGTTGCAGCCAAGAGACACACCTGCGTTTTGCCACCATGGACCTCGTACGCGGTGAGTGGCGCCAATACACACGCGACCTCGCTCCTATCGGCACACCTGTCAACACCAGCGCTTCTATCGATGTGCAGACTGTCAACATAGAAGAGAACTCTACACGCAGTCCTATCAACTATGTACTCCCTCCTGGCGTAAGCCGTCAGACCGACCCAGGGCAGGCACAACTCATCGCCCTCAACGAGCAAGCGATGGTACTGCGCGTCATGAACCTCAGTCCGCACGACGCACGCGCAATGTACAAGAATACAGGCTACGACATGCGTCAATATAAGAACCTACAGATGTTCGTACACGCCGAGCAGATGAGTGCATTAGACCCCGAACTGAGAGACGGCGACCTCACTTGCTTCATCCGTTTGGGTTCTGACCTACGCAATAACTACTACGAATACGAAATACCTCTCAAACTGACAGAGCCGGGATTATATAACAATAATAATGAACGCGACCGCGAGGCAGTATGGCCTACGGAGAACATGTTCGATTTCCCACTTTCTGCACTCACCAACGCAAAGGTAGCGCGTAACAAAGCCAAACGCGCAGGTAATGCCGGCGTGGGCAACACCATACCATACACTATTTACGACGATGAGAACGGTAAACCACAAAACCGCATCACCGTCTTGGGTAACCCAACCCTTGAAGAGGTATCAACCATCATGATCGGTGTGCGTAATAACGGACAGCACGAGGCTACAGGTGAAGTATGGGTGAACGAGTTACGCCTCTCACAATTCAACGAGCAGGGCGGTGTGGCAGCCATGGCCAATGCCTCACTCTCACTCAGCGACATCGCACAAGTGAATGTAGCAGGACGATTAGAGACCGCTGGATATGGCTCTATCGAATCCAATGTGCTTGATCGTAACTTGGAGAACTTCTACCAGTTATCCGTCAGCGCCGCATTGGAAGGTGGACGACTATTCCCAGAGAAGGCAAAGATACAAATGCCACTCTATGTATCCTATACCAATGAGACTATTTCACCAGACTACGACCCACTGGATACGGATATCAAACTATCTGAGACATTAGACACATACGACTCTGCTGCGGAAAAAGACTCCATCAAGCAGATGTCAAACACCGTGCATGAGTCCACTTCCTTCTCTGTGAGCAATATGAAGGTCAACATACACTCCAAGAAACGAGATATGTTCTACGACCCAGCCAACTTCTCCATCTCTGCTGCATACAATAAGCAGTCAGAACACTCGCCTGAGATGGAGACCAACTACACCACCGATTATAAGGGTTCATTCCAATATGCCTACTCCTTCAACCCCAAACCATGGGAACCATTCAGCAAGGTGGAGAAAGTGCAGAAAGTAAAATTCCTCAAAGAGATGAATTTCTACTATCTACCACAGTCGTGGGCATTCAGCACCAATATGCATCGTACTTTCTCGCATATGAAAATGCGCGACCTCGCAGGTAGTGCCGTTAACAATATGGACCTCACCTTCAGCAAGGACTTCACATGGGACCGCAATGTGGATATCAAATACGACCTTACCAAGAATATCAAGTTCTCCTTCCAATCGGCTATGAACGCCATCATTGACGAAGGCAAATACACCCCAGAGATACTCAATGGCCGCTATTTTGATGACGAATTCAACCACAACCAATACGAAGCATGGCGTGACACTATCCAGCGCTCATTGGCTAAGTTCGGTTCACCATTCACTTACCAACAAGTATTCACGGCAAGTTGGAATGTGCCATTCAATCGCATTCCTTATCTCGAACCACTCACAGCCAACGCATCATACAATGCTAACTACAACTGGAACCGCACCGCATCCACCACAGATGGAGCCGATTACGGCAATACCGTTAGTTCATTGCAGTCATGGCAAGTGGACGGGGGTATCAACTTCGAGCAATGGTATAATAAGTCCAACTATTGGAAGAAGATGACCCAGCACTACACTGGACGCGGCTCAAGACGCAACTTCAAACCCAAGACATTCACGCAGACCGTTGCGCTGAAGAAAGGGGAAGACACCGAAATAACACACCGCCTCAATAGCGAATTACTCACTATCATCGTTACTGACTCGGTAGGCAAAAAAGTTCCTGTGAAATTCAAACCAGCTGGCAACACCAAGGTAACCATCACCCCTGCCGCCGATTGCGCACAAGCGAATGTGAGCATCACCACGCGCAACCCGAATGAGAAAACTCCTGCACAAGTAGCAGGCGATATGTTCGCGTATGTCGGCACTATGTTCCGCCGCTTACAAATCACCTACCGCGAGACGAACTCCATGACACTACCTGGCTTCGAACCCGAGGCTGGCTTCATGGGACAACGCAAGATGGAAGGAGGTTACGCTCCTGGTTACGACTTCGCCTTTGGTTTTATACCTGATAATATGGTAGAGAGAGCCAAAGAGCAAGGATGGCTATCGGGCGACACATCCATCGTGCAACCCGCCACACGCGCACATACCTCCGACCTCGACATCAAACTCACACTTGAACCACTACCTGGATTCAAGATACAACTCAATGGAAAGCGTTACATGGCGCAATCCAACTCCATCATATACTCATACGACCAGTTGCAAGAGACGATGACTGGTTCATTCAACATCACACAGTGCGCTATTGGAACAATGTTCAGCCGTGTAGGCAACCAAGAAGAGAACTTCGCCAATGCAGCCTATGACCAGTTCCTTACCAATAGAGAACTACTGGCAGGACGCATACAAGAGCAATACAACGGTACTGTCCTTCCTTCTGCTGGTTTCATGAGTAATATACCAATAGGTACAACCTACGACCCTGTTAAGCACGGACGCGTAAGCAATAACTCCGCTGATGTCTTAGTGCCCGCCTTCTTATCTGCATACACAGGAAGAGACGCTTCAAGAATGAACCTCAACCCATTCTTGAGCATACTACAAATACTACCGAACTGGTCAGTCACCTACGACGGATTGGGTAAGATTCCTTGGATGAAAGAGCATTTCAAATCCATCACGCTCACACACGCGTACACCTGTAAGTATGCTATCGGTTCGTACGGCAGCTACTCCACATGGGTAGGAGCAGACAACAATAATAAGATGTTAGGCTTCGTGCGCGATGTAACAACCGACATGCCACGACCATCTTCTGCATACGACATTAGTAATGTGACACTCACCGAAGCGTTCGCACCACTCATCGGACTCAATATGACGATGAAAAACTCCTTGAGTCTCAAAGCCGAATACCGCAAGCAGCGTAACCTCGCACTCAATGTGACCAGCGTACAACTCACCGAAGGACACACCTCTGAATTCGTCATCGGAGCAGGATATACCATTAAAAACCTCAACTTCATCGCGAAGAAGAGAGACGGTGGACAGAAAAAAGTAAGCAATGACCTCAAACTGCAAGTGGATGTATCTTACAAGGATGTGAAAATGCTCCTACGCAAAGTGGAAGAGAATATCACCCAAGCTTCATCCGGAAATAAAGTATTGGCCATCAAGATTTCTGCAGATTATGTATTGAGCCAGAAAATCAACCTACAGCTATTCTATGACCATCAAGGCACCACGCCACTCATATCCAGCAGTTATCCTATCAAAGCAGATAATATAGGATTGAATATCAAGTTGATGCTCACACGATAGATTGCTATTACTATGTTCAAAGTAGGTATCATCGGACCTGAGGCAAGCGGGAAGAGCACATTAGCACGCTATTTAGCCAAACGATATAACGCACTACTCGTTCCCGAGTACGCACGCGAATATGTGGAAGCAGAACGCCTTCGCAGACAATCTAACCAACCTATTGAGGTTAGTTTTGATGAACTATGCACCATCGCCAAGCAACAAATTACACAACTACAAACACTCACACCCACAACCAATGAAGATGTGGCCATCTTTGATACGGAACTGATTGTAACAAAAGTTTGGTTTGATTACGCCTTTGGCAATGTACCCAAATGGTTAGAAAAGGCAATAAAAAAACATCCGATGGATGTTTATTTACTCACCTACCCCGACTTGGAATGGACTCAAGATGGTGCGCGATATAATGGAAGCGACGAGATTCGAATGGAACTCTACGAGCGCTACGAGCGTGAAATACAGCAATTAGGTATTCCCTATTATATTATCACGCACCAAACCTAACCGCCTAACCGTTTAACCGTTTAACCGCCTAACCTCCCCATCTCCTGCGTATCAAGAATAATCGTCACCGGTCCGTCATTGATAAAATCCACTTTCATATCCGCGCCAAAACGACCTGTTTCCACCGTCAAACCATATTCTGTGCGCAAGTACTGATTAAAATATGCATACAATGGTTCTGCCACCTCAGGACGCGCTGCGCGAATAAAACTCGGTCTATTCCCCTTGCGGCAATCTGCATAGAGGGTGAACTGAGAGATTGACAGAATAGAACCATCCACCTCTTTGAGCCCTAAGTTCATCTTACCTTCTGCATCTTCAAAGACACGCATCTGAGCCACCTTCTTTGCCAAGTATTCAGCCTCACTCTGCGTATCCCCTTCTGTAATACCTACCAAGAGCACAAATCCCTTGGCTATCTGTCCTACTACATCACCCTCTATTCGCACCTCTGCGCGCGAACAACGCTGCACTACTACTCGCATATCCTTTCAGTTTAATTCTGATACAAAAAAAATGCGTATGAAAGAAACCTCTCAAACGCATTATCACTTCTCTGTGATCCATGCAGGATTCAAACCTGCAACCCCCACATCCGTAGTGTGGTACTCTATTCAGTTGAGCTAATGGACCAGTCTTGCTTTCAAAAGCGGGTGCAAAGGTACTGCTTTTTTTTGAATTGTGCAAATTTTTTAGCAAAAAAAATGCAATTTTGGAACGATTTTATAAAAACCAACAATCATTTCGCCTATTTTAGCAGAACAGACTGGCTTCGACGCACGCGCATACGCGCTACGCGTACCTTATTTATTTACTATTTACTATGTACTCTATACTTTGTACTCAATACTCTATACTCTGTACTATTTTGTGATTTTATTTGCATATCTCAAAAAAAAACATTACCTTTGCGGCGTGTTTAAAACAACAGAACTTAACTCTTAAAACAACACCATTATGGATAAATTCCCTCGTTTATTCGCTATTCTAATTCTTGCTCATTGCGCATTATGCAGTATGTATGGAGCCGTTCCCACTACGCCTCTTGCGTTTTACACTCCTTCTTCGTCGCTTCACATGACCCGAAGTGGCAATGGTGACCCAAATGACGAACCATACACAGTTATTCAAACCGTAGCAGGACGAGAGTGCGTCTATGTGCCATCTTCCAAGTATCTATATTTTCGTATTGATAAAACGGTTGTACCATCTACGATGAATACACTCGTTTTCAAGGTCACTTATCTCGACCGCGGAACGGGTGAACTAAGAATGCAGTATAATGCCACTAACAACCGCAATTATGAGTCTTGCGTAGTGAGCAAAACGGATTCGGAGCAGTGGATAACCGTCACGATGGCTGTTACAGACGCTTCGCTTCGCAATGCGCAGAACCACGGAGATATACGATTCAACGAAGGTAATTATATTGCCCGCGTAGAAGTCTATAATGGGCTCCTTGACCCGCTAACAGAGCCGCTTTGCCAGCATGCAGGAGGAAGCAGCTATTCTGAGTTCCGAGGCAAGTCGGTTGCCGGTTATCAGGCATGGTTCCGCGTGGCGGGACAATATGATTTCTGGCACCATTGGGGCAACGACGCGATTGCTGCAGATGGCACACGCTGGCCAAGGGAGAATAATCATACTTTTGAGATTTACCCGGATATCTCTTTCTACGATGACGCCGACCTTGCACAAACAGGTTTTGCTAACCTCGGTAATGGCGAACCAGCGAGGTTATATAACGGTGCCTCTCCGTCTGTGATTGCCCGCCATTTCGCGCTCATGCAAGAGCATGGCATAGACGGTGTGGCGGTACAGCGATTCTTGGGCGGCGAGATGCGCACCATTGCCAACAACCCTGCGGCCATATTAGCTTCTATTCGCCATCAAGCGGAGAACAACAATCGCTTCTTCTATATCTGCTACGACATCACATCCAATGGTTTGGAGTCCACATGGGCAGACCTGATTCGTTTTGACTGGGTATATAATATTGAGCAGAACTATGCCCTCACGCAGTCGCCAGCCTATGCTACAGTCAATGGCAAACCGGTGGTACAAGTATGGGGAACAGGTTTCACCGACAACCATCCCGGAACGGCTGCTGAAACGATAGCCCTCATCGAATGGCTCAAGAGCCGTGGATGTTATGTTATCGGCGGAGTGCCTACTTACTGGCGGGAGAACCGCAATGACGCCAAAGGTCCTTCGCAGCCTAACCCTGCCAACCAAGAGAGTTTTGAGGAAGTGTATAAGCACTATAATATGCTCTCTCCATGGCTTGTAGGTCGATTTAGTAATATCCAAGAGGCGCAGTATTTCTTCTCTCTCCAGCGCCAAGATAAGCGCTATTGCGACTCACTGCATATTGATTATATGCCTACGCTCTTCCCTGGATTTGGTTGGGCCACATGGAATACAGGTGTACCTAACCAAGCGCCAAGACAAGCAGGTGAGTTCCTCTGGGCACAAGCCAAGAATATCCGCCAAACAGGATGCACTAATATGTATTTCTCTATGTTTGACGAGTATGACGAAGGAACCGCCCTGCTCTCAGCGGCTACCGACTACACCATGATACCTACCAATGCTTATTTCCTGACTACCTCGGCAGACGGAAGATGGTTGTCATCAGACTTTTACCTCCGCCTTGCAGGCGACGCCGCGAGAATGCTCAAAGGAGCCAAAGACACTGCTCTTACCACCCCATATAGCCTTGGTCCTATTTTCTACCGCAATAGTTTTGAGAGCCGCACAACGCCTTATAATTATGTCAATAATGTGGCACAAAACACCGGTACTTTCCCCATCGACCCATGCTTCTATCAGCCCAAGCAACTCATTAGCACTAATGTATCGAATACGAAGTGTGAGATAGTTAAATCGGGTGCCCGCACGGGCGATTATGCACTGGCTGTAAGCGGTTCTGCTTCTAGTAACGCGGTGTATCAGTACCAATTCTCAAAGACTCGCATTGAAGTAACCAAACCATTGCGTCTTACAGCATTCCGCACTGCAAGCGGCGCTGGCAAAGACATCCAAATCACGCTCTCCATGCGTTCTGGGAAAACCATCACCACCACTATTGATTCCGTGGATGGTGCGTTCTCACGGCTCGTAGCCTATATACCGCAATCCTTTGTAGGCGACTATATTGATGCTATCTCTGTCTCTCTCAGTACAACTCAAACGGGTTCTTTCTCGGCTATCTTCGATGATATACTTATCGAAGAATGGGCTACGCAAGAAACAGGGATAGAGCATACTGAGTGCCCTTCCGATAGCACGCTGCGTTTCGACCTCTTAGGTCGTCCAGTCTCTGCGGATTTCAAAGGTATAATCGTTACCCCTGCCGGAAAATATCTAATGCAGTAAATTTTCGCTTTAATCAAGTAATTTTAGTGTTTTTTAGTGAATAAATTATCTTGATAATTATCGGATATATAATTACACATATTATCTATAGATAATATAGTTTCTTTATTGTATCATTTTTTTCTATATTTTCTTTATATTGTTTTCGTATGTGCGCAAAAAACAATAACTTTGCGGTGTTTTCTTATAAAAACACAGCACTTAACCAAAGAAAATACTAACCAATAACACAATACCTCATGAAACATTATTTACTCCAGACTGCGAATGGGCTTCACACCCCCCCCTGTAGTAATTCGCATGGTAAATCGTTACATTTTTTCAATTTTAGGTTTTCTCTTTTCACACCTCTCTTGGTGCTATTCCTACTGATTATGGGAAATAGTCCTGCGTGGGGAGAGAGTGTAACCTATACAGGATCAGAAGACTTTTATTGGAACTCTCATCAAAAAATTTTGGGTAGTCAATGGGGACATATCATTGCTAGTGATGCCGATGTATGGCTTGAGTTTAAGAACACATCTACAAATGCAACTGATAATACAGCAAATGGTACACAAGCAGAAGGTGATGTTTGGTCAGATACAGAACCTTATGGAATACACACAGCCAAGGTTCCAGCAGGAACATGGAACCAAGTAACTATAAAACGTGGAAAACAAGGATCTTGGAGTCAAGATGGATCAACTTTTACTTTGGAGAGTGGTAAGAACTATATCGGTCCTGGTGATGAAGGGTTAGGTGTATATGGTTCTGGTCCTACTCCGTCAAGTGATACCTTCCAAGGCGGCGAAGTATTCTACATGCAACAAAATACCATATGTAAAGACGGGAATATTCATGACTTTTTGAAATATGGGCGTTGTGATTTCAACTTATATAGTGTAGATGGTGGAACTTTTCTGAACAAGGCTCTTTCTGCGCAAGTAATACCTAACACAGATCCCGTTATGTTGAAGTTTGTAGTACCAGCTGAATATGCCGGTACGATATGGGGACAAGTAAAGGTAAAACAGCTAGAGACTAGTGGTGTCGGCCATAATGAAACCAACAAAGGTGCAATTCCCAAGGATGGCAAGAATTACCTTATTAACGGAAACACCATGGAATGGGGAACTTATGTTGAGCCAACCGTTCCTACTACCACTTACACCGTTACACTCCACCCGAATAATGGTGGTGGTGATATTGTTCGCGAGAATGTACCAGAGGGTAGTAATTCAAGTGCAACGGAATTAAATTTATCTGCGGTGACATATGGTAAAGGTACTGCCACATGGTACACTGATGCTGCATGCACCACACCATTCACCACCGTTACTGGTAACATGCATCTCTATGCAAAATGGGGTGTAAGTGGCAATTACTATTTCGTTAGTTGTCTCCAAACTGCTAATGATGACGGTGGCAACAATGGCAATTGGAGTAACAACTACGGTCAACAACTCAGTTATTCTTTCATTGCTCCTTCAGGTCACATGCCATTCGAGATTATCAAAGATAAAGATTGGAATCAAAAAATCAATGGTGGCAACTATGCCGATATGTTTGATAATAGTCAGTCAAATGTTACCATATCTGCTGCTCATGGGCACATGGATTTCACTCTAAACGAACCCAAAAAGGTGACCGTATCATATAATGGCAAAGTGACTATAAAGACAGAAAATTATTCTTTCGATAATTCAAAGACTTGGCGTATCAAGACATCTTGGGGTAATGGTGGCAATGCATGGAATTACAATACCATCATGACAAATAATGGTACTACGAACGCTACTGCTATCTTGCGCAATGTGCCTGCTGGTCAGCACTCTTTTGTTGTAACTGCAAAAGAAAATGATAACGACGCAATGGCTACAGTAGGCACAGAGACATTTAATGCATTGTATGTAGATACGAGTAATCCTTCCTCTGGATTGACATGGAATAACACTTCTGCGCGTCGTGACGGCTCAGACAATTTCAACTCCACCACTCCGCAAACAGACAACCGCTGGCGTAACTGTTCATTTACTCTTTCTAAAGCTAGTGACATCTGCATCACTTTTGATGGTGGTAAAATCCGTTGCGATATTGTCGCACCAAACATCGTTACTTTCAAAGATGGTGAGACCACACTATCAACACAAGAGGTTTCCAGCGGCAACAAGGCAACAAAGCCAGCAGACCCGACGAAAGCAGGTTACATCTTTGTAAAATGGCAGTTAGATGGTAGTGATTACGATTTTAGTCGTGCTGTCAACAGTAACATCACATTGAATGCCGTATGGGCATACAAGGCTATTGAGTCTATTTCGCTCAATGAGAGCGAACATATGACTTGGGTTGGCAATAGCGATTTCACTCTCACACCGACTTATTCACCATCCGATGTAATCACCAAGGCCGTAACATGGAGTAGTAATAACACTTCCATTGCCACGGTTAGCAATGGTACTGTGCACGCTGTGAGCGCAGGTACGGCTACTATCACTTGCACCGTCACTGACCAATACGACACCAAGAAGACCACTACCTGCGAAGTTACTGTCGCAGCCTGCGAGATGAGCACCAGCGACCTCTACACCATGACCGTAACTAGCTATAACACCTATAGCGGCGACGAAGTTATTCTCAAAAACTTATGGAACGAGAGTACTGAGAATGACGAACCTGCAAGCATGACAATATGTAATATCCGTATTGGCAATAATGGTGGTAGCAACGAGTACTACGCATACGACAATAATGGTAATGTAATGATAGAACAGCGCTCCGATAATGATATAGATAAATGGTATATGATAAATGCGGGGACTAATCTGTACTATCTAAAGAATGTATCTACGGGCAAATACATGTATTGCGGTCCTACAAACACGGATGGTTCCAAAGGAAATGGGTGGACCTCAAATGGAGATTGGTTCCTGCGCTCAGTTTACACAAGTACATCTAACGGCGAGACAGACAATTATAAATTTTACAAGGCTAAAGATGCATGGGACAATGACATTATCGTTTCTCGTGCAGACGCATCTATGGGAGCGAAAGTCGCTGCAACAGACTTCGTTTTATCTCGACAACAATTAACAGGCACACCTAATGTTTGGAGCAATGTTGTAAACAATACGGTTTCAGCAAGTCGCGGGGCAACACAAGGCGGTAATAGTTATAAGGGATTCCAATCCGCGTTTGTCAATATGGAGAACATCCCTAACCCTAACTATCTTGCCTCTCAGATGAACGGTTCGTACTACCGTATGAAGGAGAATGCTACCGTACAGGCTAAACTAACAGCGCCACTTGTGAAGGGTGCTGTCATCACCGTGCGCCTCTATGCGGATGCAGCTACGAGTGTGCAACTCGCCAAGGATGATGGTACTACCGTTATTGAGACTATCAACCTCACTGCCGACACAGAATTTGAATACTCCTACACCGTGAACAATGCTTCACCTCTGCTCGGAGAGAGTGTATTCATCATCAAAGCAGCAGACAACCACGCGGGCATCGCGTCCATAAAGGTAACACATACATATGTGGCTAACCCTTCTGACCCTGAATTAAGTTGGGAGACTGACTTGAACGGCGGTGTGACACAATCAGCACTTGGCAGCAAATTCCAACATGTTGCAAGCTCAACACTCAGTTTGGGTGCCATCCATTATGCTTCATCAAACGAAGCCGTTGCTACCGTAGCTGCAGATGGTACAGTGACTCCTCATTCTGCGGGTTACACAACCATCACCGCAACAATAGCGGCAGAGGGTTGTTACGACGAAGAGTCTATTAGTTACAATATTGAATTGACCGAGGCTTCTTTGCAAGAGGCTATTGATGCAACGCCTGTGGGAAATACACTTACACTGACACACGACTACAACGAAAATGCTGTTATTAACAAAGCCATCACATTGGATGCAAATGGGCACACCATTGGCGACCTGACAGTAGAGTACGCAGGCGATTTGACACTCAGCAGCGAGTTGATAGTACGAGACTTCACTATCTGTGCCAAAGCAGGCAATACTTCTACTCCAGCCGCTTCTGGACAGGTACGCAATGCGAGTAAACTCAATGTCAATGGAAACGCATATTTCCTCTATACCGTAGATCCAAGCGGTGAGGTTCACTATGGTTGGTATGACTTTACTGTACCATTCCCAATCAATATCGTTTCCGGAATAAAGGGTATTCAGGGTGGCGTTCTCAAAGAGGACTTTAGAAACGGAGTTGACTACGCTGTTATGGAGTACTTCGGCGAGAAACAAGCACAAGGGCAGTATCCATATAAGAAATTCAGTGGTGTGATGCAGCCCAATAGATTGTACACTATTACATTGGACGACAGTTATAACTACAATACCTTGCGCATGCAGAAGACCGCTGATGGCGCACTCGTTGCCAGCGAGAGCGTGACACTCAACGAGTACGCAGGAGGAGACGCAACCAATGCGAACTGGAATGGTGTGGGTAACGGTACTCTCCACCATGCTGACGCAGGAATAAGCGGCAACTACATTCAGGTTTATCAGAGTGGTAACAGAACTTTCTTGACCGTTAATAAAGCTGACTACTCACTTGTTGTGGGTTCAGCATTTATGGTACAACAGGCAGGTGGCACCATGACGCTCAACCAAGCCACACATAACAAACTATTAGCTCCAAGTCGTTACCAAAGCACTCCAGCTACCGCTATTCAGATTGCGAGCGAAGGCAAGCCATTCAGCGACCAGTTATTCATCACCGCCAGTGAGACAGGCGGACAAGCCTACACGCCAGGTGTGGATGTAGCGAAAGCAGGAGAACTCGGTAGTGCGAATGTACCACAGATTTGGACCAACGCATACAATAGTTCACTCTGCGTACACGAAGCACAACTCATCAATGGTAAGGCGCAATACAAGCTCTCTATCTATGCACCCGTTGCGGGAACCTACACTCTGACGAGCAAAAACATTCCTGCAGACTATAGTCTCTACCTCACGCAGAACAGCATGATAGTTAGCGAACTAAGTGATACTTACACGCTTGACCTCTCTAAAGGTATCACTACCGAGTACGGTCTGCTCCTCACAGAGATTTACAATAGCCCTACAGGAATAGAGAATACACAAACTGACAAAATACAAACTACAAAGATAATACGCAATGGCGTTCTCTATATCCTCCACAACGGCAAGGTGTATAACGCACAAGGTGCAAAAGTGAAATAACCATTTAAGCAATAATATTACTAAATCATGAAACCATATTTAAAACCCGTCACCGAATTTATCGATATTCAATCCAAAGGTCACATGATGGCATTAGCAGGCTCTTTTGAGCACGGCTATGATCATTCATCAAAAGCACCCAAGACAAAACCATTTTAAATCGAAATGTATGAAACACCATCTTTTCAGACTTAGTTCTATCATATGCTTGGCATTATGCGCCATTCATAGTTGGGCAGACCATCGTCTCAATAATCCGATTGGACCAGATGGCTACTATATCGTCAAATGGGATTGCGAGAAGAACGATTGGGCTACCTCCAACGATGTAGAATACGACGAGACATTTGTACTTGCCGTCGATTTGACAGGCACTATGTACGAGAATTGGGTAAAGAGTGCCCAAACAAGAGACGGAATTACATACCCTGTAGAGAATACTATCGTCAGCCTGAATACCTTTAGAGGCTCTAAAGGCGGAAATATGTATAAGGATAATCGCGCGCGCCTATGGCATATCCGAGATAATATATACGGAGCCATGTACAACTTCGCTCAATTTGAAACAGACGGATGGGCAAACGCCACTCCGGCTATCGGCGAGGAGACCAAAATATACGCGCGTATGTTCGCCTCTGCTACCCTATTCAGCGATCGTTGCTACCCTATTGCTCCATCTGCTTCTCAACAAAAAAAGAGCGTTTGGGACTATCAAGAAAACTGGTGGTGTGCAAAAGACGACCAACCACTCTTTGTCTTTGCGCCTTATACAGGCACCAAGACCGGTGCTCAGTTCACTACGCAAGAGATGACTCCTGGTACACATATCTTCTATGACAAGGACCACTACGTAGTAGGCAACGGCTATGCAGCACCATGCGATGTGAACGATGACCAATGTTGCCCATTCTTCTACCCATTGGATCCTGTGACACAGACCATTCCTGTTGGCACTAATATCACCTTGGTGGCAGAAGAGAAAAGCGGAAACATGACAGGAGTGAAATATCAATGGTATCGCTATGTGACCTCCGCGGGCGAAGCAACTGCAGTACCCTATACCGGTCAAGGAGCAAAATCCAAGACTTGTCAACCCGCCACCAATGAGGGCGAGACGGATTACACCTACTACTGTTTCATCACTACAGCCAACTGCCCAGATGGTGTATATACCACCCATGCGCAAGTCATCGTCTATAAGCCTTGTCCCGAATATACCATCACTGTAGATGGTGTAGAGGTTAGCGGGGCGTACACATTTTATCCTGGCGGATGGTATGTTGTCAAATGTACCAGTACTGCGGGCGCTCCAATAGCAATGCAATTACCAGCAGACGCCAAAGCGCATTTCGGTCATGACACTCTCTATATCGACAGCGATGCAACTACAGCACCACTGATAATAGAGTTCCCCACCGCTGAGACGGCTCAGTATGCAGCTTGTTCGGGCATGCTAACCGGACTCATTTCTCAGTGCGGCGAAGACCAAGCATATGTCTTCAAATGGGACGATAATAAAGGCTATGCCATTGATAAGAATGGCACCGTACAAATGTCCACCACCGTGAATGATAACACCGCAGACCGATGGTTAGCACTACCAACCGGCGCACAAGTATTGGGAAAAGATGTGGTTTATCTCTATAACCTGAATACAAATCGATACCTCTACCATGGACCTATACAAGCCACCGATGGAGGTAATATGGATTATTCCGCTGCGCTTACATCTCCAACGGTTAATAATAGCGATGAATATAAATGGATCTTATATCAGGGCGACCAAAATAGAATCTATATCATGAATATGTCCAATTGGACAGGCAACTGGCAACAAGCGTTGGTTCTACACTGCCGCAACTGGGACTACATGTACTGCGAGGGAAATAACAATAAATACACCATTCGCGTCTGCAATCCAGACATGAAAGTGGGTAAGATGGTTGGTTATGATGTCAGCGGCGAGATGCATACCTCAGTCTCCAACCTAAAAGAGGTGACTGGTACGAAAGTTATTCTACCTTCCACTGCGTTGGGATGGAATGGCACAGCGCCAACCGCCATCGTCAATCTGGTAGCAGGTCAGGACACCACATTCACTGCCAAACGCACGGATAACACCCATTCTGTCAATAGAGTAATCACCTACTCTTCCTCCGACACCAATATTGCTACCGTAGATGCCACCACCGGCCAAGTAATAGCCGGTAATAGCGGTACCGCCACTATCACCGCCAAACTTGAGGATGCAGGGTGCTTTGAAGGAGCAGAAATCAGTTACCAAGTAAAAGTGCAAGGATGTAGTGATTTCACTTGGTCTATCGATAACGAACCAGGCCTAAGCAAACTGCTATACCCCGGCGGATGGTATATGCTCAGTTGTACGAATGACGACGGATCACCCACAATCACCGTCACAGGTACTGGCGTAAGTATTGGTACAGCTACTACTTCCGGCAATACCACCACTGTCAAAGTTACCTTGGATGGTAATGCCACAGGAAATATAACCCTCAAAGCCACACTCCAAGTAAGCGGAATGAACTGCGAAGACATCCAGACTATCACCGTAAGCGAGTGTACAGAAACGGCGGCAGAGAGCCGTAAAATCGAGTGGTACAACTACAATGGTTCTACACCATTCCCGCAATATTGGATTCATGGCGGCGCACCTGTTTATCTTAGAGACAACAATGGTTTTCTCGAAGCCGACATTGAGCATAACGATGGTAACGACCAATGGTATATCATCAAAACTGGCGAGAAATGTCAGGGCGAAGATGTATTCTACCTACAGAATGTTCAAACCATGCGCTATGTTTATCGCGGGTCTCGAATAGGCAATACTGGCAGTGATTGGGAATATACGGAGGCTTTACTTTCTGCCACCAACGCCCAAACCGATGCCTATAAATGGATCATCTACACCTATAATAACCTGACTGCAGTAGTCAATGTGGGCGGTTTTACAGGTGCGAACTTCACCAACGGTGCTTATATGCTACATGTGCGCAATTGGGAAGCAGCGAATTTATTCTCTAATCCGAATATACCATCCCCACGCATGGTGTGCGGTAAGATGGCGAGCCAAAATGGAAGTCCTGTATTCTACTACAAGGCCTACACTACCACCGTACCTATCACTCAGTTCCAAACACAAATAGCATGGAAAGACTCCGTGCCAGATGCCATCAAAGAAGTGAAAGCCGGTGGCGTTTACACCTACGCTATAGAACGCACGGATGACATACATTCTATCAATGATGAGATAAGCTATGTTTCTTCCGACCCTACTTTCGCCACTGTTGATGCCAACGGCAAAGTGACCATCGTAGGAACAGAAGGCACTGCTACTATCAAGGCATACCTAAGCGATGTAGGTTGCTTCAAAGGTGACACCCTCAGTTATCAAGTAGTACTGAATATGGAATGTCCTACCTACACTTGGAGCGGCCATACCGCCAAAATGTACGCAGGAGGATGGTACGAGGTGAGCTGTACCACAACAGCTGGCGCACCCACCATCATTGTCACAGGCGACGATGTAACAGCCACTACCACTACTACAGCCAATACTACTACTGCTAAAATAACCTTAGGTGGTAACGCATCCGGCGACATCAAGATTATAGCAGAGAACCCATTGGTAGGAAGTTACAAACTCTGTCCTGACTCAGTCATCATCACCGTCTCAGACTGCCCCGACCCACTGACTGCTGATTTCAAAACAACAGTCAACTGGCAAGGCACCACACCTCCTGCTGAGATTGTAGCGAACACAATAGGGCAAACATACACCTACACTATCGTCCGCACCGATGATATCCACTCTATCAACTCCGTCATCACATACGAATCCACCAATGCCGATGTAGCCACAGTGGATGCCAATGGAAAAGTGACTATCAAAGCCAACTCTGGTGAATGCGATATTATGGCGATACTCGAAGATGTAGGATGCTTCAAAGGCGATACTTTAATCTATCATGTGCGCCTCTACGACTGCACGCAAGACATCACCACTCACACGGATTATATCCTCCCACAACAACCCAAAACGACAGAAGACTGCTCGTATATTGTGCTATGGGATTGCGCTAATGGCACTTGGGCAACGGATAACACCATGGAATGGGGAGAAACCTTTGTTCTTGCTGTCAACTTAGCCGGCACCGCCCTTGGCGATTGGGCTATGAAACCCGCCAGCGATCCTGCTTTAGAGCGCTCAATCGCTCTCGACCGCTTCCGCGTAAAGAACGATGAAGGCACTCAGTTTAACTTGGATGCTTCGCGCCTATGGCATATACGGGATACTATCTTCGGAGCAGAATTCAACTTCGCACAAATCCCTTACACCAATGGCACATACTATACTCCAGCCATGGGCGAACAAACGGAAATAGCCACTCGTCTCTTTGGACAGGAAACTGCCAAAGGAGCCGAATGTGGAGCTGTAAGCACAACAAAAGGATGCAATTGGTGGCAATGGTCTAACGAAGGTTCATTGCAGAACCAATTTACAGGCGATTGGTTAGTAGGTTCATATGTATCTAATAACGATCAATACCTCTTCCGTTTCGCTCCATACACTGGAAAGTCAGACCCTATTATTAAACCTGCAGACGATGACCCACGCGACCAATGGTATGACAACCACTATTTCACAAGCATAAACGGCTATCGTTCACCATGTCCAAAACAATGGCCTATAGACCAAACCATATCCGCCTCAGCCACTTCTATCTGCTTGGAGAAAAGCGAGACTGCAACTATCCAGTTAGAAGGCAGCGAGGCAGGATGGAGTTATGTCCTATATCAAGATGGCAGCGAAGTGAATGGTTCTGCGCAGACAGGTAGCGGCTCTACCCTCTCCTGGACAGGATTAGGTGTAGGCGAATATACGATTCTTGCCACTGCCACCAATGAAACTGTGCAAAACTCCGATTGGATGGGCAACTGTTCCAATACACAGAAAATCACCATTAGCGCCGCCATTGATTGCGTAGAACCAGAGGTGTGCGAAAATGTTATATACCGCAAATGGGATGACTTACTATTCGTCGATAATGGTGACCAGCGCTTTACAACATATCAATGGTACTGCAACGACGCTGCTATGAATGGAGAAACGCGTCAATTCCTCCATACAGAAGGAGTCGTACTTAGCGGTGATGGTAAAACATACTACTGCATCATGACATTAATAGACGGCACTACGGTCAAAGCTTGCGCGAACATCTTCGATGCCTTCCCTGCCAGCGTAGCCACCGATAAGCCACAACAGGCGCCGGAAGTAGTCAAGTATATATACAATGGCAGATTATATATCCGCCATGGAGAAAAAACATATAATGGACAAGGAGCATGCGTAACCAAATTTTAATCATATATCTTCTGTTAGGGTTATCTCTACCCCTTACAGCACAAACGCACTCCGCCTTGGAAATATCAGTAGGCGGAGGATGGAGTACCTTAGGATACAAGGTGCAACCCCATCAGGCAGATGTAAAAGGAACTAACAAAGGCAGCTGGGGCGCACAAGCACATGTGGGATATGCCCTCTTCTTCACGCCAAATGTCGGATTAGGAGTAGGTGCCAACTTCTCGCATTATGGCGCTAATGCCTCCCTCTCTGGCATAGCGCAATGGAATGATGTCACGGACACTGAAGGCGAACGATATAACCACCTAACGATAATTCATTCACTTAACGACAAGCAGGATGTCTATCTGGTGGAAATTCCAATTACTCTCTATTTGAGTTTTCCCATCTCGTACCGACTCCATTTTAACTTGGAGGCAGGAGCTAAGTATGGCATCCCTATCCTCAAAAACGCCTCATTCCATGCCGATGTAGAGCATCAAGGAAATTACGGTATTTGGGGACTGAACATATACGATGTGCCTAACCATGGGTTCTACCGAGAAAGAGATTTCCACAACACCTATTCCATCGCCGTCAAGGACCAATTATCCGTCTTCCTTAAACTCGGTTTAGCATATGATATCAATAGAAAGATGCAGTTCTTCGCCAATATTTACGGCGATTACGGATTTAAGAATACTGTAACCGCTGGAAACACGGAACTCGGTTTCAAGAATGACCGCGCAGGGATGGCATCGGCTCACTCTTTCATGCCCGATTATAACGGTATAATTGCCACCAACAACATATCCAGCAAATCTCATCCTCTTCAAATAGGATTGGAAGTGGGAGTGCGGTTTATCTTCCCACATCGTAGAATATACCCATGTAGATGCATATTATAATATATATGAAACGTTTAAGTATTATTACGTTGGTATTCTTCTTCCTCGTACCAACATCTGTTTTCGCTGCTAAAGACACTTTCAGCAAGCGATACAAAAACAAAACAGTCAAAGAAGTACTGGCAGATCTCAAAGAGACTACAGGTACCCGTGTTAGTTATAAACGCAAGGAAATAAATACCTCCCGCCGCGTGACAGTCTCTTTCCACAATGCCACCCCAGAAGAGGTGATTAACGAGTTATTTGATTGCGAATACTCCATCACCAAGAAGGGGAAAAAGGGAAAAACCTATGTCGTTACGAAACGCATCTTGCAACAGAGCGATTCTCTCTTCGCCACTGTTCCAATAGACACCGTTTCTGTGGGCAAACGAATCACCTCGCAAGTAGAACAACCAGACCGCGGCCAAACTCTACTTTTCCGTGAAGAGCGACTGCTCGTTCGCTATTGCGACTCAATCTTACACACGCAAGAGCGTATTGATCGCCAGCAGGTAGAGAAACAGGTTGCTACGGAAGAGAAACCTGCAGACCAAGGTTCATCACTACAATTCTACCTCGGAGGCGCTTATTCATCCATGGGTTATCGCCTACAAGATGGTAAAAACCTTGGCCATATAGGAGGCGAACTGAGCGTACGCTATGCCTATTTCTTTACACCCGAATGGGGATTAGGTGTAGGGGTTGACTTCTCCACATACGGCTCACGAGGCAAACTGAATACGATGCTACAATGGGATGGACAAATTGACACCGATGGAGAAAGTTACAACCACCGTGCCATCACGCATGATTGGAAGGAAGACCAGCGCACGTACATGCTCTCCATTCCACTGACGGCTCAGTACCAACATCGATTTAATAATAAAGTAGGCATTTTTGCCGCTTTGGGAGGTTTTGTAGGATTCCCCCTCATTTCAAACTACCGCCTTGTTTCTGGAGCCTTAGAGCACCGTGGATACTACCCACAATGGAATCTTGAACTCTACGGTCTAAACAATCATGATTTCTATACAGAGCATATTGGTGAATCGTTCTCCAAAGAGTCACATAAACTATCACTCAAGCAAATTGCTGCGGGTGTCAAAGTGGATTTGGGTGTCATCATCCCACTAAACAATAAATTAGACCTCTTTGCGGGCGTTTATGGTTCGGTAGTATGCAATGATCTTCAGAGCGAGCAACATGAACTCGGATGGCAACAAACGGGCTATACAGACTATCGTCAGCATGCCTTCATGCCCACCTACGAAGGTATCGTCAACTCGACTTACACCGATGCTATTCGTCCTTGGTCAGTAGGTATTAAGGTAGGTATTCATTTCCGACCCACAAAGAAAGCACCGAAACCTATCCTCGATTCAGAGTGCTTTGTTGTCCTTGACACCACCTATCGCACGTCAGTACACGCGGATACAATCATCGTGCATTCGATAGACACCATCTATAGTCTCAAGCAAACACTAGAAAAATCTGTCATTTGGTTCAATGTCAACGACTACAAGAATCCACGTCTAGAACCTGCAGACATTCTAGAGCAAGTAGCAGAGATTCTTAAGGCTAACCCATCTCAACGCGTGTATATCAACGGTCACGCTAGCGAAGAAGGAAACAAACGCGCCAATCAGATTCTCTCAGACCGCCGTGCAGAAACGATTGCCAACCTACTCAAGGCCTTAGGTGTACCAGCAGAACAACTCATTATACACGGCTATAGTGCCGATATTCAGTACCAAGGAACGAGTTCAACGCGCACACAACGCGAACTCAACCGACGTGTAGAAATTATTCCTATTAATAATTAACAGTAACTATTATGTTTACCCTTCTGACTATATTGAGTCTTTGCTTGGATTCTACCATCACCTTGTGTTCCCCTGCAATAAACGACTCGCTCTTTTACGTTTGGAGCAATGGCGCGCAGACTTCATGCATCACCCTCACCGGCACCACACCTGGCGAGGCCACATATACTTGCGAAGCGCGCACGAAGATATTCGTCACTACTGATAACTTAATGGCAAACGGTGACTTTGAGAACTATACCGACTATCATCAGCAGCCTACCGGATACACCTCCGACTATGAGTACCTACCATTTGACCCGTATGGCACAGACCTATACGATAAACCACAATATCAAGGAAAATCGGGCGTTTATCTACTATCGAATAACGCCAAGCACACATGGCGGGATTATGCTAATGTGGGTGCCCACTCTGGTAATTTCTTTGCGATGTTCGATGCTGCACATTCTGGTTACGCTTGGAAAGCCAGCACACCTGAGAACCCCGGATTGAATATTAGAGAAGGCGGACTCTATGTTTTCTCTTATTGGGCAGCAGATCTCAATGAACCTTCGCAACGCTCTCATCCTGCACAGCTACAGTTCACTATACGCTATAAGATGCCGGATGGAACGATGCAAAAAGAGTCGTTAGGAGAAGTTATGACCTTAGGAAAAGATAACCTATGGCATTATTCGCAGACCTTCTGGACTGCACCTATCACAAGCGATTCTATTGAAATTGGTGTAGAAGATCTAAACTCCTACTATGGCGTGGGTAATGACTTCGGTTTGGACGATATTATCTTCCAGATGGTAACCTTAGAGGATAGCAAACTCGTTGATACAGACACCTTCCGAGTTATTACAGAGGATTGCACACCATGTCAGGACTTTGTCTATCGCAAGTGGAACGATGTACTCTTTGCTGATAATAAGGACGAGCAGTTTGTTAGTTATCAGTGGTATGTTGACAGCGTAGCAATCAGCGGTGCTACACAGCAGTTTTACCAACTAACAGATACTATCACCCCGCATTTATACCATGTAGAGGCAACGACGGTAGACGGCAGTGTCCGCACTAGTTGCGTGCAGTTATTCAATCAGTTTACCCCAAGCGCACCACAACATCCAGCGAAAAGTAACCAACTTGTCTTACATCAGGGACATCTGTATATAAAAACCGAAGATGCCATCTATGACATCCTCGGTAATAAACAAAAATCGTTCTTACGATAAATTTAAAGCACTATTGCTTAATAAAGCAAATCGCAGATCCACCTCCAGTAGCGAGGTGGATTTTTATTTCCTCCGTAGAGCTAACTTGTCGCGTCTCAATTGTAGTGGCATAGGGGTTTGTCTGCCAATCGGCATCCGGTGCATCAGCATAGATAGTAGCCATCCATTCACCGTCACCAAGGAATGTAAGAGGAATTGTAATTTCTCGTGCTTCCTCGTTCGTAATAGCGCCTACATACCAATCATCCGAATGACGATCTTGACGCGCCATTACAACGTACTCACCAATTTTGCCGTCTAACAAACGAGATTGAGCCCAATCACATGGTACGTCACGCAAGAACTGAAACTCCTCGGGGTGTTTCTCGTAATTCTCTATCTTATCGCACGCCATCTGTAGCGGACTATATAGTACTACAAAAAGAGCTAACTGGTTGCAAAGCGTAGAGTGAACACGCGTACCAGGAATAATCGGATTCTCGAAGGAAAAGACGCCTGGCGTGTAGTCCGCAGGTCCAGCCATCATACGCGTAAAAGGAAGTGTACACACATGTGAGCAAGGCGAACCGCCATCTTGTGCCCAAGCATTCCACTCCTGTCCTCGAATACCTTCTTGTGTCATTAAGTTTGGATAAGTGCGTTGCAATCCAGAAGGCATCGCTGGTTCGTGATTATCAATACTAATATGATACTTAGCAGCAGTCTCAATAACCTTGCGATAATGGCGTATTACACCTTGCGAACGATTAAACTGATAACCATCGCGAGTACGAATCATCGGGGATACATAACCCGTCTTAACGGCAGGCATACCGTGCGACTGCATGAACTGATATGCAGTATCTAAATCTGCTTCATACTCATCCGCACGTCCAGATGTCTCGTGATGACAAATGATACTCACCCCCAATTCCTTGGCGTACGCACTGAGTGCATCCACATCGTAGTCAGGATATGGGGTAACGAAAGAGAAACGGTCGTTGTTTATGCCTTCATAACCTTCCCATCCTGTGTTCCATCCCTCAGCAAGGACACCACCAAAACCATTCTCACTAGCAAATTTAAGATAACGGCGCATATTCTCTGTCGTAGCACCATGACGTGGTCCCTTACTCCAAGTCCATTCGCGCAAGTGCATTGACCACCAGATGCCTAAGAATTTCATTGGACGAATCCAAGAGGTATCCTCGATACGGCAGGGCTCGTTAAGGTTTAGCATGATGCGCGAAGCCATCATCTCTGGCAAAGTATGTGTTAAGATTACAAATCGCCAAGGAGTCACAAATGGTGCCTTGAGATATGCTTTATTGTCTAGGATTACACCGTCCTTCATCCAAGGCGTCAAGTAAGTAGCAATGGTATTGGATGATTCAGTAGAGAGTTCCTTAGAAGGTTGATAATAGAGGTTTTGACAAGGATAGTCAGTCACATTCGCCTCATGCAAAAAGGCATACATGCCGTCTGCCATCTCAAGTGTGATGGGCGAGCACATAGTGTCCTTCTCATGCAAAGGTGCTTTCGTATAAAGCCCTTCATAATATTCCGTACTCCAAGGTATAGACCACACACTGGGTTCGGCAGCGAAGACATACTCCGTTTGCTCATCGAGGACGATAAGGTCGGTCATATCTTGTTCTGGGAATTCATAGCGGAAAGCAAATCCGTCGTCAAAGAGACGGAAAACGATATTCATTCGCACCTTTTGAGCCACAAGGGCTATTTTCATTTCATTATGGTTATCGCGGATAAATCGTTCTTCGCCCCATACGGTCTCCCAAATTGTATCTGCTGAAGCCATACTAACAGACTCTACCGACCAATGAAGGTTCCGCAGAGTATCCTCGCCTGTGGTCAGCACTAATCCCATAGGAGAAGGTAACAGGACGTCTTTTCCATCACAAGAAAGTGAATAGGTCGGTTTCCCCTGAGAGAGCTGAAAATTCAAAGTGAGAGCTCCGTTTGGAGAAGAAACTTTATGCGCATTACATGCCACTAGGGCAACGCTCACCAAGCAGAAAAGTAGTTTTTTCATAAATCAAAAGTCGAAAGATATTAATAGCCATCAGATTGTTCCATATTTGCATTACGCTCTATCTCCAACTGAGGAATCGGTTGCACATAAGAACAGTCACCCTTCCAAGTGATTGCACCATGGCGAGTCGATTTGTAATAATCCGCCTCTGAAGGTCCAATACGGTAGCGACGAACATCAAACCACCATTGTCCTTCTGCAAATAACTCAGCCCAACGCTCATATCGAATCACATCGTTTGCAAGCGGATCGGTATCAAAATATGCCTTGGTACGATCATTGAGAGAAGTGTAGTTATATGAAGGGTCATCACCATAGGCGCGTGCGTGTACCTTATTGACATACATAAGTGCTGTGCCAGGATCTTCATCCTTCAGCAACTCCGCATAAAGTAGATAGATATCTGCTAAACGAATTACATGGATATTGCAGTCGCTAGACTCGTTCTTTCCATAAGGCGCAGACCCCATCTCAACACCACGGATATTTGTGTACTTGCGATGTTGCCATGCAAGGATATCCGGACGATTATTAACCTCCGATGAGCGGTCATACCATGTTGTCTCTCCCGCAGAACCAATATAATTATCCACATATGGTTGCCCTGCACAAATCATCAAACGTGGGTCAATCTTGGTCTTATCTGCCTTCAGTGCCTTCGCATCAGATTGGTATGTTACATCATGTAGCATATAAGGGAAGTTATCCTGAGAACGCGGTGCATTCCTGTCGTAAGCAGGATTGAATGTCCAACGTGGCACTGTGTCACCATGGAATCCCCAGAAACCAAAGCGAGCGATATTTTTATCATGCACGAAGTTATTCCCCCATTGTGAACTCTTATTTGATATAATAATATCATTTTCTAGTGTATAGGGGTCAACCACATCCTCCCTACCCGCACGGAAGCGGACATTGATATTCACATACCAGGGAGCATAAACCGTCGGCATTCCGGAACCCGTAGTATAACCAGCCCATGGACCGTCTTGTGTATAGTCAGTGGTCATCGTAATCTCATAGAGGGATTCTGAATTATGTTCATTTGCCTCATTGCCGTAGAACATATCGGCATATACATCATACGGAACGAGCGTCTTACCAGAAGTCTCAATAATATCCTTCATCACGTCTTTCGCAGCAGTCTTATTCTCAGGGAAGATATAAAGAGACTGCATGTATACTTTTGCCAGCAAGCCCATCGCAGACCAATAAGTAGCGCGGTATTCTCCTGCTGCATCAATAGCAGAGCGGTGCTCAGTCAGTAGCGTGCACGCCTCTTTTAAATCATTAATCATAAACTGCCAACATTCCTTAACTGTATTGCGGCTACGTTTTACACCTTCAGCGTCACTGATGACCTTATCTATGATTGGTAAACCCTTTCCATCTGCATTCATCTCAAAAAAGATTTGACCATGCCAATAAGCTAGCGCGCGATTGAATAAACATTGGCCGCGCATATAGTCCAGTTGCTTTGCCTCTGCCGTAGTAGCATTCGGACGGAAAGTCTCTATACCTTCAAGCGCCTGCGTAGAAAGATTCGCCCATTTACAGATATCTGTATAGGTAGTAGTCAGATATCGCGACTCTGGCGTAGAATAATTATCCTGACTGAACGCACGTTCGTCATACGAACCATAGAGATCCGTAGTGTGGTCATAAAGCCAAACACCCATTGGGAACCAATAAAAGGCATAGAGTCCAAAAGCATGATCTTGTGCATAAGCCGCTGTCACCAATTGGTTCACTTGCTCTAACGAGGAAGGATAATTGGTTTGAGACAGGGTTTGCGGATTATTGATTTCAAAGAAATTCTCGCAAGACATCATCACACATGCGAGTATCAATATATACACTATTTTTTTCATAATTATCATCCTTTCAACTTAAAACATCACATCCAATCCGAACGAGAAAAGTCTATTCGGCAAATAACGATACTGGGTATCCACGTTCCACAACAATTGTGTACCATTATACCGTCCTATTTCTGGGTCGTTGCCCGAGTAGCGGGATATTGTGAATACATTTTGGGTAGAGAAATATAGGCGGAGTTTCTCAATCTTTGCCCTACGAGTCCACTTAGCAGGGAAAGTGTAACCCACGCTTAAATTCTTCAATTTGAAATAACTACCATCCTCTATAAGATAACTAGAAACGGTTGAGTAGTTCTTATTGGCAGCACCGTCACCAATCATAGAGTTATTCGCATCAAGGTAACCCACACGCGGATCAGCCGTTACGGTTGTATTATCCTTACCAAAACAAGAGGTATTGAAGATATTTGCCGTGGTGTTATCCGATGAGAACATGTTTGTATAAGGCTTCATAAGGTTCATAATATCAAACGCAAAAGCGCCTGAGAAAACGGCAGACAAATCAATGCCTTTCCATGCGAATGACAACGTCAGACCCATCTCCATCTTTGGCCATGGATTACCTATTGTTTGCTTGCTTTTATCAGTAACACGACCCTGACCATTATCATCAAAAATCAAATCACCTACACCCGTATTCTCTTTTTGCC
The DNA here is from genome assembly GCA_036309065.1 of Paludibacteraceae bacterium. Classification (GTDB taxonomy): domain Bacteria; phylum Bacteroidota; class Bacteroidia; order Bacteroidales; family Paludibacteraceae; genus Colicola. The sequence goes on along the minus strand of JAXJUN010000030.1, from coordinate 106,803 downwards.
AATAGATTCCCATCTCCTTACCATCTGCGTTTAGAGGTTGACCATTAGCTGCATATCCATACGGGTGATCCGGATGTTGGTTACGCCAATTCATCAAAGCCAACTGGTTATATTCATCCACCTGAGCTTGGTTTTGGAATATACCCAAGCACTTATAGCCATAGAAGAGTCCCATTGGCTGACCATCTTGCGTACGAGCGAGAAGAGTCCAAGAGTTATCAACTCCCGCGTCAATAGGTTCCGCTCCTGGAGCATCACCTACTTGTTTCACCATATTTTTATTGAAAGAGGCATTCCACTGGATACCATATTCAAACTCCCCGCGTCTCTCCTTCCAACCTATAGCAATCTCATGTCCCTGATTCTCCACCAAACCGGCGTTTAGGTAGATTGGTACAGTATTTCCAGGATCATCTGATGCAAAATAATAACTCATTCCAGAAGACAAAGGTAAGCTACCACGGTAAATCATATCCCTCGTCTGACGATTATAGTAGTCATATGTCACCGTCAAACGGTTATTGAAGAAACCGAGATCCAGTCCTATATCCACTTGATTCACTTGCTCCCATCGGAGATTCTCGTTTCCTAACACTGCTAACCATGCTCCAGTAGAACGGGTAGCGGAATTAGTAAAACTATGACTAACACCTGTTAGCGCGTAGGTACTCTCATACATATATTGGGCTACATTATCATTACCTAACATACCCCATGATGCACGAATCTTCATATTACTCAACCAATCCTCAGTAGCAGGTTTCACCCATGGCTCTTCCGAGATACGCCAACCCATATTGACTGAGGGAAAGAATCCCCACCTATTCTTCTTCACAAAGCGATCTGAAGCATCCGCACGGAAATTAACTGCCAACATGTAACGGCCACCATATTCATAGTTCAAACGTGCAAAAGCAGAACCTCTACGTTCCTGCGGAGTGGTGTCACTCGCTTTCTTAGTATTACCCTCTGATGCCAAGGCTATAGAGGAGGCTGGACTAACGGTATAGTTATATGCCTCCGTAGAAATACCATATCCATCAAGTCGCCACCATTCTGTTCCGGCCATCACTTTCAAGTGATGATCTCCCCAAGTATGGTCATAAGATAAGGTAGAGTTGAACATCAAGTTCAATATCGTTCCCGAAGTAGAGAAGAGTGTTCCCCCAGGAACGCCTACTTGTACAGGACCAAAGTCCTTATATTCTTGGAACTGATTGCTCGAATACGCTGAGAGAGAAGCTGCCCCATTTGTGTGCCATACTAAACCCTCAATGAATTTCACATCTAAGTAAGCACGAGCATTCAGTGAATAATTGTCATTATGAAAGGTCTTGAAGGCATTCTCCAAGCCTGCAAAGTTTGGACCAGAGCCAACCGAAGTGGGAGTCTTAGCATACTGGCCATCCTCATCATACACTTCCGCTACAGGTACTGTTCGGAAGGGTATAGTGTGATAATAAACCGACGAATTTGCCGCTGGGTCGGTCTTAGACCATGTTCCATAAATAGACTCTCCTATGGTCACGTTTTTACCAACCTTGTGGTCTAAGTTCGTGCGGAACGAGAAACGCTTTGCGCTCGTTCCTAAATATGTACCTTTCTCGTCCAAATAACCAACGGACATAAATAGATTGGTTTTTTCACCGCTATTGGTAACACTCGCATTATATTCCTGCTCAACACCAGTACCATACATCACGTCCATCCAATCAGTATTAGGCAACTCGCTAATAGAACTGACACCCATCGTTGTCAGAGAAGAACCCGTTCCCCAGGCATCGCGTGCACGAATCCAATCTTCCGTTCCAAGAAGGTCTAAGCGGTTCAAGGTCTTGCGCCATCCCGCGCGTATATTAAGGTTAACATGGGTCTTTTGTTGCTGACCATGTTTAGTAGTAATCAAAATCACACCACCAGCTGCACGGCTACCATAGATAGCTGCAGAACCGGCATCTTTTAGAATCTCAATAGATTCTACGTCACGCATATTAAAAGTAAATCCTGCTTCTTGCGCAACACCATCTACCACATACAAAGGACTCATTCCGCTCAGGTTACCTGCGCCACGAATGAGAATATCCGCTCCTTCTCCCGGAGCTCCACTTCCCTTCGTCACACTAACACCAGCTGCCAAACCTTGCAGAGATTCGGCAATGGACTTGGTTGAGAACGATTCAATATCCTTGGCGCTAACGGAGGAGATGGCACCCGTCACATCGGAACGTTTCTGCGTACCATATCCCACCACGACAACGTCATCCAACACTTCGCTGTCCTCCTCTAAGGTCACGTTATACACCGTGCGACTATCCGTCACACTTATCGTCTGACTCTTATAACCGACATAAGAGATAACAATTTTCTTGCCCGCATCAACGTCTAACTGATACTGGCCATCCAAATCTGTCACAGTGCCTATCGTCGTGTTTTGCACTAACACACTTGCACCAACGATTGTTTCCCCATTTGCATCGCGGACCGTACCAGAGATGGAGTTGGCGAACATGGTAATTGAAGAAATGAGACCTATACTTAGTACAAGTACTCTTTGTAAGTGGGTTCTCATGATAAATAAGGAATAATGAAAAAATAAATAAGCCGAAGCGGCACAAGGCCGCTCCGACTTATTATGTACAGATTACTTTACCTCTACACCAAGAGCATTGTACTTAACGCCATTGGAAATGATATAGAGCTGACCATTCTCAATAAACTTCGCGCTCTTAGCCTTTACTTCGGTATCTTCTATACCCGTTGCAAGCACGCATGGAGCAGCATAGCCCTTCTCGCTGATGCCGTACATATCTTCTGCATAGTCATCGGTATAGAATACAGGATCAGACTTGCCCGTTGATGGAATAGTAGCGAAGAAACAGTCAGAAGCTGGAGCTTGTACCTGCTGAGCATCCACATACCACTCTACACCACTATTATCCTCAGTATAAGCGAAGATAAACAACTGGCAATATGTATAAATGATAGAGTCCACAGCAGCAACTTTTCCTATCAAACTTGGATCATTATCCTCAAGCATTTGCTGGAAATTGTAAGTTGCACCATAGATGTTACCTTTAATGAGTTTGAGACGATTGGTTGCATCTTTCTTCGGACCGTAGTTCGTCCAGATGTTAGCAGCAATTGCGCGAGTTGAACCTTGCGGTCCTCCTGCTTGAATTTGATCTACCCAACCAGTACCAGTGATGTCTACTGCAAGGGTGAAGGTCTCGCCCGGCTCAATATTGTTGGATTCTGCAAATTGGCCCTTTGCACAATCCCATTTAACGATGTAACGACCATCCTCTCCAATCGGGTTGTTTAGATCGTAACTTGCCTGAGCGTTTGTCACCATTGCCATTGCTACAAGAGCAAAAAATGTAAAAATCTTCTTCATGATTTGAAAAATTTAATAGTTAAACATAATTTATACTAACGAGGCATATGCCTTTTATTCAAAAAATCTGCACAAAATTACTATTTTCCACGCACATATAAAAATAGTATAATTAAAATATAGAGTTTTTTTACTCTAATTTTATCACTTATTATTATAAATAATAAATAGATTTTATCACTCAAAATATATCAAGATTTTTTATTGGCAAAAAACAATTATTTTTGCTTGATTTTTGGACTTAAATTTGGTAGATTCAAAAAGTTGTTGTAACTTTGCAGTGTTTTTTAACCAATTGCTAACATGAAAAGACAATTATTCTTTATTCTTGCTACCATTCTTTGCGCAAGTATTCACGCCGCTCAAACTCTCAACAACCCCATCGGTCCAGATGGGTGTTATATCGTCAAATGGGATTGTTCGACGAATAGTTTTGCCACAAGTAACAATTTTGAGGCAGATGAAACATTCACTTTTGCTATTGATATCACTGGCACGAGTTGGGTCGCATGGTTGGCGGAGAACAACCACCGCGGTATCTGCACTAATTTTTCACTATCGAGCAATGGTGCACAAAACATATCCCGCGACGGCGACCGCTTATTCCACATAACCGGCAATATCTACGGAAAGACCATCAATATTGCCCAATTAGCCAGCGATTGGTCCACACCAGCACAAGGTGCGCAAACAGCAATATATAGTAATATCTTTGGTTTCTGTACCAACCCTGAAGGATGGTGGCAAAACCCGAGCGATGACATCATGGGAAATAGCGACTGTTTCTTCCGCACAGCTGCTTACACAGGAACGCATACATGCCCTCTTTTTTACACGAATGACTACGCGGGAAATACCTATACATGGATAAACCAAAAAGGCTACGCAGCCCCATGCGTCATCACCGAACCATGCTATAATTCCACTCCAACACCCACTCCAGACCCAGACCCCACACCCGACTCAACATCTATAGTAAGCGGTTCGCATGTATACACTTTCGCAACCGACAAACTTCAAAGAGGTTATTATAATCGCCCTTATGAACGTTACGAAGCGGAACCAAACTTCTGCGAGACAAACGGCACCTTCCTCGCTGCCTCGGACAACCAGGCAGACCTTCAATCCGAAGCCTCGCACCAACAAGCGGTGCAACTCATCAACACCAATAGTTATGTCCGTTGGAAAGTGAATAAAGCGGGCGATGGACTCACCATCCGTTTCTCTCTGCCTGACAACGCTGCAGGAACAGGTACACAGGGAACTATTGACATCTACGCTGGCAACGATAAAGTAGGTTCACTCACGTTAGACAGTTATTGGGCATGGCAGTACACAGTAAACGGAAATAATTACCCCACCAACACACCTGCCACACCTGGAGGAGGCAATGTCGTACGTATGCGCTTTGATGAAACGCATATCCGATTATCCCGTCCTGTAGCAACGTCCGAATATCTCAAGATTGTAAAAAAGGATAATAATAATATCCCTTATACCATTGATTTCGTAGAACTAGAGCCCGTTCCAGAGAAAGTAACGTTCGAAAGTATCAGTGGCAATAAGATTCAATACGATGGTGTGAGCGATATGCAGGATTTCATTACCGCCAATCCAGGTAAGATTATCTATTTTCCTGAAGGGCGATGGGTAAGCCACCGCCGTTTGTACCTCACTAACGGCAATAACACTCAGCTCATCGGCGCAGGCATGTGGTACACAGAGATCTACTTTGATGCCATCAGCAACAACCAAACCACCTATTCTTATCGCGGTATAGAAGGTTCGTCCAGTAACCTTCGCATCGAAGGACTATACCTCAATACAGTCAATAACCAGCGCTACTATAACGGTAATAGTTCCTACCAGGTAGGCAAGGGTTTCCAGAACTGTTTTGGTTCGAACTCCGTCATCCGAAACTGTTGGGTGGAGCATTTTGAGTGCGGCGTTTGGGTATCTGATTATTCAAGCAAAGGCAGCAATAACCTCCTCATTGAGCATTGCCGCTTCCGCAACAATTACGCCGATGGTGTAAACTGCTCGCATGGTAGCAACGGTCACACCGTGCGCTACTGCTCGTTCCGCAACAATGGCGATGACGACATGGCTTCATGGAGTTCGGGCAAGTTATGCTCGAATGTAACATTTGCTTATTGCACGGCAGAGAACAACTGGCGAGCGAGTTCATTAGGTTTCTTCGGTGGCAAAGGGCATACCGCCCATCACCTATATATAGCCGATGCCCTGGAGTCTGGCGCACGCATCAACTCAGATTTCACCGGCAATGGTTTCAGCCAGCAGGGGGCTTTCAACATCTATGATATCACCATTCAACACTCTGGTTGTATCAATGGTACACGCGGTAACAAAGGTGATTTCTGGGGCAATATGCAAGGTGCGCTCAATATCGGTTCGACAGCCAACTATCCTATCTACAACATCCATTTCAACAATATTGAGATCAACGACTCGCGATGTCATGCTGTCTATATCAAGGCAGCAAACGGTAAGCCGTTAAGTAATATATCTCTTAACAACCTCACCGTCAACACCGCAGCGTACAATGGTATATACTTCGCTGCCGCCAACGGTACGATGACATATTGCAACCTCATCTTCCATGACGTACAACGCGAGATGAACTCCGTTCCATCAGCGCTGAGTTGGACTCAAGCTGCAGACTGTCAACCGCCTATTCATTCTGGTCAAGGCATAACAACCAACGATCTTCAATCTTCGACCGACATCCACAAGTTTTTTCGTGATGGCACACTCTATATTTCTGTAAACGGAAACACGTATGATATATTAGGGAGAAAGTTATGAATCGCTATTTACTCTTTTGGGTACTATTTGCGCTGAGTCCGCTGGTCTTTGGAATGCAAACCACAGAGATTGATCTTTTGGACCATGAATTGCAAAAGAAGGCAGACTATGATCGTCAGAAACATCTGCGCATAGAACAAATCCACCAGGATTCATCCATCAGCACGTACGAAAAATACGTACTACTCTTTGAGGAATATAAGTCCTTCAATTACGACACAGCCTTCTATCTCGTCAATAAGATGATTGATGAAGCGCGGCTTACGAATCATCCTGATTATCAAGCACAAGCAGAACTCAAACGCGCTTTTATATACCTCAGTTCCGGTCTCTTTCATGAGTCCCTAGAGGTTTTTAGTCACATCACTCCTGCCTCTCTAAAAAAGGAAGATCAGATATATTATTATACCAACTTCGCACGCCTCAAATATGATATGGCAGATTATGTACAAGGCGACCTTAGCTATATCTACATCGCCGAAGGAAATAGTCTTAGCGAGAAAGCCTTGGCACTCATAGCGCCTTCCGACACCGTCCTTTATTGGAGCACCTCCGCCTTGTATCAGTCGAAGATGAGAGACTATGCGCGCGCCATTGAGCAATTCAAAGTAGCACTCTCTTGCTCCACCATTTCCGAGCACCAAAAAGCTATCGCCTACTCTAGTATCGCCCATGCCTATACCCAGTTGGGAAAAATAGAAATAGCAGATTCCTATCTCATCCAAGCTGCGATAAGCGACCTTAGAAACTCAACTAAAGAAGCAATTGCCATGGCGCTTGTCGCACAACGACTGTACACAACAGGCGATTTGCAACGCGCAGCAAACTATATCCGTATGGCAATGGATGACGCCGAGTATTATAACGCACGCCACCGCCAACTATCCGTGGGGCGCATCATGCCTATCATTGAGCAAGAACAGCTACATACGCTTGAGCACACGAATCGTCTTATCGCTTTTCAGTCCACATTGTTGTATGCACTCTTAGCTGCGCTAATCATCACGCTGGCCATACTAGTTAATCGCATGCATGCCATTAGGAAAGCACAAAGCACTATCCAAAGCATGAATGACAAACTCTTGGAAACAAACCGCATCAAAGAAGAATATATTGGAACCTCCTGCTGTAGTATGTCCGACTTGCTAACGAGACTTGAACGCTATGAACGCTTCGTGCGACGCAAAGCACAAGAGAAACGGACTGACGAACTGGTAGTCATTCCTAATTATATTGACGCACATAACTGCAGAAGAGATTTCTACAAGCAATTCGACCAATCTTTCCTACATATTTTTCCTAATTTTATACGTGATTTCAATGCTCTCTTGCGAGAAGGAGAACACTTGACCGTAAAAAATAACGAACTTCTCTCTACAGAACTGCGTATCTTTGCACTCATTCGACTCGGTATTAGCGATAATGACCAGATTAGCAAAGTACTTGATTATTCCATCAATACAATCTACACCTATAAGACTCGCGTACGCAACCGTTCCGACCTGGACAACGATGCTTTCTTCCATGCCGTGATGAATATCCAAAGTTTCTAGTAAGAAAGATACATATAACAAAAAAATGACTTCCACGCGTGGAAGTCATTTTACTAATTTCTGGTTAATCTTCAACCTTGGCGGTGCGGACGAGACTCGAACTCGCGACCCCATGCGTGACAGGCATGTATTCTAACCAACTGAACTACCGCACCAAGGATGTAACTTTTGCTACAAAATGTTTTTAGAACAAATGCTCTTTTCCAAAAGCGAGTGCAAAAGTACTGCTTTTTTTTGACATGACCAAATATTTTGGCATTTTTTTTTCAAAAATATGCATTTTTACTCATTTGAACCGCTTGATGTGCCGCTTTTTGCACTATTCTGCGCTGTTTAGGGCTCATTTCTGCATTTTTATAGCGAATATTCCGCACATTCTTGCCAGTTAATATCTCATACCACACAGCCGCAGCTGTATATCTACCATAGGTATAATTAAGATGGTAACCATCCCTACAGAAAGTATCGCCCAAACATGTTGCACGCCCTAATTGGATAGCCGTTCCACAAGGAATCAAAAGCATAGAAGGATAGTCTTGTATCACCTCATGTGTACAAGCCATTATACTATCACACATTAGTTTCTGATCCTTATTATAACGTGGATAATCAGGATGTTTAGCATCTTGACTATAAGCCCAAGTTTGCATCCAACACACTTTTGCTTGCGGTTGGTAGAACTTTATGGTATCCACAAGCATAGCTAACCATGGCTCATAACTCGAACGAATACCACTATCATGACTCGCTTGCTGCAAGGAAATATAATCATACTCCATCAATCGCAATGCCTGCAAAAGGGAAATCGTGTCACGCACCTCGCGAGGAACAGCATTCGTACACACACGATGTGAATAAACCATAGAATCACCTTGCATAAAATGTGCATGCTGTTTTAAAGAGCAACCTCCATAGTACAGATTATGCACTTCTACATCCACATTAGCTTCTTTACACATCGGAACCAACTCCTGCTCTACCGCATCCCACGAGAAACTATTTCCAATGCATAAGACCCGAATGACTAATAATATCAAACATTTCATTCTAGTACTTGCTTAATGAGCGTTCAACCAATTATCCCCAACACCACATTCTGCAATGAGCGGAACTGACAAATGCACCGCATTCTGCATTTCAGTCACTACTATCTCTCTCACTTGTTCCACCTCATTCAATGGTACATTAAAATTTAGTTCATCATGTACCTGCATAATCATCTGCGTTTTTAGACCCTCTTCTTTTAATCGACGACAGATAGAAACCATCGCCATCTTAATTATGTCCGCAGCCGTTCCTTGGATAGGTGCATTAACCGCATTACGCTCTGCAAACGAGCGTACAGTAGCATTACGAGATAGTATATCTGGCAAATAACGTTTGCGACCAAAAAGTGTTTCTGCGTATCCTTTCTGACGCGCTAACTCCTTCTGCTGCTCTATATAACTCACCACTCTTGGGAAAGCTGCAAAATATCCATCTATCAACTGCTTGGCTTCTGTACGAGAACAATCTAATTGCTGTGCCAAACCAAAAGCAGAGATCCCGTATATAATTCCAAAATTAGCCGTTTTAGCCTTGCGTCGCTCATCTTTTGTTATCTGCTCAATGGGCTTTTTAAAGATGCGTGCTGCAGTAGCGGCATGAATATCCTGATTAGCACGGAATGCCTCTAACATATGCTCATCTTGACTCAAATGTGCCATAAGACGAAGTTCTATTTGGCTATAATCTGCGCTCAAGAACATACAACCTTCATCCGCTATAACCGCCTCTCGTATCATCCTTCCTCGCTCTGATCTTATCGGCAAATTCTGGAGATTAGGGTTACTACTTGACAAACGTCCCGTTGCCGTAACAGTTTGATTATAAGTGGTATGTATCTTACCATCTTTCTCACTAATATAACTTGGCAAAGTGGAAATATAGGTAGAAATTAATTTCTTTAATTCTCTATAATTTAAGATCAATCCCACCACTTCGTGTCTATCTTTCAATCCCACCAATACTTCTTCTGAAGTGGCATATTGCCCTGTCTTAGACTTCTTCGCCTTGCTATCTAATTTTAGTTGTTCAAAGAGCAGTTCACCCACTTGCCGTGGACTATTGATATTGAATTGTGTCCCTACGGATGAATAAATACGCTGCTCTAATTCATTTAACTCTGCCGTAAGCTGCATCTCTCCTTGACGCAGTTTTTCCACATCAACCCGCACACCAGCGTTCTCCATCTCCTTTAAGATAGAAACAAGTGGCAGTTCTACTTCATTATACAATGTCCATAAAGCCACATCTGATTTCAATGCCGCCCAATCAGGCTCTTTCATCGGATTATAAGCCACCTCCGGATTAAGTAAATACTGACACAAGCGTGCCTCCATCTCTTCTTGTGGCGAGCGTTGAGGTATATTCATCACTGCCTGCGATTCGCCCGATTCTAACCCTGCAAAAAGATCCAACACTCCCGTTTCTACTTTTTGTTTCTTGGCTTGCTTCTTGGTTTCTGGTTGCGCAGATGGTACTAATTTCTTTAGCAATGATGTGAATTCGAGTTCAGTGTACAATGCAACCAAACCATCCATATCTGGTTCCTTGCGAAGCAAGAGTTGTTCATCTAATACTATAGGCACATCCGTTCGTATCGTAGCCAAGAAGCGCGAGAAACGGATATTCTCTACTTGCGTTTCTATTTTCTGCTTTAATGCTCCTTTGATTTGGTCAACCTGCGCCAATATGCCGTCAATAGACCCAAACTGCTGCAGTAGCGATACGGCTGTCTTTTCTCCCACTCCCTTGCAGCCTGGTATGTTATCACTCGCATCACCCATCAAACCTAATAAGTCTATCACTTGCGATTGATGTTGTAGGCCGTATTTATCGCACACCTCTTTAGGTCCTAACACCTCAAAACCACCTGTATGGCGCATGCGATACATAAATATATGCTCAGATACCAACTGTCCGTAATCCTTATCTGGCGTAGCCATATACACTTCAAATCCTGCATTTTCTGCTTGTTTAGCCAATGTACCTATCACATCATCTGCCTCAAACCCAGGCACCTCTAATACAGGTATATTCATCACATCAAGTAGTCGCTTGATAATTGGCACAGCACGGCGTATGTCTTCTGGTGTCTCTTCACGCTGTGCTTTATACTGCTCATAGGCCTCATGGCGGAATGTGGCACCATGTGGGTCAAAAGCCACGCCTACATACATTGGATTAAGTTTGCGAAGCAAATCATCCAATGCAATTACGAATCCAAAGATAGCCGAAGTATTATCGCCCTTACTATTCATGCGAGGAGCACGAATAAACGCATAATAAGCACGATAAATCATTGCATATGCATCAACTAATAGTAATGTTTTCATGTTTACCACTGTATTGGTTCTTGACCATGTTGAATCAAATATTTATTCGCAGCACTAAAATGCCCGCAGCCATCAAACCCTCTATACACCGATAACGGCGATGGGTGAGATGTTTGTAATACCAGATGTTTTCGTTTATCGATAAACTTACCCTTACGCTGCGCATATGCGCCCCATAACATAAACACAATATGCTCACACTCTTGATTGAGAGCATGAATGGCAGCATCTGTCAGTTCTTCCCAACCTTTACCTTGATGACTGCCTGCACAATGAGCCTCTACTGTCAATGTTGCATTCAATAGCAATACCCCTTGTTTAGCCCAATGCTGCAGATTACCACTTTGCGGTATAGCCACACCTAAATCACGATGTATTTCCTTATAGATATTTACCAATGATGGTGGGATAGTTACTCCCTCTGGAACTGAAAAACACAAGCCCATCGCTTGACCTTCCTCATGGTAAGGATCCTGACCTATTATCACCACACGCACTTTATCAAACGGGCACGAGTCAAAAGCATTAAAAATAAGACCTGCCGGAGGGAAACACCGACGGGTCTTATATTGCTCACGCACATATTGCGTCAAGAGTTCGAAATAAGGTTTGTCAAACTCTGCCTGCAATACGCGCTGCCATGATGATTCTATACGAACATTCATACAAAATATGATTAGTCTACGATGAGCATTGCATCACCATAATCGCCAAAACGATAACCTTCCTTCACGGCCTCTTCGTATGCATGCATCGTCTCTTCATAACCAGCAAAAGCGGCCACCATCAACAACTGACTAGATTGTGGCATATAGAGATTCACAAAGAAACTATTAGCCACAGTGAAACGGTATGGTGGGTAAATAAACTTATTCGTCCAACCATCATACGCCTTGAGTTGACCATTCGTTCCTGCCACATGCTCCATAGCACGCATTACTTCCGTTCCAACAGCACATACACGATGCATCTTCTCATGCGCATTATTGACCGCCACAACCATCTGTTCTGGTAAGATAATCTGCTCTGACTCCATCTTATTCTTTGTCAAGTCTTCCACATCAATATCCTTAAAGATACCCAATGATACATGACTGGTCATACATGTAGTCTCTATACCACATATCTCCATTCGCTTCAATAACTGTTTAGAGAAATGCATACCCGAAGATGGCGCAGCCACCGCTCCCACCTTATCATCACTAGCCATTATAGTCTGATAGCGCTCCGCATCCATCTCACGAACAGGCTGATCACCAAAAATCTCCTCATAATGTGCTTGAGTATCCGCATCCATTGGACGACGGATATAACGAGGAAGTGGGGCATTTCCTAAAGCATACAAACGCTGTACAAACTCCTCATTATCATAGTCTGTCAAGAAACGGAAAGTACGGCCACGACTAGTCGTATTATCTATCACCTCCGCTACAATGGCAGGATCACCATCAAATGTTAACTTATTTCCTATACGGATCTTACGAGCAGGATCTACCAACACATCCCAATATCGAGACTCATGATTTAATTCACGCAGCAAAAACACTTCAATCAAAGCATTTGTCTTCTCCTTATGACCATACAAACGAGCTGGAAAAACCTTTGAATCATTAAATACAAACAAGTCTCCCTCATCAAAATACTGCACCAAATCCTTCATCGTCTTATGCTCAATAACACCCGTCTTACGATGTAAAACTAATAAACGAGCATCATCTCTATACGAAGCAGGGAATTGCGCGATCAATTCATCAGGCAGTTTAAACTTAAACTGGCTGAGTTTCATATCATTTGTCTTATACATATCCTATTCCTTCAGTTTTGTTAAAAAATCATCTATTGTCAAACAATCTTTCACATTTATTTCACCTACTCGCGTGCGTCGCAACGCGGTCAAATATGCTCCAGATCCCAAACGCTCTCCTATATCCCGAGCTAATGCACGGATGTATGTCCCCTTAGAGCAGACTACGCGTATTGTCAACTGCATCTTTTCTGCATCAAAAGACAACACTTCTATTGCATCTATCACCAATAACTTGGGTTTGAGTTCTACCTCTTGACCTTGCCTCGCCAACTCGTACGCACGCTTTCCATTGACCCATACAGCAGAATACATAGGAGGCGTTTGCCATTGTTCGCCCACGAAAGTAGGGATAGTTTCATCAATGAGTGATGTTGTTATATGTTCCGTAGGAAATGTTGCATTAACTGGTTGCTCCATATCATAAGAAGCAGTAGTTGCTCCCAACTGAAGAGTTGCTTCATACTCTTTCACATCGTACTGCAACTGTTCAATCAACTTCGTCTTCCTACCCGTACATATCACCACAACACCCGTTGCTAATGGATCTAATGTACCCGAATGTCCCACTTTAAGTTTCTTCGTGCCCAACTTTCTACACAAGGCATAGCGAATCTTTGCTACCAAATCAAATGATGTCCAATGAAGCGGTTTATCAAACGCCAATACTTCACCTTCAATAAAATCCCACATCTTATAAATTATATAATAGAAACTATTATAGTCACAACACCTACTACCGCGCAATAGAGTGCAAACCAAAACAATCGTTGACGACGAACAATCTCTATCATGAACTTACATGCAAAACAACCCGTTATAAATGCCGCCACAAAACCCACAATAGCAGGAACAATCCCAATAGCGCTCATACTACCACCCCCTAACATATCTATCACATCTAGTAATGCTTCTCCTAATATCGGTATGAGCACCATCAAAAACGAAAATTGCGCTACACTTTCCTTCTTCACTCCACACAACAAACCCGTTGCTATTGTAGAACCTGATCTACTCAAACCAGGCAACACTGCACATGCTTGAGCAATACCAATAATTATAGCATCCTTATATCCCACTTCATGTCCCTGCCCCTGACTCTTATGCTGCAACCATTCACTCACAGATAATAATATTGCAGTCACAATAAGACATATCCCTACCAAGAGAAGTCCTTCGCCAAACAAAGCTTCCACTTCATCCTTAAAGAAGACCCCTACTACAAACACAGGTATCATCGATACCAGAATCTTTGCCACATAATCCTTCTCCGCATTCCACTTTACTGTCGTAAAAGTACCACGGAACAATTTCGACACCTCACTCCATAGTACCACCAATGTAGAAAACACCGTGGCCGCATGAACAATCACTGCAAATGTTAAATTTCCCTCACCTGCAGTTCCTAATAGTGCCTGACCAATCTCTATATGACCTGACGAAGAAACCGGCAAAAATTCGGTCAATCCTTGCACCACACCTAATATCAACGCCTCTAACCAACTCATTTTTTACAACGAAATAAAATAGCAAATAACATACTCACAAATCCAAACAAAGAAATCATAGGACCTAATGTAATTCTACGGAATGAGAAGATATCTGCATTATACACTTCACCTGATGGTTCACCTACCATCAAAAAGAAACCACTTATTATAATAACAAACGAAACTGCTATTAGAATAAGATTTAATTTTGGCAATGTCTGTTTCATTTATTCTTATATTTCGTATAAAGAATTATTATCCATGTGGATATATCGCCTTGTTGCTATCAATGATGCAAGCAAGGTAATCAGTATACTTGACATCAATATAACTATAGACACAAATGCTATATTATACCATTGTAGCGAGAAAAGCATTATTCCCAAACGATAATGAACATAATACACTAGTGCACTAAGTATTAGTAACGCTACCATACTGGATATAATACCCATCAGCATATTACGCAGCACAAAAGGACGGCGTACCACCCATGGGGTTGCACCCACTAAGGTCATCGTATTAATTATAAAGCGCTGCGAATAAATCTGTAAACGAATAGTATTAATAATCAACACCATCGAAACCACAAGCAATATACACGCAACAATGAATAAAATCAAAGAAAGTTCATTGATATTACTACTCATCAAATCAGCCAAATCTCGAGGATAAATCACCTCCGTTACATACGATAACGATTCTAATTGTTCTGCCAACACTTGCAAACTATCAGAACTACTGTATTGGTCAGTTGGGTGAACCTCATAACTTGCAGATAGCGGATTATACCCCAAAAACTCAGTTGGATCCTCTCCCAATGCCACTATATGCTCTTGCAAGGCTTGTTCACGCGATATATACGCAAAACTGCTACAACTATTGCTTGATCGCAATATCGTCTCTATCTGCGCACATTTAACACTATCCGTATCTTGAGCCAATACTGCCGTGATAGTCAGATTCTCGCGCATGCGCGTAAGAAGTTCTCCTGCAGAAAGCAGGAGGATACACTCTAACCCTATCAAGCACAATACAAGTGATACACTGATAGCTGATGTAATATATGAATTATTAAATTTACGCTTGCGCATACCAGCGATTTATAAGCACAAAAGGGGCAGGTTGTTGCCTGCCCCTTTTGGTATATGAATTAATACTCCCAGAGGTCCTGTTCAAAATTAAGCAACTCTGTAGCAATGCGTTCTTGCTCTTTCTTTACTTGCTCTTCCGTTCCTGCATAATCAGGAATCCAACGATTATACATATTACCTTCACCTACGATATAACTGGTGTATAAGTGTTTCTGGAAGAACTCATCATAGGTAACACGCTTTACTTCGTTGCGGTTAGGTATAGCATATTGCAATGCCATGTATGGACGCAACGCATCAAATGGAATCCAGAACATTATTGACTCGCGCAAAGAACCCATAATATTGGAATTATCACGAGTTGATATCTTGTCTGACTGCAATGGAGCGATTGCCATAATCTTTGTATGCAAACGAGAAGTATGCTTATTGAAGAATACAACCTCCTGAATCAAATACTTTAACTGATTCTTAACCAATTGCTCGAATGGATAGAAGTGGAATGACAATTCATCTGCTATACTATCATAGTGAATAAGCATAGCATCAGACGAAGTGATATCAAAGTGAGTTGGATCATCCGAATAATCTGCCAATGGATCGTCTGCCATAAACATAGTTGGAATCAAATATGGAGACAATGGTTCCTGCTTAAAATCAGGCTTAATAGTTTCCATATTCTTCTCATAAATAGGAAGACCATCTACTACAGCATCAGTAATAACCTTGAATAAATTACGGTAATCCGCATCATCAGACTTCGTTGGGAAGTACAACTGATAGTTCTGCTTATAACGCATATCTATCACGCGATACACATAGCGAGCCCATATAACATCGTCTATACGATGCTCTATCTTCACTATCGTATCATGTACTTGCGAGAATTCCTCAGTCTGGATTCTTGCACTTCCTACTTCATCAAAGAAGGAAATCACTTGATGTTGCGCTTGAGTTGCTAATGTACTCAGCACTAAACATGCAATAATACTAAGTTTCTTTATCATATCTATTTGTGTTTAATTCAAAGACAGAGGTATAGGAGACAAACGAATCTCTTTACCATCAGGACCCTTGGCACGGATGTCTGTAATTACCACAATGGCACCCATTTTTAACTTACTTAGACGATTCAACTGATCTGCTGTAAATTTATTACCACGAGCCTCTGTTAACACACCATTGATGTTAACCTTGAAACTTGAGATTTGGAAAGGCAAATCCAACAATCCATCAGGTCCATAAGACGCTATCACATTAGCGGACTTATTAAGCAATGCACCACGAGAAATATTTCCATCGGAATATTCTTTGTCGCCCGACTTGAAATATGCACCTGGTTTTGGCAATGCCTTCACTCGATACTCTTTACTTCCCATTGACTGCATTCTGCCATCCAACTCTGCAGTTACCGAAATAGTAACCTTCTTGGCAGCATCACCTGGTTTGATAATCCACAAACCACCTTGATTACGAACTGCTGCTCCATTAACATTCACACGGACCTTATCATTGGATACACCTGGAACGGAAATAGAGAACTTATTATCGTAACCACGATACATAATATTCAAATCATTATTTGATATCGTAACAGAAGGCTCTCCTACACTATACTCACTCTCAAATGGCAAGTTCTCCATCTCTCCTGTAGAAGGATTTTGGTATGCAATCCAACCAGAGTATTTCTTTAGACCCGTACCAGTTGCAGCAACCTCATAAAGACCCTGATCATTGATGCGTTGACCATCAATATAATATTCAGGACGTTGTGTTGAGTCAATAGCGGCTAAGATAATTTGCGCAGTGTACTTTCCTCCACGAATTACATAATTGGAATTAGGAATCACATATGCGTTTAGTTTATTTACACGCAAGTCACCAGCATCCGTACGATCCATCAAGTACTGAATCAACTCGCTCTCTGTCGAACGAACATCATTCTGCATCTTGGTTAGAATAGTGATTGATGCACCAACTGGCATTCCCTCAAAAATAGCTATCTCCCAATCACAAGAATCTTTCTCGTGTGAGTTATAACCACGCTCTGTCGCCATTGTCTGTACAATAGAATTACGCAACTCAGCATCATTTTCCACTAAACTTGCTGCATAATCACGATAATAAGCCACGATTTCTCTAAGTTCAGCACCATGACCTTCTACAATAGCATATTGCGCCGTTACATCCAAATTGGAATTTCCCTCTATATGACGAGTTGGATCCTCACCTAAGGCTTTACGCTCATCTACTGCCTTTTGACCATCTGCCAAAATAGCAATCTGTTCTTTAAAGTTCTGAATGTAATTATATAGTGAGTCTGCTCGAAGTTGCACCTCTACTGCCTTATCATACCATTCTTTAGTCTTTTCTGGGTTATCTGCATTTGCAGCCTGAAAATCACGGTATAACTTGGTATTACGAGTATTAGATGCAGCGATAGAGGAGTGCAAACTATTATCTACTAATGTAAAACCATTCAAGATATCTGTACTCACATTCAACGCCAACATGGCGGTGAGAACCAAGTACATCATACCAATCATTCTTTGTCTCGGGGTTTCCGGACAGTTTTTTGCTCCACCCATTACTGAAGTGTTTTAATATATTTCTTAAACTCTGTTAACTAATTATACAAGGGCATTAAGCATATTGCCGTAAATGCCATTCAAGTCAGCCACTTGCTGTTGCAATTGTTTAGCACTTGCAGCAAATGCCGTTTGAGCCGCAACTGCCTCATTAGCAAGCGCTACTGAGCGTTGTTGAGCCTCTACCATTTCAGCAACAGAAGATGCAGCTTGTTTCTGAGCCTCTACCTGAGCATTAACAGTTTGCAATTGAAGCTCATATACAGAATTAAGAGAAGCAATCTTTTGACCTACTTGCTCTACACCAGCTTTATATGCTTGCGTATCAGCAGCAATGGTTTGCATATCACCTGTTACTTGAGCATAAGTCTGCGCCAAAGTAGCTGTTGCTGCAGTATAAGTCTCTGTAGCAAGCTCTGCAGCAGCCAATTTCTCGCCCAACTTAACACCAGTTTGAGCCACTTTACCCAATTCACTAAACTGAGTAGCAGTCTTTGCCAACTCTGCTATACCATCTTTTAATGCTTTCAAATCTTCATCCTTTAAAGAAGGAACCTTTGCAGAAGAAGCCTCACCACTAGTAGCCACACCTGCAACTGGAGCACCACCAGAAACACCAGCACCTAACAAAGTTGGACGTGGTTGACGAGATTTCTCTTCAAGCAACTCTGGCTTTGTTCCGTACTCCAACAATTGTGGGAACACGTTCTCCCAGTGAAACTCTGGGTGAGGACGCTCCAAAGCACCAATAACGAACAAGAACGCTTCGGTAAACATACCTACCATCAATACTTGACTCGCACCTGGCCAGTGTAAGATTTTAAACAATGCACCGATAATTACGACAGATGCACCCACTGAATAGATAATGTTTACGATGTTTTTACCTTGATAAGATTCATACCAATGCATAAATCTTGCAAAAAAACCTTGCTTTGCAGCTTTTTCTCCTGTAGCCATAATTGTTTTTTGTTTTTGTTTTATTTATTAAGACTTCTTTTTTGTATATTCTATTTATTAATCGCCTATATACGAGCGCACACAACGGAATCCAATATATGGACGACTTTCGTATTGATATTCATAAGTACGAGTTCCGCATTGTAAGAAATAACTGATATCTTTCCAACTTCCACCCTTCACAATCTTACGCTTCAAAATATCAGGATCCGCCTTACGAGCCATATAACTATAATCAGGATTCAAGTCGTGGATGTGTGTGTTTGCTGCGCTTTGGAATGCAGAGTTTGTCCACTCAGCAACGTTACCAGCCATATCAAACAAACCAAAATCATTTGGACGATATTGCGCTACTTTCATAGTGGTAGTTCCCGTATCATCGTTATATGCACCACGATATGGTTTGAAGTTTGCGAAGAAACATCCTTTACCATCACGAGCATAGTTTCCTCCCCATGGGTACATCGCTAATTTACGACCTCCGCGAGCTGCATACTCCCACTGAGCCTCCGTTGGTAAACGATACTCATTTACCTCTGTATCAGAGTACTGATTAAACAATTTAGTACGCCAATTACAGAAAGCATGAGCTTGCTCCCATGTTACACCCACAACAGGATAATCTGCATAACCTGGATGTTTAAAATACATATGCAATAATGGATCATTATATGAGAATTGGAAATCACGAGCCCACACCAAAGTATCAGGATAGATACAAATAATCTTCTCTGTCAAGAGATCCTTTGGCTCTCTCAATGGACGATAAATGGTAGAGTCCTTAATCTCTCCACCCTCTTCTACCCAGAATGTATCCACACGAGCAGTTGCTCCCTTTGGATAGGAACTGGTAGCCACATCAAACTTGTTATGTTGTGGCAAAGCTTGGTCCATATTCACCCAACTATAGCGATAATGCAAATAATTCACTTTGAGCGTACCATCAGAGTAATACATAGATGACAAGGCATCTACCACATCCTCCTCTTGACTATCCCAAGGAACCTTCTTTTGCCAATTGAGACGGAAATTCTCTTCATCAAAATCCTCATCCTTTGGCTGAATAGCATAATCAGTCATTCCCGCTGCCACCAAATTGGTTAAAGCGATAGAGTCACGTACCCACTCTACGAACTGATGATACTCATTATTCGTAATCTCAGTCTCGTCCATCCAAAAGGCATCCACTGTTACCATAATAATGTTATCTGGCTGCTCAAAAACAGCAGACTGAGTGTTAGCGCCCATCATGAAGGAACCCTTCTTGATAAATAACATACCATAAGGATTTGCTTCTTTGAAGACACCTACGTTGCGAGCACCTACAAGCTCACCTGCAGGTCTGTTACAACCAACCAATGCAATCGTCAACGCGATTAATGGTAAAATCTTTGTTAGTTTCATATTGGTAATTAATCGATTAATTTTCAATTATAATTGTTTGTTCTATAAGTATCGTACCGATTTATATTTATTTGTCCTTTTGGGCTTCAATATATCAAAACTATAAGACAAATATATCTCATGAGTTCCGTAACTCTCTAGCAACATTTTATTTGTGGGCAACTCGCAACTATATCCTAACTGCAACCCATTTATTATGTCTATTCCTAATAATACATTAACACTACCTGCTATACGATATCCCAACCCCCAACGATAACGATCCCGATAATCACACATCAATGTCACATTCACATCCCAACTCACAAAGTCACTCATCACTAGCACACTCGGTGTTAACATCCAATTCTTATAATCCTTCAGGCGAAAATGATAACCTCCCGATATATACATCGTTCCTTGCAACGTAACATCTGAATACTCATCCCAATCCACCATTGGACGCAATAAATGGCTGTAACTAGCACCTACCCACCATACTGGAGTACTATAATACACTCCCACACCCATATCAAACTTCATACCCGACTTACTGCCCATCGGCAATGCCTCATCATTAGACTCATGGTAATCATCCCCCATTTCACCCAAATTAATTGAGTCACCCTTAAAGCCTACATTCACAAAACCCAAGTCAAGTCCCACACTCAAATAACCTTTACCCAAGCGCTGCCTATATGCGTATTGCGCGTAAAAGGATTGAGTAGTAAACAAACCGTACCTATCATTCAAAAACCGAACCCCAGCGCCATGATACGTCTTTCCTATCACAAATGGAGAAGAAAACGAAAACCATGTGGTCATCGGAGCATTGGTAATATCCACATATTGCATCCGGTGAGCTCCTATCACACGCATCATATTTCCGTCACCCACAGCAGCAGGGTTGTACGAGGCCGGCATGTACATGTATTGTCCCATCTGCGGATCGAATTGCCCGTAAACAACCGAAGCAAACAGAATAAATAGTAATAGTACAACCTGTTTTTTCACAAACAAAGAACACAATGGATTAATACTCCTCTTCGTCAAAGAAGAAATCCTCATCCTGCGTAGGATAATCTGGCCATATATCCAGAATACTTTCATACTGCTCCTCGTCCTCACTCTCCAATTCATTCAAATTCTCAATCACCTCTTCCGGAGCACCTATACGATTTGCGTAGTCAAGCAGTTCATCTTTTGTTGCTGGCCATGGAGCATCCTCCAACTTCGAAGCCAATTCTAGCGTCCAGTACATATTCTTTCTTAATTTTATCCTAAATTAATCACTTTTCGTCACGCCAAACTACACTAATAGACACACCAATAAAGCATGGCAAGACACCCAAATAGGGCATACTTTTCGAAAATTATCGTGCAAAAGTAGTAAAAACTTTCGGAATACACAAGTTTTTTGTATAATATTTCACATTTTTTACCATTTTTTCTCCAAAAATACGATTTTTACACATCTTATTACACATTACTTCGACCAACTTTCTTCTTTTTCGCCATTTTGAAAAATCACAAATCGACTCAACACAAATAGATAATCACTCATCCGATTAACGAACTTTAATGCATCACCTTCCACACCTAATAAAATCATTTTTCGCTCTAATCTCCTACACACAGTTCGGCATAAATGACAGCGACAAACAGTTTCACTTCCTGCCGGCAATATAAACGAACGCTGAATGGGAAGTGCTTGCTGCATAGCATCTATCCAATGCTCCACTTCTTCTACATCTGCCACAACTATCCAATCACCAGGTGCCTTGCTTAGCAATGCACCTAAATTGAACAACTTATTCTGCACCCACAACAACTGCGCATACTGCTCTTCTAACAACGAAGACATCGCAATAGACGCACGCAAATACCCCACCCAACTATTCAATTCATCGCACACACCGTATGTATCAATACGCAAATCTGATTTAAGTAGGCGCTCACCATTCGCCAATGAGGTCATACCCGTATCACCTGTTTTTGTATATATAGCCATAATAGATAATATTTACAAACTAATCGTATAATGCCTCTTCATATAATATGGATTAACAAACAATAATCCCACATGGAATAAATCCATCGAACTAGTCACACGCTTGTCTTTTTTCAATTCCTCCCATGCGCGACACATCTCTCGCGAATAATGAATATCATCCACCACTACGATTCCTTTGGGAGACATACGATCAAGCAAGAAATGCACATATTCCATTGTCGCTTCATAGGTATGATTAGCATCCACATATACAAAGTCTAACTTCGCGCGCGCGTTATTATATAAGGTGTCCTCAATCCTACCCTCTACACATTCAATATTTTCCAAACCCAATAACTGCCACTGCTTACGCGCTAAGGAAGCAATAGATGAACTACCCTCAAAACTCATCACCCGATTCTTACTATCTACTGATGCTAAATATGCAGTCGTAATACCCAATGAAGTCCCCAATTCTAATATCTCTAATGGTCTATGCTCCTCTTCATTCATATAGGCCAATAGGCGAAATAACACTTGCTGCACATGTGCACATTCCAATTGATATTTAGCAATATCACTTATCCTGCGCATCACACGCATTCCCGAAGGGCAACCACACGAACCATAATCAATCACTTCCACCACATCTCGATTTGCTAATAACGAAGCGCGTCGCTGCTCTATAGTTTCAAAACAATAATACGAATTCTTATCCCGAAAAAGGAAACGAACAATATAGAATAAAGATGGAGAGTGAATTCCCTCACCAGTCGTATTCCATGCCGTCAACACATGACGCAAATAGGAAAAAACTCTATATATTATAGCACCCAAACGCATTTTCGGTGCAAAATTACACAAATTCTTGCATATTTCCAAAAAAAGATGTAATTTTGTGCCATGATTTTGAATTATATTTGGATTTCACTCATTTTATTAGCCATTATCATAGGGTTAATACAAGCTGTATGGATGGGAAATATTGAAATTTTCTCCGACATCCTAAATTCTACCTTTACGAACGCCAAAACTGGATTTGAACTCTCATTGGGTTTAGCGGGCATCCTATCCCTTTGGATGGGAATAATGAAAATTGGCGAAAAAGCAGGAGTAGTCAATACACTGGGAAAAGGAGTCGCACCATTCTTTACACGCATTTTTCCCGAGATACCTAAAAACCATCCCGTTTTTGGTTCTATGCTAATGAATATAGCCGCAAACATGCTCGGACTGGATAACGCAGCCACACCCATGGGATTGAAAGCTATGGGAGAATTACAGGAACTCAACACAGACAAGTCCAAAGCATCCAACGCCATGATCATGTTCGTTGTACTCGGAGCAAGCGGACTCACCTTAATACCCACTACCATCATGGCATACAGAGCACAATTGGGCGCAACCAATCCAGCCGATGTTTTTCTGCCTATTTTAATCGCCACCTATATAGCCACCCTTGCTGGGCTGATTGCAGTATGCGTATCTCAGAAAATAAAGATAGTTGACCCTATCGTTCTTGGTACTCTTATTGGCCTCACAGGATTAGTTGGACTACTCATTTGGGGAGCATCGCTACTTACTGCAGAGACACTATCTATCGTTTCCGCCGCCGCAGCAGCAATCATCTTATTGAGCATCATCACATGGTTCGTACTGCAAGCCATGATAAGAAAAATAAATGTGTACGATGCATTTATTGACGGGGCCAAGGATGGATTCAAAACGGCAGTTGGAATAATACCATACCTCATCGCCATACTCGTTGCTGTCGGAATGTTTAGAGCATGCGGTGCTATGGAACTACTGGAGAACGGACTCGCATGGTGCTTTGAAATATGCGGTATCAACCCAGACTTGGCAGGAGCCGTACCCACGGCACTCATGAAACCACTGAGCGGAAGCGGAGCCAGAGGACTAATGCTCGAAGCTATGACCACACATGGGGCCGATTCGCTTGTCGGAAGGCTATGTTGTATATTACAAGGTACTACAGATACCACTTTCTATGTTCTCGCAGTATATTTCGGCAGCGTTTCTATTAAAAACACCCGGCACGCAGTAGCATGCTGTCTCATAGCAGACCTCGCCGGAGCCATCGCAGCCTTCGCCATCGCAGCCATATTCTTTGCATAATCAATCCCAATATGATACATTTCACCACACAAGACATAGAGATGCCTACTCTCAACCAAGCAGCCATACGCCGATGGATTAAAACCATCGCGGCACACTATGGATTCGCAGTAGGGAATATCCACTATATTTTTTGCTCTGACCAACGAGAATTAGAAGTTAATCGTGACTTTCTTGGACACGATTATTACACCGATGTCATTACCTTTGACTATTCCACAGCCACCACCATCAATGGCGATATCTTTATATCATTGGATACCGTTCGTTCAAACGCAGCAATGGTTGGTGTCGATTTTGAGAACGAACTAATGCGTATCATCATACACGGCATTTTGCATCTTACAGGACAAGAAGACAAGAATCCAGACGCAAAAAAACAAATGACAGCCAAAGAGAACCACGCACTCTCTATTCTATTAAATTCCTAAAATACATATATTTCGTCCCATCAATGTCTATTTACCTCCCAAAATGGAGATAAATTGACATTTTTTGTGTGTTTTATCGCAAAGATTTGGTAAAAAAAGATTTTTTTTGTACTTTTGCGCTGTTTTTTAAGGTACATATATTATATAATTCCATCTCATATGAAATACTTAGGACACTTATTCTTTTTTTCTATTGCATTATGCATTAGTATGCAGCTCAATGCAGTTACTTATTGCGCACCTTCTGCATGGGGATATGGTGCAGGCGCCACAGGTGGTGGTAGTGCAACTCCCACATTAGTCAAAGATGCTTCTGGCCTGAAGAGCGCTATTAGCAAAAGTAACAAAGTTGTCATCATCACGCAGAAC
Source organism: Paludibacteraceae bacterium (assembly GCA_036309065.1). GTDB lineage: Bacteria > Bacteroidota > Bacteroidia > Bacteroidales > Paludibacteraceae > Colicola. The sequence continues at coordinate 81,405 of JAXJUN010000030.1, read as the reverse complement.
ATTACTGTTTCAAGTCAAATCAGTTCCAGTGCTAGCAATATCACTATCATGGCAGTGAATGGAGCCAAACTAATTTCTACACAGCAGAACAGCGACAACTCTGGTATCTTCTACCTCAAAGGTTCAAACATCATCCTTCGTAACCTTACATTCGAGGGACCAGGCGCTTACGACTGTGACGGTAATGACAACCTATGTTTAGATGGTGCCACCAAGGTATGGGTGGACCACTGCGATTTCCAAGATGGTTGTGATGGTAATTTTGACATCAAAGGAAAAACAGACAATATCACTGTCACTTGGTGCCGTTTCCGTTATCTCAAAAAACCTAAAGCAGGAGGTTCTGGTGGTGCAGACGACCACCGTTTCACCAACCTTGTTGGCTCTGACTCCAGCGACAAACCATCAGATGGAACCTATAACATCACATATGGTTATTGCTGGTGGGATGAAGGATGCAAACAGCGTATGACCCGTTGCAGAAATGCAAGTCAGCATTTCCTCAATTGCTATTGGAATTCTTCCGTAGCGGATTATTATGTTGGCCCAGAGAATGCTGATGGCTATTTTGAAGGATGTATCTTTGAAGGAAAACCTGCAAAAAACAAAATATTCTACGAGAACTACGGTGGTAAGAATGGTGCCAAATTCATCAACTGTACATCCAAGAATGGTGTTCCTGCAGACATAACTAAACGTTCAGTACTCACTCCTACTTATTCCTATACTGCTCTTACTGCTGCAGAAGCAAAAACCGCTATCACCAACACCACATGCGGCGCTGGAGCCACACTCACAGTAACAGATAAAGGCGCTGTTTCATCTTCATGTGATGGTAACAACGAGAACCCTGGCAATAATGACAATACTGGTGGTGATAACACTGGCAATGAAGATACACCAACCACACCTACCACTCCTACCACACCTGTAGAAGGAGATTGCTGTATCAACCTCGGTTTGGGAGAAGAACCAACAGTTGCTAATAAAGGTATTCCTGCAGACTTTGCCCAAGTGGTTGTAACAGCTGAATTAGCCAAAGGAACATGGGATAATGGTTATCTCAACATGGGTGGAAACGCGGATATTATCACCTTTGACTTCTCTGCATACAATAGCACTATCACTGCAGTGACATTCGATGTGACCATTCCAAACTGGACTTCAGAGAAAAACACCATCGCTTACCATTGGAATAGCAATGAGAATAGTTATGCCACTATTAATAGCAAGAATAAGCAAGAACTTACTCTCATGGCTCCAGCGAACGCCAAGTCATTCACTATCCAACGCTCTGCTGGTACAGGAACGCGCATATCACAAATATGCTTTGACCTTAAGTCAGCAGCCTCTAATCCTACAGGTTTAGACAACACAAGCAACCAAAGCATCATCACTAAGGTTATTCGCAATGGACAAATATTCATCATCCGTGATGGCAAGACCTACAACATATTCGGTCATTGCGTAGAATAATACATATTCTATTATACGAAGATAGCCACCCGCAAGGTGGCTATCTCTTTTTATGCATTTTAGTTCCGTACTTTCAACTACATAACGAATAGTATCAATAGATTAGCTGTCCTGTGATAGTGTATGCATTATCACCACGCAAGATAACAATCTGGCCGTTTCGAAGCACCTTTGTACACGTTACGCCTGTTTCTACTTCTTCTATACTCGTGGATACATCCTCTCCTAAATGCAACCCCACCAAAATAGGTTCGTGGTCTGCATAGCGATACATCGTTGTATTTCCTTTACTATACTCGTAGGAAGTAGGAGTATCTGCATTCATGTGGTAAGAAACAGCCTTAGTTACTTGCGACTCCATAGATGGCGAACAATACGCATGATCCAAATAACCCACCAATTTATCATACACATAACTATAACCATCCGGATCATATTTCATCAGCAAATCCACATATTCCTTACCTTCGGTCAGCAATAGATTAGATGCCTCCATCGTATAAGCATTCAAATCACCCATTACTAACACATCTGGGTCTATAGCCTCAGCTGATGATAACTTAGATATTAGTCTTTGCATATTCGTTTGACGCGTGCCATCTGTATCGTCCGTACCCGTCTTTGCTTTAAAATGATTAACCGACACATTAAATAGTTCACCCGTTGCTATATGCTCAAAGCATTGTATTGCCTCGCGATAACGATACACACCAGATGTATAAGGCATCATATAACTACCGTACGGAACCACTTTATCCTTTCTATAAATATAGCACACCATGATTGCATCATAGGTAGAAAAACCTGCGTTTACCCAATCATATACATTAGTTCCTGCTAATTCATTAAGCAATCGCACCATTTCCGTAGCAGCCAATGGTCCCTGCTCCATCTCGCAGATAGCATAAATATCCGCATTCAGATGATATAAACCCTTCGAGATCTTTTGCTTTTGATAGCCAAGCGTTGTTTCGTTACTTGCACTCGCGTAACCATCCAACGTAACAAAGAAATTCTCTATATTCGTTCCACAAACCACCACATTGGCTTTACCCAAATCAGGGAGTTGTGTAGGTAACTCATTATAAATAATCGTTGGCGTATTAACTGCTTGTAATTTATTGGCTGCTGTCACTTGCGCTTTCAATCCGCGGATTATAGTACCCGGACGGCAACCACTCTTAAGCGTCACACCTGATAAAGTACACTCTGCTATTGCATTGGCTGCCATAGCATTCATATACCCTTTTGTGCCCTCATCACCATACTCTTCAGGACTACGCAAACGATGATAAGCCATGCGCTTATTATTCACATCATGAATATAGAAATCATTGGTAAAAGTAAGCGTCTTTCCTACCCACCCAGACCATCCATTCGCAAAGTCTGTCTCAAAATCCACCACCGTCTTGGTATAATCAACCTCTGGCTTATCTACTTCATCCTCCGCAGGACTCACATGGCTGATATACTGACCATTAACCACCTCGTGTGTACCCTTATACAATTTATACGACCCTTGCATCGTCAATGTATCTCCTGCTACAATTCCCATAGAAGCAAACTGCTTCGACTGACCTGTAGAGGTTAGCAAACCATACACATAAATACTACCCGTCTCATCTTCTAAGGTAAAATTACCATAGGTCATATTCACTATATTACTCACCACTCCACGTAAACGATAAGTAGTATTTTCCTCTGCTCGATTAATGAAGTCTGCGACCGTGATCTGCGTCGCTGCGTATGAAGGCAGTAATATGCCTGCTAGTACAAATAGTAGAATAATTCTTTTCATATTTCTTTTCATTAGAGCAACAAGGGCGGTAATCAGCCGCCCCTGTGCGAATATATAACGCTATGCTTAGTCTTTGAATTTAGCACATAGGAACTCACGGTTCAAACGAGCTATATTAGCCAAACTTACGCTCTTTGGACACTCAGCAGCACATGCGCCTGTATTGGTACAGTTACCAAATCCGAGTTCATCCATCTTAGCCACCATAGCTTTTGCGCGTTGAGCTGCTTCTACTTTACCTTGTGGAAGCAATGCCAACTGACTAACCTTGGCTGCCACGAAGAGCATAGCCGAACCGTTCTTACAAGCAGCTGCACATGCACCACAACCGATACAACTTGCTGCATCCATTGCCTCGTCTGCTACTGGTTTTGGAATAGCAATCGCGTTGGCATCAGGCACACCACCTGTATTCACGCTCACAAAGCCACCAGCTTGCATAATCTTGTCATACGCACCACGATCCACCATCAAGTCTTTGATTACAGGGAATGCGCGGCTACGCCATGGTTCAACAGTGATAGTCTCACCATCTTTGAACTTACGCATATGCAATTGGCAAGTGGTGATAGCGCTGTCTGGTCCGTGTGGGTGACCGTTTACGTACATAGAGCACATACCACAAATACCCTCGCGACAATCATGATCGTATGTCACTGGGTCTTTGTGCTCTGCGATGAGTTGCTCATTGAGAATATCAATCATCTCCAAGAATGAAGCACCTTGGAAGATATGCTTTAACTCATAGGTCTCGAAATGTCCTTGAGCTTTTGGGCCAGCTTGACGCCATACCCTTACTTTAATATCAATATATTGATCCATATTAATTTTCTTTAAACGGTTACACAGAATTAGTTCTTATAGTTACGAGTCTTACGCTCTGTGAATTCGTAGTCAAGTGGTTCCTTAATCAACTCTGGTTCGCTATCCTCACCAGTGTACTTCCAGCAACCTACATAACTGAACTTATCATCTTGACGCATTGCCTCGCCTTCTGGAGTTTGGAACTCTTCACGGAAGTGACCACCACAACTCTCTTCACGATGCAATGCATCCACTGCCATCAAACGACCGATCTCAATAAAGTCAGCCAAACGGAGAGCCTTCTCCAACTCGTTATTCAACTTATCTGCCTCGCCTGGGATATATACATTGCTCCAGAACTCTTTCTTGATAGCATCAATCTTAGCGATACCCTCTTTGAGTCCCTCTGCTGTACGACCCATACCTACGAAGTCCCACATCACAAGACCAAGCTCTTTGTGAATAGAATCCACTGAACGCTCACCCTTGATAGCCATCAAGCGATCAATCTTATCTTGGATAGCCTTCTCTGCCTCAGCAAACTCAGGCAGGTCAGTACTCATGCGTGGCACTCCAATCTGGTCACTGAGGTAATTCTGGATAGTATATGGTAATACGAAGTATCCATCAGCCAAACCTTGCATCAACGCCGATGCACCGAGACGGTTAGCACCGTGGTCAGAGAAGTTAGCCTCACCGATACAGAACAAACCTTTTACACTGGTCTGTAACTCGTAGTCAACCCAGATACCACCCATTGTATAGTGGATAGCAGGGAAAATCATCATTGGATCTTCGTATGGATTCTCATCTACAATCTTCTCATACATCTGGAAGAGGTTACCATATTTCTGAGCAACCACATCCTTGCCCAGACGCTGAATAGCATCGCTAAAGTCAAGGAATACAGCGAGACCAGTATTATTCACACCATAACCCTTATCGCAACGCTCCTTAGCAGCACGAGATGCCACATCACGAGGAACGAGGTTACCGAATGCAGGATAACGACGCTCCAAGTAGTAATCGCGATCCTCTTCTGGAATATCACGACCCTTGATCTCACCTGCTTGCAGACGCTTAGCATCCTCCAGTTTCTTTGGCACCCAGATACGACCGTCGTTACGGAGTGACTCTGACATCAAAGTCAATTTAGACTGGAAGTCACCGTGCTTTGGAATACATGTTGGGTGAATCTGTGCATAACATGGGTTTGCAAAATATGCACCATGACGATACATCTGCATAGCGGCAGAACCGTTAGAAGCCATTGCGTTGGTAGAGAGGAAGAAAGTATTTCCATATCCACCAGTACCTACTACTACTGCATGTGCAAAGAAGCGCTCGATGCGACCAGTCACAAGGTTACGAGCGATGATACCGCGTGCACGCTTCTCACCATTCTCGTCAGCTATCATCACGATATCCAACATCTCATAACGGGTGTACATCTTCACTTTGCCTTTACCAATCTGGCGGCTCAGTGCGCTATAAGCACCTAACAACAACTGTTGACCAGTCTGACCCTTTGCATAGAAAGTACGACTAACCTGCGCACCACCGAAAGAGCGGTTATCAAGCAATCCGCCGTATTCGCGTGCGAAAGGAACACCCTGTGCCACACATTGGTCGATGATACTATTACTTACCTCTGCCAAACGATACACGTTCGCTTCGCGAGCACGATAGTCACCACCCTTGATGGTATCATAATACAAGCGATAAATAGAGTCACCATCGTTCTGATAGTTCTTCGCTGCATTGATACCACCCTGTGCTGCAATAGAGTGCGCACGGCGTGGACTATCTTGAATACAGAAATTGAGCACATTGAAGCCCATCTCTGCCAATGAAGCAGCTGCGGACGCACCTGCCAAACCTGTACCTACCACAATCACATCCAAACGACGCTTGTTGGCAGGGTTCACTAATTTTTGATGATTCTTGTAATTAGTCCATTTTTGCTCTAATGGACCTGCTGGTATCTTCGCCATTTCAGGCGTGATAACCTGCGCTTTTACTGTTTTTGTTGCCATATCTATGGTTATTTATATTTCTTTTTGTATCAATCAGTTATTATGCACAAAGCATTCCAATTCCCATGCCTAAGTAATAGAATACAACTACTGCGAAAGGCAATACTGCGATAGTAGCAATGATACAACCAATCACTTTGGTGCGCTTCTCCCATTTGAGGTTATTCAATCCCATGGTATGCATTGCAGACCATACACCGTGATTCAAATGGAACCACAAAGCTACCAACCATGCGAGGTAAAGCACGCAGTACACTTGACCCCAGATAGGAGTAACAAACAATGCCTTTACAAGACCCGCACCATCGGTAGGAGCAAATTCACTCACTGCAAAATCATGAGCACCCAAAATGTGCATAATCTCGGTGAACTGCATCTTGAACCAGAAATTAGCCAAGTGCAATACAATAAATCCAATCACTACAAATCCAAGCACCAACATATTCTCTGATGCCCAATCTACGCCCTCTTTCTTTCCGCGAACTGCATACTTGTCATTACCACGAGCTGCACGGTTTTGAATAGTGAGGTAGATACCATAACTGAAGTGAACTAATACAAGGAATGCCAAACCAAGAGTAGCAATCAATGCATACCAGTTAGCTCCCAACAAACGACAAATCGTGTTATACGCTTCCTCAGAAAAAACCAATGCAAGGTTCATACATCCGTGGAAAATCAAGAAGAACACTAATGCCAAACCGCTAATGCTCATAACGAACTTACGGCCAATAGATGAATCTTTTAACCACATAAATTGTTTGTGTTTTTAATTATTATTTAAGTTAATTTTATTGTTTGCTGCTATTTGTTTGCATCTTCAGTATGGCAACCTCATTACTGCCACACCTTTTGCGCTGCAAAAGTACTATTTTTTTTTCATATGCGCAAGCGCATGCGCATAATAATTAGGAAAAACATGTTTTTTGACATAAAAATCACATTCTTTAATCGTTAAACTTTAAACTTTAAACTTTTTTATGTATCTTTGTACCCGATTTTAATTTACATTGCCTGATTGTGGCTATACGCAAATACATAGTATTTCTTTTGCTCTGCGCATTGACCAGTTCTATCTATGCACAAGTATCCAGTGCAGGGCGCTCGGTATTCTCATTCATGAGTTTGCCCACCTCCTCACGTCTAAACGCATTAGGAGGCAGCAATGTCAGTCTCAGCGATGGAGATGTATCCATGGCAATGTGCAATCCTGCCCTACTCCACGCCACCACGCACCAAGTGCTGCAATTAAACTTCTCCTATTACCTACCTGGCACCATGTTCGGTTCGGTGCTCTATGGGCATAATTTTGCAGAAGCACCTTCTCTCCTATCTAAAGAGACAAGTGATAAACCAGCAAAACCCAACTACTTCGCAGTAGGTCTCCACTACCTCGACTACGGCCATATGCAGTATGCAGACGAGAATGGAAATCTCACAGGCGGTTCTTTCGGAGCACGAGATATTCTCGTTGATATCATGTACGCGCGCCAACTACATCCCTGCTGGAAAGTGGGCGTCACGCTCAAACCTGTCTATTCAATCTACGAGGCATACTCATCTTTTGCTATTGGTGCGGATATTGGTGCCCATTTTGTTACCAGAGACTCCACTTTCCAGATGGGACTCGTACTGCAAAATATAGGATGGCAACTCAAAGGATTCTACTCAGAAGAAGGAGGCACCAATCATGAGATGTTACCACTCAATCTGCAATTGGGACTTACCTATAAAATCAAACATGCACCACTGCGATTCCATCTGCAGCTACATAATCTGCAAACATGGAATCTTCACTACGAATGGACCAGTTTAGACAAGAGTCCTACCACAGGTGACATCATTCCACACGATGTTAAATGGTACGACATGCTTTTTAGGCACACTATTTTCTCCATAGAGATAGTACCTAAGAGTGAGCGATTCTATATCGCCCTCAGTTACAACCATCGCCGTCGTGCCGAACTCAATCTTATCGACCAGCGTTCACTCGCAGGTTTCTCATTGGGTGCAGGCGTGCGCATCAAACAAGCACGACTTGGATTTGCTATGAGTCAACTCACCAAGTCCAATTTCTCCTACCAAGTAGGACTAACATTAGATATTAACTCGCTACTCAAATAATCATATGATGTTACCATTGACTGTAGCCATCGACGGCTACTCCTCTTGCGGCAAATCAACCATTGCCAAGGCACTTGCCAAACATGCTTGTTCCACTTATGTGGATACAGGTGCCATGTACCGCGCTATCGCGCTATTCATGATGCGGCAAAATATCACCCAACCAGAGAGCATCATCCAAATGCTGGCACAAGTGCATATTGATTTCACAACCACCGCAAATGGGGCACAACATGTGATCTTAAACGGAGAAGATGTGGAGTCATCCATTCGCACCTTGGAGGTAGGCAACCGTGCCAGCGAGATATCGCAAATAAAAGAAGTGCGTGCATTCCTTGTCGCACAGCAACAGCAAATGGGCGAACGAGGCGTAGTAATGGACGGTCGTGACATAGGCACTGTCGTTTTTCCGAACGCAGATCTAAAACTTTTCCTCACCGCGCGCCCTGAAGTGCGTGCACAACGCCGTTTTGACGAACTGGTAGGCAAAGGCGAGCATCCTAATTACGAAGAGGTACTGGCAGATGTCAATGACCGCGATTATAGAGACACACACCGCGCCGAGTCACCCCTGCGACAAGCAGACGACGCTATCGTAGTAGATAATAGCAATATGACTCCTGAAGAGCAATTACTAGTAGTGTGCGACTTGTACGACAAAGCATTTAAAAACAAATACGAACATATCATGGGGCGCCCCTATGAAGGTTGAGATAGACGAACATAGTGGATTTTGCTTTGGTGTCACGCGCGCCATACAAGCAGCAGAGAAAGAACTGCAACACGGTAATCTATACTGCTTGGGGGATATTGTGCATAATGGACAGGAAGTGAACCGATTAGAAGCATTAGGATTACAAACCATTGACTACGACGACCTGCGCACACTCCCATCCCACTCTCGCGTCTTATTACGCGCACATGGAGAGCCACCAAGCACCTATTGGATAGCCCAACAGCGTGCCATAGAAATCACAGACGCCACTTGTCCCGTGGTGAAGAAACTACAAGATCGTATTCGTGCCTGCTATGAGAAGCATAAGAATGATGAGCAACAACCACCACAGATAGTTATCTTTGGCAAAACCGGACATGCGGAAGTCATCGGTCTGCAAGGACAAACCAACAACACGGCTATCGTCATTGAGTCAGTTGACCAAATAGACCGCATTGATTTCGCGCGCCCTATCTATCTTTTCTCACAAACAACCAAATCGGTAGAGGGTTTCCAAGCATTGGTACAAGCTATTCAAAATAAATTACTACAGGCCGAAGAAGCACAGCAAAATCCACCTATCTTTGAGTACCATGACACTATTTGCCGCAATGTAGCCAATAGAGTACAGCGACTACAAGATTTCGCAAGAGCACACGATGTGGTCATTTTTGTAGGTGGTAAAAAATCCAGCAATGCGCGTGTCTTATTCAATCATTGCTTAGAAGCAAATCCTCGCACGATTTTTGTTAGTCAACCAGAAGAAGTAGAGACTATCGATCTTTCCACTTTCTCTATTCCTCTTTCTACCATTCAAATTGGTATCTGTGGTGCCACCAGCACCCCACTCTGGCTAATGGAAAAAGTAAAAGACACACTACTAAAACTGAATACTGATAACTGACAACTGATAACTGATAACTGATATAAAATGGAATACAAAATCAACACTATTGGCGTTCTCACTTCCGGTGGCGATGCACCAGGTATGAATGCAGCTGTGCGTGCCGTCACCCGCGCTGCTATTAGCCAAGGATGGCAAGTAAAAGCCATCTATCGTGGTTATCGCGGACTGATTGATGGCGAAGTAAAACCATTCACATCGCAGGATGTGTCTGGCATCATCCAACGCGGTGGTACAATCATCAAATCTGCCCGTTGCCCTGAGTTCACTACAGCAGAAGGACGCAAACAAGCATACGAGACACTCGTGCGCGAACAGATTGACGCACTCATCGTCATCGGTGGAGATGGCACTTTCACAGGAGCGCGCATCTTCGCACAAGAGTTTAACATACCCGTCATTGGCATACCAGCCACCATCGATAATGACCTATGGGGCACTGACGCCACTATTGGTTACGACACATCGCTGAGCACCATCATGGAGTGTATTGATAAACTGCGTGATACTGCCACCAGCCACGAACGTGTCTTCCTTGTTGAAGTGATGGGACGCGATGCAGGTTTCCTCACCCTCAATGCTGCCATCGCAGGCGGATGCGAAGCTGCTATCATCCCTGAGAGAGCCACTATCATGGATCAGATAGAAGACGCTATTGGTAACGGTCGCCGTAAGTCTAAAAACTCATCTATCGTACTCGTTCAAGAACATGCTATCGAAGGAGGAGCCAATGCTGTGGCATCTATAATTGAGAAAGAGCACCCAGAATACTCTACACGCGTCACTATCCTTGGTCACCTCCAACGCGGAGGAAGACCCACCGCTTCAGACCGTATCTTGGCCTCACGATTAGGTATCGCTGCTGTACAAGCGCTCATGGATGAGCAACGCAATGTGATGGTAGGTATTCAGAATGAAGAGATTGTACTCGTACCACTCACCAAGGCTATTCATCAGAAGAAAGATATCAAGGAAGATAAATGGCAAGCGATGCTCACCCTTAGTATCTAATAATCAATTAGACTAATTAGACCAATAAGACCAATAAATAAAATCAGCGAGGTTATTTCCTCGCTGATTTTATTTGGTATCTTATCGAACGCTTGTCAGTTTCTTTACTTTTGCATTCAGTTTATCTTCCTTGAGCAGTTGTTCTATGGAGATATGCATGCGCCAGTTCCAGAAATGTCTTGGATTAGCAGGCACATTGATACGATCGGCATGTTGGTCCTTGAGGCGCACATCGCCATCAATAGCCATCCAGTCTTGGAGTGGTAAGATCACCCACATAGCAGGACTGTACATATGCTGATTGATGATGAACTCTGCTATCTCTGGAGTCATCTCCTGTGGTGCATCGCCCCACCAACCCATTTGCTCGTTATAGAATTGTTGTGTTACCGCACGGTCCTCTTCCCACCATGCGCGCAATGGATTCATATCGTGTGTACCTGTGGTGCATACACTTTGATAAGGTGCATCAGCTGGGTGAGCGAAAGCAACGGTTGGGTCTTTTGGCATGCGTTGTATCTCGAGACTCAAGATTTGCAACTCATGCATCACATCAGGCACACAAGCAGGCACCATACCCAAGTCCTCACCGCAGCAGAGCATCTTCGTAGCTCCAATCAATGTAGGCAGTTTGCGCATAGCAGAATCGCGCCAGAAACTGGTATGGCGACGGAAGAAATAGTCATTGTATATACGCATTAGTACCTCTTTCTGGTCTGAGTACAACTCATTGAATGAATGGCTCTGATAGATAGAGATACGCGGGTGTAACCAACCTGGATTCTTTTGGTCCTCTACCATCAGTACTTCGCAGTGCAAGTAAATAAGTCCATCACAGAGGTTCTTTGCTGCCTCAGCTGATAATCCTGTTGCCGCCAAAGCTTTCTCATCTGCCATGAGTGCATCATACCATGCTTGAACCTTAGCTTGTGTATCGAATTCTGGTCTGAACCAGTAGATATATCCATCGCGGGTTTGTAAAGCGTTATTCTTCGCCCACTCGGTATCATATCCTAATACATCGCCTAAGAAATTAGAGCGGATATATGGCTTGGTCATACGGTCCCAGTCAAGACATACACCTTGTGCGCAGAGATCGTCATAACTGTATGGCAGTGCAGGTACGAAATGGCCGCACAATCCCCATACATCGGTTTTGCGCATTTGCCAAATACGGAAGAAACCAAGGATATGATCCACACGATACGCATCAAAATAGTCTTGCATCTTCTGGAAGCGTTGTTTCCACCATCCAAAACCATCTTTTGCCATCTCATCCCAGTTATAGGTTGGGAAACCCCAGTTCTGACCACTGATAGAGAAATCATCGGGTGGTGCACCTGCAGAGGCATTGAGGTTGAAGAGTTCTGGGAACTCTACCGCATCTACTGAGTCTGGAGAGATACCAATAGGTATATCACCCTTCATAGCCACACCGATAGAGTGTGCATATGCCACCGCATCAGCTAATTGCTTATCGGCGTGGAACTGTAAGAACTTATAGAAATCTTTTGGTTGCTTGTCACGCTTACTCAAGAAAGCAGCATATGGCTCCAACCAACTATTATTCTTTTCTACGAATGCTTTGTATTCAGCAGAAGAGAAGAGAGCATCTTTATCTTGCTTATAGAGTGCCTTGAAGAAAACCATCTTCGCATCATATACACACTGATAATCAGCTATCGTCTTGGCATTAAACTCTGCTTTTTGTGCCTCGTATTTCTTCTTCTGCGCAGCAGTCAAGCGACCCATCTGCTCAATATTGATATATATTGGATGCAATGCGAAGACTGACACGGCATTGTATGGATAGGAGTCGAGGTTGTTATGACGCAAAGTAGTATCATTGATAGGCAGTGTCTGAATCATCTGCTGACCCGTCATAGCAGCCCAATCTGCCATTTTCTTCAAGTCTTGGAATTCACCAATACCAAATCCCTCCTCAGTACGCAGCGAGAAAACAGGTACTGCCACACCAGCACCTTTCCAACGAGGTTGTGTACGGCGGAAAGAGCGGTCATTCTGCATAATCACTTTACCTTTCTCCACTCCCCATATTTGACGGTTCTCACCCCACTCCATATCTACAGTAGCACCCGTCTTGAGGTCAAAGATGAGGTATTTATACTCAATGATATCTTGTGATTTAACCATGATATCACCTTTCCATATAGGGAACTCAGCATCACTCAGAATGAGCTTATTATCTGCATTCCAGTCACCCAATTCTGGGCAGTTACCCACAACGGCCACTCCTTGTGTAGGCAGTATTTGTGGCAGATCGATAGAGAAACGCACATTACCCTTAGCCGCTTTTATCTTAGCTGGCTTTTGGCGTAAGAAAAGAGACTTCAGGAAAGCTGTCGTATAGAAACTATCCTCATAGGTGCTTGCCTGCCATGCATCGCGTACGATGAGGTTTTTATCACTCGTCTTGAGAACTAAGGTGCGTGGCTCGCCTGCCTCGTAGATATAACCGCCATCTTGCAAACGGATAGCATATTTATACTCAATGCTACCTGCGAAATCGCTCACAGGCACATTAGCAGACCAGAAATCTGTTCCCTGACAATGCAATGGAAGAGGTGATTGTTCTGTCCATCCAAGGATAGACTCGCGAGTCTCAATCACACATAATGTCTGACCGTACTCGGCACGATAATGAATTTGAAAATTTATATTCATGGTATAGTGTTTTTATATATTTCACAAATCTTTTGCAAAGATACAATATTTTTTGTAATTATGCAAACTTTATTGTTTTTTTTCTCAAAAAGAGCCATCCTACGCAGGGTAATAATGTATTTATCACCCATAATACGACTGCAGCTATTGCTGCTTGTGGCGTACCGAATACTGCTATCGCCCATGCGCCTCGCACTCCTATCTCGGCTATTGGTACATTAGGAGTGATAGTCACCAGCAGATAATAAATAGCCGTCAATCCGGTTATTTCGGTTAATGCGGCCAGTGCATAGAGCAGTAGTCCTAATTGTATGCACCAGCATAGAAGTCGCACTATACTCTGTAAGATATTTTTGCATATCATCCCGACGGTCAACCGACGGTGAGCCGACGGTGAACTATAGGACGACAATAAGACAGTCCTAATTTTCCACCCGGCTGCAATCAATAAAACAGCACCTACCAGCACGCCCAGTAAGATGCTTATATAATTATCGCCCAAGTTCACCGGACTGCCTGCCATTGCCAGTCCTATCAATCCGCCTATCACGATAGCGATAGTCATGGTGGCACTTCCTACGGCTCCCATTGTTAGCACTTTGGTCCATAGTGCTTTAGATGACACTTGTTCTATTTCTTGCGATAGGGAGTCTTCTTGCATGAGCAGTCCTCGTGCAGGGTATTCTCCCAAACGCCAAGGTGTGATTAGTCCTGCTAACTTGCTGTAATAGACTTGCCGATGCGCCTCACCCCATCCCATTACCTCTTGACTTTCCACTCTTGACTCCCCCTCATTCATGAGCGTTCTCCACCGCCATGCTTCGATAGTCATATTCACAGGCATGAGCAGCACACTTGCTACCAAAGCGCCCCACTGCGCAATATCCATTTCGCGCAGTTCTGCAAACAAAGATACATAATCATCATAGGTAGCCAATCGCCAGACTAAATATCCACAGGCGGCTAATGCAACTACCCATTCGATGATATGTATGATTTGTTTTCTTTTCATTTTTCGGTTAAATTCTCTGCAAAGGTACTATAAAATTTGCACATACGCAAAATTTTACTTACCTTTGTGCGTTTTTATGCAACGATTAAGCACTCTCATATGTATTATTTGCGTATTCATCTGCACTGCTATTGCGCAGATAACGCCTTCTTCGTTTGCTTTGGATGATATCATTTTGGATATCTATCGCACAGCGACGGAGATGGGCGAGATAGACTATGAGCAATTGCAGACGGACCTCTATTCGCTTCATGAGTCGCCTATCAATCTCAATGCCACGACGGAAGAGGAACTGAGTCAGTTGCCTTTTCTATCGCCGCAGCAGATAGACGAATTGCTGGCCTATGCGGATAAGCATCCTTTTGCGTCCTTGTATGAATTGCGCCTCATTCATTCATTGGCGGACTATGATATTCGCAATCTACTGCCCTTCGTGCGGATAGGTAGTGCAGAGAAAGAAAAGATGTACACGCGCGAGGTTTTTCATTATGCCCAGCATGAGTTGCTCACGCGTGTGGATGCGCGTAATATAGAGTCTTTTGAAGGTACGGACCCTATGTATGGTCAGTTGCGCTATCGTTTTGATTATAAGCGCCGTGTGGTATTTGGTTTGCAGTTACGTCGTCCTGCGGGTAGCAAAGCAAGTGAATTGCAGTATAATGCGTATATACAATTAAAAGATATCGGTCCGATGCACACGATAGTAGCGGGTTCTTTCCAAGCCTCTTTTGGTCAAGGATTAGTTCTTGCTCCTGTTTTTCGATCTGGCAAATCGTCTTATGTACAATCGGTGGGTATGGCGAATAACGGACTGCGTTATTACTCATCAGCGGATGGCGAAGGACTGCAAGGGGCGGGAGGCACTTATAGGCATGTTTTTAATGCCCACACGCGATTGCATGTGAGTGCACTCTACTCTATCAAGAAAGCCAATGACTCCACCCTTCATCATTTGGTGGGGGCGAATATGACGCTTCGGCATCGTAAGTTAGAAGTGCAGTTGACGGCGATAGAGAATATATGGTCGGACTCTATCCGTCCGTATCGTAATAGTGCCTATAATCAGCATTATTTCCGCGGCACTCGTCAGGCGGTGATAGGTGCTTCGGTGCGGTATAACCATGGTTGGTTTGATTTATTTGGGGAAGTTGCCACTGCTCAAAACTACGACCGCTCAACCTTACACCCTACACCTTCAGCATTACATCCCCGATGGGGATTTGGAGGCATCATTGGCAGTCGTTTTTATCCTACTGAGGGTGTAGCCTTGACGGCATTGTATAGGTATTACTCACCTTATTTTGACAATGCGTTGGGTTATGCCTTTAGTGAGAGTTCGCGTATAGGTGATGAGAATGGTGGTTATATTGGTTTTGATGTCAGTCGTTGGAAGGGTATTCGTTGGACAGGTTATGCAGATATATTCTATTTCAGCGGACCCAAATATGGTATTCCTCAATACCCCACGATAGGTTATGACGCCATGACCGAAATACGCTTTAACATACCACATCATACATCCAACATACAACATCATACATCCAACATTCCACCTTCCACATTACACATTACACCTTCCACATCCTACATCACTCTCCGTCTGCGTGCGCGTGATAAAGGTGATTTAGCCACTTACTCCACGCGTCTGCAGTATGACTGGCAGCAGAGTGCGTGGTCGCTCCGCACAACCGCCGAAGCCAATCTCACCACCTCTTACGGCTACACCGTCTATCAGGACATAGCCTATGATTTTGCGCAGAGTGGATTGAGTGTAAGGGGCAAAGCTCTTCCGCTGTCGTTGCGATTGCGTGTGCAGTTTTTTGATGCGCGTGAATGGGATAATCGTATTTACACTTATGAGCACGATGTGCTATATGCTTTCTCTATTCCGGCGGTGTATGGTTTGGGCGGCAGGGCTTATGTGTGTTTGCGTTGGCAGGCGATGGAGAAGTTATCACTTTATCTGCGCGTGAGTGAGACTCTTTACCAACGGGCTTGGTATCAAGAGCACCACTCCGACTGGAATGGTGCTGCTGGTTCGATTCCCACGCGCACGGATGTGCATCTTCTCCTGCGATGGAAGTTATGAATTTACAACTAGTCCTATTGGGCTAATTGGGCTAATTGGTCCTACTTGCCTAATTCCCTATAAAAATATTCATTATTCATTATTCATTACTCTGCGTCCTGTGATGGTATAGAACTGACCATTGCGTAGAATGAGCAGTTGTCCGTCACGAAGCATTTTGGTTGCTTGTGTTTGGCTGGACTGTAGTTCATCGAGGTCTGTGCTAACCGAGTTATGTGTCACTTGTGTGGTGATGGTGACATACTCGTCAATGGCGAGTTCTGTTTTGCTATCTTTCTTATAACTATAGAAATGCAATCGTGTGGTATAATTGCCGGGAGAGGTTAGTCCGCCGCCTACTGCCACTAAAACTTCTTCGTCTATATAGTCATAGCCTGCAGGGAAATGAGCTGAGCCATTGAGTTCAAGTTCGTAGTCTGATACTAATATCTCCATATACTGATTTTGATACTCATATTGGAAGAGCACGCTGCTGGTGTGTGCCCATTTGCAGTAGAGTATTTTTTGGAGGTTGGAGGCAGAGAAAGTGAATCCTTGCAGGTCGCTATAGTTATTATCTGGATTGAGCACAAGATTTAGTTTCTTAGTAGAAAGCGAGAAGACAGGTTTGTATGGATCTGGCAGAGTGCCCATTGGTACTGCTTCTGCGCGGAGTGGAATGATAATATCTTCAACGCCCGGGGTGGCAGTAGATAGACGCAGTTCGGCGGTATAGACGCCCACTTCGTCTGTTTCCCAGAAGACGGTTATCTCAACTGGGTTCATGGTTGATTTCTTGATGAGCTGTGTACCACAGAAGAAAGCTGTATCGCCTGTGAGAGTGACAGTGATGTCATCGGTAAGGTCATTAAAAGTGAGTGTGAACTTACGGCTGTCTCCCCAGTCCTTCCATGACTCGTCAGAGGCGTAGGTTGTATCGGGTTCGTATTGTCCCCAGTTAAGGAGAGTATCGCTGACAGCCATCCACGAATCGAGTACGCGGTCGGTCCATTCAGGCGCGGTATTGGCATAGAGGATGGTGCGTGCCAGATAAGAGGCGTCGTAAGCCTGGTAGATATTGAATATCTCGTTCGTTCCTTGGCAGTTATTGTATATATAGCGCGAAGTGAATCCTGCGTTTTTGACTTCTACGGTGGCGTCATCTTGGTTGATGGCACCGATGGTCCATTTAGCTTGGTTATCGAGTGTAGTACTGCTTCGCAGTTTGCTATCGCTGATAGGGCGTAGGTAGTTGCCATCAGCATCTACAAAGATGATATAATCGCCTTCACGCTGAACGGTGTAGGCGTATGCTGCTTCTGCGGTGACGGTGTGTCTTTTCTCGCCGTAGGTAGCGGGTACGCCCTTGATATTATTCTTGCTGATATTCACATCATAGATACCCATGATGTAGTTTTCTCCTTCTTGGCTGGTACCGAAGAACACTTTCGCACCATCGGTGAGGCAACTTGCATCTTTGACGGCATTGTAGGCAACAGATGTTTGGTCCATTGCGCCCAATACTGTCAGGAAGCATGTATCGCTGATATTCACAGCAGTAGCCTTCACCCATATTTGTGCAGTACCTTCTGCGACAGCTGTGACAACACCATTATTGACGGTAGCTACCGCAGGGTTGGTTGTACCCCATTCGAGTGTTTTATCCACTGCGTCTGCAGGTGTTACAGTAGCGGTGAGGGTGGCATTCTCTCCTGCGCAGAGTGTGAGTTCAGTAGGATCGATAGTCACTTCTTTGACCACCACATCGGGGATAGTACTCTCGTCGAGACGATAGAGCGTGATAGCCTTCATGTTACTACCTGCGTGGTAGAGCGCGAAGCGTGGTGAAGAAGGGTTATAGGCAAAAAAGACTTCGTTACTGTTTTTGCCAGGTGTCTGACTCACAATCTTAGCATTGCCATTCTCAATAGAGATAGCGAAATCAGTGGTATAGCGATATTTAGTGTCTAAATCACTACTTTCAGAAGCATGTCCGACAGGTTTGGAGCCTATATATAGATTCCAGAAGGAGCCATTTTTCTTTAGT
Organism: Paludibacteraceae bacterium; assembly: GCA_036309065.1. Taxonomy (GTDB): domain Bacteria; phylum Bacteroidota; class Bacteroidia; order Bacteroidales; family Paludibacteraceae; genus Colicola. Next base: position 62,725 of record JAXJUN010000030.1, on the reverse strand, counting down.
GTGATCGTTGTTGGTTCATTTATTGTCAGCTGGTCTTCTGCGAAAGTAGCAGTAGCAGTAGCAATGAACTTTTGGGTATCCGAGAAGCCGGCACTCACATGTGCTTTTGCCTCGTATCCCATCACGATTTGGTCACCATCTTGCAGTGTGGCAGGGTCAGTTACTTTGATGAATGTCTCAGCTTGGAGCATACATACGCTTGCCAGAGCGAGAAGGAGTAGAATCTTTTTCATGATTATCTTTTTTTGTTTTTTGGAGACCGATTATGGGTTTTAATTAGCGGCATGCTTTTTGCGTGCGAGGAAAAGCACATATGCTGCTGCGAGGAGTGCGAGGGGCAGTATTGCATCGCCTATTGGGTCTTCGTTTGGTCCATTAGGATCTTGTGGTGGAGTATCATCCTCTTCTTTCGCTCTACGCGGTCCACTTGGTACATTAGATGCACTTGGTGTATAGGTGGTTGTTACTCCTTCTATCGCCGCTTGTGGCAGACGCGACCCACTTCCCATCATAATGGAAGTGGATTGCATTTGCAATTGTGGCTGCTCTACCATTGTCTGCGCGCAGATGGTGAGTGCGCTTACTAATCCGATTACTATCAATAATTGTTTGATTGTTTTCATAATTCTAACCTTTCTTCTTTAAACTTTAGTCATTCCACTTTTAACATTACTTATTAATAGTAATCACTTGTTTACCGGTAGTATCATAAATCATTCCGTTACGCAGGATATAGATTTTGTCTTGATAGAGGAACTTGATAGGTTGGTTAGCCTTCGTATTGATATTATCTACTCCTGTAGGTGTATTTTCTTTATCGGGTTTGAGTATGATAGAAACTGTAAATCGTGTATTATTGGTTTCTGCTTGATTGACATAGAAGGTATAATCTTCATCAACCAGATTGGTTGTTACTTCTGGTGATGCTTCATGGTCAGTAACGAAGAGTGCTTGCAGATTTTCCGAATAATAAGTTTCGCTTACGCTCAATGTAAATGTACCAGCAGCAGGCACTTGATAACCGATAGGCATGCTTTGTGCAGCATACTCAGGACTGGTAGCCACCCAACTCAAATCGCCATTGGTGTGTACGCCATAGATATTGAAGCGATTGTTGTTAGGAGTCTTAGGATAGTCGGCATTGTATTCGTAGTCGTTGGTCTTGCCGTCCTTGATCCAGAAGTTCACTTCATCTTGCGATGTCTCGTTACTGAGGACGATACCTGTTTCGATATCAACAGGTTTATCGTTGTTTTCAGCCAATAGCGCAGGCATAAGGGATGCGCGTTTAGCCGCAGCGAAGGTGATACCATTTGCTTCGCCATCGAGTTGAACAAAGAATGCGCGTCCTGCAATTAGTGGCACTGATTGTGCTACGGTTTTAGCCGTATAGGTATCAAAGTGATCAGAAGGTATGGTGAGATAACGAATATTGGTTTCATCGTTCCACTCCCATTTACCATTCCACTTACCAGTAGCAGGGTCTATGACTTCTACAAGTTTGCATGCATGTAATCCAGTAGTTGCCATGTCTGTCAGATTTACCATATATGGGTTACCTATGAGGTTCCAACCTTGGTCGTTGTCTTTGCGGCTATTATTAGGAACATTTGCATAAGAACTGAGTTCAGAGATTGCTTTATCGCCATTCTCAGCTGTCATTGCATTAGGCGCTGTGATTGACATCGTAATACGCTGGATACCCCATTTCTGGCGGGTTGTTTTACCGTTAACAGTTACTTTCTTAGGTGCGCCCCAGAAGATGTAGCCCTGACCAGCGATGGTAGAGGTTTTGCCTTCTGTTTCGATATCCTTCCATGCATCGTAGTTACCTGTAGCACGGATTTCGCCTGCGTAGCGTTTGATTTGCCAGCTACCTGTATTGTTTGCTGCGACATTCGCGCCGTAGAACTCGGTTGGGTACTTGATTGTTCCGAGGTCTCCTGAAAATGGTAATACGAGGTGGAACCAATGGTCATAATCGGTGATGTAGTCGTAATTAATCTTAGCTGCGCTATTGGTGAATGTGCCACGAAGTTCGAATTGTGGATATACATAGTCGTATTTGCCATCATCTGTAATTCCACCAGCACGGAGGGTGAGCGATGCAACGCCAAAGCCCTTGTCGGATGGAATAACTAATTTGCCACCTCCGTAGATAGTCGCATTACGAAACTTATAAGGACCACTCTTTGCCCCCGCAGCAGTAAGTTTAGCGTCTTTTAGCACAACCAAGTCTGCTACTTTGGCTACTTCTTGGCGAGCCGCCACTGTGCTACCAGGTAGAAGTTCTAAATCGGTTTGAGCGCCACTTATTATATAAGGAATAGGCAGTATCACTTTGTCTGCGCCGATGGTGATGCTCAATCGTTGTGTTGGATTGACAGCCAAACCAGTGGCTGTGAGTTCGTAAACGGCAATGTCGCGTTGTGCAGATGAGAGAACGGTCTCTTGTGCTGCAGCACCATTTACAGATACGAATGCTGGTTGTGCAGGATCGCCGTTGTATATAATGACTACACTATTCTCTTTCCACTCTACCACTTGCAACGCCGCTGGTGTGTAGCGACCCGTGATAGGCAGGAAGCGAACTTGCTCTACTGCCTTATCTTGAGCATGTACACCAAAGACAGTAGCGGTATTTACTGATAATGTTCTGCTTCTTTGTTCGTTGGTGAGTTGGTAGGTCTCAAGGTCAGTAGTAGTAGGTGTCCACTCGTAGAGACCAGGATTGGTACTATAGTAGTTGTTATATTGTGCATCTGTGAGCAGATAGTTTTCTTTTTCTGAACTACTTGCGTTCAATGTCATCGCAGGTGAAGCATTATTGGCAAATACCAAATTATCTCCATTAGCCACATAACGATCTTTGGTTGCATCGCTGCGTGATGCTTCATATACTCCACGCAATGACCAATCTGCATTTTCAGGAACAGCAGTAACGGCCGTTGGGTCTGCCATATCATCTACCTCTATAGGATATGCAGCAGGTGGTGTGGTAGAGTTGAGTCCTTGCGATGGGAGTGCGTACCAGAGATTGCCGACCTTGGCTACGATAGCAAAGGTAGCAGGCAGGCTGCGAGCATAAATGCGATTCTTGATAGTATATGTCTTCATCTCATCGTCAACGATAGTAATGGTAGGATATTCTATCGTATTTTCAGCAGTAGGTTTGTATGCAAAATACAATTCAAACTGTTCGCTTGCTGTAGATGATGTCAGTTCAGTTACCTCGTTGCCGTTAGTATCATAGAATGTGATATTTGGAGCACTAATAGTAAATGTACAAGGCAGTTCAATATTGCGTGTTTCCAATGTCAATGCACTTGCTGCTTTCACTTTCTGACCAGAAGCAGAAGTTACCATAGCCGTATTAGTGATACTGAAACCTTGTGAAAGAACAGGATTGGTGGTGTATGTAGGATATGGACAGATACCTAAAGTAACATAACTATATGCAGCATTGCCTTCGTTACTTATTGCTGCATTGGCGAATTTCTTTCCCGTAGAAATATACATCAATGCACGCGATGGTGAATTCTCGCATATCATTTTCCAAAGACCATTCACTTCTGTAAATATCCAAACTTTAGGAGTTGCAGAGAGAATCAAGTCATTATCTCCGTCAGAATATGCGCCTAGATACTTTCCAGTTTCGTCTTGGATATGATATTGCATATTTCCCACATTGGTAAATGTCCATGTAGTTGCATTAAAGCAGTTCTGTTTTGAAGATAACTCACCTCTTTCGGCTCCATGTGAAACCGAGTAATAGTAGTTTTCAGTACCATCATAGTAGTACATTAGCAATTCTACATCATCTTTTCCTGTAAACTCAACTTCTTCAGGTATAACTTTATAATATGCGTAGAAAGTAATCGTTGAAGAAACACCATCAACGGTATAATCTCCAGTATAGTAAGTTCCTATAATGTCAGAAGGATCTAACTGTTGTTCATCCTTCAACCAACCCATAAATTCGTAACCAGGGTATTCACAAGTAGGCAAAGTAATTACATCACCTCGGTTTACTGTGAGTGGATTGGGCTTAGGAGCATTATCTACAAAGTCTCCATTACCTGTTTCAAAAGTGATTGTTATCTTTTGATTGCAAAGCGGAGCTGCTACATAGGTAGAAGTAACGGCAGGAAGCATATTAAATTCACTACCAGTATCATTTGTTTTCATATTGATAGTTTCGTCATCTCTATCAGTAAATGACAAATATTCAGGGTCATAAGAGTATGTCGATTGTAGTTTTATTTTATCTCCAACTGTGTGGAATACCCAACCTTGATTCTCATCTGGGGTACTACTCGTTGAATTGAAGGTGCCATTGTAATACAAGTACTCACTTTTTTGCTCCATGTATATATAGTACTTTGTATCATTATCTGGATACATCTTTGTTCTAATAAAGGTCACTGCCTCCTCTTTCGTGATATTCGAATAACCTCTCAAATAAGGAGAACTATTGTAAGAACCAACATAATATGTCTTGCCATTACCGCCCTCAAATGACAACTTAAATGCATTTGCATTTCCTTCGGATTGGATTTTATATACCGCATAAAGTGTTGTTGGAGCATTTGGGGTATAGGTTGTAGCAACCAATGCAGGTTCGTTGATACCTTCATTCCAATCTCCTGTTGCAATCGCAGTCCAACCCACGAACTCGTATGGGTCACAGGCATTGGCACCATCTTCTATAGTGATTGATCCATCTGCTATTGCAGGATGTGTGGTTGTTATATTACCTGCATCATTGAGCGTTACGATTGCCGCCCATTGTGCATAGAGGGTGAGGTTGCCTGTAAGCGTAATATCGGTTGCTTGATCAGCATACGCAATACCTGCACCATTAGCTTTGGTATTCCAACCTACAAACGCATAACCGTCGCGTGTAAATTGGTTAGCATTCAATTGAGCAACCACATCGTTTTCATCCGCACTTTGGTTAGCCATCGTTCCTTCACCACCACTGGCGTGGAAAGAAATAATATATATTTTCTTTGTCCATTGTGCGTAGAGTGTGATTGACGATATTGTAGGGTCGTAAGTGCCGCCTGCATCACCAACTTTGGTCCCACCAGTTGCAGCCGTGTACCATCCATTGAAATCATAACCTGCGCGTGTAGCAGCAGGCAGAGTAATGGTTTGATTGGTACAACTGGTTGTGAACGATGCAACTGAACCGCTACCACCATTGTAGTCGTAATTTACTGTCTTTGCTCCGCTAAAAGGAGTTGCGGTGACTGTGTTAGAGAACACTTCACAGTCGCCAACAGATACTACATAATATTGATATGAAGTACATTCCGTCAGTTCTTCTGTGATGGTAGCAGTAGTTGTATTGACATCGATATCATTGACAACCACTTCGTCCGTTTCTGCATTACGGACTTGCAGTTTAGTGATGCCTGTTGTAGGACTTGGTGCTATCCAAATCAAAGTAGCAGTATTGGATGTTGTACCAGATACCGTCAAATTAGTTGCAGGAGCTAAAGCACAACAGTTAGTGATGTAGTTTGAATAAGTGGTAACATCAGGAGTTGTAGTTGTGTTACTATATTCTACTGTGATAGACTTAAAGTATATTGCTTTAGAACTTGTTTGGCTCCAAGAAATAACGATCTCTCCAGTACTATTACCAGTAAATTTGTAATCTGTTGCTGTCGTACTAATTGCAGGAGTCGTGTTAGCATTGCATGAATAACTTGTTCCTCCTACTTTGACACTTACCTTGGCATTGGTATCAGAAGCTCCTGATGTATTTATGGTTACGCTTGTGATTTTACTTGCACTCGCAAATCCACTTGTAGTAAGAGTCATTGATTTAGCAGGTTTACTTCCAGAACCAACTTGCTGACCTTTCGTTCCGTCGTATCCATAATAATCACCATTATTGCTCAAAGTCCAAGAAATATTAGACAATGTTTTTGCTCCATTTGCGTCCCATGTTTTAGATGTTATCGTATGAGTGTATGTTTTATTTGTCGTAGTAGAAGTTCCTGGGGTAGTTGTAGCTGTCGCAAAGACTGCGTAGAAGGTTTTATCACCAGTAACATTGCTGTGTTTTGATTTCATTTGTGCTGCGGAGCAGAGGTCATCATAATAAGCTGCATCTTGAGGTGTAGAACCTGCTGATTCTTCGCTCCAACCCATGAACTTATTAGCACAACTACCAATAGCACCAACCTCTGGATTGTTTGTAGGAGTTTTGGTTACACCTGTGCCATTTGCAACTTCCTCTGTTAATACGCTTGAACTGCCCACCATCCAATTAATTGTATGGAGTTTTACGGCTTCAATAGTAATAGTTACATTGGCTGTAGGGTTAGAGATAGTTAAAGTTCCTGTTGCTTTATTCCACGAAGGAGTGGTACCAGTAACAGTTACATTGTCTGGTAGTGCATAGCCTGTAGCGGCTTCAAAATTGAGAGTAAGACTTCCGTTTTTAGCAAGTTGCTGTGGTAGCGTTTGATCACAAGTAACATTTGCTAAATTACCCTCTACCCAAACTTTAGAAGCATCCAAACATTCGCGTTTATAGAATTTGAGGGTTTGGTCAGATGTGGTCGTGTAACAACGCCATACCAATCCTCCTAAATCTGTACTACCAATACGAATAGAACGGCTCGTTACAACATGAGTTATGGACTCTAAGTTTTGTCCAATTGCAAATGTATTGTTTGCATTTGTACCAACACGAACACCATCGTTACTATTTGTGCAATATAGCCAAGAATTTAAATCTCCATTAGGATGGAAAATGTACTGTCCTCCTTGTTTTTCTATTGTCCACTTAATATCGTTAGAAACGGAAGGTATTTCATTATTTTTAATGTTATCAACTAATACCACATTTGGAGTAGAAGTTCCATAGTTATTAGGTAAAGCATAAACAACATCTTCCATCTTAGTCGTTATCACGACCTCATCTCCATCATCTATAGTAGTTGTTTCTACCCATTTACAGTTGGAAGGGTTGACGGTGAGGGTATAGGAGGCGGTAGCACCTGTGTGTGTTGCTGTTTCGGTGAAAGTGGCTGTGATGGTGGTTGTACCTGCCGCTACGAGAGTGATATCGCCTGTGTTTTCATCAATCGTTGCAACACTGGTATTTGAACTAGAGTATGTAACACCAGTCAAATCAGCAGGCAATTTGGTCAGTTCTGGGAAAGTATTATCTGCATCAATGGTGGCTGAATAAGAAGTAGGTGACCAAGAGAGAGAGGTTGCAGTTTTGTTTGATATCCATTGGGCGTAGTAAGTAACATCTTCTGTTGGTTTGTTAGTTGTACCAACTTCTGTTATTTTTGTACCGCCTATAGCAGTTGTAAACCAGCCATTGAAAGAGTACCCTGTGCGTGTTGGAGTAGGCAGAGTAATCGTAGCACCATTATATGTATAAGTAGATGATGTTGGATTTACACTACCACCATTTGCATCCCAAGTAATAGTGATAGTCTTGGCAGTCCATTTAGCAAAAAGTTCGGTAATGTCTGCATCCCAATTAGATACGACAGCTTCATCAGCAAATTCAACTTCCCCACTTACAGTAGTTGCCCAACCTGCGAATGTATAACCCTCACGAGTAAATGTACATTTTGGAAGGGTTAGAGTGCCGTTTTGGGTTGTTACATCAGCCATGCTTCCCGTACCTTCATTTGGGTTCAAAGTAACGGCCGTTTCTGTGACACATTGGGGATATGAATAGTAATAGGTAGTAGAACTGCTACCATTTTTCTTATAAAGGGAGCCAGTAGTATTCGAACTATTTGCGTAAGTTCTAAAAGTTTTATTTCTTGAATAATAGGAGAAACAACGCGTACTATTATCAACGCTATTGATTTTCCATACGCCAGATGTACTTGAAGATGATATTGTAAACCAAATTACAGAGGAAGATAATGCAGCATTAGTAGAACTTGTTCCCGTAATTTTTGCATAAGTTCCAGTTGATTTATTCTTAAAAGAGTATTGAGCGTTACTACCATTTTTTTCTACAATCCAGATCATTTTGTCTGTAGGAGAAGAAGTAACTTGATTATTAGAAATAGTTACCTGTGCACCTTTAAACTCACCTGATGTTCCCGAATAAAAGTCAGATGTCATAGCATAATCGCTATTAACAATCAAATATTCTCCACTCCAATCTGTAGGCGCTGTTGTTATTTTATTCCATGTTACTGTGCCTCCTCCACCTTCACTCTTTGTGTAAACAGGATAGAGATCAATATCTTCAGTAGGATAATATTTCCCATTTGTCAATGTTACTAAACTTAATGGAGTTGTACTAGTTTCGCTATTTGAAGAAGATTCACTCCAGCCTTGGAATTCCCACTCACCACATTCTTCCTCCATTGTAGGTGGAGTAACACCTGCACCTGCTGATGCTTCTGTAACACTTTCAAAAGTAGTAGATGTTTTATAGAATTTGACGGTGTATTTAGGTTTTTCTACCATGTTGATTTGAATGGTAGAATTTGCAGTAGGAGTTGCAGTAAAGGTATTGCCACTTTGTGACACAGTTGCTGCTCCAGAAGTTACCGTATATGCAGAAGCCCCATATGTGTATGCAGCATTAGGACTAACTGTTGTACTATTTCCGCTGGTTGCAGATAACGTACCACCTGCAGTAGGATTGATAGTCCATGTTACAGTGTGAGCTGCTGCCTTGTCGTCGTATGTTAGTACATATCGTGTTTGTGTGATATATGCTTTTGCAGGAAATTCAATTTTATATCCATTGAAAGCGACGGTAGGACTAAATGTAACAGAGGATTCTTCTGCCGAACTACTATTGGATCCCGTTCCCATACCGCTGGATTTCGTTGATGTATATGTGCTAACTTGGTCGCCATTCGCATCTATTAACTTGACGGTATATGAGTTTGTTCCACTATTTGTACCAGCCTTGACATAGATTGTTAAGGAAACATTCTCGTATTTCGAAAAATCAATATTGCTAAAATTAGTAATATTTGTTTTATAAACATTGAAAGCAGCGCTCTTACTACCACATGCTCCACAATAATCACTTTTATGACCATCCCAATTGGTGTTACCAGTTTTGCCAAAATCCCACAATTCATTTTTACTATAATCCGCTCCCCACGCGTTAGTGGTGAAGAAAGAGAGGAGGATGAATATAGATAAGGTTAGGAATTTGCGCGAAGTAGTTTGTCCCTTAGTGGGGGGGGTATTCGCGCGCAGAGCGCTTAACAAAGAAATAGACTGATTGTTTGCCATCTGGGCAAAAGAAGTAGATGTTGTCATATTATCTATGATTTTAATATTATTCAATTTTAGCCTCCGCGGCTGACGAGTTGTTCCCTCTTAATTCATCAGCCTTGGCTGACGAATTGAACAAATCACTCCATGCTTCATAAAATAGGCGCATGAGTCTTAAGTTGGTAGCAGAATAACCTTTTAAGCCAGGCAACTCAGCACTTAATTGACGGCTTATAGTATCTATAGCATTTGTTCCCCATACACCCGTTCTAGTATGTTGAGATATAAATTTGCCAATACCATAGTACAGAGCCAATTGTTCCTCATTTATGTGTTGAGTAGCGCGCCATTGGCTTTCTAAAATAGCCTGCTTGATTTTTTGCACAGCATCATTATATGTTACACTCAATTTATCTTGCATAATAGGTGAATGTGTACTTTTGATTAATATGTTGTGTTTCTTGTGACATGTATTGCTTTTTATATTCTATTTGTGAGCAGGCGGTGGTTATAATTTAGCCTTCAATTCCTTAATACGCCTGTTGCCCACTGGCGGAATTGGGTGGCATAGACACTATTTACCCTATAGCCTACAGACAAAATAGCATCTAAATTATAGAACATTGTGCGATAGCGCTTTCCATCTGTGGCAGTATTTTCCAAAATGGAAATAACTGAATCCTTAGTAAGTTCGCCTTCACGAAATATATTCGCTAAATGTTTGGAAATCGCTGGTATCTGCACACCAAATTCTTGAGGCATAACTATTTCTCCACCAAGCTGGTGGAGTTTTATAAGGTACTCATTATAAAACGAGTACCAACGCTTCATGTACTTTACATTTATGTCCGAATATTTATTTACAAAATGAGGCATTGTTATGTCTTGTCGTTTTTAATAAGTCCAAAGGCGCGTTGTTTTTATTTTTCGTGAGCAAGCGGTGGTTTGTTCTTTAATTATATTTATCTTCCCTTTTACTCCTCTATATTACCCAACGGCAATTCATCTGGCGGGGTGGTAAAATGCACTGCACGCTTATTTGAAATGACCGTTCTACCCAATTCTTGCTCCAATTGTTCACGCGCCACATACGCCACATTACCTCCGCGCTGCGCCACCTGAGCATTAGCTTGCAAGCCCTGCGGATTCTCACGCTGACTCAATTCTGTCGCCGCCGCCTCAGCCAAACCATTAAGCATCAACTCCACATTTGTCATATTATCTCGCAGGCTCTCTTTGCGCAATCCCTTATGCGCCTTATACTCGCGAGTGGTCATACCACTCCACGCTTTAGATATAATATCCGTTAGTAGCGCGTAATCACGATCCTCTCTCATTCCGCCGCGCTTCCATTCATCCGTCAACCCCTTGCGCACTTCAATAGTCTTAATACGCTGATTTATCCATGCCTCTGAATAACCTAATCGACGATAATCACGAATGGCCTGCTCTATACTCAATTCAGGATCTTGCAACTGTTCGAAACGCTCACGCGCTACTTCTGCTAACCATAATTTGAATGGTTCTGCTTTCTTACTGGGCACCGACTGAATCAAGCGAAAAAGCTGCTCCACTGTTGCCACATCGGTAAGACGCATCTTGCCGTCTGAAGCAGACATTTTCAAAGTGTGACAACTTGTCACGGTTTCATTACCCTCTGCTTTCAGGCGTTGTTTAAGTTTACGCCAGTATGCTGCTGCATCAGCGCTAACTGTCAAAACAGATATAACATCCACTATAGAAAAGAAATATTCTTCTTTCTCTTCATCCCATACCACGCGAATCTTCGCGTTCTCAAAAAATTGTATCTGTGTTTCTTGTGACATGTATTGCTTTTTATTTTCTATTTGTGAGTTAGCAGAGCCGCGGAGGCTAAATACAAAAAAGAGCAACACTAATGAATTAGTACTGCTGCTTTGTTATATTTAGTTCTTTCGATTCATTGTAAAATAGTGTCTTAACCGTTGGTACTTTACTATAATCTTAAACACGCTGCAAAATTACGAAAAAATCACCATATATGCAAGTGTTTATTTATAAAAAATAAAAATGCTAAGCAAAAGTAACAAAATCACTTGTAGAGGACTACTAAAATTGGACTGAAAAACCCTGCATGTAGCCTGCACGCACCCTTCAGTGATGTTCAGGATGCGAACGAGATGCGAACGGTGGAGGATGGAAGGTGTAGGGTTAGAGGAGGACGATTTCGACGCGGCGATTCATCTGGCGATGCTCGTCAGTATCGTTAGGCACAATAGGATCTCTCTCTCCACGGCCTTCAATATCTATTCTATCCTCTGCTATTCCACGATTAATCATCTCCTGGCGTACAGACTGGCAACGACCTTCAGACAAAGTCTGATTAGCACGGTCCGAGCCAATATCATCGGTGTGGCCAATAATACGAATACGCTGCTTAGGACGCGATTTGAGCAGTTGATAGAGTTCATTCAAGGCTGGTTCGGAAGAACTCAAAATCTGTGTCTTGCCCGTAGCGAAATAGATATCACGCATGACGAACGATTTGATTTCCTTCGGCACCATCTCTATGCCTGTATAATCATGCACATCGAAGATAGTATCCCTAAAGGGATAATAATTGATGGCAGTGGCCTCAATAGTATAGAATGGTTGTCTATCATCGAGCAAGACAGCCAAGACCGAATGGAGCGAATCGGAGGTGGTCTGCATCACCTTTCGATGGCGATGATTACGCACGACGACATTCGCCACGACAGGTCGCGAAGTGAGAGAATCGGTGACAGTGAGCGTGAGGCGCGTTTCTGGATAAAGCGCCACGCGGATGGTATCTTCGTCTTCCTTATGATTGAAATAGAGTGTATCAGAGGCAAAGAAGCCCGTTTTGGCTGCATAGACCCAATAGCGTCCTTCTGGCAAGCCGCGCGATATGCGTGCACGCTTTTGGTCGGTGGGTTTATTCACTTTGGGTTTGCGTCCGGGGCGCGCCTTGACATCTTGTACTTGTATATGCGTAGCAGGCAATGGTTCGCCTGTCTTCAGATTATACGAATAGACATACAATAGGGGTTTGCCGTCTTTGATGCGCTGGCGTTTAGCTGCTTGGCGTTTTTTCTCTGCTTTCTTGGCCGCTGCTGCTTTCTTAGCTGCGCGTTTACGCGCTGCTTTGCGTTTGGCTGCCTCGCGTTTTTTCTGCGCTGGTGTCAGTTTTTTGGCATTCTGTTCTGTCTTAGGCGCTGGTGCAGCGTAGAGCGCAGCGATTGGTTCTCCGAGCAGACATGCGAGGAGAAGGATGCGACAAAGGCGCGGGATGATATGTTTGATTGCTGATTGCAAAATGATGTTTTATTGTTATAACAAAAATAAAATCATTTACCATTTACCATTTACGATGTACGATTTTTCTAGTAGCACTAGCCCAACTAGATAAACTAGGATACTAGATACTAGGCACTAGGACGCGGAGGTGCGGGGCGGTGATTTGTAAAAAAACAGGAGGATAGTTTAGGGCTATCCTCCTGTCGTGGTCCCACTTGGGCTTGAACCAAGGACCCCCTGATTATGAGTCAGGTGCTACTAACCAACTGAGCTATGGGACCTGTTTATTACTTATTCTGGCGCGCAGCGTTGTATAACTCCAAGCTACCAGTTTTTGTTATCTGCATTTCTTCTGCTGTGAGTTCTGGAATGATGAGTTCCAATCCTTCTGGCACATTATTAGCATTCTTGATGCGATCTTTGTTTGCTATATAGATATATACCCAGCAGTATGTATTATCGTAATATTTACGAGCCAACTTAGAAAGAGTGATATTCTTCTCAGCCTTCACATTCTCGTGTGCACGCTGTGCGTACTCGTTCACTTTTTTCTGGCGTGCGCTCTCAGCTAATGGAATAGTATGAAGAGTAGTCTCTTGCTCTACCTGTGCAGCAGTGGATTGCTCTGCTTGCTGAGCTGGTTCTTCTACTTCTCTTGCATCATCTGCTTGCTCTGCACCGCGCTCTGCGCGTTTCTGCTCAAGCTGTGCCTTCATGCGATTGAAAGTAGCTTCGTCCACAAGGCGTATTGCTACGCGGCGGTTAGGACCGTATGCAGCTTTGCTGCGCTTGCCTACTACTCTACCTACGCCAGTAGAATAAACTTTGCTATTCTCTACGCCATGCTCTGCGCATAACTCATCCATCACATTTGCTGCGCGGCGGTCACCGAGCGCGTAGTTGAGTTTATCAGAACCTGTATTATCGCAGTATCCAGTAACGACTGCATAGAGTGAAGGATCGTCAGATAGGCGGTCAGCCACTTGCTGGATGGTAACCAAGCCATCATTGCGAACCTCATCCTTATTGCTATCGAAATATACATAGTATATCTGGCTCTGCTGCTTCACTTCCTTCATCGGCTTCACTACCTCACGAATGATAGTAGTATCGCGTTGGATGATGAGTGTATCGTGAATCAAGATTGGTTCATTCTTCTCAAAGGTCTCAAGCGAAGAGATATTACGCACATGGGTCTTAGAAACTGCTTCTAATTTAAATCGCATGTTAAGCGTTACATCAACCACGCCATCATTATTCTTTGATGCTAATGCGTGCTGTGTGGTATAACCGCGACCATCAAAATAGTCATTAATAAAATAGTTGTATGTAGCGCGTACGCCCAAGGCAACTGTTCTACTGAGATTGAACTCTGCATTCACACCAGCTTGCAGATAAAGCGCTCCGCCGTACTCGTCCATTGTTTTTGGAGTGTGACTTGCGGTGTGATAGCGAGTCTCATCGGTGTACATAATATTATTCTTGTACCACGCATGTCCTCCACCGATAAGCCCATGAAGGCTGAATATCTTACGCTCTGCGCGTGGGTAGAAGAGGTTCATAAGGTCCATCGAGAGATAGAGACCTACCTTATGCATATAACCGTTCAGCAATGTATCGGCATTATCAAAGCCAGGCTTACCTGTAACGGTATATGTATCAAACATATAATCGATGCCCAGTGCCCAAACAGGGGTGAAAGCATATTCAAGGCTCAATCCTGCATTTGGAATAGACACAGCATGCTTCATCTCAGAATTGAAGTCTCCATCAAAATAATTGAATCCCACATGCGGAGTAATCGACCAGTGTGCGAACTCCTGAGCGACCTCTTTATTCTCCTCCGTCTTATATGGATGAGCTCCCTTCACTTCCTGCGACTCCTGCGCCAGCAAGAATACAGGCAGGCAAGATAACAATGCTATTACTATGCTTTTCTTCATGAGAAGATTGAGATTTTTGCTATATAATTTATAGGCGATTCAAACGAAATATCATTCCGTCAATCACCATTCGGGGTGCAAAGGTACTACTTTTTTTTGATACCACCAAACTTTTTTGAAAAAAAAAACTTTTTTTTACACTTTATATTGCATATATCATATTTTTTTAGTACCTTTGTCGCTTGAATTAGGTTGGGCGAACTAGGGAACTAGTGAACCAGGGGACTAGTGGGCTAGCAGACTTAGAAATCAATTAAACATTTATATAGTATGGATATTTTAGAACAAATGATTGCGCGGGCAAAAGCGAACCCACAGCGCATTGTATTGCCAGAAGGCGACGAACCTCGTACATTAGAAGCAGCAAACATCTTACTTCGCGACAAGATTGCACAGTTAATCCTCATCGGTAACCCTGCTACTATTGAGCAGATGGCTGCAGAAAAAGGATACGAGTATATCAAAGAGGCAAAGATAGTAGATCCTATTAATGATCCTGCTATGCCTATGTACGCAAACCTACTATATGAATTGCGCAAGGCCAAAGGTATGACTGAAGAAGAGGCCGCCAAGAAAGCGCAAGACCCTCTCTATTTAGGATGCTTGATGATCAAGAACGGTGATGCTGATGGCGAGTTGGCTGGTGCGCGCGGTACTACTGCAGACACTATCCGTCCTGCTTTCCAGATTCTAAAGACCCGTCCAGGATGTTCTATCGTGAGTGGCGCTTTCTTGATGTTCACTCCTGCTAAACACTTGGGTGAGAATGGTTTCTTACTCTTTGCGGACTGTGCAGTAAATCCAAATCCAGACGCTAAGCAATTGGCTGAGATAGCTATCTCTACCGCAGAGACAGCACGCAGTTTGGGTGGATTCGAGCCTAAAGTGGCTATGCTTTCATTCAGTACTAAAGGTAGTGCAAAGCACGAATTAGTAGATAAAGTGACAGAAGCGACACGCATCGCGAAAGAAATGGCACCAAATTTGCATATTGATGGTGAACTACAAGCCGACGCAGCTCTTGTGGAGAGCGTAGCTGCTACCAAAGCACCTAATAGCGAAGTGGCAGGCAAAGCGAATGTGCTCGTATTCCCAGACTTGCAAGCAGGTAATATAGGTTACAAACTGGTAGAGCGCTTCTCAGGCGCTGACGCTGTAGGTCCAATCTTGCAAGGTATCGCTGCTCCTGTGAACGATTTGAGTCGCGGATGCAAAGTGCAAGATATCGTGCAGATGGTAGTTATTACTGCAAACCAAGCGATAAAATAAGGAAGCCTCTCCCCGGCCCTCTCCTAAAGGAAAGGGAGAGGAGGCGATAAAGTAAATGTACGATGTACAAAGAACGAATAAGTAATTTCAAAAGCATACTATCATGAAGATATTAGTTTTGAACTGCGGAAGTAGCAGTATTAAGTATAAGCTCTTTGAGATGGAGAGCAAGCAAGTGATGGCACAAGGTGGCGTAGAGAAAATCGGTTTACCCGACTCTTTCTTGCTCGTCAAGTTGCCTACTGGTGAGAAAGTGAAGATTGAGAAACCAATGCCAGAGCATACTGTGGGCATTCAACTTATCCTCGACACGCTGGTGGATGAGAAGATCGGATGCATCAAGGACCTCAAGGAGATCAACGCTGTGGGACATCGCGTGGTACACGGCGGTGAGAAATTCAACCAGTCTGTTGTTATCACTCCTGAAGTGAAAGAGATGATTATCAAGTGCGCTGAGTTAGCTCCACTTCACAACCCTGCCAACCTCAAAGGTATTGATGCTATTGAGCAGACATTGCCAGGCGTGCCACAAGTGGCAGTCTTTGACACAGCATTCCACCAAACAATGCCAGATTACGCGTATATGTACGCGCTTCCTTATGAACTATATGAGAAATATGCTATCCGTCGCTATGGATTCCATGGCACGAGTCACCGCTATGTAAGTGCTCGCGTTTGTGAGTTCTTGGGTGTAGATCCAAAGGGCAAGAAGATTGTGACTGCACATATTGGTAATGGTGGTAGTTGCGCGGCTGTGATGGACGGCAAGAGTGTGGACACCAGTATGGGTCTCACTCCTGTAGAAGGACTGATGATGGGTACACGCGTAGGCGATTTGGACCTGGGTGCTGCTACATATATCATGGATAAAGAAGGTATGGATACGGCTGCGTTTAACACGCTTATCAATAAGAAATCAGGACTCTTCGGTGTATCTGGCGTTTCAAGCGACGCACGCGATATAGACAATGCAGTACGCGAAGGAAACGCACGCGCTAACTTGGCACGAGAGATGTTTATCTACCGCGTGAAGAAATATATCGGTGCATACGCAGCTGCGATGAACGGTGTGGATATCATCGTCTTCACAGGTGGTATTGGCGAGAATGATGATTATGTACGCGAGGGTATCTCTACTGGATTGACCTATCTCGGTGCAGAGTTTGATAAAGAAGCTAACAAAGTACGCGGAGAAGAGAGAGTGATTTCTACTCCTAACTCCAAAGTGACTATCTGTATTATCCCTACCGACGAGGAGTTGATGATTGCCAGCGACACCGCTGCGCTCATCTAATAGAGACTAATACCAATACACATGAAACACATTATTTATCAAATAATACCTCGCCTTTTTGCCAATTTCAATGAGACGCGTAAGTATAACGGTACCAAAGCGGAGAATGGATGCGGCAAGATGGCAGACATCAATGATAAAGCCCTCAAGTCTATAGCCGATTTGGGTGCTACGCATGTATGGTACACAGGTATCATACGCCATGCGACAGCAGAACTCAATTCGCCTGCTATCACCAAGGGTTTGGCTGGTTCACCATATGCTATTACAGACTATTATGACGTGAATCCCGACCTTGCTGTGAACGAGGACAAACGCATGGAGGAGTTTGAGCAATTGGTAGCTCGCACCCATGCGGCAGGATTGGATGTGCTGATTGATTTCGTGCCCAACCATGTGGCGCGCGAGTACCACAGCACATACAAACCAAAGGGAATAGAAGATTTGGGTGAGGGAGATCATCCTGAATGGGCATTCTCTCCGCTGAATAACTTCTATTATATTCCCGGTCAGCCTCTCACGATGGATATAGACTTGAAGGGATACCAAGAATACCCCGCCAAGGTGACAGGAAACGACTGCTTTAGCAGTCATCCAAGCAAAACCGATTGGTATGAGACAGTCAAACTGAACTACGGTGTTTTCTACCAAGGCGGAGGCGAGAAGCAGTTCTTCCCTATTCCATCCACATGGAAGAAAATGGTGGATATTCTCCTATTCTGGGCAAGCAAGAAGATTAATGGCGTGCGCGTGGATATGGCAGAGATGGTGCCTGTAGAATTCTTCCAATGGGCTATTGACAAGGTGAAGAAAAAATACCCTGAATTTATCTTCATCGGCGAATGCTACGATCCTAATCGTTACGACGCATACCTTAAGGCTGGATTTGACTACCTATATGATAAGGTGGGTATGTATGATTACCTGCGCGGAGTGACGAGTAAGAACTGGCCTGTAGAAGGTATCACAGCACAATGGATGCAGCATAGCGGAGAGCGCTTGAACCACATGCTCTATTTCCTTGAGAACCATGACGAGCAGCGTATAGCGAGTGGATTTTTCTGCGGAGATGGTACTTGTGCCGAGCCTGCCATGATAGTAGCAGCAACGCTTAACCAATGCGCTGTGATGGTATATATGGGACAGGAGTTAGGCGAACGCGGAATGGACATGGAAGGATTCTCTGGTATTGATGGCAGAACAACTATCTTCGATTACTGGGGAATAAAGAGTATCCAAGCATGGGCTAACAAAGGTCAATACGATGGTGCTAACTTGAGCGAAGAGCAACGCGACTTGCGTCTTTTCTACCAACGACTGCTTACTATCGCGCGCGACAACAAAGCGGTGCAGAAAGGACTGATGTACGATATTACCTATGCGCAAGGCGAAGGATTCAACAAGCATGAGCAATATGCTTTTATCCGTCATTGGGAAGATGAGACATTGCTGGTTATCATCAATTTCCATGACCGAGAGCAGCACATGCGCGTACGCATTCCTAATGATGCATTCGTTTATTTGGGCATTGACGAAATAAAGAGTTGCCAAGCGACAGACTTGCTCCGTGGGGAGAAATGGGCTATTCCATTCAATACCAGCGATGCTATTGAACTGACGCTACCTGCATGGCGAGGTGTGATACTTAAAATACAATAATGGACACGATAAGGAATATATTGCAGTTAGTAAGATGGAGCAACCTATTCTTCTTAGGTGCTTTGATTTATGTGATGGAGAAATGGGTAGTGGTGCCTATTTTGGACGATGTGGCCTTTGGTGAACAGTTGCCATGGTATATTCTCCTGCTCATTGCAGCCGCTACTATTCTCATCGCTGCTGGCGGATATGTGATTAATGATTATTTTGATATCAAGATTGACCGCATTAATCGTCCTGACCAACTCATTGTAACTCAGTATATCAGCAAGGAGAATGCGATGCGATTGAGTATTGGTTTGAGTGGTGTGGGTATGGTATGCGGATTAGTGGCGGCATGGTTGCTGCGTAGTAGCACAATCGCCATACTATTTGCTATTATTCCCGGATTGCTATGGTTCTACTCCAGTAGTTACAAGCGATTGCTCATTGTGGGTAATGTAACGATTGCACTCTTATCGGCATTGAGTCCGATGATGATAGCGATTGCTAATGTGGCTCAGTTGCAACTCAAATACAGCACTATCCTACCCTACACCACTTTGGAACATGATATATACGCATGGGTGGGTGGATTTAGTCTTTTTGCCTTCTTGCTCACATGGATACGCGAGATAGTGAAGGACTTGCAAGACCAGATGGGTGACCGCGAGTTGGAATGCCACTCTATGCCTATCGTTTGGGGAAATATAGTAACCAAGATTGTGGTGACGGCACTCATTGTGCTGACAACAGTTCTCATTGGATGGTTTTGGTATAGTCTTCTGCCCTTTGACCATTCTTGGCAGTCGTTCAGTACTCGCTATATAGTATTGGCTATTATCATTCCTTTATGGGGTGCGCTATGGTTGTTATGGGCTGCGAAGATACCCAGTGACTATCGCACATGTCAGCAAGTGCTCAAACTGACAATGTTCCTCGGAATGCTCTATAGTTTTGTTCTGCGCTAAGCAATAAATCCCATAGGCGAAAGCCATAAAGAAAAAGAGAAAGGTCAAATACAACCTTTCTCTTTTAATATCTCATATAAACGATGGGTGGGAAATCCCATTACATTGAAGTATGATCCGTTTAGATGTGTGCAAGCGGTATAACCTATCCATTCTTGAATGCCGTATGCGCCCGCTTTATCCATGGGATGACAATTGGCGATATAGAAATCAATCTCGCTATCTGTCATATACCTAAATGTGACATCCGTTCTATCCACAAAAGCATCTAATTCTCCATCCTTTGTGAGCAATGTGACGGCTGTATAGACCTGATGGGTATTATTGCTCAGCATGCGGAGCATCTGGCGTGCCTCTTGCTCATCAGCGGGTTTGCCTAACATTTTCCCATCGCACCAAACGATGGTATCTGCCGTGATGAGTAATTGGTTATCGTTGAGTTGATTCGCGTACGCACGCGCTTTCGCGCGCGATATATATAAAGGTATATCTCCTGCTTGCAATTCTGTGGGGAAGGACTCATCGGCTTCTATTGTGATGGCTGTAAAAGGGAGATTGAGTCCTGCCATCAGTTCTCGTCTGCGTGGCGACTGACTACCAAGGATGATTTCCATATTAGAAGAGGTTTAATTGGGTATCTTTGGGTTTCTCAATCGTCATGGTTACACCATCTATATCGATGGAAGTGGTTGGTTCTGGAACAGACTCCTGCTCAGGTGTTGGTTCTGGTTCTACCTCCTCAACTTCTGGTTCGGGTTCGGGCTCTGGTTCGGGTTCTGGCGTAATATCTTCTATCTTTGTGATTTCCAATGTAGATATTCGTTTGCCCTTCGCCTTTGGTGATTTCTCGTCGATAAAATCTGCCATAAGCAATTCCAATGGTTCTTTCTTATCGTCTGCGAAAGTGATCTTGAAGAGTGCTTCTGAACGGTCAGACAGGAGTGTCATGCGCGACGATTTATCATCACCGATGAGAGACTGCACTTTTGCATTCGCATCTTCCAAACGGAAGCGTTTACCATAGTAATAATTCTGCTCACCATTCCATTGAATGAGTGACCATACTTTATTAGGATCCCATTTTTCGATTATGTATATATTATCTTCGAAATGGGCGGTAAGGTCGAATGAGGTGGTGTAGTATTCACCTTCTTTGGTGATAACGAGTATGCGATCTTCGTCCCAGAATTCTCCAAGGTAAGTGCCATGCTCGTCATAGTTGACGCGTAGGACATCCGCATCGAACCATACTTTTCGTCCGCCAAGTGTAGAATGGCCTTTTTGCTTGAGAGTGATGGTTTTTACATCATTCTTGGTAAGCACATTTCCTCTCGCTGTACGCGATTTGACAGCCAGTTCGCTGAGGTCTTTGATGATTTCCAGTTTCTTGATATTAGGAGCGGGTTTATGTAGCACTCTAATAACCTCTGCTTCACCATTTGGATTGGCAGTGAAATATACCACGCGTGAGCCTGGTTTGCCTTGTGTAAGATCGTACTCTTTATCTTTTGCAACGCCTGTCACATTGAAGCGCTTCATGAAATAAACGCCCTTCTTACCATCTCGATAGACGACATTATATACAGTACGGTCATCTCCTCTGGTGAAGATAGCAATATGCAATATATCGGTGCCGACGAAGAGTTTGTCAGCCACTTTCATCACTTTGTACTTACCATCCTTGTGGAATACAATGATATCATCTATATCGGAGCAGTTGAATAGGAATTCATCTTTCTTGAGGGCTGTACCCACAAATCCCTCTGCTCTATTGATATATAGTTTCTCATTATTCTCCACTACAGCCTTCACATTGATTGCACCGAAATTGCGCACTTCTGTACGGCGTGTGTATTTATCTCCATATTTAGCCTTGAGCATCTCAAACCATTGAATGGTATAGTCATTGAGATACTTAAGATTCTTGATGCATGCTTTGATTTTCTTCTCCAACTCCTTCATCAACTCATCCGCTTTCTTGGAGTCGAATTTAGTGATGCGGATCATTTTGATTTCAAATAGGCGCTCTATATCCTCGTGACGCACTTCGCGGATGAGTTTATCCTTCCATGGTGCTAATGCCTCATCTACAAAGAGAATGAGTTTCTCCTTGTTAGGTGCATTCTCATAGCCCTCCTGCTTATAGATACGATTTTCGATGAATATTCGTTCTAAAGAGGTATAGAAATATTTCTCTTCTAATTCGCTCTTCTCTATTTCCAATTCCCATTTGAGGAGCGCTTTTGTACGATCCGTTGAAAGGCGTAATAGATTGCTAACAGATGTGAATATTGGTTTTTTATCCTCCACTACGCAGCAGTTAGGGCTGATATTCACTTCGCAGTCTGTGAAGGCATAGAGTGCGTCAATTGCTTTATCAGAGGATGTACCTGGCGCAAGTTGCACTACGATACGCGCGGTATCGGCTGTGAAGTCATCCACCTTTCTGATTTTGATTTTCCCCTTCGCATTAGCTTTGAGGATTGTTTCAATAATCTTCGTAGTGGTGGTGCCATATGGTATCTCGGTGATGATAAGTGTCTTATTATCATCTGCTTTTTGGATGCGTGCGCGTATTTTGACTTGTCCTCCTCTTTCGCCGTCATTATAGCGGGTAACATCGATAACGCCTCCTGTAGGGAAGTCAGGATAGAGCTGGAATGTTTCTCCCTTGAGGTATGCCAAGGCTGCATCACAAATCTCATTGAAGTTATGGGGTAGGATTTTCGAATTGAGTCCTACCGCAATACCTTCTACGCCTTGTGCGAGGAGCAATGGGAATTTGATTGGCAGATGGATTGGTTCCTTTTTACGTCCATCGTAACTGAGCATCCAATGCGTAGTCTTAGGATTGAAGACAGTATCGAGTGCGAACTTACTAAGGCGAGCCTCTATATAACGCGGCGCAGCCGCTCCGTCGCCAGTGAGTATATTACCCCAGTTACCTTGGCAATCGATGAGCAGATCTTTCTGCCCCAGTTGCACTAAGGCATCACCAATAGAAGCATCACCGTGAGGGTGATACTGCATTGTTTGGCCCACGATATTAGCCACCTTATTCATCTTGCCATCATCCACACACTTCATAGCGTGCAATATACGGCGCTGAACAGGCTTCAGACCATCATCTACAGCGGGAACAGATCTATCGAGAATTACATATGAGGCATAATCCAAGAACCAATCTTGGTACATGCCAGTCAAATGATACTTGGCAGTATCATTGCTTTTTGGCTTATAGGAAGAATGTGCCTCGCTTGATTGTTCTAACTCGTTATCTACGGGAGGAACAGCCATGCATTAGTTGAGTTTTTTATTCACAATAACATATGCTAACACACCCACTACCTCCAACACAATACCCGTAATGAGCAATGCATTTGCTGGAAGCGCAAAACGATATACCACCAAGCATATTACGCCCAGTAGCAAAAGGATAATTCCTAAATAATTGAGAAAAGATTTCATATATAACGCGTTATTTTAATTTCAGACTGCAAAGGTACGATTTTTTTTTTAATTTTGCAAGCAAAAGTTGCATTATTCCTCTTTTTTCACCTTACGATGCGATAAATACCCCCAGGATAAGCTTTCACAAGGCCTTGTACCTCGAGCATTACCATCTCTGCTGCCACATCTCCATAGGTCATTTGCGTCTCCATCACAATGAGATTGATATGCATGCCATCTTCTGCTGTTTGGAGTAATTGCATGATGGTTTGCTGGTTGAGTGTTAGGTCATCAAAGAGTTCTACCATTTGCGTTTGGATAGGCTGACGATTATTATCTTCATCCCATTTCATTGCGTGAATGAGGTCATCCGCAGAAGTGATGAGTTGTGCTTTATTATCACGAATGAGTTTATTACATCCCGAGGCCAAGACATCCATTGGTCTGCCAGGGAATGCAAACAAGTCACGGTCATAATCGCATGCCATACTTGCTGTGATAAGACTTCCCCCTTTCTCCTTTGACTCCACCACTACTACTGCATCCGCCAAACCTGCTACGATACGATTGCGCTGCACGAAATGGGGCGCAATGGGTTCGGTACCCGACATAAATTCCGTTAATAATCCTCCTTTCTCCATTGAGGCTATTGCTTCTGGACGATGCACAGATGGATATATTCGGTCTAATCCATGTGCAGGCACGATGATAGTAGGTACTCCGTATTTGATAGCTGCTCTATGCGCACATATATCTATGCCGTAGGCACCGCCGCTGATGATAGTCAGTTTATCCAGGCGCTCATGCAATTCGCGCACCAGTTTCTCGGTCATCTCCATGCCGTAGGGTGTAGGGCGACGCGTGCCCACAATACTCACCAGATGCCCCTCTGATAAATCCATATTACCTTTACCAAAAAGCAAGAATGGTCGATCTGGGCATTGCTTCAATCGATATGGATAATCTTCATCGGACTGTGTCCAAACACGAATGCGATGGTCCTCTATCCATGCTATTTCTTGCTCTGCCTTTCGCCAGCACTCATCCATGCCGGGTTTATCCAGATGTGCCCATGCTTCTTCTGCCGAACCGTATTGATGGAGAAGCGCATATATCTGGCGCAGAGAAGAGCGCAGAAGTAACTGAAGTGCTATTTCGTATTTGTATGCAGATGATGCCATAAATAATAGATACAGAAAAAGATGATCAAAGCAATCGTTGCGCCGATTGTATTAGCGAGTATATCCATCCATTCTCCCACGCGGGTGGTGGTGCAGCATGATTGTAGTATCTCTATAAACGCGCCATATGCGCAGCATATCACCCATGTGATTACATATTGGCGCCAATGATGTGTATTTATTCGCGTAAGGGGAAAGAGAAGTGTCATTGCCAACAAAGCATATGCCCATATATGGAGTGTCTTATCCTTGAGGGAGGTTATTTCACGTATCACATCCGCCTCCAATAGACTTGTAACAAGTATCCCCGCTGCTAAAACAAGCGCGGGGATAAAAGTATAGTATTTAGCGCAAGAGCTCATAATTTAGGTCCAAAGCATAAGTCTCCTGCATCTCCTAATCCAGGAACGATATACTTATGCTCATTCAATATAGGATCGATGGCAGCGCACCATACTGTGATATCTTCATCCGCAGGCAATGTAGCGCGCAGATAATCGATAGCTTGCTGTGTGCCAATGGTGCAGCATAGATGGGTATGAGCAGGTTTGCCATGCTTGAGCATTGCCTGATATGCAATCTCCATAGACATGCCGGTAGCTAACATAGGATCGGCTATGATAAGTGTTTTTCCTTCTATGGCAGGCGCTGCCATATATTCCGCCACGATTTCTAATTGCTCCTTGCCCTGCGCATCTTTTACCACGCGGCGATAGGCACTTAGGAACGCATTCTCTGCCTTATCAAATATATTGAGAAAACCCTGATACATAGGCAGCCCCGCACGCAAGATAGTAGTGAGCACTAATGGAGCTGCTATTGTATTCACCGTTGCTATTCCGAGCGGTGTTTGCACATCAGTGGGCTCATAATCGAGCTGCTTACTAAGCTCTATGGCCATCACTTCGCCTATACGCTCTATATTGCGTCTGAAGCGCATGCTATCTTGCTGAATTTGCGAATCGCGTATCTCACGCAAGTATTGATTGAGCACACTATTTTGCTCGGATAGGTTGATTACTCTCATGGTGGTGGATTTATTGTTTATAATGATTTTGCAGCTTTTTGCTCTTCTTTTAATATCTTCATTCGCTCCTTAAGCAGCACCTCTGTCTGTGCCAATTCGAATGCTTTCTTCTCTATTTCTTGATTATATGTTTGGTACTTAAGCTGAAGGGCTTGCCACTCCTCAAGCAATTGCTCTACTTGCTGCTTGCGTATTTTGAGGTCACTCATAGACTGCTCTACTATCTGCTGCTGCTCATTGAGCATTTGCACATAATAATCAGTTGTTTGCGAATTGATTTTATCTTGACGAGTAAGTTTCTTCTTTTGCTGCTCAATCATCACAAGCAATGCATCCTTTTCCGACTCCTCTTTTTCATACAGATTCTGAAGAGCTGTAAGGTTCTTATTCGCCTCTTTGGTAGCGCGTGCTATTTCCTTGCCATGCGCTTGCTCTTGCTTCAATTCTTGTGTAGCCGACTTTATCTGCTGTACATTTTGCTCTAACTGCTCTGCTACCACTTCCAACGAGGCTCTATACATCGTGGGCTGTGATAGATAGGCATTACGGAGTGAATCAAGGTTGATCTCCGCTATTTGGATAGAAAGCGGACTGACATGCTGCGCCATTGTAGCCATACTGAGACTAACGAAGGCTATTATGAATAATTTTTTCATAGTTCTATACGATTTTAATTATTATCAATGTTGTTTTATTTATATACTCTCCTATGGATTTTGCTGCAAAGGTAATAAAAAATTTGCAAATATCAAAATTTTTCTCTACCTTTGCATGATTTTTATTAATAGTGACATGAAATCATTCGTTTATCAAGAGTCCACCATCTCTTTTGTGACAGCTGCAGCGCAGACTTGTCTATTATTAGAGCAGTGCAATAATCATACCAAAGAAGAATGGATAGAGCAGATTCTTCGCCTATTGCCTGTTTTATACTTACGCACGCGCTTAGTGGAGATAGAAGAATTAGTATCTGACGAGGAGCCGCAGCGATTCGTTACGGAGCAGGATTATAATTACACTTTGATTGGCATTCGCAACTTATTAGGCAGCGACGATGCTTATTTGGATGTGTTTGTAGACCAAGGTATTTATACCGATGAGGTGCAAACTGCGTATATCTCTGAGGGTTTGGCGGATATCTACCAGGAGCTGAAGGATATGGCGGCTTCTTTTCAGATTGGCGAAGAGTCTATTATGCACGATGCTGTAGTGCTCTGCCGCGAGGCTTTTGATGCGCATTGGGGACAAAAGTTATTGGCTGTCATGCGTGCACTGCATGCGTTATCGCGTGATAATGAGATAGAAGAATAAAGGTGAAGGAGAATACATATAGTCAACATATTAGCAAAGAAGTTATCCAAGGGTTGCCGCTTGTGGCCTTTGAGGGCGAAGTGATTGTGATTGATCATCCCACCATGGTGGATGAGGCGGTGGCATATCTTCGCACGCAGCGCGTCTTGGGTGTAGATACAGAGGCGCGCCCCAGTTTTACACGCGGCGTACACTACCCTACTGCCTTGGTGCAGATTTCCAGTATGGAGCGCTGCTACCTATTTCGACTCACGCATGTGGGCATGCCACAGGAATTGGCAGATATATTCTCTGACCCGCAGATATGCAAAGTAGGTTTGGCTTTTAAAGATGATATTAATGGTTTGCGTAGGCGACGCAATTTCACGCCAGCCAACTGCGTGGATATCCAATCCATGGTGAGCAAGTACGGTATAATGGAGTTGGGATTGCAGAAGATTTTTGCCATCTGCTTTGGTAAGAAGATTTCCAAGGCTCAGCAATTAACCAATTGGGAGAATAGTCATCTCACTCCAGAGCAAGCGCGTTATGCATCCACAGACGCATGGGCTACGCTGCTTATTTACATGGACTTGCTGGAGCACGCGCCATTATCTCCAGAGCAAGTGGAGCAGCTTAAGCGTGCCGAGCGCGAGAAACAGATAGAGCACCAACAAGAGATACAAGATCAGCGATTGCGCGAACAAGGTATAGAACCGCCGCCTCATTTGAGTTTGGAAGAGCGAGAAGCCAAGAAAGCAGAGAAGCGACGCGAAGCACGCAAACGCAAACGGCACAGAAATAGTGCGAAGAAAAAACTCAATAAACAATCACCATCCTCTAAAAAAACACAAGCATGAAACGATTTGGAATGATGATTGCCATCTTGCTGATGGCAGTATGTGCATCTGCAGAAGTTAAGTATATATTCTATTTTATTGGAGACGGCATGGGTGCCAATCAGGTGCTTAGTGCTGAGATGTATCGTTCTGCAGCGCAAGGTCAAGCGTTAGGTCGTGTACAGACGCTGATGAGCCAAATGCCTTATTCAGGACAGATTTCCACCTATTCAGCAAGCAATGGTATTACCGATTCAGCCGCAGCTGGTACATGCTTGGCGAGTGGTCACAAGACTACTAATGGCACTTTGGGATTGAATGCCCAAGGCGACACAATTTATAGTATTGCTGCTGAATTGAAAAAACAAGGATGGGGAGTTGGTATCATGACGAGTGTAGCTATTGACCATGCTACTCCTGGTGCATTCTATGCTCATGTAAAGGATCGTGATGCGTATTACCAAATAGGATTACAACTGAGTGAGAGTGGTTTTGACTTCTTTGGCGGTGCTGGTTTTCACCACCCACAAGGTAAGAATGACGACCTGCGCAATCTCTATCATATAGCAGAAGAGAAGGGTTATCGTATTGCATGGGGTAAGGAGCAAGCACAAGATATTCTATCTTATAGCGATGCAGGGGACAAGATGCTCATGGTGCAGCAGAGTGATTTTCCTGGGGACAAGCATGGTGATAACTTGCGTTACCGCATTGATAGGAAAGAGGGTGATTTAACCTTAGCACAGATTGTAGAGACCGCTATTCCATTCTTAGAGAAACGCTATGAGCGATTTTTCATGATGGTAGAAGGCGGTATGATAGATTATGCAGGTCACTCTAACGATGCGCGTACTGCTATTGAGGAGGTATGGGATATGAATGAAGCGCTACAACATGCCTATACATTCTATTTAGAGCACCCAGATGAGACGCTCATTCTCATTACTGCAGACCACGAAACGGGCGGTATGGCATTAGGCAATAGTGATTACACCTTGCATTTTGACTTATTGGCGCAGCAGAAATGCTCCTCATGGGTATTAAGCGATTTATTCACCCAGTTATTTAAGAACAATGCAGCGCCCACTTGGGAGCAAGTACAGACCATTTACCGCGAGCAACTTGGTTTCTGGTCGGCTGTGAGTTTGAGTGATAAAGAAGAGCAATCTCTATATAGTATCTATAAGCAAGCTGTAGCTCAGAAGAGCAAGGATACCAAAACGATGTATAAGAGTATTCATCAGTTAGGGGATGCTGGTATTCAGATGCTCAATAAAAAAGCGCGTGTGGGTTGGACGAGCCATTCCCACACTGCGCATGCTGTACCTGTGTTTGCTATCGGCGTTGGCGCGGAGCGTTTCAGCGGATGGCATGATAACACAGAGATTGTACCTCTTATTCGCAAAGCGATTGAATAGAATTATTATTTCTTCTTAAATAATCCTAAGATCATATCTAAGATACTCTTTGGTTTCTCTTCGTCTGCGTCAGCAGCAGCTCCGTTGAGACCCATGATGCGTGTATCTACTATATCGCCAGCCTTTAATGGACGCCAGTTGGTATAAACAGCTGGTGTGCCACAGATGGTGACATGAGTGATTACCTTGTCTGCGTAATCAAAATAGAAAGTCTCATTGAGAAGGAAGTCTGCTTTATACTTAGCCAAGACCGTTGCGCGAGCCATTTCCTTTACTTCTGACTCTTTAGCGGTAGCATTATTTGTAGCAAATTTGAATTGTATGCGAGTGCTAACGGCTTTGATATCAGCTGTGGTATTGTACAGAACTGTTGGTTTGGCACTTACATTGAGTCGCTCCATTTCGCTGGTAGAGATGGTGCGGTATTTTGCATATCTACCTGGGAATGCGGTGAGGGTGAAAGTGCTCACATTGCCATCTACGATGGTAGCGGTATATTGTGGTTCATAGAGCACATCTGCTTTCTCTTGGCGCAACATTTTCTCCTTGGCATATGCCAATACTTTTTTCTCTGTTTGTCCTGCGAGACCGATGTCAGAAGGAGAGAGGGTGAGTGTTTTCTTTGGTCCATATTCCATTTCGGCTACTGTCATGGTATTGACTACCATACGGCCAGATACTTTATCTTGCTTCGCCTCTACTTGTTTCAAGAAAGGTGAGTCAGCGATAGACAATGGGCGGAAAGAAGATACTTTAGCAGGATAACCTGTTACTGTCATAGAGGCCAATTTACCTTCAGCATCTTTCTTCGTGGTGAATGATGGCACCACCAACACATCTGCTTTTGCAGCAGCTACTGCTTTCGCCACTACGGCTTGTTTTCTTTGCTCAGCATTGAGACCTGCCAACTCTGTAGCGGTCATAGTAGCTGTCACTTTGGTTGACTGCACTTGTACATTAGCCAATGTAGGAATGTAACGAATACTGCGTGCGAGATCTACACTAGTAGAAGTAGCGACTGTCATTTTCGAGCTACCACCGCATGATGCGAGGATGAGCGCGACTGCCATAAAGGCAAGCGATGCTAATACATACTTTTTCATAATGATAAAGATTGAATGTTATTATTAAGGTTAACTACTTGTTATTTCTTTGCTGGTTTGCGTATTGGAGCACCGAGGTGTAATTGCGCAGAGAGATAGAATCCTTGTGGTACGATATCCATATTACCCTGAACTGGATGACGGTACTCTGCTTTTATTTCAATAGGCATTGCTGGTGCTGGTGTAAACATCAATCCAAGACCGCCGTATGCTCCTAAGAAATAGTTCTGACCTGGTATATCTTTATTGAACTCATAGTACTCTGCATTAATTTTGCTCCATGCCGTGGTGAGATCAATCTCCACACCACCATATAATTCGATTGCCAACCAATCGGTACATGGGATATAGAATTTGATGGCAGGTTTATATGCAAACCACATGCTGCGTTTATCTGCTTCTGCTAAACTATTGCCATAGCCATCTCCATCGGTATCACCTCCACCACTCATGAGTGTAGATAAGTAAGTCCATCCGCTTTGCGTATATCCAGGAGTGTTTACGCCTATTTCGAAATTGAACATCTGCATACCGAATAGTTTTGCACGCCATTCGAATACCTCGAAGTTGATGAAGTGGCGTTTGCCTGCGAACTCTGTAGAAGGAAGTCCGTCCATGCGGTTTGGCATTAGGAAGACTGTTGAGTATCCCACGCTGACAACAGATAGGAAGTTGGTTCCTGATTTCTTATAATAACGCTCACGCAGTGATAGTTTAACTGGTTCAGACTCAGTTGCTTTCTCTAGTCCTTGTGCTTCCGCAGGTAGTTGTACAGCAGGTTGTGGTTGTTGTTGAACTGGTTGTGACTGTTGCGTTGTTTGCGCAGGCATTCCTTGTGCATTCTGCAATTCTACAGCATTTTGGGAAGGAGTTACATAGACTACTTGTGGTTGTGTTGTTTGTGGTTGTGTAACATAGATGATGGTTGGTTGTTGCCCATTTGTCTGCACAGGCATTCCCTGTCCATTCTGCAAAGCCTCTATTCTTGCTCTTTCTTCTGCTGCTTTTTTCGCTGCTTCTTCAGCTTTCGCTGCAGCCTCAAGTGCGCGTGCTTCTGCTGCTTCTGCAGCTGCGATACGCTCTGCCAGTTTTTGTTCTTCAGTCATTGGTTGAGTTGGTTCAGCTGCTTGGGTAGGCTCCACTTGTGCAGGTGCTTGTTGTGGTGCTGGTGCTGCTTGCTGCGCTGCAGCCTCTGCAGCTGCTTTCTCTGCTGCAAGACGCGCTTCTTCAGCGAGACGAGCTTCCTCGGCGCGGCGTGCTTCTTCGGCAAGGCGTGCCTCTTCTGCTAAGCGAGCTTCTTCTGCAAGGCGTGCCTCTTCAGCGCGGCGTGCTTCTTCTGCAAGGCGAGCTTCTTCAGCGCGGCGAGCTTCCTCGGCAAGGCGTGCCTCCTCTGCCAAGCGAGCTTCTTCAGCGCGGCGTGCTTCTTCTGCGAGACGAGCTTCTTCTGCGCGGCGAGCCTCTTCTGCCAAGCGTGCTTCTTCAGCGCGGCGAGCCTCTTCTGCAAGGCGAGCCTCTTCAGCGCGGCGTGCCTCTTCTGCTAAGCGAGCCTCTTCTGCCAAGCGAGCTTCTTCAGCAAGGCGTGCCTCCTCTGCCAAGCGTGCTTCCTCGGCGCGGCGTGCCTCTTCTGCCAAGCGAGCTTCTTCAGCGCGGCGAGCCTCTTCTGCCAAGCGTGCTTCTTCAGCGCGGCGAGCCTCCTCTGCCAAGCGTGCTTCTTCAGCTAAGCGTGCTTCTTCGGCTAAGCGTGCTTCTTCTGCAAGACGAGCTTCTTCTGCAAGACGAGCTTCTTCTGCGAGGCGAGCCTCTTCTGCAAGACGAGCTTCTTCGGCTGCCTTAGCAGCAGATGCATCTTCGTCTTCAAAAGTAAGAGTAAATACTTCTTCCTCTACTGGTGTGAAACCACTATTAAAAGAAGAAGGTTCTGTAGTTGTAGTAGTGGTTGTAGTTGTTTCTTGTGGGAAAGAAAAAGATGACTCTTGTGATGGCTGATTTACTTCATTGCCATTTTCCTCTACAAGGACGAGGACTGGCTCTTGAGCCACAACAAAGGAAGATAGACTTGCTATCGTCCAAATTGTAAACAAGGTAAAGATTTTTGCTTTCATATTGTTTGTTATTTAGTTAATCTACATATTTTACGCCCCAAAATTACAACTTTTATTTTATATACGCAAATAAAAGTGCATTTTTTGTGTAATTTCGAACAAAAATAAAGAAAACAAAATAAAAATAGAGAAAATATTTTTTGAGTTAATCAAAAACGACGAACCCATAATATATTTTATAATTAAACAAAAATAATAAAAATACCGACCCAAAGGCATAATAGCTAATCGCTCTTATGGAGAACCGCCCTACCTGCCTACCTATAAATATATTTATCGTTAGTCCGTCAGGACGGTTCTCCACATCCGCAGGATGTAAATGCCTTTGCGTCAGCAAAAATATAAAAAACACATCCTTGGGTTCTCACAAAAACTCATTCACTCTGTTCACTCACAAAAAAGCGCTCATTATATTCGCTTCAAAAACGGCAACGCTGTAACTGGTGATAGATATCTAGAGTTCTAGATTTTTAGATTTCTAGATAAACTAGCCCAACTAGTCGAACTAGCCGAACTAGATAAACTAGAGTGTACAGTGTAAAAAAAAGACGGCTTGCCGAAGCAAACCGTCTTTGAGGGGAGTAAATACTCCTTTATATTATTTTACGCGTGCGCCAGTAGCGTCGTAGATATTACCTTCGCGGATGATGAAGATTTTACCATTCTCGATGAACTTAACTGCGTTCTCAGTTGCCTCGATATTCTCAAAGCCTACTGTAGATTTAGCAGGATAAGTTACAACGAGTGTATTGGTAGCATAAGTCCAAGTGAAGGTATATTCACCAGCTACATCTGCAGTGAGAGTAGTATTAGCTTGTGTATTAGCGCCTGTAAATACAAGAGTAGCTGCCTCGCGGGTGATAGCACCACCATCGCTCAACCAGTTACCACCAAGAATAACTTTGAATCCATAGTCTTTTGCCTCTGCTAAATTGATAGTAGCAGTTGCTGTCAATTTATCTGCAGCGAGAACTAACAGATTAGCCGTTTCGTTCCACTCATTCATTTCGCCTGCGATAGCAACTGTAGGGATTACTTCCACTTCTTCTTGGATAACTGCATCAGCTGTTAACTTACTAGCCTTTACATCCAAAACGAAGGTAACAGTATATTTACCTGCCTTAGCGATTTTCAATGTTTGGTTACCATTTTGTGGTACAGCAACATCCCATCCATGGTTCTTAGCTGCTTTGTATTCATAGTTACCTGCTGCAAGAGTAAGGTTCTCTTTAACGAGTTTATAGGTACCATCTGCTTGCGCTGCCATGTCATTCTTTTTGTCAGTTAAGCTCCAGTTAGATCCAACTAAGCCTTGGGCACCTACAATAGTCCATGTATCAGCAATAGGAACTTCTAATTTAGCGATAGCCTCCTCTTTGGTGTACCAACCATCTACGACATAATACTTACCTGCTGTCCAAAGGAGGTCTGCAGTTTGGGTAGAACCATTATTAAAGATTACATTCTTATATGCTCCAGGAGCAGCTGTATAAGAATATACATCTTTGCCACCGATTTTCTCTGCCTCTTTGGTCATAGCCGCGCCTGGCCAAGCTGCGTTAGATGAAGAAGTCCATGCATATGCTTTGATAGTACCACTCCAGTTTTGAGCATTGATAAAGTAAACGGTCTCAGTGGTTGGTTGTGGTTCTGGTTCTGGCTCTGGTTCTGGCGTAGGAGTAACTGTAGTGTCAGCAGGTTGCTCTGGTTCTGGCTCTGTAGTTGCGCCACCGGTGTAGGTGAAATCAATTTGAACAATGTCATAAGTGGTGTATGAAAAAACACAAACAACAGGTTCTGTACCATTAGTTACAGAAAAAGTAACCAACTTGTTGTCTGATGCTGTTTTTACTGCGTTTGTCCAAGTACATTTTGAAGCCAAGAAAGTTCCTAATGTAGTAGTCTTTGCATTAACAACGAACTTCTCAATAGACACACCTGGTTTAGGAGTGATAGTCATGATAGACTTAGAAGGAGCTTTCCATGGAGATACTGATTTGAGGGCAGTAGTTGACTCGCCTTGCTCTTGCACGATGGTGCAACATTCTAATTCATGAATAACTTTACCGTCAACCAATGTACCGGCTGGACAGCTAGAAACTTCCTCTGCAGCAAAAGCTGTGACAGCCATACATGCCGCAAAAATAAAAGAGAATAATTTCTTCATTTTGAATAAATAGATTTTAAAGTTAATTTAATGTTTATATAGTAATAGGTTTACCTATTATGCTCTTTTGCAAAGTGTGTTTTTCAAAATGGGACACAAAGGTACTGCTTTTTTTTGATATGCGCAAATAAAAAATGCTTTTTTTGGTGATTTTGAACAAAAATAAAGAAAACAAAATGAAAATAGAGAAAATATTTTTTTATTGTAATCAAAAACTCGCAGCCTATCGTCCGCATGGCTATTGGCCTACGCGGCCTTGAGCGTAAATCACCTATTATCGGCTCGCAAGCGAGCTTGCAGCCCGCTAATATTCTCTTTTCGCTTAATCGTGACCCATAACGGGCACGATGGGCTGCTCACAAAAACACGCTTCGCTCACAAAAAAGCGTTCATTACATTCACTTCAAAAACGGCAAAGCTATTACTGGTGGTAGATTTCTAGATTTCTAGATTTCTAGCCGAACTAGTCCATCTAGCCTAACTAGCCAAACTAGATAAACTAGAAGGACTAGGAGCTCTAAACTCTAATCTCTAATCGCTAATCCCTAATCGCTGCGCGGGTGGAGGGTGTATAGTGTAGGGTGTAATAAAAAAAGACGGCTTGCAGAAGCAAACCGTCTTTGAAGGGAGTAAATACTCCTTTATATTATTTTACGCGTGCGCCCATGAGGTTGAACACAGCACCATCGCGAAGGATGAAGATTTGTCCGTTCTCGATGAACTTAACAGCCTTCTCAGTAGCCTCGATATTCTCAAAGCCTACTGTAGGACCAGCAACAGCTTGGAAGCCAAATGCGTAGAGGAAGAGAGAGTTAACTGGATACTCGATAGTTACAGTACCTTGCTTAACATCAACAAGAACATAAGAATAGTAGTCACCTACTTTTTCCTCTAACACAACCTGATTGTAGAGCTCAGTCTCACCTTGTTTTACAACAATATTGCGATCTGTAGCATCTTTGCTACCTGGACGAGCAGCGATACGGAGCTTACCATCAGCAGGGATTGCTAATGTAAGAACATTCTTAGCTGAAGACTTACCACCTGTTTTGAGACGGAAAGTATAAGTTGCATTTTCCTCTGCAGTACCGAAAGAAGCTGTATTAGCATCTACTTCCACCTTAGAAGCATCTGTATCAGTAACGGTGAGTGTGAATGCAGCGTTGGTAGCAGCAGTGAATACAGCACCATTGAGAGAGCCCTTAGCAGCTACCTCTGTGAAGACGATTTCGTCCCAAGTAGCAACTGGTTGTGGTTCCTCTTTAGCAGGATAAGTAACAACGAGTGTATTGGTCTCATAAGTCCAAGTGAAGATATATTCACCTGCTACATCAGCAGTGAGAGTACCATTATCTGCATTCGCACCAGTGTAAGTGGCAACATTGTTCTCACGAGTGATTTTCTGTGCATCGCTTGTCCAGCTACCTGCGATAATCATCTTAAAGCCATAGTCTTTTGCCTCAAGGTTGAGTGCGAGAGAAGCAGTCTTCTCATCCTCTGCCATGGTGAAAGTATTAGCAGTGGTATTCCATCCGTTCATATCACCTGCGATAGCGATAGTAGGGATAACAACAGCGTCACCTGTTTTCTCTGCGAAAGCCTCTACCATACCAGAAGCAGCATCGAACATAATCATAATTGTGTAGATACCAGATGCTGGAATATTAAGTACATAATTTTGCGCAGGATAAGCTGTTGTCCATGCGTGATCCTCACAAACCTTGAATTCAATTTTTCCAGCAGACAGAGTCAAATTAGATTTCTCCCAAGCGTAGATAGTACCGCTATAGAGGAACATATCATTTTCAGCATTTTTTGGATCGTACTCAGTACCAAACACTGCTACAGGAGAACCTGCTACGGTGTAAGTATGCTTAACTGGGATGAGACCATTCATAGTGATTTCGTAGAGTGCATTAGTAGCATCCTTCATTGTAGCCTTGAAGGTGAAAGTACCGTCACCATTGTCGGTATAGGTAGCGTCAGTGCCATTAACGAACAGGTCTGATGTGCCAATTGTTCCCCAGAAGTCACCTTCTCCTTCTCCAGAGTAAACACCAAATCCTTTAGTTACACCAGGATACAAAGAGATAGTAACGGCTTTCTCATTCCATTGACCTTGAAGAACGAGGTTTTGTCCCATTTCTGAAATGGTAGTATTCTCTACAGTAACAACGGTAGCTGCAGGAGCTGGAGCAGGAATGATAGTATAGGTACCACCAGTGATTTCAGGAGTGGTGTTATACTTTTTCAAAGTACCAATTGCTTCAATATAATCACCTACTTTAACTTGCTGGTCAGCAGTAACCACAGGAGTCAAACGGAACGCTTGGATCACATTACCACCATCAGCAGCATCTGCCATCCATACTGTTGTATTTTTATAAGTAGTGCTATAACCACCATCTACAAGAGTTGTTACATAACCACGAACGATATATTTATCAGCAGACTCTGTGGTTGTGCAAGCAGCAGCAGCTTCTGCACATGTGAGCACTTGCATTTTAACGAACTTCACAGTAACAACATCACTTGCTTTCTCGCCCTCGTAAGCGATAGCCTTAACAGTAGTAGTCTCAGTCAACTCAAATGGAGCGGTGTACTCTGTGCTTGCGTTGGTAGGCTCTGTGCCATCAAGTGTGTAGTAAATCTTAGCACCTTCTGCAGCTTTCATAGAAACTGTAGTTTTTTCTACGAAGTAGTCATCACCTCCGATTGATGGGGTTGACACAAAATCAGTACCAGCAGCGACATAAGTAACTGTTACACTTTTGAGGCGCACTTGCGCTGCCAATTTCTTAACCGCGTAGGTATCGCTGGTAGCAGTAGGAGTAACTGTTACCTTGGTGCCACTAACCGTTGCTTCTGCACCGATTGACTTTTTCAAATCTGCAGGATAAGTGTTTTTGTAGGTATCACAAACAAACTCAATTTGTGCGATGTTACCCAAAGAGCACTTAACAGTGATTGCTGAACTTGCATACAAACGAACTGGTGCATAGACAGCTACATTTGTAGAAGATGCGGCCTTGTCATTTGTAAGAGTAATGCCATTCTCTTCCCAAACCTGTTGAGAAGTAGAACTTGAGGTACATTTGGCTTTGTTGTCAAATGTCAAAGTCGCTGCAGTTTGTGCAAAACCTACCATACTGATAAGCATTGCAGCGAGAATAGTAAATAATTTCTTCATAATAAAAGAATTTGTTAATAATAAAAGATTGGTTTTAAAAAAATATATTAGTAAACTAATAGTATTCTCCATTTTCGGGCACAAAGGTACAACTTTTTTTTGATATGCGCAAATAAAAAATCATTTTTTAATAATTGTAAATAAAAATAATAAAAAACTCGCGTTCGGCAATTAGTCGCAATGGTCCATACCACTCCGCTAAATGGACGGGCTCCTAACGCCTCCGCTCTTCGGTCGGACTATCGTTACACTAGCAGTCCTCCCGATAATAAAAGAGCTATCGCTTCAAAAACGGCAAGGCTGGTGCTGGGGATAGATATCTAGATTTCTAGAGTTCTAGATTTTTAGATTTCTAGATAAACTAGTCTAACTAGCCAAACTAGAAGAACTAGAAGAACTGGGAGCCTCCGAACGGACTCGAACTGAAGTGGAGAGTCACTCGCAAAAATACCTACTAACCCGTAATTGACCCGTGATTGACTCGTAAAACAACCTGTACTTTTTGGGGGCAAAAAAAAGACGGTTTACCGCAGCAAACCGTCTTAGAAAGAATATTCCTTTATGATTTATGGGTGGGTTATTTCACTTCTACTCCCTGAATAGTGTATTTCTTACCATCACGGAGGATAAATACCTGACCATTCTCGATGAATTTAACTGCCTTCTTAGTAGCGTTAGTATTCTCAAAGCCTACGGTAGGACCTTCTTGTGGAAGGATGGTTACTTGTCCCATTTTGATTTGTGGTTGGTAGTTTGCACCTGTGAAGTATTTGCACAAACGACCAAGAATGCGTACTTTGGTACCTACGCTCAAGTATTCAGGTACATACGAATTGTATGCATAAAGTACCTTACCACCCTCTTTGGTATCTGCCACCCAGAAACTTTGGACTAAGCCTGACTGGCTATGCGTAGAGTCGGTTACATATCCCTCCACTACATATGCCAATTCAGAGAATACATTTTGTTCCTCCATTGCAAGAGCGAGTGCTGCAGCCTCAGCGCAAGTAACTTTAGTAGCCTGTGTAAAGGTTCGCTCAGTAACCAAACTTGCTTTAGCAAGTGTGGTATTATAAGCGATAGCTTTGACGGTGGTAGTAGATGTTAACACAAAAGGAGCGGTGTACTCTGTGCTGGCATTGGTTGGCTCTGTGCCATCCAAAGTGTAGTAAATCTTCAAGCCCTCTTCAGCTGTGATTGCCACCTCAGTAGAATCTGCAAAATCCACATTGCCTTCAATGGCTGGTTGTGCCACAAAATTAGCGTCATTAGACTTGTAGGTAACGACGATCTTAGTAGCGCGTACTTGGTTTAGTGATGCATAAAGTGTAACTGTTTCGGCGTCTCCTGTCCAAGTACCAACCTTTCCTTCGTAGGTATAGGTACCTGTTTGCTGTGCATCTATTGTAAAGCATCCAGGACCATATTGAGCCGTTCCCTCTTTGGTACATGTAAATTCAACAGAGGTGATGTTTCCGTACTCACAAGAGATAGTAACCCATTGACCTTTGTAGAAACGGTATTCCTTAGCATTTCCCAAGACTCCCCTTGATGTATAGATAGATACACCATCTTTGGTCAATGTTAATTCTGCCGCTGTTGTGACTTCTGTTTTGTCCACTGCGACATCAAAAGTGACTGTAGCTGCGAAGCTCGTCATGGCGAAGAGCGCAGCTGCTAAAAAAGTAAAAAATTTCTTCATAATGATTGTTGTATTATTAATTAAAGTTAAAATAAGATGCATAGCATATCCAAAGCGAGTACAAAGGTACTGCTTTTATGTGGTATAAACAAATTAAATGGGGAATATTTGCTTTTTATTCTCTTTTTAGCAACTGGAGTTTACAATTCAAATTCTCTTGCCGTGAGCGGCACGGGAGAGTTGGGCTGAATTGAAGATATTCTGCCATATGATATACGCGGCGGCGCCAAGTGCAGAGAGAGGATTGAGATAAGTCTGCGCCATCCACACTCCTAAGGTGGTGTTTTTTTGTCCAAATGCTTGTCCAGCTGTGATACTACTGATGGTAGGCATATCACGCGGGGTATTGGGGTTGAGAAGCACTTCTTCGTACTCATGCCCTTTGGTAGCGGCGGGAAGGCGCCAACCGATATACTTGCCTGCGAAGAACTGAATAAGGCAAGCTATGAAGGAGCCTACCAAAAGCCAGATAATGGTAGATAATTGTATAGAGGTCCAATCGGCAATAATGCTATTGGTTAGTTGCGCCATGAGAAAGATGATCGTTCCTACCCATAAATAGAACGGCATAGGCGCAAGTGCATGAGGCAGTTCGAAGGGCGAAAAAGAGCATGAGGGGTTGCGCTTTGTCTTATAGCGCTGGTATGCATCATACCCCCATCTGAGTAGCCACGCCGCCACAAACGGACCCAACAAAAGAGGGCTTATACGACTTATTATCAGCAAGAAAGCAGGCCAGAAAGTCATTCCTGCCGTTTGATATATAAGCGGAAAGAAGATGGGGACTACTATAGCCGTTGCAAAATTGCTCAGAAGAGTGAATGTGGTGAGGTTTTGTATTGAGCCACCCAACTTGCCTGCGATAATAGGTGCTGCTGTAGCTGTGGGCATGATGAAGCACATCATGAGGCCTTGGGCTACGACCGCATCGTGGGTAAGGAGGAGAAGTAGATAATAGGAGGCTATGCTAATGCCTATCTGCACAGCTAATACAGCCCAGTGCCATGCACGGAGGCGCAGGTCTTTGGGATCTATTTTACAAAAGGTAAAAAAGAGCATTAGAAAGATGAGTGTAGGCAATATAGGGCTGCCATAATGGAGCCATTTATAGCCTACGACACCTATTATCATAGAGAGCCAGAGTGCGTTGGAGTAAAACCATTTACCAAGTGCCATTTACGATGTACGATTTACCATTTACGATTTTTTATTTCCCCATTTAGTTACAATTTCGTCCATGATGGAGAATACTTCTTCTTGAGTATCTGCGCGGAGGAGGGCTATGCGTGTTTGTTTGAAATCCGTAAGTCCTTTGAAGACCGGTGATGCTGCAAAATGGCGGCGCGAATGGATAATACCTTTTCGCTCATCATTTCCGCACCATTCAATAGCGCGAATGACATGTTCCTTGAGCACTTCCACACATGCAGCCATATCCCCTGTGGGTGATGGGATGGGTGGCATATCGGGGAATAGGTGGTTCTTAATATCGGCGAATATCCATGGGCATCCAAAAGTGGCTCTACCCACCATGATGGCATCTACTCCATAGCGATTGAAATACTCTTTGGCCTGCTGCGGACTCGTTATATCTCCATTACCGATAATAGGGATATGCATTCTGGGATTATTCTTCACTTGTCCGATAAGTGTCCAGTCCGCTTCTCCTCTATACATTTGCGCGCGTGTTCGCCCATGAATAGCGAGTTCGGTTATTCCGCAGTCTTGTAATGCTTCTGCCAAATCAACGATAAAAGGTGTTTTACCCGGCGCAGGATGTAAGTCATTATCATCCCATCCAAGGCGCGTTTTTGCTGTGACAGGTATCTGCACGGCGTCCACTACCGCTTTGGCGATAGAGAGCATTTTAGGCACATCACGCAGCAATCCAGCCCCCGCTCCTTTACCTGCCACTTTCTTAACTGGGCAACCAAAATTGATATCGATGAAGTCAGGTTGTACTTGTTCTACAATCTTCGCCGCATCGACCATGGATTGTGGTTCTCTACCATAAATTTGTATAGCGACAGGTCGCTCCGTATCGTGGATACGCAGTTTGCGTGTAGTAGATTCAATATCCCTTGTGAGCGCATCGGCATTAACAAACTCCGTATAGACGCGATCTGCCCCGTAGCGCTTGCATAAATGCCGAAAAGCAGGATCTGTAACATCCTCCATCGGCGCTAAATATAATTGTTGCTTTGCCAAGATTACGATTTTTTATTGAGTGTTGGATAAGAAATACGATGATGGTTCATCGCCGTTATGCGTGCTTTGAAGACGCGGCGTATATCTTCCACATCTTTGAATGAGAGTGGTGTTTCGGAGAATTGTCCATCGGCTATTTGTGTATCAATCATCTGATCAACAAGTTCTGCTATGGATTTCTCTGAAAAATCTTCTATGCTGCGCGAGCGTGCCTCTATTGCGTCTGCCATCATGACGATAGCCGCCTCTTTCGTGGTGGGTTTGGGTCCTGGGTATTGGAAAAGCGTTTTATCCACTTCTTCGTTTGGATGGGCGTTGCAATAGGTATTATAGAAATAGCGTGTGAGCGATGTGCCATGATGGGTGAGGATGAAATTGATGATTACTTCTGGCAATCTATTCTTGCGTGCTATTTGCTCTCCTTCCGTCACATGGGCGATGATTAACTGCGCAGCTTCTTTGGGATCCATAGAGGATAATGGATTTGCCATTCCTTGTTGATTCTCAGTATAATACTGAGGATTTGCCATTTTTCCTATATCGTGATAGAGCGCCCCTGTGCGGACGAGTAATGCATTTGCGCCGATTGTTTTCGCAGCTTCAGATGCTAAGTTACTCACTTGCATTGAGTGCTGGAATGTGCCAGGTGCTTTCTCAGCCAAGCTAAGCAAGAGGTGCGAATTGATATCTGTCAGTTCCACCAAGGTAATGGATGAGATAAAATGGAATATTTTCTCAAAGGCATAGATCAGTCCGTAGCAACCGATTGTAAGTAATGCGCAGATAAAGAAATGAAGGTAGAACCACGGATTGAGTGCAGACCAAGTGCCTGTTTGGGCAAATACGATTGAGGTATATGCCACCACTTGTGCTGCAAATATCCACGCGGAGGTTTGTACCAACTGCGCACGGCGAGTCATATCGCTCAAGGAGGAGACAGCCACCATGCCTACTACCATTTGTACAAAGAAGAATTCCACAGGTGCAGGTGCTATGACAGAAACGACAAGTACTGTAGTGAAATGCAAGAATAATGCGGTGCGCGAGTCAAAGAAGACGCTCGTCAGGATAGGTATCCACGCAAAAGGAATAAGATAGATGGACAAATCAAATCGGAGCACCAAGCATGCCAGTCCTACCACTATCACCATCAGCATATTGAAGAATAGCACCATCGATAAATCATTCAGGTACTGCCTACGGAATACATACAGATAGATCACAAACAAGCAAAGGAATAGCACCACCAGTATAGATTTGCCCATCATGGACCAAGCGCGCTGGTTATTAGCTGTTGTCTCATCTTGCGTAGCTCGCGCTAAGGATTGTAGGATTTGATATGTGCGCTCATTCACTATCTCGCCCTTATCGATGATGCGTTCTCCTTTCTGCACCATACCTTGTGTAGGAGAGAGGGAAGACAGTTGTTTCGTGCGCATGGCTTGTGTGAGGGCTGTATCCAGCACAAGATTTTGAGCACATTCATAGCCATAATGCTCGTATGCTGATTTGGGTGTATAGACCTCGGATAATACATATTTGCGATGCACATTATTTTGCACCACCGAGATGGTGGCATATCCTTCTTCCTTGATCCAATCCATCTCTTGGTGCGCGATTACCAGGACTTGTCGTTGCACTTTTGGAATATACTTAAAGCATGGTGAGAAACCCGACATAAGATGTTTCTGCTCATCTGCCATCTGGTTATCGGTTTTATAAATCAAGAAATCATAATCAGCCGTGAGTGCATTATATCCCCATGGTTTTCCTATTTCATAATGATAACGAAAGGCATTCGTATATCGCGGAAACATGAGTACAATAAGTATGGCCACTATCGCAAATAAACCAATGCGAAATATATACGATGGAATGGAGGGAAGTTTCATATTTTTGATTGCAAATTTTAGATTTTAGATTTTAGATTTTAGATTGCATATTTTAGATTTATTATTTGGTTCTCTTTTGTGCGAAGAAGTGCTGCATGAGTTGTTTGCACTCGTTTTCGAGCACTCCGCGAGTGACTTGCGCTTTGGGGTGGAAGGCATGGGGTGCTACTTGTGTAAATCCTCGTTTGGGGTCAGGCGCGCCATATACGATTCGTTTTATTTGCGCCCATCCGATGGCGCCTGCGCACATGGCGCATGGTTCTACCGTGACATATAAGGTGGCATCTTGCAAGTATTTGCCACCTATCGTTTGTGTAGCTGCTGTGATGGCTTGTATTTCGGCGTGCGCCGTTACATCTTGTAGCATCTCGGTCAAGTTATGTCCTCTACCGATGATTTGGTTTTGGGAGACGATCACACATCCAATAGGCACTTCTCCCGCCTCTAATGCTTTATGTGCCTCAACTAATGCGAGCGACATATAGCGTTCGTCATCGGCGGAGATAGAAGGAGCGGGTGACTGATGAGAAGTAAAAAGCGCCAGATCATCTGGATTAGATTCAAAATGATTGCCTATGACGACTATATTTACTCCTGCTTTATACGCAGCATTCATTTGCTGTGGTGTACGAATGCCGCCACCCACTATGATAGGTATTGAAACAGCCGCTCTGACAGTGGCGATTATTTCCGATGAAATCGGCGTTTTTGCACCACTTCCTGCCTCCAAATAAATTAGTTTCTTGCCCATCAATTCGGCTGCGACAGCTGTAGAAACAATCGTATGTATATCATCATTTGGAATGGGAGTAGTACCTGAAACGCGCATCACACTCGTCTCCACTCCTCCATCGATGAGTATATATCCCATTGGAATCGCCTCTATTCCTGATTTTTTTACTATCTGTGCCGCTGCTATTTGCTGCCCAACTAACATCTCGGGATTGCGTCCTGATAGCAAACTGAGGTATAAGAGCGCATCTGCCTCTGGGGTAAACTGCTCTGCATTTCCCGGAAAGAGCACGATTGGAATGGTCACTTCCATTTGCTCCAGCTTTGCTCGCAAAGAACGAATAAATGCTGTTGTATCTCCTCCTGTAGAGCCGCCCACAAAGAGCATATCTGGTTGCACTTGCTTTGTGATAGGCAAGTTCTCTATATGCGCTTTTTCAGGATCCAGCAGCATGGCCAGCAAAGGTTTGTTTGCCGCCTTGGAATCGTATATATGTGCTATTACGGATTGATTCATAGTTATTCCCATCGGAATGATTCAATTAGGCGTATTACATCTGTGCGGAGATAGTCATAAACGGGTGCTAAAGAGTCTGCATTTGGCGGACAATTGCAATAGACGGATGCGCGAAAGAAATGATGTATTGAGTCCGTCAAAAGGAATTGGCACGAAGAGGCCGTATTTCCCTCTAAATCAAATAGTACACCATACACATTTGCTTCAGGATGCTCATAGTCACGCTCGGGGATGGAGGTAGCATGTGAAGCATTCTTATAGACAAATTCCAATGCATCGTTTGTCAGTTCGCGCAGATTACCATTTAGGGGTTTATAAGAGCAATGAATAGTGGCATCCAAAGCGGGGTAATAGAGATTAATCCAATAGCGTTCGCCTTCTTTTTGGCGAGGCATAACTTGGGCATTGCAAGACAGATCAAAATCATAGGGATATGCTTGCATGTCAGGGTGGT
Organism: Paludibacteraceae bacterium; assembly: GCA_036309065.1. Classification (GTDB taxonomy): domain Bacteria; phylum Bacteroidota; class Bacteroidia; order Bacteroidales; family Paludibacteraceae; genus Colicola. Next base: position 17,804 of record JAXJUN010000030.1, on the reverse strand, counting down.
ATGATGCGAATGAGCGATACAAAGTATCGGGTGTGGTGATTCGATAATAGCCATATGGACGCGGAGAGGTGGGTGAACTACACGCCACCAACATTGCCGCAGCAATCACCACACATGCTATCAATAGTCTTTTTTGCATAGTTTATTCCAAATTACGACACAAAGGTAGTAAAAATAGTTTAAAGTTTAAAGTTTAAAGTTTAAAGAAGATTGTTTTTTAGCCTAAAATATTCTTTTTTATAAAAAAAGCACACGCGCGCTTGCACATATCAATATTATTTCGTATCTTTGCACGCTAATTATTCTTTACAGAAAAACACATCATACCATTATGACAAAGAGAGAAAACAATTATTGCGTAATCATGGCGGGCGGTGTAGGTAGCCGTTTTTGGCCTTTCAGCCGCAGCGAGAAGCCCAAACAGTTTCTTGATTTCTTCGGTACGGGTCGCAGTTTGCTGCAGATGACAGTAGATCGTTTTCGTCCATTAGTGCCTATTGAGAATATGCTCATAGTAACGAATGTGGCGTATAAGCAGATTATCTTAGAGCAAGTGCCAGACCTGGATGAGAAGCAGATTTTATGCGAGCCTGCGCGCCGCAACACAGCTCCTTGTATTGCTTATGCTGTTTCGCACATACGCGCTATATGCCTACGCAAAGCTGGGCTTACAGCACAGAACCAAGATTGGAGCAGACCCGAGATGCAAGTAAACATGGTAGTAGCTGCGAGCGACCACCTTATTTTAGAGGAGGAAACATTCCGCAATACAATTTCTAAGGCATTTGATTTTGTAGCGCAGCACAAGGCTATTCTTACATTGGGTATGTGTCCTACGCGTCCTGAGACGGGTTATGGTTATATCCAACACAACAAGGAGGCAGATGCTATTAGCACATCTGATATTTTCCCAGTGAAGACCTTTACTGAGAAGCCAAACTTAGAGATGGCGAAGGTATTTGTGGATAGTGGTGAATTCTTATGGAATAGCGGTATTTTCGTTTGGAATCTACAAACGATTAGCGAGGCATTCCGTTATTTATTGCCCGAGGTGGCAGATCGTTTCCGTGAGGGTGAGTTGCTGATGGGTACGGATAAAGAGGAGGCATTTATTGAAGAGATTTTCCCTAAATGTCCTAACATATCCATTGACTACGGAATTATGGAGAAGGCGAACAATGTGTATGTGATGCCATCGAGTTTTGGCTGGAGCGATTTAGGTACATGGGGGTCTTTATATGAATTGAGTGACAAGGATGAGCAGCACAATGTGAGTCTGCATAGCGAAGCACTTTTCTACGAGAGTGAGGGAAATGTAGTCACCTTGGAGCCTGGTAAACTGGCGGTTATTCAGGGTATGCAGGATATGATTGTGGCGGAGCAGAATGGTGTATTACTTATTTGCAAGAAAGAGGAAGAGCAGCGCATCAAGCAGTTTGTGACAGATGCACAAGAGAAATTTAGTGGTAAATACAACTAATCCATACTATTATGAGTTATCTAAATTTTGACAAGACCGTACTTGTTAATTTGGAGCGTTCGCTTCAGAAAGAGATGATTCGAACCAACCGTGCAGGTGTGTATAATTCCACCACGCTGGTTGATTGCAACACACGTAAGTATCATGGCCAATTGGTAATGCCTTTGCCTGAGTTGGGTAAAGACAATTATGTGCTTCTCAGTTCGCTGGACGAGACAGTTATCCAGCATGGCGCGGAGTTTAATTTGGGTTTGCACCAATATGGTGAAAACACTTTTTCGCCCAACGGGCATAAGTACATCCGTGAGTTTGACTGCGAAATCATCTCCCGTACTATTTACCGTGTTGGCGCGGTAGTGCTTCAGAAAGAGCGCATGTTGGTCAGTTTTGAGCCTCGAGTGCTGATTCGCTACACCTTATTGGAATCGAGCAGTCCTACCACTTTGCGTTTCCGTCCTTTTCTTGCTTTCCGTTCTGTGAATGAGTTGACGCACGAAAACCCTATTGCATCCAGCAATATGGATGAGTGCGAGAATGGGCGTTATAATCAGATGTACGCTAATTTCCCTAATCTGTATATGCAGTTTAGTAAGGCTGTGCAGTACACGCACAACCCACAATGGTACAAGGGGATTGAGTATATCAAGGAGCGTGATCGCGGGTATGATTACAAAGAGGACTTGTTGGTACCTGGTTATTTTGAATTGCCGATTAAGAAAGGCGAGAGTATTATTTTCTCTGCTGGTATTACAGAATGCAAGACGAGTACGCTTAAGGGGACTTGGAAGAAAGAGTTGGGTCGTCGTATCAGCCGCGAAGATATGTTCAGTACGCTCAAGAATTCTGCGGGTCAGTTTTACAAGCGCGAGGGAGATAAATGTTATCTATTGGCTGGTTATCCATGGTTTCAAGCTGACGCTCGCACCACTTTCTTCTCTGTAGCCAGTTGTACATTAGATATTGATCGTGCTGAATATTGGGATGCTATTATCAACAAGACGGCTATTCCTGAGGTATTGGATTTTATGAATGGTCGCACGGAGGGTATTAAGATGACAGGTATGGACGAGCCCGATGTGCTATTATGGTTCATTCGCGCCATTCAGAAGTTCGCACATAAATATTCTCTGCGCGAGGCTGCTGATTTATATGGTCAATTATGCGCCGATATCATCACATATTATCGTAAGCAGAACCATCCACGCGCTTTGCTTCATCGCAATGGTTTGATTTGGGTGGATGGTATCAAGCGTCCTGCCACATGGATGAATGCCACGGAAAATGGTTGGCCAATCAATCCTCGTACGGGTTATGTGGTAGAGATTAATGCCTTGTGGTATAATGCGATGCTTTTTACCGCGGAGATGTTGCGTGAGATGGGTAAGGAGACGAGTGCAGACTTGATGGAATACCAAGCAAATATTGCCAAAGATGCTTTTGTTAAGACATTCTGGAATGGCGTTTATCTATACGATTTCGTGATCAACGATTATGCGGATAAAGAAGTGCGTCCGAATATGATTTGGGCTGTTGGTTTGCCATTCAGTCCGTTAGACAAGCGCCAGCAAAAAGCGGTAGTGGATATATGTACCAAAGAACTCTTGACTCCTCGCGGATTGCGTAGTTTATCGCCTAAGAGCGGTCATTATCGTCCGATGTATCATGGTAATCAGGTCGAGCGCGACCGCAGTCTGCATAATGGTGTGGTATGGCCATCTACTATTGCCGCCTATTCACGGGCCTATATGCAAGTATATAAGCATAGTGGTGTAGCTTTCATGGAGCGCGCCTTGATTGGATACGAGCAGGAGATGAGTGAATTATGTATTGGTACACTTAATGAGTTTTATGATGGCAACCCGCCATACAAAGGGCATGGTGGTATGAGTGCAGCCGCCAGTGTGGCGTCTGTCATCAGTATCTTGGACACTCTCAAGAAATACAATAACGAGCAAGGAAAGGAGGACCAACAATGAAAGTTCTAATGTTCGGATGGGAATTCCCTCCTCATATTTTAGGTGGATTAGGTACCGCCAGTTATGGTTTGACACGCGGTATGGCGCAGCAGGAAGATATGGATATCACATTCGTCATTCCTAAACCATGGGGTGATGAAGACCAGTCTTTCCTTCGCATCATTGGTGCCAACAGCGTGCCTGTGGTATGGAAAGAGAATGACTACCATTATGTGCAAGAGCGCATGGCGGGCAGAATGAGTGCCGAAGAGTATTTCCACTTGCGCAATGGTATTCGATATGACTATCGTCGTATTGGTACGGATGAGTTGGGCTGTATTGGTTTTTCTGGTCGTTATCCAGATAACTTGATAGAAGAGATCAATAACTACGAAGCTGTAGCCAGTGTGCTGGCGCATAGTTTGGATTTTGATATTATCCACAGCCATGACTGGTTGACCTACCCTGCTGGTGTATTCGCAAAGCAGATTACAGGCAAACCATTGGTTATCCATGTGCATGCAACGGATTTTGACCGCAGTCGTGGTAATGTAAACCCCACTGTGTATGCGATTGAGAAGCGCGGTATGGATGAATGTGATCATATCATGTGCGTGAGTGAACTCACACGCCGCACGGTGATTGAGAAATATGGTCAACCGCCTCATAAGGTAAGCACGGTGCATAATGCTGTTGAACCATTAGCCAATCCTGATGAATTCACCAAGCCTGCACGCAAAGATAAACTTGTCACCTTCCTTGGTCGCATCACGATGCAGAAAGGAGCGGAGTATTTTGTAGAAGCCGCAGCTCGTGTGCTCAGCAAGACCGATGGTGTACGCTTTGTGATGGCGGGTAGTGGTGATAAGATGGAAGAGATGATTGATTTGGTAGCCAAGAGAGGTATTGCCGATAAATTCCATTTCCCTGGTTTTATGCGAGGCAAACAAGTACAAGAGATGCTCGCCATGTCGGATGTCTATATCATGCCATCTGTGAGCGAACCATTCGGTATATCGCCATTGGAGGCGATGCAAGTGGGTTGTCCATCTATTATCTCCCACCAATCAGGATGTGCTGAGATTTTGCAGCATGCCATCAAAACAGACTACTGGGACATAGACGCCATGGCAGACGCTATTTATGCCATCGTCAAGTACCCTGCTATGTATAAGAGTCTGCATGAATTAGGCAAGGCCGAAGTGAATGCTATCCGCTGGTATGATGCAGGATTGAAAGTAAGACGAATATACGATGGTGTGATTAGCCATACATTATAATGTTTAATGTTTAAGGTTTAATGTTTAACGATTAAAGAAAAATTATACGGATTATGAAAAATATATGTTTTTGCTTCCAGATGCACAGCCCTTATCGTCTGAAGCGTTATCGTTTTTTTGAGATTGGTCATGACCATTATTACTATGACGACATGGCTACCGAAGACCATGTAAACTGGTTGGTACAAACATCGTACATGCCTTTGTGCTGCACATTGCGTGATATGATTAGTTTGAGCAAGAATAAGTTCCATTGTGCGCTGAGTGTGAGTGGTATGATGATTGAACTATTTGAGCAGTTTAGTCCCGAGATGATTGATATTCTCAAAGAATTAGCTGCAACCAAATGTGTGGAGTTTGTAGCCACTCCATATAGTTACTCTTTGGCTTCGGAATACGACTTGAATGAGTTTAAAGCCCAAATGGAATTGCAGGCTAAGCTTATCGAGTCTGTATTGGATACTAAGGTGCAGACTGTATGGAATACGGAATTGCTCTATACAGACGAGACGGCATACAACCTACACAAAATGGGTTATAAGACAATCATGACCGAAGGCGCTAAGCATATCTTGAGTTGGAAGAGCCCTAATTATGTATATCAGTCTGCTGGTGCGCCAAAGATGAAAGTGCTGCTTCGCAATACTGCTTTGAGCGATGAACTGAGTTTCCATTTCTCCGACTCCACATGGCATAACTACCCTATTGATGCAGAGAAATATGCCAATCAATTGCTATCTCTGCCAGAAGAGGAGCAGATTATCAATATATGGGTGGGTGCAGAGACTTTCGGTATTCGTCAGCATGGCAACACAGGCATCTTTGATTTCCTCAAAGCGCTTCCATACTATGCATTGGAGCGTGAGATGGGCTTCATGACGCCATCTGAGGCAGCCAAGAAACTCTCTGCCGAAAGCGTCATCACTTCGCCATTCCCATTAACTTGGAGAGGAGAAGCAAAAGACTTGAGCACTTTTGTTGGAAATGACTTGCAGCAAGAAGCGATACAGAAACTCTATGCTGTAGCAGAGCGTGTACACTTATGCCAAGATAAGAATCTCAAACTCAATTGGCTCAGATTGCAAGACATCAACTACCTGCACAATATGAATCATATTGATCAAGGTGAGACGCAGTATGAATCCGCATACGATGCATTCATCAACTATATGAATGTACTCTCTGATTTCTTGCAGACCGTAGAAGAGCAGTATCCTACCACGATTGAAAACGAAGAACTGAACGAGTTACTCAAGACTATTCGCAATCAAGAGGAAGAGATACAACAATTACAAGCACAACTCAAGAAGAGCAAGAAAGCCAATAAATAACTGATTATTGATGTATCGTCGGTGGAGAATCATATGCCTATTGCTGGCAGCAACCTGCATGGTTGTTGCCCAGCAGAAGCGTATTCCTACGCGTGTGAAGACATGGCAAATGCCATCCTTTAGCGCGATAGCAGATACCATTGCCTTTACCGACACGGCTATGCTCAATTACCATGATATAGACTTACAGCAGCGTTATTCAATGAGTAGTACTACAAATGGTAATGTGCTGGTATCGCCTATTGCGTCGCGGATTATACAAGATAGGTTATACACGATTGATGACCCTTTTGCTTGGTGCTGGTCGCCATATGTAGTCACTCCACAGCAGCAACGCTATTTCAACACCACCACTCCATTCTCCTCTGTGGCGTATAAGAAAGGATTTGTGAGTGGACACGAAGAGAATGATATCAGTTTTCTCTTTACTGGAAACATAGGCAAACCGCTCAATTTGGGAGTGGAGATGGACTATCTCAATTCGGTGGGACACTATGCCAATACAGCTGGCAAACTATACCGTGGATCAGTATGGGGCAGTTATAACGGAGCGCATTATAGTATGCATGCTTCGTTTGGGTGGAGCCAACTCAGTTCATTCGATAATGGTGGATTGCAAGATGTGACCGATTTGAATAGTTCGCTCAACCCAGAAGACCTACCCACTCGCCTCAACGCGATGACAGCTTATCGGTACCTGAGCGGGTATTTGCATAATCAGTATGCCATCACCAAAGAGCGCGAATATACAGATTCGATTGAGGTGATAGAAGAGGGGAAGCGGGTGTATAAGGATACCATCAAAGTGGAGCATATACCGTTGATGACTTTCTCGCATATCTTTGAGACGAATAACTCCAATCGGCGTTACATAGAGAAAACAGCTAATCAGTCGTTTTACGACACCACGTATTACGATCCTCTACGCACGAATGACACCACCGATGTGCTCACTATTCGTAATACCTTGGCTGTCACATTCTGCGAAGCGTATAATACCAAACTGAAATTCGGAGCGACGGTTTTTGCGATGAATGAATGCCAGCGCTTCCTAACCGACTCGGTGCCATATGATAGCATCTACGACTATAGATGGACTAATAACACATTCGTAGGTGGTGCCATCCATAAGCATAGTGGCAAGCATGTGCATTATACTATAGAAGGACAAGTATGCTTGCTGGGATATAAGATAGGTGAATTTGATGTCAAGGGTGCGCTCCAGACGCGTTTCTTGGCTGGCAAAGACACGATGTACATACGCGCGAGGGCATATGCAAAGAGTGTGACACCGAATTTGTACTTGCAGCATTTCCAATCCAACCATTTAATGTGGGATAATGCATTTGGATTTACCTATCGTTTCTTAGGTGGCGCCACGCTCGACTACCCCACTAAGTGGGTGAGACCAAGGATAGATGTTAGTTTTGAAAACCAGACGCATCCTATCTATATCTCCGCCACCGATTGGAAGCCACGCCAGTACGATGGTAATGTGCAGATCATCACAGCGGATATTGGGTTGGACATCACCACTCCGTGGGTGAACTTAGAGAATAGAGCGGTACTCCAGCACACTACCAACGACTCAGTGATGCCCGTACCGATGTTCACACTGCAGCACAGACTCTACTACCACGGCACTTGGTTCAAAGCGCTGGATGCACAGATAGGTGTGGACCTGCGCTATTTCACACGCTACAACGCACCTGTACTATGCCCTGCCACAGGGCTCTTTGCTAATCAGCAAGAAACACAGATAGGTAACTACCCATGGATGAATGTGTATGCTAATTTTTATGTACGCTCTATCCGCTTGCGTTTCTTTGCACAATACCAACATATAAACCGCCTTTTTATGAAAGACAACCACGATTACTTAACTATGCCTGGTTACCCCACGAATAGAGATGTATTCCGCGCAGGCATAGCATGGCATTTTTACAATTAAAAACAATTACTACGATGCAACTAACACCAAACTTGAATAAGATTTTATACTATGCGCATGACGAAGCCGAACGCCTCGCATGCAAGCACATAGACGCTATACACTTACTGCTCGCCATCATCCGTTTGGGTGAAGGGTCAGCATATGATTTATTGCTACAAGCTCGCTTCATCCCGCAGGATGCCAAGGAGCAATTAGATCGCGAGTATCGTCAAGAACCATCTAATACGGTGGAACCCATCACGCGTAGTACGCAGACAGAGCGTATCTTGCGTATTGCTGAGCGTATCAGTCATGAGTATAATGCAACAGAGATTCACTCTGTACATTTACTATTGGCTATCACCCGTGAGGAGATTAACAAAGCGGCCGCTTATCTGGAGCAGAATTGGGGATTAGATTTTCAGCAGTTAGTCAATCTCTATGGTCAGCCACACAATACCACTACGCCTCCTACGAATGGCGCAGGTCAGTTGGGTGATGTGAGCGACGGTGCTTGGCGATCCAATAAAAAGGCCAACACGAATCAAGTAGGCACTACCACCGCATTAGATAAATACGGCCATGATCTCACCAAACAAGCAGAGAAAGGCGAACTGGATCCTGTTGTAGGGAGAGAAGTGGAGATAGAGCGCGTCATTCAGATATTGAGTAGGCGCAAAAAGAACAACCCTATTCTCATAGGCGAACCCGGTGTGGGTAAGTCTGCTATTGTAGAAGGATTGGCACTACGCATCCTTTCCGATGAAGCTGGCGCGCTACGCGGCAGACGCATCATCACTTTAGATATAGCTTCTATGGTAGCGGGTACTACCTATCGTGGACAGTTTGAGGAGCGCATGAAGCAAGTGATTAGCGAATTGCATAAGCACCCCGAAGTGATCCTTTTCATTGACGAGATACACACTATTATTGGTGCAGGTAATGCACAGGGGTCACTGGATGCAGCCAATATTCTCAAACCAGCCTTGGCGCGTGGAGAGGTACAATGTATAGGTGCTACTACAACAGCCGAGTATGCGAAATCGATTGAGAAAGATGGTGCGTTAGAGAGGCGATTCCAGAAAGTAACTGTTCGTCCTACCACCACAGAAGAGACTTTAGCTATCCTCACGCGCCTCAGCGAGCACTATGCTACTTATCATAATGTGATATACTCCAATGCAGTACTCAAAGCATGCGTCACACTGAGCGAACGCTACCTTATTGATCGCGCTTTCCCTGATAAAGCTATTGATGTGATGGACGAAGTGGGTGCGCGCAGCCATGCGAGACAAAAAGCAATAGGAGATACCGAAGCGGCGGTATATGCCATCACTACCGATGATGTAGCCAGCGTGGTGAGCATGATGTCGGGTGTACCCGTACAGCGCGTTGCCAAAGCAGAGAACGAACAACTGCGCGGTATGAATGAAGTGCTACGCAAGAAAGTGATTGGTCAAGACCAGGCTGTAGAACTTGTAGTCAAAGCTATCCAGCGCAGCCGATTAGGACTGCGCGACCCCAAGAGACCGATTGGCACTTTCTTCTTCCTTGGTTCAACAGGTGTGGGTAAGACCTACCTCGCCCAATGCTTGGCAGAAGAGATGTTCGGTAGCCGCGATGCCATCATACGATTCGATATGTCGGAGTATATGGAGAAGCATTCGGTGAGTCTATTAGTGGGCGCGCCTCCGGGATATATAGCCCATGAGGATGGCGGCAAACTAACGGAAGCGGTGCGCCGCAAACCCTACTCCATCGTGCTCTTTGATGAGATTGAGAAGGCGCACCCTGATATTTTCAATGTGCTATTACAAGTATTGGACGAAGGACGACTCACCGACCGCCAAGGGCATATAGTGGATTTCCGCAATACGATTATCGTGCTCACCAGTAATGTGGGTACACGCCAATTACAGGATTTCGGTAGTGGCATAGGATTTGCAAGCACAGAGATAGACAGCAAGGCGGCTCAGCAAACCTTACTCAAGGCGCTGCAGAAACAGTTCCCACCTGAGTTCGTCAATCGTATTGATAATACCATTATTTTCGAGTCACTCAAGAAAGAGACGATTGCTCAAATCGTGCGTATCGAAGTGGGCAAACTGCAAGAGCGACTCAAAGCGCAGGGACATATATTATCTGTAGCAACAGAGGTGATAGACGAATTGGTAGAGAAGAGTTATGACCCTAAGAACGGAGCACGATCTGTCAAACGAGCTATTCAGACCTATTTGGAGGAACAATTGACAGAACTATTGCTGCGCAAACCAAATCAAAAACGAATAACAATAAAAAAAATATAATCAGTATGACAATTGAAATTACAGACGCTAACATCAAGGATGTGATTGCGTCAGGCAAACCCGTAGTGGTTGATTTTTGGGCACCATGGTGTGGTCCATGCAAGATGATGCTTCCTATTTTAGAGGAGTTATCCAATGAGTATGATGGTAAGATTATTGCTGGCAAGCTCAATGTGGATGATAATCCTGATACCTGCGAAGAGTATGGAATTATGAATATCCCTACGATGCTTTTCTTCAACAACGGCGAATTGGTTAATCGTCATGTAGGTGCATGCCGTAAACCTGATTTAGCACAACTTTTTGAGGCTCTTTTATAAAAAAGCATAAAAAAAAGTGCTTATTCTTGCGTAATTGAAAAAAAAATCGTACCTTTGCACGCTTTTTGCCTTAGTAGGCACATTTTTTCGTGTGTATAAGGTAATGAGAATTGGATTTTAATTCCTTTATATAGAGGTTAGCCCCATTGTATTGGGTGCTCCTCGGGTCCGGTAGCTCAGCTGGATAGAGCAACAGCCTTCTAAGCTGTGGGTCTCGGGTTCGAATCCCGACCGGATCACAACCATTCGTAGCGTAATTGGCGTCAAGCTTGCTTGTAAGGCAATGCGGAATGAATGGTTGAGCTGAGCGCTCTGCGCGCAGCTGGGGATTACGCAGGAATCCCGACCTAACAAAAGTGGATTACGAAGCAATCCCGACCTAACAAAAGAATATAATATTTTCTATATTATACATGCGTCAATTAAAAATCACAAAATCAATCACCAATCGTGAGTCAGCATCGCTCGACAAATACCTACAGGAGATAGGTAGAGAGGAACTTATCACGGTGGAGGAAGAGGTAGAGTTGGCGGTTAGCATCCGTAATGGAGACCGCGCCGCATTAGAGAAACTAACCCGAAGCAATTTGCGATTTGTCGTTTCCGTTGCCAAGCAGTACCAGAACCAAGGATTGAGTCTATCTGACTTGATCAACGAGGGTAATTTAGGTTTGATTAAGGCAGCTGAGAAGTTCGACGAGACTCGTGGTTTTAAGTTTATCTCGTATGCAGTATGGTGGATTCGCCAGTCTATTCTTCAAGCATTGGCAGAACAGAGTCGTATTGTGCGTCTTCCGCTCAATCAAGTGGGGTCGCTCAACAAGATTAACAAGGCTTATCAGCGTTTCGAGCAAGAGCACGAGCGCAGACCTTCTGCTGAAGAGTTGGCAGAAGAATTGGATATGCCAGTTGACAAGATTGCTGAGACGCTCAAGATGTCAGGTCGTCATGTGAGTGTGGACGCTCCGTTTGTAGAAGGAGAGGACAATAGTCTGATTGATGTGATGGTGAATGAAGATTCGCCTAATGCCGATAGAGGCCTCATCAACGAATCCCTTTCTACGGAGATCAACCGCGCTTTACAGACGCTCACTCCTCGTGAGGCTGATATCTTGCGTAAATTCTTCGGTATCGGTACTCCCGAGAAGACTCTTGAGGAGATTGGCGACGAACTGCACCTCACTCGTGAGCGTGTACGCCAGATCAAAGAGAAAGCGATCCGCAAGCTCAACCAAGGCCAACGCAGCCACATCCTAATGACCTATTTAGGGTAACACGATTTGCGTGAGAACGGCAACGCCTCCCCAACGGGAGGCGTTTTTGTATCTTGGGTAGCGCTTGATATGGCGCGTGCGTTAGTCGAATAAGGTGGGTTGGTCATTATCAATCTTCTTAAGGATAGCGCGCATGAGTGTCTCGCGCACTAATCGGCTGCGATTGGTAATATTATAGCGTGTACAGAAATTCTCCAATGCTCTCTGTTCGCGCTCATTGAGCATGATAGCGATGCGTTTATTACGCGCCTGCTTGGGATATTTGCCTTTTTCCATTGCTTTCATGCTTATAGGTATATTGCTATTTTGAGTCCAGATGCCACGAGGTTGCGTCCCGATTGATGACTGAATATGTTTCCGTCTATCGTTTCGGTAGTGTATAGGCGCGCTTGTTGAAATTGTGCATATAGTGCTACCACCAAGGCGGTCTTGCTATTGACTGTGTATCTATATCCCACATCCACGCCTGCGTATATACCTCCTATATAGTCCTTGCTTAATGCTATTCCGTATCCGAGTGCCATACCGAACATCGGCGCATGTTTTTGCTCCATAAGCGGCATGCGTAATGCCACTTCGATAGGCATAAAATTATATTTCTCGTCTGCGAGGTAGAAACCATGGTATCCCACTCCTGCTCCTATGAATAGATGCTTATCGCCTATCTTATGGGAACCAACCAGCATATCTATGCTCATCGCGGCGCCTATGGTATCCTTGGGCAATACAGCTATGCCCGCAGCCGCTTCGAAGAGCACTGTAGCTTTTTTCTGCGTGCTTACCTCTACTGGCTTCTCTTTCTGTACCTCTGACTGCACCTCTTCGGTAGCGATTATCTCCACCACCTCTGCGCGCGGATATTGAAATCGTGCGCCAGAAGCATCGCGGATGATAACCACTTCTTCATTCTGCAATAGTATTTCTCCTCGCACGCGTGCGCCTGTACGCAGTATTATTGTTTCCGCGCGCGCACACATGAGGCATGCAGCAAGAAGTAAGATAGAGAGAATAGTCTTTTTCATATAGAGCACAAAAGTACTGCTTTTTTGGCAATTATGCAAATAAATCGCAGCAATTATTGCATTTTCCAGTAATTATTTCGTCATTCTTCCTCTACGAGTACAAAATCCACTTGTGAGCGATTGATATCCACGCGTGTCACTTTCACTCTCACCGCGTCTCCCAATGTGTACGATTTGACACTTTTTGTGTTTTTTTTGTTTTTTGTACCCTCTGCCACCAATCGATAGTTCTTGTCGTCATGCTGCCAATATTCTCCTTGTCCGATAGTAGAGATATGCACCAATCCTTCGCAGCGACTCTCGTCTAATTGAACGAATAATCCAAAATCCGTCACACCAGATATATGTCCCGCCATTATTTCTCCCACATGATCTGCCATCCACATGGCTTGGTACATCTTATTGGATTCGCGTTCTGCCTGCTGTGCTTCTTGTTCGCACACAGAGCAATGGTCGCACATCTCTTGTAGTATCTCGCGTGGGAGCGTATCTCCTTTGCCCGTCAGGATATACTTATCCAATAGGCGATGCACCATTAAGTCTGGATAGCGTCGGATAGGCGATGTGAAATGGGTGTAATGGCTGAATGCCAGTCCGTAGTGCCCGATATTAAAGGTGGAATAGACGGCTTTTGCCATGGCGCGTATGGTGAGTATTTCTATTACTTGTGGTTGCACCCGATCGCCCATACGCTTCTTAAATGCTTTGAGTTCAGATAGTTTATCTTCATCAGGTATATCGTGGATACGATAGACGAATGGTCTGCCACCCACAGCCTTGGCCACGGTGCGATTAGCAAGGAGCATAAACTCCTCAATCAGGTGATGCGATTCACTTGGGTGCTCGAAATATATCTCTACAGGATTACCCTTTTCATCCAGGCGGAACCGCATTTCTTCTTGCTCCACCATGAGCGCGCCTGCAGCTACGCGTGCGGCGCGCAACTGAGCAGCGAGGCGATGGAGAACGAGTATGGCTTCCTCCACCGCATTGGTCGCATTATTCGAAGCAATCACCTCTTGTGCCTCGTCGTAGTTAAGCCGCGCATCAGAGCAGATAACCGTGCGGCATAATTTATGCTTCATTACGCGTGCATTTTCGTCCATGGTGAATACCACCGACATGCATAGTTTCTCTTCATGAGGACGAAGCGAACAAAGGTCGTTGCATAATTCTTCGGGCAACATCGGCAATACGCGATCTACCAAATACACACTTGTGCCGCGCGTATAGGCCTCATCGTCTATTTTACTGCCTGGCTTCACATAATGCGACACATCGGCTATATGCACGCCCACCTGCCATGTATCATCTTCGTTACGCTTCAAACTGAGCGCATCATCAAAATCCTTCGCATCAGCAGGGTCAATAGTAAATGTGAGCACATCGCGCATATCCCGCCGGCGTAATATCTCTTTGGAGTCTATCATAAGTTGCTATATATAATTCACAATTTGTAATATTCGAGTGCAAAATTACAAAAATTCTTGCATATCTCAAAAAAAATTAGTACTTTTGCACGCTTTTTTGGTATTAGGCGCTCTATTTTCGGATAGAGCACCGTGTTTTTTGGCGGTCTCCGCTGCTGCAAGAAAGCGAATAACATACCCAACAAAAACGAAATAAATAACAAACTAATACATATTTTTATGAAAATCAAAGTAAGTAATGTGAATCAGACAGCATGGAAAGAGTGCAATGTGCATGCTACTCTGCCGGCTGAACTGAGCAAGTTGCAAGAGCTCGCATACAACCTATGGTGGAGCTGGAATGGCGAAGCAAAAGATTTATTCCGTTATATTGACATCGAGGCATGGCATCGTGTAAACTCTAATCCTGTCATGCTGCTCAATACGATTAGTTATGATCGCATGGTGCAGTTATCAAAGGATAAGAAATTCATGAAGCAATTGAATGACGTATATGCTGATTTCCGCGCATATATGGATACTCCTAAAGATAAGAAAAAACCTACCGTTGCCTATTTCTCTATGGAGTATGGTTTGAGCCATGTGCTCAAGATTTACTCTGGTGGTTTGGGTATCTTGGCGGGTGACTATATCAAAGAGGCTTCTGACTGCAATGTGGATATGACTGCTATCGGTTTCTTGTACCGCTATGGTTATTTCACACAAACTTTGTCTCCAGAAGGTCAGCAGATTGCTAACTACGAGGCACAGAATTTCTCCAACCTCCCTATCACTCAGGTGAAGAACGGTGATGGCTCAAACATGATTATCGAGGTTCCTTATCCAGGCCGTACTGTAAAGGCGTACTTGTGGAAAGTAGCTGTAGGTCGTATGGACCTTTACCTCTTGGATACCGATAATGAGTTCAACTCTGAGTGGGATCGTCCTATCACTCACCAGCTCTATGGTGGTGACTGGGAGAACCGTATTAAGCAAGAGATCATGCTCGGTATTGGTGGTATGCTCGCGCTCAACAAGTTGGGCATCAAGAAGGATGTTTACCATTGCAACGAGGGTCACGCAGCACTCATGGGCTTGCAACGCCTTGTGGACCTCGTACAGAGCGGTTTGACCTTCAACCAAGCCAAGGAAGTAGTACGCGCAAGCGGTCTCTACACTTGCCACACTCCAGTACCTGCAGGTCACGACTATTTCGAGGAGGGCCTCTTCTACAAGTACATGAGCGAGTATGCGGATAAACTCGGCATCGAGTGGCATGACCTCATCGGTATGGGTCGCACCAACCCAGAGGACAACACCGAGAAATTCTCTATGTCTGTCTTCGCACTCAATACCTGCCAAGAGGCTAACGGTGTGAGCTGGTTGCACGGCGAGGTGAGCAAGAAGATGTTCTCTCCTGTATGGAAAGGCTATTTCCCAGAGGAGTTGCATGTAGATTATGTCACCAATGGTGTGCATATGCCTACATGGGCTGCCAGCGAGTGGAAAGCTATCTATAAGAAATATCTCCCAGCTGAGTGGATGGCTAATCAGTCTTCACTCGATATGTGGAAACCATATGGCGAAATTCCAGATGAGGTGATTTGGAAGACCCGCTTGAGCCTCAAGCAGAAGATGACAGACTACATCAAGGAGAAGTTCAGCAAGGACTGGATGAAGTCTCAAGGTGATCCTGCTCGTATCGTACGCGCTTTGGATCAGATGAATCCTAACAACCTCATCATCGGTTTCGGTCGTCGTTTCGCTACATATAAGCGTGCGCACTTGCTCTTCACCGACCTCGAGCGTTTGGATAAATTGGTAAACAATCCTAACTATCCAGTACAATTCCTCTTCACCGGTAAGGCTCACCCAGCTGATGGCGGCGGTCAAGGCCTCATCAAGCGTATTATTGAGATTAGCCGTATGCCACAGTTCATGGGTAAGATTATCTTCCTTGAGAACTACGACATGCGTCTTGCTAAGCGCCTCATCTCTGGTGTAGATATCTGGTTGAACACTCCTACCCGTCCATTAGAGGCATCTGGTACATCTGGTGAGAAAGCACAGATGAACGGTGTTATCAACTTCTCTGTGAAAGACGGTTGGTGGTATGAAGGTTATGTAGAGGGCGCAGGTTGGGCTTTGACCGAGCACCGCACCTACGAGAACCAAGCACACCAAGACCAATTGGATGCAGCTACTATCTATCAGATGTTAGAGAACGAGATCATCCCATTATACTATGCTAAGAATAGCAAGGGTTATAGCCCTGAGTGGATTCAATATATCAAGAACTCTGTAACCAAGATCACTCCACGCTTCACCATGAAGCGCATGATGGATGACTACTTTGAGAAGTTCTATAATAAGCTCGCTAAGCGTCATACTCTCTTGAGCAAAGACGACTACAAAGTGGCTAAAGAGATTGCTTCTTGGAAGGAGAATATGGTTAACCACTGGGATGGTATTGAGGTGGTTAAGATTGAAGAACCAGATACCAGCAACCTCAATGTAGGTGATAAGTTCCGCGTAGCGGTAGAGCTGGATACTAAGGGATTGAACGACAAGGGTCTTGGCGTTGAGTTGGTAGCTATCCGCACTTCTACTCACAATAATGATAAGTTGTACGAAGTAGAACCATTGCAATTAGTGAAGGTTGAGGGTAGTCATCTCTTCTATGAGATTACGTATCAGTTGGATTACGCAGGCGGTATGAAATTCGGATTGCGTATGTATCCACAGAACGAACTCCTCCCACACCGCATGGACTTCTGCTATGTCCGCTGGCTGTAATTAGTAGTGAGTACAGAGTAGTGAGTAGTGAGTAGTCAGTAGTGAGTAGTCAGTAGTCAGTAGTGAGTAGTCAGTATCTAGCACCCTCGCTACCTCGGTATCTCGGCGTCCCGCTATCCCGGAGTACTATATAGTGTATCGGTGTCTTATCATCCCGCTATCTAGAAATCTAGATATCTAGGAATCTAGCACCCTAGCCCACTAGTCCACTAGTTAGCTAGTCCCCAAAAAAGAACAGAGCATTCACGCTCTGTTCTTTTTTCTGTTATAGCGGGGGAGAATCTCGACTCGACCGTTAGAGATAAGTTAGTGGTTACTTAGAAGTTTGTTGATGGTTATTATACCTTCTCTATATCCTGCCTATACCCTCTCTATACCCTGCCCCCCCTAGGTCCCTAGTTTACTAGGTTACTAGTGCGCTAGTTAATCTAGTTGGACTAGAAATACTAACAATCCTGTAGGCGCTTGTCGCCGTCCTGTAGCTCCGCGTCCTGTAGGGCTCTGCCCGTCCTAATTTAGTGATTAGCGTTGCTGTTTTTGAAGTGAACAAAGTGAACGCTTTTTTGTGAAAGAACGGAGTGAATGAGTTTTTGTGTGAAGGAGTGCGACGGAACGCACTCCGAGTGCAGCGCCCGACAAGTCCCCACTTGGAGGATAAGCGCAAACATAGAATGGCGCGACCCTTGCGGTCACGCAGC
>JAXJUN010000029.1:0-66128 GCA_036309065.1 Paludibacteraceae bacterium | reverse complement strand
TTACTACTGAAGTAATCTTCCAAAACTTGTCGACGAAACGACTCGGGATAATTGTTGTACTGACCACGGTTCATAAAACAAAATCTTAAAATTTGACACTTTTTATTCGTTTTATGAGTAAACCTATTTCAGTATAAGACATAAGGTCTTTAAGGGCATTAAGGAGTATTAAGGAGTGATTGATTCGAGATTATCAACATGAATGCATGTTTTTCCGTCGGGGACAAGAATTAAGCGCTCGTGTTCTTCAAAGTCTAAAGACAAAACACTCCATGAGGGTTTGTTGTATTTTTCTGCGAGTTGTATGTCTGCTAAGTCACAAACACTATAATAGATGTTATCACCATTAATTTTTGCCTGTTTATTTTGTTTGGCACAGTTTATTTTTGTGCTATATTGCTCGGCATATTCTTCGGACCACCAGAATATAAAGGGCACATGATATTCGGATTTTGTAGGTGCGCAGTCACCGCCATGCCCAGCTCCTCCCTGTGAGATATTTTCGCCGTGGTCGGAAACAAACATCAATGCTGAAACCGTGTTAGGTTGGTCGATTGTTTTTATCAATGAAGATAGAATATAATCGGTATATAGAATGCTGTTGTCGTAGGCGTTGATGAGCATAGTGCAGTCTCTAACTAATTCGGGAGGGCAGTTGTTTGAATTAGGATTATATAACTCAAATGCTTTTTCATAGTTGGTGAAGAAACTATGGTTGCCATAGAATTGCGTGATTATAAATAGTTTGTCGTGTATTTGTGCTAATGAATCAATAATATGCACAATGGTTTTGTCGCCTGATATAATTTCTCCGTCTTGTACAATATTTGGTACTATGATTAGTGAGTCAGCGCCGTTCGTTAAATACTTCTCATAAGATAAAAGGTTCGTTTCGCTAATGACGGCAAAGACCTTAAAACCACATTCTCTAAAAGGTTCAACTACTGATCGTTCTGCATAATTCAATTCATAATTGCCAGGCGTGGCTCTTGTGACGAGTTGTGGTACGGAGAACATAGTTAGACAAGCCTGCGAGTAATAATCGTCAAAGAGTATGAGGTTAGATAATTGTTCTAATCTTGGCGTAGTAGGGCGATGATATATGCCATTTAGTGATAGGTTGTCGTATCGTAACGACTCGCCTATGGCAAAAACATAGATCTCTTTTTTGTTTTCAGGAACTTGTGTTCTGTATGCTCCCATATGAATGTTTTTCATATTCTCGGCTAATTTTACTCTTTTGAGTAATATGCATGCTTGGTATGTTTGGAAAGGAACATTGTATGGAGGTCTATTTAGTATTCTATTTTCAATGTAGTATCTCCAAGTTGTCTTGCCCTGATAGAATCCATATATCTTATAAGATACAAAAGCAGTTGTGAGGATGAAAGAGACGATTGCAGGGACATATTTGAACTTGCGAAATGTGCTTTTTGTATATGTAAGACACGCAACTAAACACAGAATGAGTATAGGTATCCAGCGTACGACTTCTAATAAGTTCGTCTTGTAAAACTCAGTCGCTTCTTGTGGGTTTGTTTTAATGGTAGAAATAATTCCTCCTGGCAACAGATACTCGTTGTATAGATCAACCATTGTGAGGTCAATTGTAGCCAAGATAGTCAAAATAATGGTGCTAATGGAGTATATCCATTTATTCGAAATGAGTGAGACTAATGTAACAATTGGAAGAATAAAAATCAGTCCTGTGCATACATAGGATAAATCTGCGGAGTTGGTTATCGCATAAGCGATGTGCGGGTATAGCAGAATAGTTGTTAAGCATAATAGACTTAAGCCCCGCAGAATGAGTTTTTTGTTTTTCATATCCATACATTTTATTTTGTGATGGACATAAAAAAAGCGTGGAATTCAACAGTTGTTAGTTCCATGCTTTAAGGCCTTCGCATTGCCTATTGTGTTAGAACCAACAATGCGAACTCCACACCGATATATAATCACATTAGACACTACAGAAATAGCATCTAATATGGAATATACCCAATGGAGCGTCGATTGCGGCTAATTCTGAACACAATGTGTAGAAGTTGCGAAGTTCTAAAGCATCAGAATACAGCGTTAATGTACGCTTTAAATATGTCTGCTCCCTCAGCCGTGGTGTCGTGCAGACACCCTCTGCGTGAGTTTGCGGTGCAAAGGTAGTAATAATTTTTGAAAGTACCAAATTTACAGAGTGGAAAATCATAGATGAGGCTATTTAGAGAATTTTATGTTCTTATCTTGTGGTCGTCTTAATAACATAAGAATAACATATGAATAACATAAGAATAACATATGTGTTACTGCTGCAGATGTGCTAGAACTCTGCGCTGACGCCAAGAAAAAGTGACAAAGGGACGATGTACGATGTACAAAGTACTCACTACTCACTACTAAAAAATCGCTCCACGGGGCGATTTTTTTTGCGTATGTCAGAAAAAAGTAGTAAATTTGCACCCGATTTGTATTTTAATACAATTTGACTCAATGAAGGCAGTATTTCATACATATTTACAGTTCGTTCGTACGGCGCTAAGAGTAGGGAGTAGTGAGAAGGGAGTAGTGAGTAGTGAGTATCGAGTAGTGAGTACGAAGGATGAAATGGGTGCTGTGATGGCTTTGTGTGAGCGGCAGGGAACAGGTCCGTTGGTTTACACGGACTTGTTAGCAGATGAAGCATGGTTGGACACTATGGAAGTATCTGCTCCTTTGCGTCTTCGTATGAAGCAGATATGCGTACATACCATGCAACAACAAGCACATTTGCAGTTAACTCTGCGTCGTGTGTGGGATGCTTGTGAGCACCATGGCGTGCGTGCGGTGCTGATGAAAGGTGCAGGTTTGGCTGTTTATTATCCAACACCTCAACAGCGTGCGTGGGGAGATATAGATGTTTTCGTAGGAGGGGAGCAATACCATGCGGCATGTGCAGCGATGCGTGCTACTTTTCCTGCAGCACTCCGCTTTGATGAGGAGTTAGACCATTACAAGCATTATAACTTGATAGCCGATGGTGTGTCTATTGAGGTTCACCGTGTTTCGATGGGTTTGCAGCATCCTGTAGATGTGCGCCGTTACGCTCGTATGGAGGCAATAGGGATGCGGAAAGCAGAGGAGATAGAGGTGGATGGATTGACTATTCGTGTTCCAGAAGTGACTTTTAACGCGCTGATGGTGATGCTTCATTCGTGGGAGCATGTGCTGTCACAAGGTGCTTCTCTCCGTCAGTTGTGTGACTTGGCGTTGCTGCTTCACCGCCGTGCGTCGGATATAGACCGCGAGCAGTTGGAGTGTGACTTGCGCGGTTTGGCGCTGATGGATGTATGGCAAGTATATATGTATATTCTTGTGGAATACTTGGGTTTGCCGCAAGCGGAAGCGCCATTCTATACGAGTGCTTGTGCTCGGCGTGCTGAGGTTTTGTTGGTAGATATGCTCGAGGGTCGGCTAGGCGAGGAGAAAAAGCAGGATGGCAAGGTGGTGTCTAATCGCTGGTTGCGCAAGTGGCACACGATGCGCGTTCGTCTGCGCAATGCGAAGCGTATCCGTTCGTATAGTCCGTCGTATGCGCGCCATATGGCAGTAACTACTTGGTTGCATGGTTTGGGACGATTATTAGCAAAAGATAGGCGATGGGAATAAGCGTGCTACGCACATATGAGCAGATAAATAAGAGGCAATGGGCGCAGTTGGCGCGTGAGTCTTCTACGGCTACTTGGTGGCAGACGAAGGAAGCATATCAGTTATTCTCTTCTTTGCCTGATTACGATGTGGAGGTAGTGGGTGTGGCAGAGCAAGAAGTGCTGTGTGGTGTGGCTGTCATCATGCGTCCACAAGCACGGAATATGATTGTGAGGTGGTTGAGCCGTAGGGCGGTGGTCATGGGTGGAGTGCTGGTGAGTGACACAATTAGCGATGAGGCATATCGCTGCTTAATGGCGGCTATTAAGGAGCAGACGAGTGATACGATTTTTGTGGAGGTTCGTAATCTGTGTGACCATAGTGCATGGCGCGGAATGGTAGTGCAAGATGGGTGGCGGTATATGCCGCATTTGAATATACGGATTGACACGACGAGTGCGCAAGCGGCTATTTCGCGGATAGGTAAGAGTAAGCGTAGGCGTATAGAGTCATCGGTGCAAAAGGGAGTGCGCGTGGTGGAACAACCTACTTTGGCGCAAGTGCAGGAGTATTATCGTGTATTGCGAGATTTATATGTGCGTCGGATACATAAACCTCTTCCTTCGTGGGATACATGGGAGCGCTTGTATGGTTCAGATGTGTGTCGTTTTATCTTGATAGAGTACGAAGGGCATATTATTGGTGGTTCGGTGTGTGTGCTGTGGGAAGGAAAGGTGATGTATGAATGGTATGCTTGTGGTCGCGATGACCAGCGCCGTGTTATCTCTCCTGCGTCGCTTACTAAATACGCTGAGATACAGATAGCAGAGCGTTTGGGTATCGTACAATTGGATTTGATGGGCGCGGGTCGTCCGGACGAGCGCTATGGTGTGCGTGATTTCAAGGCGGAGTTTGGTGGTGAGATGGTTGAGTATGGTCGGTATGTGTATGCGCATTGTCCGATGGTGTATAAGATAGGAACGATGTTGATGAGAAAAAAATATAATAAAAGATGGAAATAGCATTACTTATTATTGCAGGAATTTGTATGATTATTGGTATTGTTGGTAGTGTGTTACCAGGATTACCAGGTATTCCTGTTGCTTATGCAGGTTTGTGGATTGCTCAGGCTACTGAGCGTATTGATTTCTCATGGCAAACCTTAGTTATATGGGGCGTGGTGACAATAGTAGTGTCGGTATTGGACTATATAATCCCTGCTTGGGGTACGAAGCGTTATGGTGGAACAAAGTATGGCGTATGGGGCAGTACAATAGGTGTTTTTGTGGGGTTGTTCTTTGGTGCGATAGGTATTATTGTAGGTCCGTTAGTGGGTGCTATTATTGGTGAGTTGGTTGGCGGAAAGGGTAGAGATGAAGCGTTGCGTGCTGGTTGGGGTAGTTTCGTGGGAATCTTGTGTGGTACGGTGCTCAAACTTATTTGTTGCGGCTGGATGATGGTTGTATTGATTCAAGCAATTTGGTAATAGTATGAACCAAGTGATACAAAAAATAGTAGCTAATCGTTATGCGCTGTTTGCTTTGGTGCTGATGGCGAATATCGCTTTTGTGGCAATTTTGTCAGCGGTGTTGCCTATCCGATATGAGGAAAACGATGATATCATGATGGCGATGATAGCGAATGGTTCGTATTCGGGTATGCCTGATTATCACTTGGTTTATATCAATGTGCTATATGGATTTGTGTTGACGCTTCTGTATGGCTGGACGAGTGGCATTGAATGGTACACACTTTCATTCATGGTGCTGCATGTACTCTCGATGAGTTTTTTATCCTATTGTATTCTCACTACTCCTAATCGTGCTCGTTGGGAAAAGGGTTTGTGGTTGTTGGTTCTATATGTATTATGGAGTCGTATAGTAATTTCTTTGCAGTTTACGACGACCGCAGGTTTTGTGTGCTTGGCGGGTTGTGTGCTCCTGATGCGTGAGCGTGCGAGCAGTCGCTGGTTGGGTGTGTTGTTGGTAGTGATAGCCGCTTTGATTCGATTTATGGCGGCGGGGTTGGTAGGTTTGCTAATGGCGCCAATTATTGTGTATGTATTGCGTTTTAAATGGCGTAGATATATACCTATCGTGGTGATGTTAATGCTGATTGTAGGTTGTCGTGCTGTTAATCACTATGCATATGAGCGTGATAGTGAATGGCGTTATTATCGTGAGTATAATCAATTACGGGCGCAGTTGAATGACAATCCGAATGCGTATAAACTGCAACCTGACCAGTTGCCAAAGGAAGTGGATTGGATAGATTATCAACTGCTCTTGCGTTTTATACCTGATCCAGAGCAGATAGACCTCAAGGCTATTCGTCAGTTGAGTGCTGTGGTGGGTTCGGTACCATTGGATGAACAGTTGTCCAATTTGCACCGTATGGAGAAATACGCGGTGGAGATAAGTATCTTATTGGCATTGTTGGTGCTGATGATTCTAACGACAGGTAATAAGACCAAATATCTTTTCTTGATTGCTTATTCGCTCTTTGTGGCGGCATTGGTGGTACATGTGAGTATGGATGGGTTCTTGAAATATAGGGTGTTTATCTGTATGTTACTGCCCCTTTTGGTGACGGATTTTATGTTACTGCCTAAGACGACAGGACTAAAGCGTAGGTGGGGAATAGGCGTGGTGATGGTTGTTTTGAGTGGATGGTATGTATGGCAGATACATAACGAAGTGACCATAGCTAAACATAATAGGTATGTATGGCGTGAACAGCAGTTACCAGTGCTGAGTTATGTGCCGAGTGATGCATATGTGATGACACTTGGTTCTGCTATGCGAATGGAGGGCGCTAATCCATGGAATATATGGGCGCTGCCATATAAAAAATATACCTTAGGATGGTTAACTTGGTGTCCGCTGCATAAGCATGTAGGCGACAGTTACCGCGTGTTATTGCGCGATGATATGTATGTGTTTTCATCGGTTGAGTATCACCAGCCTCGTACGGCCATACCGCGTATATGTGAGCAGATAGAGAAGCATTATGGTGTGAAAACCAAGATTCGTCCTATTTGTCATAATAGTAACTATGCTTTAATTCAGATTCAAGTAGAATGAAGATATTAGCCATTATAGGAGCGGGTTATTTGCAAAAACCCTTGATAGAGCGCGCCCACGGGATGGGTCTGCGTACGCTTTGCTTTGCGTGGGAAGAAGGAGCTGTGTGTCGCGATTTATGCGATGTATTTTATCCTATTTCTATTGTGGAGAAAGAGGCTATTTTGGCAGTCTGCCGCGAGGAGAAGATAGATGGTATATGTACGATAGCGAGCGATGTGGCGGCGCCTACGGTGGCATATGTGGCAGAGCAGTTGGGATTGGCGGGGAATAGTTATGCTGCGGCTTTGGGTGCTAATAATAAGTATCTGATGCGTCAAGCACTCAGTGGCGCGGGAGTGGATTGTCCTCGCTATGTATGTGTGCATGAGTATGATGAGGAAGTGTTAGCTGATATGCCTTTTCCGTTGATTGTCAAGCCATCGGATAGAAGTGGCAGTTTGGCGGTGAGTAAGGTGGAGGATAAGGCACAATTGGAAGCTGCTATTAAGGAGGCAGTGCGTGTGTCTTTTAAGGGCGAAGCGATGGTGGAGGAGTTTATTGAGGGAAGAGAGATCAGTGTGGAGATGTTATCGTGTAGGGGCAAGCACTACGCGCTGCAGATTACGGATAAAGAGACAACCGGAGCTCCGCATTTTGTGGAGTTGGCTCACCACCAACCTTCTAATTTACCAGCAGCGAAGCAAGAAGATATTTATGCGATTACTATGCGTGCATTGGATGCTTTAGCGCTTACTAATGGTGCGAGTCATGCGGAATATAAGATTACCGCTGAGGGGCGTGTAGTGGTGATGGAGATAGGCGGACGAATGGGTGGTGATTTTATTGGCAGCGATTTGGTTCGCTTGAGTACGGGTTATGATTTTGTGCAAGGAGTGATTGAGGTGGCACTTGGTATGGAGGTGGTGCCTGTGAAGACGAAAAATGCGTATAGTGGTGTTCATTTCTTGAGTGCAGAGACGCCTGAGGTGCAATCATATATCACGCATGCGTCGCAGTATGCGAATATTGTTTGTGCTGAGCAGACGGATACGGAGATACGCGCTTTGACATGTAGCGGCGATAGGAGTGGATATTTCATTTATTGCGATTCCAACGGACGATTTGAGACACTTCGTGGTAAGACGGTTATGGTGTTGGGTGGTGGTCGCTATCAGTATCCGCTCATTCAAACGGCACGAGAGGTGGGTTGCAGAGTGGTGGTGTTGGGTTATCCTGGTAATTATCCTGGTTATGCGTTGGCCTCGCAATGGTATGATGTGGATATCATGGACGCTGAGGCGGTGATTGGCATAGCGAAGGCAGAAGAGATAGACGCGATAGTAGGTTGTGGATCGGATTTTATCTTGCCTACGATAGGTAAGGTGGTGGATGCGTTGGGTTTGTTAGGACCAAATTACGAGTCATCGGTGGTGTCCAGTAATAAATTGCTGATGAAAAACGCCTTTGCGCGTGAGGATGTGCGCACGGCTGCCTATAGGGAAGTTTTTTCTGAGGAATCTATGCTAATGGCAGCAACCGAGTTGGGTTATCCTGTGGTGCTAAAGATAGTGGATGGGAGTGGTAGCAAAGGGGTAGTGGTGTGTCGAGATGAGACGACCCTTCGAGCAGCTTATGCGGAGGTACAATCGTACACGCATGCGAATAGTATGGTTCTGGAGCAGTTTGTGGATGGAGAGGAGTTCGGTGCGCAGGCATATGTGCGTGATGGGAAGTTGCAGTTTGTGATGCTACATGGAGACCTTATTTATCACGGCGCAAGTGGTATCCCTGTGGGGCATTTTGCGCCCTATTCATCGGAAAAATCGTTGCAGGAAGATGTGGAGGAACAGTTGCGCAAATGTATAGCCGCTTTGCAAATAGATAACTGTGCTATCAATGCGGATTTTATCTTGAGTGATGGTAAGGTGTATGTGCTGGAGATCGGTGCGCGTGCGGGTGCTACCTGTTTGCCTGAATTGGTGAACGAGTGTTTTGGAATTAATTACTACGAATATATTCTCTGTGGAGCGTGCGGATTGCCGTTGCCACAATTACCTGCACAAGCTCTTTATCCTGCGCTGGTGTTTACTCCTTTCTCCACGCAGACAGGTGTGGTGAAAGGACGCCAAATACCGTCATGTAAAGAGGTGGTGGTGTGCGATATTTATCCGCAGATAGGCGAGGAAGTGCATGCCTTCCGTACAGCTTACGACCGCATTGGTCACTTGGTGATGCGTGGCGAGACGATGAGTGACTTGCTGCGGGTGTATGAAGAGGATATTCAATCGTTCCCATTTGTAACATTCGACTAATAGAAAAAATATGATATACAAACAATCTATCTCGGTGGTAGTGCCGATTTATAATGACAGTGAAGTTATTCACGAGTTGATTAAGCGTCTCAGTCCTGTATTAGAGTCTATCACGGCTGATTACGAGATTATCTTGGTGGATGATGGTAGTCGTGATGACTCATGGTTGCAGATGTTGGCTGTTCGTCAAGCGAACGCATCTATCAAGGCGGTGCGTTTGAGTCGCAATTTCGGTCAGCAGAGTGCTATCGCTGCGGGTTTGTCGTTAACGAGCAAAGAACTGATTGTACTGATGGATTCAGATTTGCAAGATAGGCCTGAGGATATACCTGTATTGATAGACGCGTTGTTGGCAGATGAGAAGGCAACGATGGCGATAGCCCAATGGGAGGAGCGTAAGGATAGCCGATTGAAGTTGGCTGTTTCTCGTCTTTTCCAGAGAGTAAGTAATTCCATTACGGAGATACATACTATGCCGCGTTTGGGAATCTTCCGTGTGATGAAGAAGAGTGTAGTGGAGGAATTGCGTAATTTCCCCGAGAAGACTGCTACGACGGTTAGTTTGCTCTATTATATCGGTAGCCGTTATGTGGCAGTACCGCTCAAGCGTGATGCGCGTTTTGCGGGTAAGAGTGGGTACAACTTAAGTAAGATGTTAGCCCTCACTTTCGCTCGTATTTTCTCTTTCTCTATGTTCCCCATTCGTATTGTGACTTATTTAGGTGCATTACTATGTGTTGGAAGTATGATGGCTGCATTGGCGCTGATTATATATAAGTTGGTGGGTAATGTGGTGGCAGGATGGACGAGTATGATGGTTCTCATGCTCTTCTTATTCGGCCTTAATTTTGCTTTCTTGGGTGTGTTGGGCGAGTATATAGGTCGTATTTTCTTGGAAACCAAGCAGCGTCCTAAGTTTATGATCGATGAAATCGTATAAATATGAATGCACAAGTTCGATATAATTTAGAGCAGTTACACCGCATGGTGGGTCAGCGCTTGGTAATGAGTAATTGGTTTGACTTGCCGATAGGATTACAGTGGCGTGATAGTAAGTACCGTCGCCTTTTCAAGGCAGGTAAGGGATTACATGTGGGGCATAATGTGCATATTGATAGGGAACATAGACAGGTGACGGGTAGTATCTCGATAGGTAAGAATGTCTTTATCAGTCACGATGTGCTGCTTGATTATACAGGGCATCTGACTATTGAGGACGAAGTGTGGATTTTGCAAGGCACGCATATTATTACGCATAAGCATGATATTCGTGAGTTGCGCCGCACGGGAGTTAATCCTACCGAACAGACCTCATTGGTGATAGAGCAAAAGGCCTATATAGGCAGTAATGTGACTATCTTACCCAGTTGTACTCGTATCGGCAAAGAGGCGGTAGTGGCTGCGGGTGCGGTAGTGACACACGATGTGCCCGATTACGCGGTGGTGGCAGGCAATCCTGCGAAAGTGATCAAAGAAATGCGATGAATAAGACAGTGCAATATATATCCTTAGTGCTCGTGTACCTCTTCTATGCAAGCATATCGGTGATTATGAAGTACACGGGTTTGCAGCAACCACTCACCATGGAGTGGTGTGTGGGTTTTGTGCTCTTGGTGGCCACATTGGGTGTTTATGCTATTGCGTGGCAGCAGATACTCAAGCGTATAGAGTTGGGTGTGGCGTATATGTTCAAGGGCTTGAGTTTGTTTTTCATTATGGTCTTGTTGGCTATCTGCTATGACGAACCCATTACGCCGATGAAACTACTGGCTACCGGGATTATTATGGTAGGTATCGCATTATACGCTAAATCGAACGAATAAGATGGGATATATACTGGTTATAGTAAGTGCCGTTTTGGGCGTGGTGAGTCAAATGATGCTCAAGAAGAGTGCTAAGAAGCGCCATACTTCGTGGTGGCGCGAGTATGTAAATGTGTGGGTTATAGGTGGTTACGGGCTGATGGTGGTCAGTTTGGTAATCAATCTATTGGCGATTTATATGGGTGTATTAGCGCAAGAGGTGAGTATTATCGAGTGTATTAATTACTTGCTGATACCTATGGCGGCGTGGATGTGTTTTGGCGAGAAGATAACGAAACGAAAAATAATAGCAATAATTATCATTATGATAGGTGCGGTGCTGTTCTTTTGCCATCCAGGTGGGTGGTGGGATGTATCGCTCTTATAAATACAATCAATCACTATGCAGATTCCATTTAATAAACCTCATTTGACAGGCAAAGAGACGCACTATATGTACGAGGCGGTTCATGAGGGTAAGTTGTCAGGTAATGGTAAGTTCACTAAGCGTTGCCAGCAGTGGTTTGAATCCCGTTATGGATTTAAGAAAACACTTCTCACCACGAGTGGTACGGACGCTTTAGAGATGTGCGCAATGCTTTGTGGGTTGCAGCCAGGCGACGAGGTTATTGTACCAAGTTATACTTTTGTTTCTACGGCATTAGCTTTCTTGCGCGAGGGCGCGAAGATTGTTTTTGCAGACTCGATGGGTTGTAACCCAAACTTAGATGCCGATAGTTTGGAGTCGCTTATTACTCCTCGTACGCGTGTGATTGTTCCCGTGCATTATGCTGGTGTGGCATGCGATATGGATGCTATCATGGATGTGGCGAAAAAGCATAACCTTATAGTAGTAGAGGATGCGGCGCAGGCTATTGATTCGTATTATAAGGGCAAGGCGCTCGGTGGTATTGGTCACCTTGCTGCCTTCTCCTTCCATGAGACGAAGAATATAACGGCTGGCGGCGAAGGTGGTTTGCTGGTTATTAATGACGAGCAGTTTATCCATCGTGCGGAGATTATTTGGGAGAAGGGTACCAACCGAGCAGAGTTCTTCCGTGGTGAAGTGAATAAGTATGGATGGGTGGATATGGGCAGTTCGTTTTTGCCTAGTGAGGTGAATGCAGCATTCCTTTGGGCACAGTTAGAGAGTGTTGATGAGATACAAGAAAAGCGTAAGTTGTTGTGGAATCGCTATAAAGAGCGCTTGGAACCCTTAGCAAGCAAAGGCTTTTTTACTTTGCCACACATCCCTGAATACGCTTCGCTTAATGCTCATATGTTCTATTTGGTATTGCCTGATTTGGCAAGTCGTACGGCATTGATAGCGACGATGAAAGCGAATGGTATCTTGGCGGTGTTCCACTATTTGAGTTTGCACAGTTCGGATTATTATCAAGATAAGCATGATGGTCGGGCATTGGTGCAATGTGACCGTTACGCGGACTGCCTAGTGCGTTTGCCTTTGTATTATGACCTCACGATAGAAGAGGTGGATATGATTTGCGATTATATAAATGCGCATTATAAATAATGGATAAAAATAAAACATATTTCGTCCGTTGCGGGTTGTGGACATTACTTTTAATGTTTCTCTTATGGTCGCTTCGTTATGTGTTTGAGGGTTTGGGTAATGAAATGGACCCGCTCTATTGGATGCATAAGTATGCGCATGCAGAGGGTGGATGGATGGCGAGTGGCACGATAGTTATTGGGCATGTATTGGTGGAACTATTGGGTGAACACTTGATGCCTTTACGCCTTGTGGCTTGGTTGTGCGTCATAGCATCGATTATACTGCCTTATTGCATGCTGCTCAGTCGCGAACAAAGAAAGGCGAATTTATCTTGGTTGGTTATTGCTATGATGCTAGTCAATTACGGAGCCTTTCAGGAATTCAGTCCTGGCACCTTAACGGTACTTTGTTTGTCTGCTTTGTGGTGCCTCTTAATTCGATTTCAACGGACAAAAAAGCGAGTATGGTTGATAGCATTGGGCGTGGTGACGGGTATGGCTATAGTTGTTCGTTTCCCGAATATTCTGGTGTTGCCTATTATACTTGGCGCGTTGTGTGTGGCTAATGATCAATCATGGAAGAAGCGGCTTGGTCATATTGTTTGGTATTTATGTGCTGTGCTTATCGGTGCGGGTGCGCTATATGGTGTTGCGTGGGTAATGATGAAACCTGCCTATATGGATGCGGCGATGGGTAGTCATCAGATAAGCAAGATGATAGAGCAGTTATGGACGAAGGGTGCATTGCTCTTTGGAATGGCAGCAATATGGGTAGGAATAGTGTTTATGGGGCGTGAGTTGAATAAACGGTGGTCACAAGCACCATGGTGTAATGCGGCAATGTATGGTGTGGGATTGATAGTTGGATTTTTGTTGGCGCACTATATTGCTTTTGTGCCTAAGAGAACCCAATGGTATAATATGGATTTGACATACATGATTTCTGCGCTATGCTTGGTGTTGGCTGTTATGTCCAAGAAAAAAGAAGTAGGTTGGGGTGCGCTGCTCATGGTAGTGGCTCCCTTAGGTACGGATACGGCTTGGATGAAATTATTCCCTGCTGTGTTGTGCTTACTACCTATTGCGGCGGTAGAGCATAAAAAAGAGATATATGCTTATCTATTACCTCTTTTGTTTGTTTTTGCTTTTGCTGTTATGATGCGTTTTAGTACTAATAGTGTGGGTAAGTGTGATTTGAGTCAGGTGGATACTTGGGCTTCTGTGCCGCCATACGAGCATATTAAGGTCACAGCCCAAGAAGCAGAGTGGTTGGAGCAAGTGAAGGCCGATTATGAGCAGTATGCCAATGATAGTATTACTATCTTGGCGGTGGGGCAGCGCATGCATATGGTGCGCGAAGTGACGGGTTGCCAAGCGGCGGTGTATAATGAATTTTGGTCGAATATCTTTGATAAGGTATATACGGAGAAGTACCAAGAGTATGTGCGCCGAGAGCAGCCTATTATATTCTGCACTTTTGCTCCGCATTTTAAGACCAAACCCACCTATAAGGATACGCAGAGTGCGTTGGAGGATATGCTGCGTGCCGAAGGGTATCAAGAGATAGACCGAAGTGAGTATAAATATATGATTTACATTCCAAGCAATGATTAAGAAGTTTGATGAGATAATGCGTACGCTTCAAGCGGGGCAGTATGCGCCTATTTATATTGCGTGTGGTGAGGAGGCTTATTATATTGACCAACTCTACCAATTCATCTCTACCAATGTATTGGATGAGATGGCTCGTGAGTTTGACCAGCAAGTGCTCTATGGTCGTGACTTACCAGGCGCAGATATATCGACGGTGATAGGTGCCGCGCGTGGTTATTCCATGATGGGTGGCCGTAAGGTGATTATTGTGCGCGAGGCACAAGTGGTGAAGAAATGGGAAGCATTAGTTGCTTATCTGGATAACTTGATGGACCAAACACTTTTGCTTATTTGCTATAATGGTAAACCCGATAAGCGTCAAGGAGTGTGGAAAAAACTGACGGACCATCCGCAAGTGGTGTGGTTACAGAGCGATAAGTTGCGTGATTACGAAGTGGAACGGTGGATAAGTGCGTATATCAATGATTTTAATGCTAAGGCGGAGAGTCGCCGCAAGCAAGAAGGACAAGCAGCGAGTGCATTGACCATAGACCCACGCGTGGCTCCTTTGCTGGCGGATCATATAGGTACTGACCTCTCTGCTATTGTAGGTGCATTGCGCAAACTGATAGATGGATGTCCTGAAGGAGTGCGTGTTATTAATGCTGAATTGGTGGAGCGTAATATAGGTATTTCTAAGGATTTTAATATCATTGAATTGCAGAATGCGCTTGTTAAGAAGAATATAGCTAAGGCGGTGCAGATAACAAACTATTTCGCGAGCAGTAAGGATCATCCTATGATACGCGAATTGAGTCCGCTCTTCACATTTTTTTCAAATCTGCTGATGTACCATTATATGCCCGATAAGAGCAAGGAAGCTGTATCGCGTGAGTTGGGCATCAATCCATTCTTTGTGAAGGACTACGCGGAGGCAGCGCGTAATTATCCTGCGGGTAAGGTATTCTATATTATAGGTTATCTGCGCGAGGTGGATGCGCGATTGAAGGGTATAAATAATCCTTCTGCCAAAGATGCGGACTTGTGGAAAGAACTGATTTATAAAATAATGCATTAAAATAACGAAGCCCTTTCACGGGCTTCGTTGTGTATTATAATCGGATGAATGGCGGTTCGGGCTCTTTAACCGGATAAGGATTCCAGATAGACGGATAGCCATGGCCTATGACCCATAGGATGCTATCTACTTGATATGCTGCTTCTTCGGCTGTGAGTGCGGGCAGTTCGGGTTGTGATGATTGTTGTTCAGCATTGGTGTTAAATTCTTGTGGCCCAAACTCAGCTTTGTGTAGTGCGTAATATTGGTCCTTCTCTTCTTCAATAGCCGCCAATACTTTTGGGTAAATCTTATCGAATAGTTGTGGGTTGGCGGTATACCAAACCAAGGATGAGTCAAACTGTGCTTGCGTAATGCCATGTTTTTCCAATACCATCGCGTAGTAGATGTTTCTCGTTTCATCATACCCGTGTTGATATCCGCATACTTGTAGCAGTCCATCTGTTTTATGGAGGTCGATGAGTATGTCACGCATTTCTCTTGAACTGATAATCCCTTTAGGTCGGCAACCGATTAGTACTACCAATCCAAGAAGCAGTATTATGTATTTATTTCTTATCACGCTTCTTTTTTGGAATCTAAACTGCTATTCATATCCTTGGCATAAAAAAGGATGATGATGAATACAGCGCATGTGATGCATGTATCTGCGAAGTTAAAGACGGGTCGGAAGAAAATTACTTCTCCTGCGCTATTATGAATTAGAGGGAAGTAGAACATATCTACTACTCTTCCGTACATCCAGTTGGCGTAGCCGAAAAGTTTTCCGTAGAAGACGCAGTCGATGATGTTTCCCAATGCGCCCGCGATGATGAGTGCGATGGTAGCAATATACCCTTTGCGTGCGTGATGCTTATGAATGAGTAGGTGAGTGTACCATCCCAATAAACCCACAGCCACGATGCGGAAGAGGGTGAGTGCTAATTTAGAAAACCACTCAATGCCGAATGCCATGCCGTTATTTTCTACATAGCAAAACCAAAACCACGAAGTGATTTCTTTGCTTTCGCCTAACGCGAAGTGCGTGGCTACATACAACTTTAGTGTTTGGTCAATGATAAGCGCCGATAGTACGATGCCGATTACAATCCAAACGCAGTTTTTACTGCTTCTATCCGATCTAATTTCTCCCATGTGAATAATTCTACTTGTTGTTGATATTCGTTTCCATCTGCGTCAATAAAGGTTTTGGTAACCACTTCGTTGGTGCGTCCCATATGTCCATATTTAGCAGTCTCTTCGTAGATGGGCTGTGTAAGTTTGAGGTCCTTGATGATAGCTGCTGGAGTGAGATTGAATAGTTGTCCTACTTGTTGTGCTATCTCCGCGTCGCTCATGTTCACAGTTGCCGTTCCATTTGTGTTTACATAGAGTGAGACGGGTTCTGCCACTCCAATAGCATAACTTACTTGTACGAGTGCCTCGCGTGCTACGCCCGCAGCTACGAGGTGCTTAGCAATCCATCGTGCGGCATACGCAGCAGAGCGGTCCACTTTTGATGGGTCTTTGCCAGAGAACGCTCCGCCTCCATGAGCACCGCGGCCACCATAGGTGTCCACGATGATCTTGCGTCCTGTCAAACCTGTATCTCCGTGCGGACCACCGATAACGAAATTACCCGTTGGGTTCACCAATAGTTTGGCATCATTATCACCTAAGAAAGCATGGAGTAGGTGACCATAACGCGAGTCGCGTTTGGCTACGCGTGGCAGTAAGTACTCGATGATATCTTGCTTTATTTGATTGGATGTGACACCTTCATCGTGCTGGGTGGAAACGACGATAGTATCAATGCGGACGGGTTGATTATTCTCATCGTATTCGATGGTTACTTGTGACTTGCTATCAGGGCGCAGATATGTCATCACTTCACCCTCTTTTCGTATGCGCGCAAGGGTGAAAACGAGTGTGTGCGCGAGGTCGAGTGTGAGTGGCATGTAGTTGTCCGTTTCGTCAGTGGCATAACCGAACATCATTCCTTGGTCTCCAGCTCCTTGTTGCTCTTCTGTCTCACGGCAAACACCCATGTTGATGTCTTGTGACTGTGCGTGTAGTGCGGTGAGGATACCGCAACTCTCTGCTTCGAACTTATATTCGGCGCGTGTGTAACCAATCTCAGCAATTGTTTTGCGAACCACTTTCTGAATATCCACCCATCCTTTGCAACTCACTTCTCCTGCTACGATGACTTGTCCTGTGGTGCAGAGAGTTTCGCAAGCCACGTGAGCTTGTGGGTCTTGCGCAAGCATATTGTCTAGGATAGCATCGGATATTTGGTCGCTCACTTTGTCTGGGTGTCCTTCCGAAACAGATTCTGATGTAAATAAATAGTGCATAATAAAATAGTGTTTAAAAAAATAGCCACAAGTGACTGTTTGTTCTTGCGGCACAAGTTTTAGCATTCTTTTAACGAGGTTGCAAGCAGTCAAATCCATCCTCGAATACAAAATCGGCTGCAAAGATACTACAAATTAATCAATTGTGCAAGATTTTTAGCAAAAAAATGTGTTAAGTTCACTTAAATACATGATTTTGCTAATAAGATTGCCAGTTGCAGGATACTGCGACTGGACCTTCGAAGGGGGCTCCCTTGAATATTACGGTTGCGTCGCGTTCGGCATATCGGCATATCGGGATATTGGGATATCGCCGTCCATAAAACATAGAATTATATTCTATTTGGCAAAAAAATACCCAAAAACGTCTTATCTCGCTTCGCTCAAACGATTAATTTTGCAATAAATTGCGAAAATTCTTGCGTATGTGCAAGATTTGTTGTAAATTTGCACCCCAAATTAAATTAGCATAAATATTGACTAAAATGAAAGAAATAAGTACCAAAAAACTAATGGATACTATCATAGAAGGTATCCGCAATCGTAAAGGACAACGAATCGTAACCATCGACCTAAAGAAAATCAAAGAAGCACCTGTGGAGATGATGATCATCTGCGAGGGACAAAGTAATACGCAAGTGGCCGCTATCGCAGACGAAGTGGATGACTTCGTTCGTACGAGCACACACGTACACCCATTATCTGTGGCTGGAAAAGAGAATGCAGAATGGGTGGCAATGGATTACGGCACGATATTTGTGCATATCATGCAACGAGAACCTCGCGCTTTTTATGACATAGAGCACCTATGGGCAGATGGTAAGATAAAAGAGCTCGAGGATATTTTATAATTTAGATTGCATATTTTACTATATGGAAAAAGACAAACAGACGAATAATCAGCAGCAATCGAATAATCCACAGCCACCCAAACCACGGAGATGGTTGAGTATAATATTGTATACTATTGCCTTCGCTGTTATGGCGTATTTCTTCTTTGGTCAAGCGCCCACCAAGGGGATCAGTTATACCAAATTGGTCTCATATATTGAGGTGGGAGCTGTAGAGAAAATAGAGGTTTCTGGAGATTTACAAGCTCAAGCGAAGGTACAACCACAGCAGTATACCCTTGTTTTTGGTAGCCAAGGAGATGGCGAGCGCGTCAAAGGTATGCTTAATAGTCAAGTGCCTTCTATGGACGAATTCTCTAAATACATAGACGGCGTTAACGCAGCACGGAAGGCGAAGAACCAAGCAGCAATTGATGTAACATATAAGCAAAGTAAAGACACATGGTATCTTGTGCTTGTGAATTTCCTTCCTTTCGTATTGCTTATCCTTTTCTTTGTTTTTATGAGTCGCGGCATGAGTGGTGCAGGCGGTGGACCCGGTGGTATCTTCGGCGTAGGCAAAGCCAAAGCGCAGTTGTTTGATAAAGATAAGAAAGACAAAGTGACCTTCCAAGATGTGGCGGGTCTATATGGTGCGAAGCAAGAAGTGGAGGAGATTGTAGCCTTCCTTAAGAGTCCTAAGAAATATACTGAGATAGGCGCCAAGATACCCAAGG
Source organism: Paludibacteraceae bacterium (assembly GCA_036309065.1). GTDB lineage: Bacteria > Bacteroidota > Bacteroidia > Bacteroidales > Paludibacteraceae > Colicola. The sequence goes on along the minus strand of JAXJUN010000029.1, from coordinate 47,239 downwards.
GCGCTTTGTTGGTAGGCCCTCCGGGTACAGGTAAAACCCTTCTTGCCAAGGCGGTAGCAGGCGAAGCAGGCGTGCCTTTTTTCTCTATGTCTGGTTCGGACTTCGTGGAGATGTTCGTGGGAGTAGGTGCGAGTCGCGTGCGTGACCTTTTCCGCCAAGCCAAAGAGAAGGCACCAGCTATCATCTTCATCGATGAGATAGATGCTATTGGTCGTGCGCGTGGTAAGAATATGATGACCAACGGCAACGACGAGCGCGAGTCAACACTCAATCAGTTGCTGACAGAGATGGATGGATTCGGTACTAATTCGGGCGTTATCATTCTTGCAGCTACCAACCGCGCCGATGTGCTCGATTCAGCTCTCCTCCGCGCAGGGCGTTTCGATAGACAGATACATGTGGAATTGCCTGATTTGCAAGAGCGAAAAGAGATTTTCCAAGTTCACCTTCGTCCTCTCAAATTGGATGAGACGGTAGATGTAGATTTCCTTAGTAAGCAGACTCCTGGTTTTTCTGGTGCCGACATAGCTAATGTATGTAATGAGGCAGCGCTTATTGCAGCGCGCGGAGAACGCAAGCAAGTAGGTAAGCAAGATTTTATGGATGCAGTGGACCGTATAGTAGGTGGTTTGGAGCGCAAGAATAAGATTATGACCGATGAGGAGAAGCGCTCTATTGCGTATCACGAGGCAGGCCATGCAACTATCAGTTGGATGCTTCGCTGGGCTAACCCATTAGTGAAAGTGACTATTGTGCCACGTGGTATGGCATTAGGTGCAGCATGGTACTTGCCAGAAGAGCGGCAATTGACCAATGAAGCACATATATTAGACGAGTTGTGTTCACTCTTGGGCGGTCGCGCTGCAGAGCAGTTATTCTTAGAGCAGACCTCTACAGGTGCGCTCAACGACCTTGAGCGCGCTACTAAGCAGGCATACGCAATGGTGGCATACTATGGTATGAGCGATAAACTGAGGGATATTAGTTATTACGACTCTACAGGACGGCATGAGTATGGGTTTACCAAACCTTATTCCGATAGCACAGCCGAACTGATCGATGAAGAGACAAAGCGTATCATCGCTGAACAGATGGTTCGCGCTAAGGATATACTCACTACTTACGCGGAAGGACATCATCAGATAGCTGAACTACTCATCGAAAAAGAAGTCATCACCAGCGAAGATGTAGAGGCAATCCTCGGTCCACGCCCATGGAAAAGTCGTGGAGATGAATTGCTCGAAGCGAATGCAGAAATGCAGAAGAAAGAGGAGAAACCAAAACGCAAACGAGCACCAAGAAAAAAAGAGGCGGAGAGCCTCCGCAGGCGAGAAGAAGTGGAAAGCCAAGAGCCGAAAGAAGATATCTAAATACTCACTACTCAATACGTATGAAAAAGTACTTTTTATCACTTATCCTACTCATGTTTGTAGGATTAGTCGTGGCACAGGAAGTGGAAAAACTACCTATCGACCCAGAGGTTCGTTATGGTAAGTTAGAGAACGGATTGACCTATTATATCCGTCATAATGAGCAACCTAAGCAGCGTTGCGAGTTTCATATTGCACAAGCCGTAGGAGCTATCCTTGAGGAGGACAACCAAAATGGGTTGGCACACTTCCTCGAGCATATGGCCTTCAATGGTACACAACATTTCCCAGGTAAAGGAATAATCAACTATTTCGAGTCTGTGGGTGTTAACTTTGGAGGGAATATCAATGCCTATACATCTATTGACGAGACAGTCTATCGTCTTTCGGATGTGCCTACCTATCGCGAGGGAATCATCGATTCTGCTTTGCTCGTGATGCATGACTGGAGTTGTGGTTTGCTCCTTTTGGAAGACGAGATAGACGCAGAGCGTGGAGTCATCTTGGAGGAGTGGCGTACAGGACGCACTGCGCAACGCCGTATGTGGCGCGAATTGAATGCGAAGATGTATCCAGGTACGCAGTATGCCAAGCGCGATGTGATAGGTGATACCGCCGTTATTCTCAATTTTGAATACCAAGCATTACGCGACTATTACACCAAATGGTATGGTCCAGACAACCAAGCCATCATCGTGGTGGGTGATATTGATGTGGATGCTATTGAGGCAAAGATAAAAGCACTGTGGGCGAATGTACCTAAGCGTGCTAACTATGGAGAGAGACCTCTCTATACCGTTAATCATAACACAGCACCTCTCGTGGCTATTGTGACAGACAAAGAAGCCCAAGGAAGCCGTATCACTTTGGAATACAAGCATGACCAATTGCCTGCAGCCATGCAGAATACAGCCATCTCCTACACCCAGTCCCTGCTTATCGAACTTATTTGTGATATGTTTGATAATCGTATGACTGAGTTGGCACTTGACCCTGATGCGTCTTTCACCGCAGCGGGATGTTACTACGACGAGGCAGCTAAAAAGATGGATGCTTTCAATGCTGTTTATCTGCCCAAAGAAGGCAAAGAGACAGACGCATTCAATGACTTGGTTTATCAAGTAGAAAAAATGCGCCGCTACGGTTTTACCAATGCTGAGTTGGACCGAGTGAAGAGCGAGAAACTCAATGCCATGGAGAAATACTATAAGGAGCGCAATACGCGCAAGAATATCCGCTTGGCACAAGAGTGTATCCGCCATTTTGAGAATGGCGAGTCTATGCCTGGCGCACAATGGGAATATGAGTTTGTACAAGCTACCTTACCGCTCATCAAGGTGGAAACAATCAATCAGATAGCAGCTAAGTTGATACACGCTAACCCTACAGTAGCTATCTCTGCACCAGAGAAAGAGAGTGTTAAACTGCCTTCTGAACAGCAAATACTCGCTGCGCTTAGCGCACAAGAGCAACTCACTATTGAGGCTCCTAAAGAGGAAGTGTTTGATGATCAATTGGTGAAGAAAGCACCACGCAAAGGCAAAATAAAAACAGTAACACGCAACGACGAGATTGCTACCACAGAGTGGGTACTCAATAACGGCATTAAGGTGATCTTCCATCCCACAGAGTTCAAAGCCGATGAGATACTCATGCAAGCTTTCTCCAAAGGCGGAATGACCCAAGTAACTACTTCAGACCTTCCTTCTGCACAGTTAGCAACGGCCATCGTGGAGTTCTCTGGTTTAGGAGATTTCTCTATGACCCAATTAGAGAAAGCGCTCACGGGTAAGACAGTCTCTATCTCTCCTTCTATCAATGCGAATACAGAAAGTTTGAGCGGTTCATCTAGTGTAAAAGACTTAGAAACAATGCTCCAACTTACATACCTCTATTTTACCGCACCACGACGCGATGAGAAGGCCTATGAGACACTCATGGGATTAATGAGAAACCAATTACTCAATAGAGATAAGAACCCTAAAAACATCTTCTCTGACTCTATTCAGATGATGAATACCAACCATTCTGAGCGTACTATCATCTTCAATACAGAGACGCTGAAGCAAGTAAATTTAGATAAAGCATTAGCCATTTACCAGTCGCGATTTGCTAACCCTGCTGACTTTACATTCACATTTGTGGGAAATATCAATCCCAATGACCCACAAGTGCAAGCGCTCATTTGTCAATGGTTGGGCGGATTGAAAACGAAGAAGAACTGTCATGAGGAAGTGATAGACCATGGTATGCGCAGTGTAGAGGGGCAACAGAAGAACTATTTTAGCCGTGAGATGGAGACTACTACTGCTTCTAATCGTATTCAATACACATCTTATGATATGCCATACACGCTCGCAAATGATCTCAATATGGAGATGATAGGTCGCATACTCAGTACACGCTATTTGGAGTCTATCCGTGAGCGCGAAGGTGGTTCGTACGGTGTAGGAGTGGCAGGAAATATGACTATCTTGCCTAAACCAAGAGCAACGCTGCTTATGCAGTTCGACACTGACCCAAAGAAACAATCACGACTCATGGAAATTATTCACGAAGAGGTACAGACAATCATAGCGAATGGACCATTGGCAAGCGATTTGCAAAAGGAGAAAGAATCTATGCTTAAGGATTATCAAGAAGACTTAGAGAAAAACTCCTACTGGCGTACCGCATTATACATGTACTACCTATACGGACAAAATAATATACGCGATTATAAACCGGCTGTGGAAAATATCACAGCGCAAAGCGTGCAAAGCACACTCAAGCAATTGGTGGATGCTAATAATATGTTCGAGGTGGTAATGTTTCCAGAGAACTAATTGAAAAATGAACTATTTTCTGATAGCAGGCGAAGCGTCTGGTGATATGCATGTAGCGGCGCTGATAGAAAGCATCAAGCAATATGATGCTAATAGTCAGTTCGCGGGTATAGGTGGGGAAAAGATGCAGAAGGCTGGGTGCCGCCTTTATCAGGATTATAGTCAAATGGCTTTTATGGGATTTGTGGCGGTCTTGCGCAATATGGGCAAGGTCCGCCGCAATTTTCAGATAGCCCACCAAGCACTTCTACGCGAACGTCCAGATATACTCGTCTTAGCGGACTATCCATCCTTCAATATACGTATAGCGGCGTTCTGTCGTAAGTATCTGCCCGATACGAAAATAGTCTATTATATTCCTCCCAAAGTATGGGCGTGGAAGCGTCGCCGTATCCATCGCATTGCGCGCTTATGCGACAAGGTATTAGGTATCTTCCCCTTCGAGACTTCTTTTTATGCGCAGTACGGCTATGCATGTACATATGTGGGCAATCCCACAGCCGAACAAATAGCCGCATACAAAGCACAACATGCGCTGTCAACCCCCGTTAACCAACGTCCAACGATAGCTATACTGCCAGGTTCGCGCGCAAGCGAGGTGAGTCATTGTTTGCCCACCATGCTCTCCGCCGCACGGAAGTTCTCTGATTATCATATAACGGTCTGCGCTGCACCTGGGTTGGACGATGAATTCTATAGTCCTTATTTATCAGATAGAGAGACGCTCACGCGCGATACCTACGCCACGGTATGTAATGCTCAGGCTGCCATAGTGAACTCAGGTACGGCTACCCTGGAAACAGCTTTGCTTGGATGCCCACAAGTGGCGGTTTATCATTTGGCATGTGCTCCGTTAATAGGATTGCTGCGATGGGTACAACCGTTCATCTTCTCCATACCTCATTTCACATTGGTTAATATACTCGCTCAAACAGAGGTTATTCGCGAATTAGTGGCGAATGATTTTAAGGAAGAGAAGATAGTAAACGAATTAGAACGCATTCTAACGGACGAGGCGTATAAAAAGAATATGCTCGCGTTCTACGAGCATATTCATTCTTTATTAGGAGAACAATCAGCAGCTGATACCGCCGCACGTATCATCACATCGATACATAAATAGAAGCAATTACATAGGGTAGCGCACCGATGAGCAATCCTTTACTCAGTCGCCAAGTGTCTAAGGTGTAAAATACAAAAATAAGCGCTAAATCAGGAAAAACGCAAACAAGCAGCAGTTTGCTTAATACACCGCCTGCCTGAAATTGCAGCGTCTGTAATGGGTACCATAGATTCATCACTTCTATATAGGTTAACCCAAAGATAGCAGGTAGCAGTAGTCCTACCAGTATTCCAATACTATATTTATCAAAGCGCTCCATACTCCGTTAAGTCAATCATGGTTGGAGTAATGGCGAGCAGTTGATGCTCCACCGCCCATATATCTGTATCTTGCTCATCAGGTTCATCATTAATGAACTCACCCGCTAATTTCCATCCGCTCTCCACTCCTTGTGGTAGCTCTCCTTCAATAGGTACTAATTCATTTTGCCAATGCCCTGCGCATTGTCGTGTCCAACGAATGCCTTCTATCTCGCCCACGGGTGCATTCACATTATAGCACATTTGTGGTGCAAATCCTTCTTCTAAGAGGTGTTTGGTTACTTCTACAATCATGGGTTGCAACCAATGTAAATCCACATCCAATTTATGGCTATTAATCGACCATCCAATCGCAGGGATACCTTTCTCCGCTGCCACAAGACATGCACCCATCGTGCCTGAGTAGATGACATTCACACTTGCATTAATACCATGGTTGATACCTGATACAAGTAAATCAATCTTCTTATCACGCATAATCACTTCTCGTGCTATTTTGACACAATCAGCGGGCGTTCCATTGGTGGTATATACTTCTGCTCCGTTCAAGTCGTGCTCTTCTATACGCTTCACATAGATAGGATCTGCTACGGATATCTTAGCAGCAAATCCGCTGCGTGGTCCATCGGGAGCAATAACAGTTACATGCCCAAGTTTAGTCATCTCACGGGCTAATAAACGTATACCTGCTACGCCCCAACCATCGTCATTTACTACTACAATATTCATATCTTAATGAGATTATTCGTTTATTATGGCCATCACTTGTTGTGCCAAAGCATTAGCTTTGTCCATCGTAGCAGCCTCTGAATAGACGCGAATGATAGGTTCGGTATTGCTCTTGCGTAGATGTACCCATCCTTCTGCAAAATCAATTTTTACACCATCGATGTCATTGACGCGTTCCTCCTTATATATATCTTTTACGCGCGCGAGAATAGCGTCTATGTCTGTGTCGGGGGTGAGGTCAATACGGTTCTTGCTAATGTAATACTCAGGCAGTGTTTGTCTATATGCACTCACGGTCATGTCCATTTTGGCCATATGGCTAAGGAAGAGGGCTACTCCCACGAGAGCGTCACGACCGCTATGGCAAGCTGGATAGATTACTCCGCCATTTCCTTCACCGCCGATGATAGCATTCACTTTCTTCATTTGAGCCACTACATTTACTTCACCCACAGCACTCGCCGTGTATTCACCACCATGCTTGCGTGTGATATCGCTCAGTGCGCGCGATGAAGACATGTTACTTACTGTATTACCAGGTGTGTGGGTCAGTACATAATCTGCTACGCTGACGAGTGTGTATTCTTCTCCGAACATCGATCCGTCTTCGCAGATAATAGCGAGTCGGTCCACATCAGGGTCCACTACAAAACCAAGATCCGCTTTGCCTTGCTTAAGCAACTCACTTATCTCGGTGAGGTGCTGGGGGAGTGGTTCGGGGTTGTGTGGAAACTGACCGTTAGGTTCGCAATAGAGTTCGATGATGTTTGTCACACCAAGCGCTTTGAGCATCGCTGGTATAGCCAATCCACCTACAGAATTAACGCAGTCAATGGCTACTGTAAAATTGCGCTTCTTGATGGCTTCCACATCCACGAGTGGTAATTGGAGCACTTCATTTACATGGTAAGGCAGATAATCCTTATGTATCATCTGTCCCAATTGGTCCACTTCGGCAAAGACAAAAGACTCATTCTCTGCGATAGCGAGCACTTCTTTTCCTTCTTGGTCGTTGAGGAATTCGCCCTTCTCGTTGAGCAACTTGAGTGCATTCCATTGCTTTGGGTTATGACTGGCGGTGAGGATAATTCCTCCAGCTGCTTTTTCGCCTATAACAGCCAACTCGGTGGTAGGAGTGGTGGCGAGTCCTATATTGACCACATTATATCCCATTCCCATTAATGTGCCGCATACGATATGCTCTACCATGGGTCCACTCAGTCGAGCGTCACGCCCCACAACAATTGTCTTATTATTGGGTATCGCCGCTTGTCGCTGGGTGGCATAAGCGGCGGTGAAACGCGTTATATCTACAGGGTTGAGTCCTTCCCCTACATATCCGCCAATCGTTCCGCGAATACCTGAAATACTCTTTACTAAACTCATATCACTGTTTTACTTTAAATTTCATTATATAGCCATATGGGGTGACACTGACACCTTCGGCATCGAAACCCATTTTACTTGGTTGGATGATAGTACACTCTGAATTAGGGTATTTCATTAGTTTGATAGCAAGATGCCATCCCGTTGCTTCGCATTCAGCAAGGTTACCATAATGGAATTCAAATGGATAGGCTTGGTCCAAGGTGGTCCAGTAACTCAGCGTATCAGCGTTCTCTGTCAGTTCAAACCGCTTATAGCGCAATACAATTACATCGTTAGGTACAACCATCAAGTCTATAGTGTCTGCTTTACCGTTGATGGAATCAATACGGATGGAATCGCCACGACTGGTCAAATGGAAATAGAAATCATCGTAACCGGGCACCTTGAGGTAATCTTTCTCTCCCCAAATATCGTCTTTGGGTTCCTCAGTAATGATATTAAATCCATTTCTTTTAAAGAAATTTTCGATCAGTTTGTTTTCCTGCTCTCGTTGTCCAGAATAGGTGTTTTGGTCGCAACTAATAGCGATAAGTCCTATTCCCATGACGAGCAATAATAGTTTTGTTTTCATTTATTTTATTTCTATATGTATGATTACATTTTCGTAGGGTGGTACTTCTTTGGTTCCCTGCATGCCGAATGCTCCGTACCATGGCACCAGCATGCGCGCTTGACTACCTTTCCTAAACTCAGAAATGTTATTATCTATGGCTGGCGGCAGTTCGCTTTTTCCAACGCGGTATTCGTGCAAGATATCCACAAGTAATTGGTTATTCTCTATTGAATGAACGGCCATATGTACCACCAATGTGTCCCCATCTTTGGGTGTTGGTGTGTTCATGTCTCCTCTTTGCAAGAAATAAATCCATGTGTTTCCTTCGTAGAGGGCATATGGTTCTTCTTGTGCTTGTGCAATTTGCGTCAGTTTGGTATCGGCAGCCTCCACCATTTTTTGATTCAACTCAAGCAACGCGAGTTGGGTGCTATCAACCTGCATCTCCTTGCCCAACCATCGACTTGGAGTCTGTGGGCGCTGTTTACCGCATGCAACCATCAAGAGGATGGAGAATAACAAGCATAGTTTTCGTATAATACTCATTATTTTTGTTTTTTCTTTTTGATTGCGTTACGGTACTCACTTGGTGTTACACCATAGGTATTCTTAAAGCATTTAGAGAAATAGCGTGAGTCGTTCATGCCCACCATGTATGTCACTTCTGTTACATTATATTGGTTCTCCTCCAATAATTGTGCTGCTTTCTTGATGCGTATCTCGCGCATGAACTCTACTGGACTCATACCTGTCATTGTCTTCAACTTGTTAAAGAAGACTGTTCTACCCATTCCCATCTCGTCCACCAATCCATCTACGGTGAGCGTGTTGTTATCCATCTCTTTATCCATTACATCTAGCAGTTTCGCAAGGAAGGTGTCTCCTGGAATGTCTTTGTCATTCTTCTGTGTCTCTAATCGTAAGAGTCGCTGTCTATAACTACTTTCCAACTGCTTTCGCTGCGCGATGATATTATGTACTCTCGCGCGTAGATACTCTGGCTCAAATGGTTTGGTCACATAGTCATCAGCACCTTTTTGCAGCGCTTGTAAGCGGCTCTCAATAGCAGTTTTAGCAGTGAGCAAAATAACGGGTATATAATTTAAATCAGAGTTATTCTTAATATACTGCGTTAATTCTAATCCGTCCACCTTGGGCATCATGAGATCGGTGATAATTAAATCAATTTGTTTGGTGCGGATGATATGCTTTGCCTTCTCTCCGTCTTCAGCCATTTCTACATTGTAATCCTTGGATAAGATACCTGTTAGGAACTGGCGCATATCTTGGTTGTCGTCCACCACGAGAATTGTGCGGGTGTTTTCTACAATCTCTTGCTCTAAAGTTTCTAGTTTTTGTTCGAAAGCCGTTACACCCGCTTGACCGATAGAACGATCGTCAGCGATAAAATCCACTTCTGGACCAAAATGCTCTTTGCCTGTGTGTAAAAGAACGGTGATAGTAGTGCCTTTTCCTACTTCGCTCTCTACTTCTATGTGGCCATTATGCAAATCAACCAATTCCTTGGTAAGGTTCATACCAATGCCCGTTCCTGTCGCATTGAGACTATTGAGTTCGTTATTGCTACTAAAGCGTTCAAAGAGTACACTCCTCTTCTCGGGAGGAATACCAATACCCTCGTCTTTTACCGATAGGATGAGGAAACCAGGCTTTTCGTCGATAATCACGCGAATACTCTTGCCCGCAGCGGTGAACTTAAACGCATTACTCAGCATATTCCATAGCACGGTGTCCATTCGTGTTCTGTCTACCCATACGGTGGAATCCTTCGTTCGATTATCAATAGTGAAATTAATATGCTTGTCGTAGGCCTCTTTCTTGAAGTTAGCGCAAGTGTCTTCTACTAATTCACTCAGTAGAGTTTGCTGCACTTTGAGCTTCATCTTTTGGTTCTGTACCTTGCGGAATTCTAATAGTTGGTTGACCATGCGGAGCATGCGCCTACTATTGCTTTGTACAATCTCTAATTGAGTGCGTACGCTTTGACTAATACGCTCGGTTTGGAGAATATTCTCAATAGGCCCCACAATAAGTGTGAGTGGCGTGCGTAGCTCATGACTGATATTCGTAAAGAAACGCAACTTGATATCCGTCACTTGCTGCTCTACTTGTACCTTTTGGCGCAGTGATTGGTATGTTAAGAATATATACACAGCTAATGTTAGTACACCGAAGAAGGCTACTACATAGAGTATGATTGCCCACCATTGTAACCAAAGCGGTTTCTCGACGATAACCACCATTTGTATTTCATTCTCTACATCTGCGCCCTCTCTATTGGTAGAGCGTACATGGAAAATATAAGTGCCATGACGAAGATTATTATACACCACACGGCGTTGACTCGTTGGATTCTTCCATGAGGTGTCAATACCATCCATCTTGTAGGTATATACAATCTTGTCAGCCCCAACATAATCCATTGCTGCGTACTCAATGGTAATATTGCTCTGATCGGGCACTACAATTGTGTCACCCTTCATCTCTTGGTCTTGTACCTTGCATTGAATGATGAACATCTGAGGAACATAAGTAGAACGGCGAATCTTAGAAGGATCAAAAGCACAGTAACCATTCGAGTAACCGAATAAGATAGTACCATTAGGAAGGCGTACCGCCTCTGCCTCTGTGAAATAAGAGTTTTCTTCGCCTATTAGAGCGTCGTAGTAATATAAATCATTGGTCTCTAAGTTGAGTTGTGCAATGCCGCTCTCAGAAGAGAACCAAAGGTTCTTTCCATCACCCGCCATACTTAGAATAATATCGTGGAATGTTTCCACATGCTCCAGAGTAGGACTGGCACTCTTTGGATTAATCTTGAATAGTCCGCCACCAAACGAGCCCAACCATAACATGTCACGGCTATAATAGATAGCTCGAATATCGTAACTTGGAATCACCTCGCTTTCTAAGGTTTGTAAGTTTACCTTCAGAATGCCCGTTGTGGTACCGCACCATAGTGTTTGGTCTACAATCTCAATATCACGCACTTTCATTCCATTACCTACTATCTCCGCTTTGTTCCACTCTTTTTTGAACTCATTCCAACGAATAATATTAACACCACCACCATAAGTAGCCACATATAGCGTCCCATCTCCTCCTTCCTCAATATCGTATATATCAGGGTGATTGGTAGCAATTGTCATTCCAGTAGAGATATTCTTTAGTCCATTACCCTTGGTTCCGTAGAGCACACCATGTTTGCTATCATAAGCACAGTACACATTAGTCTCGGATTTTACAAGTGGCACAACATCTCCATCTTTCTTCTTTAAAAAAGCACGCACCTCGCCATTACCATTGTGCGACTGACGCTTGTCGTGAATTTGATACGGAGCTGGCTCCATGTTTACACAGTCCACACCGCCATCGTATGTTGCAATCCACATTTGTCCGTCTCGGTCCATATACGCGGTGTGAATCATGTTAGTGATAGTATGAATAGGCGAAATCAACTCGTCGGTTTCGTTATCGTAATAACTCCATCCACCACCCGTGGGATTGACCCATGTGCGACCTAAATTATCTTCTAATAAAAAGAAATGCTTTCTGAGCATACCCGCGTAGCGGCTATCTAAAGTAGGCGTAAATCGTTTCCATTGACCAAAGCGGTAGCGCATAATACCATTCTCGTCATCTGCCTGCCAAATAACGCCGTGTGAATCTACTTTTGTGTCCTTCTCCTTCTCAGCTATCTTCTGCACCATTCCTTGTGGCAGACTATCATATGGCTGCTCGTAAGTGTACTTGCGCGCTTTGTCTATCTTGAAGAAATGACCATCATAGGTGCTCCACCAAATTTGCTCTAACTCATCTTCGTAAATAATATCCACACGATTATTCACGCACACCTGCTTGCCGTTGTCCATTGCTTTGTATACTTGGAAATTATATCCATCAAAGCGATTCAATCCATCCCAAGTGCCAAACCACATATAGCCTTGTTTGTCTTGCAAAATAGCCATAACCGTGTTTTGACTCATGCCGTCCTTGATGGAGTAATGCTTCACCACAAATCTATCGTTAGCGCGCGTGGGAGTACTTACTACGCACATGGCCGCAATAAGCAATACAAGTGTCAATAGAATGTTCTTTTTCATGTGTGCAAGAATAATGTGTAATTTATCTAGAAAATTGTGAATGAGCAAGTTGCTGCAAGTAATGACCATAAGCCGTCTTCATCTCCTGACCTAAAGCCTCTAATTGCTCGGTACTGATCCATCCGTTACGCCAAGCAATCTCCTCTATGCAACTCACATAAAATCCTTGTCTATTCTGAATAGTAGCAATAAAATTCCCCGCCTCTAGCAGACTATCACAGTTACCTGTATCCAACCATGCAAATCCGCGACTAAAAAGCTTTACCTTTAGACTGCCCTCTTGCAAATACATCTTATTGAGATCGGTAATCTCATATTCACCACGAGCACTGGGTTCTAACATTGCCGCTTTGTCACATACCGTGGAATCGTAGAAATACAAACCAGGCACGGCGTAGTTGCTCTTAGGATGCTGGGGCTTTTCCTCTAAACTAACCACCTTGCCATCTGCATCAAACTCCACCACGCCATAAGCACGTGGATCTGCTACTTCATAACCAAATACACAAGCTCCGCCTTGCTCAGTCTCTTTTACCGCATCCACTAACATGCGACGGAAATGCTGGCCATAGAACATATTGTCGCCTAAAATCAAACAACCAGGTTCTCCATTTAGGAAATCTTTTCCTAATACAAAAGCCTGAGCCAAACCATTAGGAATCAACTGCACTTTGTATTCAAATTTCATACCTATACGACTACCATCGCCTAACAACTCCTCAAACATCGGTAAATCACGAGGGGTACTGATAATAAGCACCTCGCGAATGCCCGCAAGCATTAAGGTTGATAAGGGATAATAAATCATGGGTTTATCATAGACAGGCATAATCTGCTTGCTAATAGCCTTACTCAATGGATACAAACGAGTTGCGCTGCCTCCAGCCAAGATAATTCCTTTCATGGTCGATTAAAGTTTAAAGGATTAATTACTATAGTTGTTGAAGTAGTTCTTAATATATACCATTGGTGTGCCCTTGTCACCACTACCCGATGTGAGATCTGCCAAAGAGGCTAAGAGATCTATATAACGGCGTGGGGTAGTACCCTGACTCTCCATTGAACCAACTAAATTGGCTTTCTTATTCTTAATCTCATTAGAGATGGCCTCATTAAGTGCTTCACCACTCAATGCGTTATATTTGGTGTCTACCAATGCTTTTAACTTCAATTCGTTTGGTGTGCCTACTAAGCCTTCTGTGTAACCAGGACAAGTGATAGGATCCGCAAACTCCCAAATACCACCTACAGGATCTTTGAAGCAACCATCGCCATAAACCAGCACCTCAATCTTCTTACCATACTTCTCCTCTACAAGCGCTTGGATAGATTGGCACAATGCAAAGCAATCTTTTGGGAATAACTTGAGCGTCTCGTCGTCAGACTTGTTGGAACCCAATACACCATAACTCTCGTTGCTGCCAGACCATGAACCATCTGGACGTTGTACTGGATTGCTCAATACCCAAGCCAAGGTGTATATCGTCTTGTCGGTAGTTGGGTGGCAACGTGCATCAATAAAAGTGCATGTGTCAGTCGTGTAACGCTTAGCAACCTCCTCTACCGAGGTGTTGTCCACAGCCGTGAAGTGTAAGGTGCATTGCTCCTCCTGAGCAATCTGCTGGTAGTACTGCTGAATATCAACACCAGAGAATGGATTGATACCATAATTAGGATTACCCTGCTCGTCATACGCACCATGAAGTACAATCTCTATGTCGTCCGCATAACGACTCAAACCGCGTAAGATAACAGAAAAACGATTGCGAGACATAATAGGAGAATAGAGAACGAGATTCTTCTTTATTTCATGTTGACCGAGAAATTGACACATGTCATTCACCGTTACATAGTTACCTTGAGCACGCGCAACAATAGACTCTGTGATACATAATACATCTTTCTCGTCTATAGATAAAAGTGCATTTTGTACATACTCATCCAATACGGATAAAGCAATGTTTGAAATACAGTCACCACTTTTGATAATCGGACATTTAAGTCCGTTGACAATAACACCAAAACTATTCATTTTTTTATTACTATAAAATTTACGCTACAAAGGTACAATAAAAACTGCACATATGCAAATTTTTGATGACAATTTTTCTACATTTATGTTTTTTATAAAAAAAACAACAGGTGCCGAACGGGCACCTGTTGTGTAATATGTGTAAAATTCGTATTAGCGAATCATAGTTCCCATAGCGTCGTACACTTTGTCATCACGCATGATAAATAATTTACCATCCTTGATAATCTTTGTGTATTGCACGTTCTCGCCTTGTACATTCTCAATACCTACGCTCTTGCTTGCAGGAAGACCAAAACCACCCTTTGTGTTGGCAGCGCGTACGATGTATTCAGCCTCTGTGTCTTCTACTACGATAGTATTTGCGGTTGTCAAACTAACGAATACAACGCCTTCTGCAGTTTTCTTCTCTACCAAATAAGCGTTAACTCCTTCAATAGCATTCCATGTGAGGTTGCTGCCATTGAGAACAACATTCGCAGGACCCTCTATTTGAGCCGCATTAGTAGTTGCCGTTGTGGACCACTCGCCAAGCACATTAGCAATGCTATAAGCAGCAGTTTGCTCTGCGGTTAAAACGGTCTCTGCCTCTTTTGTCAAGCTAGCATTGCTTGGATCAACGAATGTAACTACATTGCTTGCAGGAGTGAGTAATGTGCCGTCTGTGTTGCGAGTGTTGTACTCTGCAAAGATTGGCCATGCGTTAGAGTTTGCATTCATCAACTTGTGAGTCCAACGAGTAATAGCACCCTCTTTCTCAAATGAGAAATTACCTGCAGAGAAATCTACGGTAGTATTTAGATAAGCACACTTAGGAGTGTTGTTCCAAGCGCGACCTAAACTAACAGTTGGGCACTCACTCTTGATAGTACAGCCTTCGAATACATATCCCTTATCGGTTTCAATACCATTGTTGGCTGTGATACAATCTTCGCCGCCACCAGCTGCTTTGCGCTTCTCACAATAGAGCAAATTGTTCTTAAAATATACGCTACCATCACCGCAGATGAAATCTACTGTACCATGGATCTCGCAATCCTCAAAGTACTTCAATGCACCTTGCATATTGCTATAATAAGTGTCTTGGTAACTCAACATACGCACATTCTTGCAAACAGTCTGTGTACCTTGATCCCACAAGCATACAGCACGGCCATTATCATTCTTGTAGTAGTCCAATGCGTTCTGGAGAGTGAGGTCTTGCAGATAAGTGCCCGCTACATTCTTGATGATATGTAATGTAGCTGTGCTACTAATACCCTCTATCTTTGCATCAGGCGCATTCTTAATAATCGTACCTTCCATGGACTCTCCAATAATAGAGATATTATTACCGGTAATAGCGGTCAAAACAGTTTCTCCAAGGTCATACAAACCATTTGGCAAGAAAATCTTCGCATTACCCTCTGCGTTTGCCTCTGTGACTGCCAAAATAAATGCAGCAGCGTCACCTGCTGGCACCATATAATAACCTGTAGCAGCGTCTTTCTCTACAAAGTTCAATACGTTATAAACCACTACCTTGTGGATATATGCTTTTTCTGTAACGGTTAACGTGAGAGTAGTGGCTGCACCTGTGTAACGGAAAGATGCGGTGGCGCCATCTGAAGTCTCGCTCTTGAATACGGAGTCGCGACCCAATTCAACACCTGCGGCGTCGGTCAATACCAAAGCTCCTGTCTCTGAATAGGTACACATCGTAACAACGATAACAGCATTGCCTGCTACTTGTACCTTGATGGTTCCATTAGCACCGAAATACCAACCATGAGTACCATCGTGGAATGACCCACCTGTGATTTCAATAGACTCGTGGTTCTCTGGGTAGAACATTGCATCGTTCAATGGATAGGTGAAAATAGCGCCTGTTTCAACTACCTCAATAGGAGTAACTAAAGCCTGAATAGTGGTGTTGCCATTGATGACGTCACCAATAGTTGCTTTCTTGCCACTTGTGTAATACCATCCGCGGAACTTATAACCCTCTGCTACTGCAGGAAGATTTGCTTCGGTATAAGGTATCTCTGCCAAAGTAGCGCCTTCGTAGGTCTCAACGCGTCCCAACTCTGTACCATTTTGATCTTTGAAAATAACCTCACAAGGCGTGATGTCGCATGCTTCTGCGAAGAAATAAGGCATATAGGTGTTGCCGGCTAAAGTAAATACTAATGTAGCCGCTTCACCTGTATAGGTGTAAGTTACATTTTGTGCAAAATTACCAGCTTGTTCGCCACAAGAAGCATTATTGCTAATCGTTGTAAAAGTAGCGCCATCTTTTGTTACGGTGATATCTGTACCACTGTATTGACATGCACCCAAGGTGAATTTAACTGGACCATCTACAGGAACGGTAATACTACCACTATAGATACCATGCTGACCACCATTGTACTTTGTGCCCTCTACTAATACACCTGCTGGTAAAGTACCATCCTCAGGCAAGAGAATAGTCATAGGGTCCGTGCGGAATTCTAACTTGAAGTCAACAAAAGTACGAGGAACAAACTCCGTAAACTGAATAACCTGAAGGGCCGTTTCTACAGATGCACTACGAGCAATGTAAATATTATTTTGCTCTGCCGTCAACTCTACTTGTACATAGCCATACTCGGTTAGTTCGGCTGTTGTAGCAATCAATGTCTCTTTCGCAGGGGTGTCGCCTGACCAAGTGTAAATGGCTAAACTCGCTGCCTTGGTACCAGAACGAGGACCAAAACCTAATTTTAGCGTACCAGCTACTGCGGCCTTGGTAAAAGCTGCGTAACCCGAACTGTTTAACTTGATACCATACAAACCATTGTTCTTACCAGGACCATCGGTAATAGTGCTCGAATAAGTCAATCCATTGTCTGGATTGCTTGAAGGAGCCCCCGCTGAATAATCCCATAACAAGTCATTAGGACCTGCAAACATAGCAATGCTCATTAAGGCAACTGCTACAAAAGAGAAAAGTTTTTTCATAAATACTAAAATTTGGGGTGAGTAAAAGATAAACACATTATGGCGCAAAGGTATAATTTTTTTTTGACTCTCACAAGAGATAGTATAATTTTTCTTTATTTTTTTTTGTTTTTTGCATATTTTTAACCCCTTTTAGCATAATTTTTGTATATTTATTTGTGTGTCCTGAATAAATTTGCTATCTTTGCAATGAAAAACAACACATGTTTATCATGAATAAAACACAGTATTAACCTTTAAATGTAATCCATTATGACAATCTCAATCAATGCTGTAAACTTCGAGATGGCCAAGAAACTTGAAGACTTTATCGAGAAGAAAATGAACCGTTTTGCAAGACAACTTAAAGAGGATGACAAAGTGGAGATTCGAATGTCTGTCGTAAAACCGCAAACAAACCTCAACAAAGAAACAAAAATCCGCATTGGAGGACTATTTGCAGAAAAAATATCCGACTCCTTTGAGGAAGGAATAGATGCGTGCCTAAGCGCGTTAGAAACACAACTGGAAAAACGTAAAAACGGATAACGATAATTACTATATTGCCTCGGTCCTGCAAAGGATGCTCAATGAATGCTGAAAGGGTGCTCGATGGTTGCTGATACAACCAGAGCACCCTTTTTGTGCATGCCTATCACCAATAATCCTATTCTACGTCACTACCGGTAAAATCGAATGCAAAGCTGCCAAAAAAATCCCAAATATGCAAATTTGTAACATAAAATCTCGCATGTAGAGCTTCTCTGCTTGCATATATGCAATATTTTTATTACCTTTGCACCCGAAATAAAATAACTCCTTACCATGTTTATTATCGGCATTGCGGGCGGTACCGGCTCGGGGAAAACAACGGTAGTCAAAAAACTTATCGAACGATTGCCTAAAGGCGAAGTTGTAGTCATTCCACAAGACTCTTATTACAAAGACAGTAGTAGCGTACCTGTAGAGGAACGCCAAAACATCAATTTTGACCATCCCAATGCTTTCGATTGGCCTTTGCTCGCAAAGCATATTGAAATGCTCAAACAAGGACAAGCCGTTGAACAACCAATCTATTCCTATCTTACTTGTACACGTCAGGAAGAAACGATACATATAGAACCCAAAGAGGTGATTATCGTCGAGGGTATTATGGCTCTGAGCGAACCAACCATGCGGCAGCAGATGGACCTCAAAATATTCGTCGATGCAGACGCAGATGATAGACTCACACGCGTTATGAAAAGAGATGTTCTCGAACGCGGTAGAACCGCTGAAGCAGTCATCGAACGCTACCAACGAGTACTCAAACCTATGCATGAGCAGTTTATCGAACCGTGCAAACGATACGCAGACCTTATCGTGCCTCAAGGAGGACATAACAATGCGGCTATCAACATGCTCGCAAAGTTCGTAAAACAACAGTTGAACGACAAATAAGTGTTCCTACAACTATTCCTAACATATTTCAAGATAGGCACATTCACACTCGGAGGTGGATATGCCATGTTGCCACTCATCCAACGCGAAATAGTGGAGCGTAAGCATTGGATAAGTGAAGAAGAGTTTGTCAATATGATTGCACTCGCACAAGCAGCCCCGGGACTGATTGCTGTCAATTCGGCTATATTCATCGGTTGGCGCTGTGGCGGATGGAAAGGAGTCTTAGGAGCTGTCTTAGGAGCTGTCATACCCTCCTTTGTTATTATACTATCCATAGCGATGGTTTTTACAAAATGGAAAAACCTACCTACCATCGAGGCAATCTTTAAAGGCATACGACCTGCCGTAGTAGCACTCATAGCAGCTCCTTTGGTGGGAATGGCAAAGAGAGAAATCGTAAGCAAGAAAGCAGCGAAAAATAGCGAGCCACAAACAATAAATAATGCTTGGTTTCTACTAGTATCACTTGTGGCAGCGCTATTAATATGGCTTGTGGATGTAAATCCTGTTTGGGTAATACTCGCTACTATTATCCTAACCCTAATCGTACTATGGGGAAAGACTAAAATTAAAAATCAAAAATCAAAAATCTAAATTCCCCAATGCTCTATCTACAGTTATTCTTGAGTTTCTTCAAAATCGGACTCTTTGGGTTCGGGGGAGGATTGGCTATTCTCAGTCTAATACAGATTGAGGTGGAAACACATGCATGGATGACTAATCAGGAATTTGTGGATATAGTGGCCGTCAGTCAAGTAACACCAGGACCAATTGGAATAAATTGTGCCACTTATGTAGGATATACAGCAACAGGCACCATATGGGGCAGCATACTCGCCACTTTTGCGGTCATACTTCCCAGCCTAATCATCATGCTCTCTATTTGCCGGCTTTATAACTGGCTCAATACGCATTTTCAAAACAACCTCTACTGGATACAAACACTACGCATGTTGCGCTTTACTGTAATAGGTCTCATCGCTGCTGCTGCGCTATTACTCATGCGGCCCACCACATTCATCGATTCAATCAGTTGGGGCATCTTTGCATTCGTTGCACTCTGCTCAATAATACCCAAAACAGACCGACTCTCTTCTTTCTTGAGTCATCCAATTGTGCTCATCGTCGTTGCAGGAATAGCGGGCTACTTTATTTATACCTAACGCATATCTGAGACATCTTCTTGTTCTTTCAGCCATGCAGTACATTCATCGGCTAATAATCCAATGATTTTTAAGTAATACGAAGTCAATTCGGCTTTGGACTTCTTCTTGTGGTTAGCCATATTGTGCTGAAGGGTGAGTAGGATACGCAGCATGCAACGAGTGAATAACTCGTCGTCAAAATAATCGATGAGCGCAATAACATGTTTGTACGGACATAAACGGTGCCCACATTCCCATGCGTTATATGTGGCGTGTGATACGCCAATCGCCCACGCTACTTGTTCTTGCGTGGCATCCTTGCGCTGACGCGCTTGTAAGAGCGCCGTCGAAAAACGATATAAAAGGTCCATACTACTCCCTACTTTTTGCAGAATACACATGATTACCGCCTTTGAGATAAAAAGGCATGAATTCGTCAGGTTCGCTCACGCTGATAACAACGGGCTTTCCTTCTTTGAGACGAATGAGAAAAGCTTTCTCTGTATCAGTTATATATGCGCGGAAAATACCAATCTGGCTATTTTTAAACCAACCGATATTACCTAACATACCTCCAATCCCAAAGAGCCGAATAGTACTCATAGACATAAATGTTTTGTCTAAACGCTCAATCGTTTCTATATTAGAATAAGGAATTAAACGCGTGCGCGCGAGAGTGTGAATGCCAATTCCCTCGTCCGTCACAATAATATATTGCGGATAGGTAAGGAAAGGCGCAAAGAGCGCGCCTACTAGAATGATAATCACAAGCACACCTTCCCAAATAGGCATATGCTGATAAATCATCATGAAAAGTACATACACAATACTAGCGATGATGATAATAAAACCTGCGATGGTTAGGCGGCCCATTTTTTTACTGCGTGAGCATTCATAAATCGTTTTCATTGTTTTGAAAGTTTTTGGTTATTTTTACGCTGCAAAGGTACTGCTTTTTTAGATACTCTCTTATCAGTTTTGCTGATAATGGTACAAAAAACCGCGATTTTAATAAAACCGCGGTTTAGATAACACAATGCTTAAAGAGTTAGAATGCGATAAGTCAGATAGGTTGCATAGCACATGACTAATATAGCACCACCCCAACGGGATATTTTTCGTTCCTTGTTTGTGAAGATGAAAATCAACACTAACACGCTACCTAATGCCGCCATGCAAGCGTCAAGAACCAAACCTTGATAAGCAGGTAATGGTTTGACGGTAGCACTCGTTCCTAAAATAAAGAAGATATTAAATATATTACTTCCAATTACATTACCTAACGCGATATCCGCGTTCTTCTTCATTGCTGCAATAACAGAGGTAGCCAACTCTGGTAATGAAGTACCTAATGCCACAACTGTCAAACCAATAATAGCTTCCGATACGCCCAAACGAGTGGCAATATCCACAGCACTCTTCACAATGAGTTCTCCGCCGATAATCAAACCTAATAAGCCGCCTATAATAGCCAAGAGCGCTTTCCATACGGGTTGTGGTTGTGCCACTATTGTCTCTTCTTGAGCTATGTTAGGATTTCTGGTGCTCTTGAGAGCGTTGTATAGAAAATAGAGGAAAAAGCATAGCATTATTATACCATCTTTACGATGTATGCCATCACCATTAATAAGGACGGCAGCAAGCACCAGAATGGCGGCTAAGATAGAAAAAGGAATATCAAACTGGCGAGAACGCTTCTGCGACGCGATAGGATACACAATAGCAGACAAACCCAGAATGATGAATATGTTGATGATATTTGAACCTAATACATTGGTAATGGCAAGTTCGGTGGCGCCATTAGCTACGGAAACCATATTCACCACAAACTCGGGCATCGAGGTACCTAATGCTACAACTGTCAATCCAATAACCAAATCGCTGATACCGAAGCGCTTGGCAATTGACGAGGCTCCCTCTACCAACCAGTCAGCACCCTTAATAAGCGCTATACAACCAATGATAATCAGTACCACACCCATCCAAGGAGTGAGAGATAAAATGTGCTCTATCATAACCTAACTCTTGACTCTTGACTCTTGACTTTCAACTTTTAACTTTCAACTCTACACATTAAAGAGGAAATGCATAATATCTCCGTCTTGTACAAGGTATTCTTTTCCTTCTGTGGACAATTTACCAGCAGCACGGCATTGTGACTCACCGCCCAAGGCTATGAAATCTTCGTATTTAATAACCTCTGCACGAATGAATCCTTTCTCAAAATCAGAGTGGATGACACCAGCACATTGTGGTGCCTTGTAACCTGCTTTGAAAGTCCAGGCGCGCACCTCATCGCTACCTGCAGTAAGGAATGTGCGGAGTTCTAATAGCGCGTACGCAGCTTTGATAAGACGATTGACGCCAGACTCTTGCAAACCAATCTCTTCGAGGAACATCTGACGCTCTTCGTAAGTCTCTAACTCGGCAATCTCACTCTCTATCTTCGCAGCCACTACAATCACTTGTGCGTTCTCGTTCTTCACAGCCTCGCGCACTTGTTCTACATACGCATTACCACTTACAGCAGCCGTCTCATCCACATTGCACACATACATTACAGGCTTATTGGTGAGCAAGAAAAAGTCCTTCGCACACGCCTCCTCGTCTTTGTTAACCAATTCAACCGTGCGGGCATTCAACCCCTGTGAGAGCGCCTCTCTATAACGCAGAAGAACTTCTAATGCTAACTTAGCTTGCTTGTCGCCACCTGCCTTGGCTGCTTTCTCGCACTTTTGAATACGACTCTCTACAGTCTCCAAATCCTTTAATTGTAACTCCGTGTCAATGATTTCCTTGTCACGCAAAGGATCAACCGACCCATCCACATGAATCACATTCGGGTCGTCAAAACAACGAAGCACATGAATAATAGCATCCGTCTCGCGTATATTGGCTAAGAACTTATTTCCTAAACCATCACCCTTACTTGCACCCTTAACCAAGCCCGCAATATCTACAATCTCTACCGTAGTAGGGATAACGCCACGCTCGGGATTGCATAACTCACCCAACTTGATGAGACGCTCATCAGGAACGGTAATAACACCCACATTGGGCTCTATAGTGCAAAATGGGAAATTGGCGGACTGCGCCTTGGCGTTGCTCAAGCAATTAAAGAGTGTAGATTTGCCTACATTAGGCAATCCTACGATACCACATTGTAAAGACATTTTGATCGTATTTGATTTAAAAATAATATATCCCGCTTATCTACTTTGAGTAAAAATTAGCGGAAAGAGTGTGCAAAGGTACAAAAAAAACTTGAAATGTGCAAATATTCGCGTTTTTATGCAAAAAATGATAAATACATATTGCAAGATTGAAAAAAAAATACTATCTTTGCAGACTGAAAATGTGTGAGAAAGCAATTATTTACACTAAAATATATTTAAGGTTATGAAAAAAGCACTCAACAAACTGACAGCGCCAAAGAGCGTAATGCCAGAGAAAATTATTCAGTTTGGTGAAGGAAACTTCCTTCGCGCTTTCGTAGATTGGATCGTATGGAACATGGACGCAAAGACCAATTTTAATGGGTCTGTTGTGGTTGTACAGCCTATTGAGAGAGGTATGGTAGAATGGCTCAATGGTCAGGATTGCTTGTATCATGTGAATCTGCAAGGCCGTCTCAAAGGTGAAGCAGTGAATACCTTAGAGCGTATTGATGTAATCTCTCGCGCACTCAATCCTTACAGCCAAAACGCAGCTTTTATGGCGTTGGCAGAGCAGCCAGAAATTCGTTTTGTTATCTCTAATACCACAGAGGCTGGCATCACCTTTGATCCTGCATGCAAGTTCACAGACGCACCAGCAGCTTCCTATCCAGGTAAATTGGTACAGTTGCTCTATCGTCGTTATAAGACTTTTAATGGAGATCCAAAGAAAGGTCTTATCTTAATGCCTTGCGAGTTGATCTTCCTCAATGGACATCACTTAAAGGCTTGCATTCGTCAATATATTGAATTGTGGAAAGAAGATCTCGGCGCTGACTACGAGGGATTCAAAGAATGGTTTGAGAAATATAACTATGTCTGCGCTACCCTCGTGGATCGTATCGTTCCTGGATTCCCACGCAAGGATATCGCAGCTATCCAAGAGAAAGTAGGATACAACGATAATCTCGTAGTACAAGCAGAAATATTCCACCTCTGGGTAATCGAGAAACCAGAGAATATGTCTATCGAAGAATTAGAGGCAGAGTTCCCTGCTAACCAAGCAGGACTCAATGTGCTCATCGCAGAGAGCGAGAAACCATACCACGAGCGCAAAGTAACATTGCTCAATGGTCCTCATACTGTGCTCAGCCCTGTTACATACCTTAGTGGCGTGAATATTGTTCGCGATGCTTGCAATCACGAAGTGCTCGGTAAATATATTAATAAGGTGATGTTTGAGGAGCTGCTCGAGACACTCAATCTTCCAAAAGATGAACTCAAAGCATACGGCGAGAGCGTATTAGAGCGTTTCAATAATCCTTATGTAGATCATGCTGTAACAAGCATCATGCTTAACTCATTCCCTAAATTCGAAACACGCGACCTGCCAGGACTTAAAGTCTACCTCGAGCGCAAGGGTGAGTTGCCTAAGGGATTAGTACTCGGTTTGGCTGCTATTATCACATACTACAAAGGTGGAGTACGCGAGGATGGAGCACCAATCCAACCAAATGATGCGCAAGAAATTATGGACTTACTCGCACAATTATGGGCTACCAATGATACACACAAGGTGGCAGAAGGAGTGCTCGGAGCAACAGATATTATTTGGAAAGAGAGCAAGCAGAACCTCAATGAAATACCAGGACTTACAGCAATGGTAGAAGGATTCTTGAATGATATCCAAGCAAAAGGTATGCTTGAGACAGTAAAGAGCATTTTGTAATAATGACCCTATCGGCAACATTATATGACAACAATATTAAAAATCAATCCTGCAGATAATGTGGTTGTAGCAATACAGCCACAAAAAGCAGGAGAAATAATAGAAGTGGACGGAAAGCAGATAACATTGCTCGAAGATGTGCCTGCTGGACATAAAATAGCCATCACAGACCTGCAAGAAGGAGAAAACGTGATCAAATACGGATTCCCTATCGGTCATGCCAAAGAGGCAAAGAAAGCAGGAAGTTGGATGAATGAGCATAATATTAAAACCAACTTGGAGGGACTGCTTTCTTATGAGTACCATCCACAAGAAGTAATACTCAATATTCCTGATGAGAACCGCACATTCATGGGTTATCGTCGCAAAGATGGACAAGTGGGTATCCGTAATGAGGTATGGATTATCCCTACCGTTGGTTGTGTCAATGGCATCGTGCAGAAATGTGCAGAACGCTTGCGCCAAGAGACAGGCTCGGATAAGATATTCGCTTTCCCTCATAACTATGGTTGTTCGCAGTTAGGTGATGACCACGAGAATACCAAGAAAATTCTCCGCGATATGGTTCATCACCCTAATGCTGGTGCAATCTTAGTGGTGGGGTTAGGATGTGAGAATAACCAACCCGATGTGTTCGAGCAATTCTGTGGCGATTATGATCGCGATCGTGTTAAGTTCGTCGTTAGTCAGCATATACAAGGAGATGAAGTGGAATATTGTATGCCTATTCTCCGCGAACTATACACCAAAATGCAGCACGATAAACGCGTGCCATGTCCGCTTAGCGAACTGCGTATAGGACTCAAATGTGGCGGTTCTGATGGCTTTAGTGGCATTACAGCTAATCCATTATTGGGCGTACTTAGCGATTATCTCGTTGCACAAGGCGGAACAACTATCCTAACCGAAGTGCCAGAGATGTTTGGAGCCGAAACCATACTCATGGACCGTTGCGCTACACGTGAGTTGTTTGATCAAACAGTAAGCCTTATCAATGACTTCAAGGATTATTTCTTGCGTCATGGCGAACCAGTAGGAGAAAATCCAAGTCCAGGTAATAAGGCGGGTGGAATTTCTACACTCGAGGATAAAGCCCTTGGATGTACACAGAAATGTGGTAAGTCCTTAGTACGCGGCGTGCTCCCATATGGAGAAAGACTGCAAGTAAAAGGACTCAACCTGCTTTCTGCTCCAGGTAACGACCTCGTTGCTTCTACTGCACTCGCTGCGGCTGGATGCCATGTTGTGCTTTTTACAACAGGTAGAGGTACACCATTCGGCACATTCGTTCCTACTATGAAAATCTCTACTAATTCTGCACTCTATAAAAATAAACCACAATGGATTGACTTTAATGCAGGAGTAATAGCAGAAGGAGAACCAATGGAGGAAGTGGCGAAACGATTTGCAGATTATGTAATCGCGGTTGCAAACGGCACCAAGACAAATAATGAAAAGAATGGTTATCGTGAAATAGCCATATTCAAAACAGGTGTCACACTATAATAAAATAGTACGATGCGCAAGACGACTTTATGCCGCTTGCGCATCTATTTTCTATCCACGAGTCTGTCCAATGTGCGGCAGTTATATAGAATCTTCTAGAGAACTCTTGGATGAGCGTAATGAGAAATTGTTTTGTGCAGATTGTATGAGCAAATTACCACGCACAGAACATGCCGTCCTGCGCGCAAATAGCGTGGAAGAAATATTTAGAAAGATACCGCGCTTTGAGAGAGGAGCAGCATTCTTGTATTATGAGAAAAATCACCCTATAAGAATTGTAATGCACCAAATGAAATATGCGGACCAACCTATGATTGGATATCAATTGGCACAGGAAGCTGCAAGAGAATTTATTTGTACGGATTTCTTCGATGAAATCGACCAAATAATACCTGTGCCATTGCATAAAAAACGCATGCGAAGTAGAGGATATAATCAGTCTGAATACATAGCACGAGCAATAGGAGAGATAACAGGTATACCAGTGGATACTACCCATGTGAAACGCGTAAAAAATACACCCAAACAAGCACTGCAAGATAAGGAAGGACGAAAAACCAATGTGGCAGATGCTTTTGAGGTGAATCATCCAGAACAAATGTATCATAAACATATATTAGTGGTAGATGATTTAATTACAACAGGAGAAACAATAAAGTCTTGCATCAAAGCAATGCGCCGCTTTAGAGGAGCACGATTTAGCGTATTTGCATTGTGCAAACCAAGATAAATATTAAATACTATGACAAAAAAATACGACTTTTTAATAATCGGTGGTGGTGTGGCAGGATTGAGTTTTGCACTCAAAGTGGCACGAACAGAAAAATACAAAATAGCACTGTGCTGCAAGACAACACTCGATGAAGCAAATACCACCAAAGCACAAGGAGGAATAGCTTCTGTGACCAATCTGGCTGTGGATGATTTTGAAAAACACATCCACGATACTATGGTGGCTGGAGATTGGTTGAGCGATCCAATGGCAGTAGAGCAAGTAGTGCGCAATGCACCAAGAGGCATAGAAGAATTAGTCAATTGGGGAGTTAACTTTGATAAACAAAATGATGGATCCTTCGATCTTCACCGCGAAGGAGGTCACTCCGAGTTTCGTATCCTACACCATGCAGATGATACAGGAGCGGAGATACAGCGAGGATTAATACAAGCGGTGAGAAACAACCCCTATATAGAAGTGCTTGAAAATCATTTTGCAGTTGAGGTGATTACACAACACCACTTAGGCGTGCACGTCACGCGCAGAACACCCGATATTAAATGTTACGGAGCGTATATACTTAATCCCGATACACAGAAAATTGATACATATCTCAGCCGTATTACCTTAATGGCAACAGGTGGTACGGGAGCCGTCTATGCCACTACTACCAATCCGGAAATAGCAACAGGAGATGGTATTGCTATGGTTTATCGGGCAAAAGGTCTTGTCAAAGATATGGAATTTGTCCAATTCCATCCTACCAGTCTGTATAATCCCAAAGAGACACACCCTGCATATCTTATCACAGAAGCAATGCGTGGGTATGGAGGCATACTCCGCTTGCCTAATGGAGAAGAGTTTATGCAGAAATATGACCCACGCCTCTCGTTAGCACCACGCGATATCGTTGCGCGCGCAATAGATAATGAGATGAAGATACATGCTATCGATCATGTATGTCTCGATGTGACGCATAAAGACCCTGAAGAAACAAAACACCATTTCCCTAATATATACGCCAAATGCTTATCCATCGGTATTGATATCACAAAGGAATATATACCAGTCGCACCATGCGCACACTATATGTGCGGAGGAATAAAAGTGAACCTTGATGGGCAATCCACTATCCAGCGCTTATACGCAGTAGGGGAGTGTGCATGTACTGGTTTGCATGGCGGCAATCGATTGGCATCGAACTCGCTCATCGAAGCAGTTGTATATGCGGATGCTGCGGCTAAACATAGCCTTAGTGTGATAGAAGAGTACGATTTCAACGAACAAATACCGGAATGGAATGATGAAGGAACACTCAGTAATGAAGAACGAGTGCTCATAGATCAAGATATCAAGGAGGTAGGGCAAGTAATGTCCACATATGTTGGCATCGTGCGAAGTGATTTGCGTCTCAGAAGAGCTTGGGAACGATTGGACCTCTTGTACGAAGAGACAGAAGACCTCTTCCGCCGTGTGAAAGCAACAAAAGATATATGCGAACTGCGCAATATGATTAATGTGGGTTACCTCATCACGCGACAAGCCTTAGAGCGCAAAGAGAGTAGAGGACTTCATTATTCCATCGACTATCCTAAAAAAGATGGCGAAACACCCAAAGAGGTGTGGTAATACATTTTTTTAAAAATAAATATGCACCGTAATTGTGAAAGCAATCAGTTTACATAGTATAGTACCTGTGCGTGTCGAACCCAAAGAGAGTGCAGAACAAAGCACCCAAATACTCTTTGGAGATACATGCACAATAATAGAGCAAATTCCCCGATGGAATCGTGTTAAATTGGATTTGGATGGACAGGAAGGATGGGTGGATAGCAAGATGATCACTCCAATGGCAAAAGAAGAATACGCTTCTTATACAACGGACTATTCAAAAGCCGCTTATGTACTTTATCCTATTGCATATGCAGTGAGTGCTAATAATGCACAAACAATACCTTTAACCGCAGGTACGCGTCTGCCGAAATACCAAGATGGACAATTCCAAATCTTGGGAGTTAATTTTCGTATAGACCCAAGCATGGTTGTTCAACAACCAATGCCTATGAACGATCAAAACCTAATACAAACCATTCGCTTTTTTCTGAATGTCCCTTATTTATGGGGAGGTAAGAATGCGCTTGGAATGGATTGCTCTGGTTTTACACAGACCATACTAAGTTTATTCGGCAAGAAAATCCTTCGTAATGCCAGCGAACAAGCTACGCAAGGACGCAAGATTAGTACGCTCCAAAAAGCAAAAGCAGGGGATTTGGTCTTCTTTGCTCATTATGATGATAAGCAGCAAGAGGAGAAAATAACTCATGTAGGAATCTTGTTGGATGCGGAGAGAGTGGTGCATTGCTCGGGACGAGTGAAAGTAGAAAAAATAGACAATACGGGTATCTTCTCCGTAGAACAGGCCAATAAAGAGTATCCAAATGGCCAATATACCCATCGCTTATTGCAAATACGACGACTATAGGCAAAATGAAGTAAAGACGCTGTTCGTAGAATTATGTATAAAAAAAAGCAAGACCCTCTCAGGAATCTTGCTTTTTTCTTCAGTACCGCGGGCGGGACTTGAACCCGCACAGCCATCACTGGCCAAAGGATTTTAAGTCCTTCGTGTCTACCGATTCCACCACCGCGGCCATCGATTTTTACGGAAATCGGCTGCAAAGGTACTGCATTTTTTTGAAATATGCAAATAAAAATGATTTTTTGCGTATTTTTTTTGTGCGCAATAGTAAAAAATGTTGAAATAAACGCATGAAAGATAAGATTTACACAAAATATAACAATTTTTGCACATGTGTATGCGCGAAAAGTAGTAACTTTGCGCCCAGAATTAAACATGCGCATACATATAAGCGTTATTAACCGGAAATATAATACTCAATCACAATGAAAAAACTTTTTCTCGTAGTCTTAATCTCTTTAGTTGGCTTTGCTGCCCTCTCGGCGCAAGGAATGTACGATCTCTTTGGTTATGGCAAGAGTGCTACAGGTGGCGGTAATGCTACGCCTATCTTGGTGGATACCGAGCAGGAACTTATTGATGCACTCAGTGGGACTAAATCTAACCGAGTGGTGATTATTACAGCCAATATCACAGTTTCTACTCAGTTTACCTCTAAGGGAAGTAATATTACGCTATTGGCGTTGCCAGGTAAATGCCTAATTTCCAATGGACAGAGTAGTTCCGCGTCTGGTATTCTTAATATGCGTGGAAGTAATATTATCATCCGTAATGTTACATTTATAGGTCCTGGTGCATATGACTGCGATGGAAAGGACTTGTTGCAGTTCGAGGATGCTACAAATGCGTGGGTGGATCACTGTGATTTTCAGGATGGTTGTGATGGTAACTTTGATATTAAGTCTAACGCGGATAATATTACCATTACTTGGTGTCGTTTCCGCTATTTGAAGCCTGCGAAGTCTGGTGGTTCTGGCGGTGCGGCGGATCACCGTTTTACCAATTTGTTAGGTCAGAGCAGCAGTGCTAAACCAGCCGATGGCACATACAATGTGACTTATGCGCATAACTGGTGGGATAATGGTTGTAAAGAGCGTATGGTGCGTTGCCGTAACTGTGAGATTCATTTCTTCAATTGTTATTGGAATTCAGATGTTGCTAATTACTATGTAGGCCCAGAGAATGCGAAATGTTATTTTGAGGGCTGTACTTTTGCAGGAAAGGCAAATTCAAAAGATAAGATTTTCAAATCGTATGGCGGTACGAATGCATGTAAGTTTGTTAATAGTGTGGGTAATTTGCCTTCTAATCAAGGTACGGTTAATAATCCAAGTTATGGATATTTTATTGAGTCGGCTTCGGACGCAGTTGCCAATGTTACAGATCCTAACTGCGGTGCGGGAGCTACTTTGATTGTCGAAACAGACGGAACGATTCAAACTTGCGGTGCTACTTTGAATAAATATGTAGTTACCTTCAATTTGAATGGTAAAGGTACTAATTTTACACAAGAGGTATATGAGAATCGTACGATAGCTGCTCCGGCTGCTCCTACTACCACGGGATTTGTGTTTGATGGTTGGTACACAAACCAAGCATGCACATCGGCGTTTGATTTCTCTACTCCTATCGCGGCAAATACAACACTCTATGCAAAATGGGCGCAAGCGTTGACGGTTACCTTTGATTTGAATGGTCATGGTGATTCATTCACGCAAGAGGTAGTGAGCGGTGCTAAGGCTTCTGCGCCATCAACGCCAGTGAGTGCAGGATATGTCTTTATGGGCTGGTACAGCGATCAAGCATGCACCAGTGAATATAATTTCAATACTCCTGTTACTTCGGCGAAGACTCTTTATGCAAAGTGGGAAGAGAGTAATAACTGCTATGAGTTTATATTGGCTACCTCTGGAACAGCTCCTTCTGCAGACGATGTGATTTTAGGAACAGGTGTAGGCGGTACGATGACAATGATTGGTGGTACAATAGAGTATTCATCCAATGGATTGGCATTTAAGTCTAGCGGTTCTTCTAAAGTAAGCGTTACATTGCTGACAGAGATGCAAGTAGGTACTGTTATCACACTCAATATGTACAATGGTACTACGGGTGAGCGAGGATTGAAGTTGGCAGATGGTACTGGCGATGTGGTAGGGACATACACCCAAGATGGAGTAGGTGATTTTTCTGCTTCGTATATAGTGACAGAAAACGATGGTTTGGCAGGTAAATCAATATTCCAGATACATCGTTCTAACAATAGTTTCCTCAAGTCTATTACAGTTTCTAATTGTGGTGGTTCGTCATGCTCTAACCCTGAATTGGCTTATTCTACCACTTCTATTGCGAAGACAGATCAAGATGCGTCATTTACGAATACGTTGACTAACCCACATAGTTTGGTTGTGGCATATAGCAGTAGCAATACCAATGTGGCTACGATAGCTTCAAATGGCGAAGTGACGATTAAGGGCTCAGGTTCTACTATTATCACTGCTTCTGCAAACGCTCAGGGAGAATATTGCGCAGCTACTGTAACTTACACATTGACGGTTAGTGCCACAGGTGGTGCTGCTTATCCAATTGACGAGACCGACTTCCCGAACCCAGAGCGTGGATTCTACGAGCACGCAGAATGGTCTCATGCTTCAACTGGAAACTACAACGATAACCTTTGGGATAGCTATTTTACTAATGCGGCTGCGGCTAATCGTTCACTTCTCTTGCGTATCTATTATTTAGATACAGACGAACTGCGCCAGAATAAGCAATTGCCTAATGGCTTCATCACGATGTTTAATAACGATATGCAGAAGATCCGTAATAACGGCATGAAGTGTATCTTGCGTTTTGCATACGATAAGGATACCGATGAAGATGGTGATGAGGATTATAATGACTTTGAAGATGCTTCGCCTGCTACTTGGGAGACGCACTTAGCACAACTCAAACCTTATTTGCAAGCGAACGCTGATGTTATCTATGTGGTGCAAGCAGGCTTCTTGGGTGTGTGGGGCGAATGGTATTATTCGTCACTCGGCACAGGAGATGAAATAGAGTGGTCGGTTAGACAGAACTTGATTGACCAATTATTAGATGCAGTTCCTGCCAATCGCTATGTGCAATTGCGTACACCATTGTTTAAGAAAAAATACTTGGGCAACAATAATCCACTCACTTCTGCTGCAGCTTATCATGGTTCAGATCAAGCGCGTCTGGGTCACCATAATGACGCATTCTTGAATGGTGAGAAGAACCAGGGTACATATGAGAATCGTACTACCGATATGGCGTATATAGCACAAGAGTGTTTGTATGTGCCAATTGGTGGTGAGACGAACTTGGATAATGGAAAGTCCGATATCTATAATACATGGTGTAAAGGCTCAATTGCAGAAGCTGAAATGGCACAATTGCATTATAGCTATTTGAATCATAGTTATAGTAAGTATGTGACCGATCAATGGAAAGCAGAGGGTGCGTATGCGCGCATATCACGCAATATGGGTTATCGTTTCCAATTGCTAAGTGCTTCGTTTGACGATCAAGTGGTGGCTGGTACTTCAATGAATGTGCAACTCAATATCAAGAATGTGGGTTATGCACCTTTATACAATGAGCGCTATGCTTACATAGTATTAAAGAATAATACGAATACATATTCCATACCATTATCTTCCGACCCACGCACTTGGGCTCCAAATAATGCTACTACGGCCATCAATGAGTATATCACTCTTCCTGCTACAATGGCTGCAGGCACCTATGATTTATATCTCTATTTACCAGATGCATCTGCGTCTATTGCAAATAATCCTAAGTACGCAGTGCGTTTTGCCAACCAAGGTATTTGGGAGTCTGCTACAGGTTATAACATCCTCAATAAACAAGTTGAGGTCACAATAGCTGCATGTAGTGGTGCTAATGGTACAGGTTCTACATTTACAGCTCCAGGTAATACATACATGCAAAATGCATCCGCAGCAAGTATGTCTATCACTGGTGTGACGGCAAGCAATGGCGGAGCACTCACTTATCAATGGTATAAAACAACTTCGGATATAGCGCATGGCGAACTGATTGATGGTGCAACGGAAAGTACTTATACTCCTTCTACCGCTGAGCCACATGCTGCATGGTATTACTATTGTGTAGTAACAGAAACAGGTTGCCCTGTTGTTTACACCACGGCACTATCGGGTGCTATAGTAGTTAATGCGGCTACTTACACTGTTACCTATAATACAAATGGTGCGGATAGTGCAACGCCAACACAAGAAGCAGTGACAGAAGGAACGACCATTGTTTTGGCAGCACCTGCTTCTAAGGCGAATAGCATCTTTGTTGGATGGCTCTGTGATGTAGATGATAATGTGTATAAAGCAGGCGATGCCTACACGATGACTGCTGCAAACACCACCTTTACTGCACAATGGCAAGAATTAGGAGAGGGTTGCTTCGTAGTGAATAGTACCACTTTGGGTAATAGCACCACTTTAGCGGATGGCACGCAAGTTGCGTTGGGTGATAACTGCACAGCGGATGCAAATGGTCTTTCTGTAGGTAGTAATATGTTGTTTACTGCTCCTGCAGGTCGCTATTTCGAATCATTCAGTTTTGTAGCTACATGCGGAAGTGATGGTAAGAATAATTACTATAAAATCAATGGAGGTTCCCAACAAACATTAGCACCAAGCACCAAAGCAGAGCAAACATACACAATTGCTATTCCTGCTGGTACGAATGCCTCTACCATTCAAATCATCAAGAGTGGTACAACACCTAAGGTTTCACAAATATGTTATACCTTTAAGACGGAAGTTGTAATTCCAACTTATATAGTTTCTTACGATGCGAATGGTGGTTCTTGCTCTACAACCAGTGAGAATGCATCTTCAGTTGTATTGCCAACCCCAACTCGTGATGGTTATACTTTCAATGGTTGGTACACAGCCGCTACAGGTGGCACCTTAGTGGGCGCAGCAGGTGATTCTTATGCTCCTTCTGCAGATATTACATTGTATGCACAATGGACAGAGAACGCAGTAGACCCCGGAGATTGTAAGGAAGAAAATGTATATGATTTTTCTACCAACTTAGATGGTTGGGATATTGTAAAAACTAACGATGCATATGATGTTGCTATTAAGACTGCTAAATATCAAGATATTCCTCTAACTAATGGAGGAATGTTGGGCGTGGAAATAAAAGATAAGTCAAGCAGTGTAACTATAACAACAAAAGAGTCCTTTACTGATATTACTAAGATATCAATGAAACTGTCTTCAACAGATACAAAGAATCCAACTTTTACTGTTAATGTTGTAAATGGAAGTACTGTAACAAAAATCTTTACCACGACACCTAAAACAGCGAATATAACAAAAGCAAGTTCTAATAAAGAATGGGGCGAGCATTCTGCAGAAGTAAGCAAATTATCAGGAAAGATTCAAATAGTCTTTAATTCTTCATCTTCAGAAAAATATGCTGCAATTGATGATTTGGTAGTTACTGTGGCATGTACAGCTACCCCTGACCCAGACTGTACCAATCCTGTTGTTACCACCCAACCAGCAGATAAGGCTATTTTAGTAGGTGAAGCAACCTTGCTTGCTTGTGCTGCGGATAAAGGTTCGTACCAATGGTATAATGCTACAGACAACACAGCAGCAGGCACAGGCGCAGCAGGTACAATGGTGAATGCGGGAGCAGGTTATAATGCCGGCGGATGGACCACACCAGAGTTCAATACAGCAGGTTCGTATAGTTACTATTGTGTGATAACAGACGGAGAATGCTCTGTGCAAACCAATACCGTTACAGTAATGGTTAACAGTGCTTCGCTTCCAACTTATACGGTGACTTACGATGCTAATGGCGGTTCTTGCTCTACAACCAGTGAGAATGCATCTTCAGTTGCATTGCCAACCCCAACCCGTGATGGTTATACTTTCAATGGTTGGTACACAGCCGCTACAGATGGCACCTTAGTGGGCGCAGCAGGTGATTCTTACACTCCTTCTGCCGATATCACCTTGTATGCGCAATGGACAGCAAATGCAGTAGAACCCGCGCCAGGGGAATGTGTCACATTGTTTGAAGGACAAACTACTTCAAAGAGTACATTTGAGGCAAGCATAGGAACTATAACGAGTAGTAATCTTGCGGAAGGTACTCAATTCGATATAGATGGCTACCAATTTGCTGTGAAACCCAACTCTTCCAATGCGATGAAGATAGCCCCTGTAGCAGGACAGGCATTCAAGGTGGGTGATAAGTTAACTTTCGTCGTTTACTCTTCTGGGGATAAGAATATTGGTTTTAAAATAGGAAGTAAAACATACACCCACACAGTTTCGAATAACTTGTACTATTTCGTCCATAATTTAACAGCAGAGGATATCACAGATGGTACGACAAGTATCACTTTTAATAGAAATTCCTCGGATGACCGCTGGGTAGCAATCAAGGTGGAACGCTGTGCAGAACTTCCTTGTGAAACGCCTGCTAACCCAGATGGTTTGGTAGCTTCTTCTGTTACGGCTAAGAGCGCAACG
Organism: Paludibacteraceae bacterium; assembly: GCA_036309065.1. Classification (GTDB taxonomy): domain Bacteria; phylum Bacteroidota; class Bacteroidia; order Bacteroidales; family Paludibacteraceae; genus Colicola. Next base: position 11,165 of record JAXJUN010000029.1, on the reverse strand, counting down.
CTCACCATTACAGATGACGAAACACCAGCAAGTTACGATATTTATTACTCAACCAACAACACCGCACCTGATGCAGCTACCGCAGCCACAACTACTACGACAAGCAAGACGGTTACACTCACATCTCTCACGCCTACTACTACTTACTATGCATGGGTGCGCGCTGTGTGCGACGAATCCAATAAGAGCGAATGGATTGCACTGACAGGTGAGTCTTTCACTACGGGAGCGATTTACACGGGTGCTACTTATCAGTATATACTTGGTTCGTGCTATGTGGTAAATAACGAATGGACTCAAGGCTCTGATGGTAAAGTGGATGCTTGGTTATACAATCCAGAGGACGGAAACCTCATAGCAACAGATGATATACTCTTTGATGCATCCACTGCAGGAATGTATTTCCACACCAAGGACTTAGATTTATTGGATGATTCTAATCAATGGAGCACTGATGGTGGTGACACGAGAGCAATCAAAGCACTCAAAGTGGATAAGAATGGAACGATTTTGTTTAATTTGGGAACGCTGCAAGCTAATAAGATTACATTCTATGTATTCCCAAATAGTGATAGTGACTACAAAATTGATATGACGCTCAATGGCGTTACTACACAATATAGTACGGGTGAGAAACAGCAGCATAAATGGCAAAAGTATGATTTTGAAGATGACACATACATAGGTCAGTTTAGTATTACCAGTCATAGCAAAGAAACTCGTTTCGTAGTAATAGTTCATATACCACAAGTAACGATTACTTATAATGCAAACGGCGGTTCAGGGTATATGGATTCTGGAAAGGCTCCTGCCGGTGGAAAAGTCACACTTGCGCTCAATAAATTCCATAAGCCAGGAATGTTATTCGGTGGTTGGACACTCAGCGCAGACGGCACAGGCGAAGTGATAGCAGATGGCGCTCAATTCACTACCACTACGGATGTTACCCTATATGCAAAATGGATTGAACCTTGTGATGCCGAACCAACACTCAAACTCTATAATTCAAATATCACAGTATGGGATGGAGAAAAAGTGGATTTGACACTCGCAAGTGTTATCTGTAATTTTGATACTACAGGCATTAAATATACCTATTCTATCACTCCTGCAATCCCTGGATGTAATTATCAGTTCTTTGATAATCAGTTCCACATTATGGGTACTCCAAATGTAGGGAATACCACTGCGAAAACATACACCCTCACCCTTACATTGACCAATGATTGTCCTGATCCTGTGAGTGTGCAAGCAGTGCAAAATATAACCGTATTGCCTAAAGACCAAAAGGCAAGAATTGCACTTATCTTAACAGGTAAGGAAGGAGGTGGATTTAATGAATATACTGCGGCCGATGCTAATGCATGTGCAGAATTGATCGACTATCTGGATGATTTCTATTCTATCACACGCGTCAATGGTTATGCCACTAAGAATGAAGCAGAAATAGCAAATTATTATAAGGATTATGATTTGCTTATTGTGACGGACTTCTTAAATACTGGTAAAGGTTATACCAATGCCATCGGTACACTCATTGATAAAAAACCAATCCTCAGTTTTGAGGCTTATGTGGCAGGAGAGAATGGTTCTAACTGGCATATCGGGTCCAATCCTGTTGACCCATCGCCTAAGGTGCAAAAGATGAAGATTCTTTGCGCAGGACATGCTATCTTCGGAAATGACACCTATGAGGGAAATCCAATCACTGTGGTGCAGCCAGATACTACCGTGGAAGTGCTCAGCTCTTTGAGTGGCGAAAGTGAAGCGAAGGGACTCCAAGGATTTACAATCAACGAAGCACCTGACTTCCTCTTCTTGGCTACTGTGCGTGATGCGAAGAATAATAGAGACCTCATCGTTTGCTGCGAGCGCCAAGTAGTATTTACAGGTCGTCTCATGATTTATGGTATTAACTCCTACGAGATGGATAATCTATCTCCTGCTGGAAAGATCATCATGCGCCAAATGGTAGATTACCTCTTGCTGACAGACGAAACCGCTTTGGCAGACTGCGCGCTTGTCTTCGATAATGGTGGCAAAGAGAAACCTGCAGGAAGTGGTGATCATTTGTGGTCTAATCCTAAAAACTGGGCACCAGGACGAAATATCGTTCCTACTCCATACCACCCAACGCGTATCATCGCTGAATGTCATGTTGATATAGAGGACGCGCACGCGGGTAGCGTGAAAATCAATAGAGGTGTTACTGCTACAGGCGACTCTCTCACGGGACGAATCATCGTGCAGCCAGACGGAGGACTCACCGTAGCAGGATTCGTTTATCGTGTGAATGATATACGCTATGCAGTGCCACTACAAACACTGGAAGACGATATCCTCATCCAAGCCAATGCCAATAATAACGGCGCATTGGTATATGGCAATAAAGACTCGGAGGTGCACGCTACTGTACAGTATTATAGTAAAGGACAAGGTTCAAGCACACCCGACCCTGTTTGGCAATACATGGGTATTCCACTCCAAGCAGATAAAACAGCCATCTCTATGTATTATAAGGCTTGGATGTGCCGCTGGAATACGGCTACTACCGATAACCTCGGTGGTCTATGGCAATGGGTGGAGAATGAAGATGTATTGGAACCTTTTGAGGGCTATTGTATCACCCAAGAGGCAGCCAAGACCTATACCCTCGCGGGAAGACTCAATCCACCTGTCACACAGCGAATAATCCTTAATAATCGCGATGCAGATGGTTATGCCTTCGCTGCCAATAGTTGGACGGCACCTATTAAGATTCAAGAAATGGCAGACGAAGACTTCACCAATGCAGAGAAATCAATATATATCTATTATACCGGTTCGTATAAGGAATGGCAAGAGGGACAGCCAGATATAAAAGATAATATCGTCACCAAGTGTGGACAATATGGTGTAGTACCTATCCATTCTGCACCATATGTAGCAGGAGCAGACTCGGTTATCCCAGCAATGCAAGGATTCTTTATTAAGACAACAGCTCCAGCTGCCTATGTGGACCTTGTCTATAATAGAGTAGTATACGATTCTAAGTATTTCAAGACATCTACCGAACCAATGCGTGTTGCGGCGCGTGATTCCAAACCAGAAGTGCTCAAGGTAGAACTCAAAGGACCACGGAGTGGAGACCAGTTCTATATGCTCATTCGCCCTGATTTCAACGAGCAATTTGTAGATGGATGGGATGGTCGCAAGATTGAGGGCGATCCTAATATGCCAATGCTCGCAGTCATTAAGGAATGTGGTAATATGGCGGTTGCGGCAGTGGAGACAGCCAATAACCATTACCTTTCTTTCCGAGCAGGAAAAGACTCCACTTATACTTTCTCATTTGAGTATGATAGTGATCAACCATTGTATCTCTATGACCAACTCACTGAGAAATCAACCGAGATAAAGACAGGTAATACATACACCTTCGAGGCTACCAATAACGAACCTACGCAGCGCTTCTTAATTACCGATACACCACGAGAGATTCCTACCTCCATTACTCTCGTTGAAACCGAGAATAGTCTCTATTTTGAGAACTATGGCAATCAACTCGTTCGTGTGCGTATAGTGGATATGCAAGGTAGAGTAATATATGCATGCAATACTACCGATGAAATCGTGCATATTCAGCCATATTTGCCACTGGGTGTGTATCTTGCACACATCACAATGGGCAATGAATCCAAAGTGGTACGATTAATAGGAAAGGAGGATAAACGATGAAACAGTTTAGAATACAATTACTGATTGCATTCGTCGTATTTTTATGCGGGTCTGCATTAATTGGAGCAATATACATATTGTCCACCAAAGATGTTTCGATGGCCAAACCAGGACAGGTTGTCTCTGTTTCGCGCCCGTCACCGGTAGCCAAGCCATCCTTGCCTAATCGTTTAGCGCTCCGCTCTAAGTTGATACACCATGTGCATTCGCCTTATACGACGCACACGCCTGCTAATAGTCCTAATGCGCCTATGCAGTCTGTTCATGGACAAGGCTTATATACCACAAGCAGTGCTCAAGTGACAACCGTAGGAGGTGGAGGTAATGCTTCTATGCCATTCACCATTAGCTACTCTTCATCACGCCAAGCACTAAATCAACAAATGGGAATGCCTACAACGAATTTCTTGGCTCTTGCCTCTACGCGTTCAGTAGCAGCGCCAGGCGCGACAGATGCACCGCAAATGGCAAGCCTCGCCTCTGCACCACGCAGAGCACCAGGCCCACCTGTTATAACCGGTCCGCTGGAAGAAGAGAATCAACTCGTTGAACACCCACAACCTATCGGTAAATCATGGATAATGTTGCTTCTGGTTGCTGCTTATGCATGCCTATTGGCACGAAAAAAGCAACTCAAATGCAGTGAGAAGTAAAAAAAACACAATAATAATTGTGTATATAAAAAAAAAGTAGTAACTTTGCAGCCCGTTTATGCATATGTATGTGTAAGCGGGCTGTATTAGTATGACCAATAAACGAAAAATAATCAACGATCCTGTCTTTGGGTTTCTCTCCATTCCCAATGACTTAATATACGATGTGTTGCAGCACCCTTATGTGCAGCGATTGGGACGCATACGCCAATTAGGACTCTCATGTCTCGTCTATCCCGGTGCGATGCATAGTCGTTTTGGACATTCAATTGGTGCAATGCATCTTATGCAAGAGGCTATTCATTCGCTCCGTACCAAGGGTGTGGAAATCACAGATAGCGAAGCCACTTCTGCTATGATTGCTATCTTGCTGCATGATATTGGCCATGGGCCATTCTCCCATGTGCTTGAGCATACTATTGTGGATGGCGTCACGCATGAGGATATATCGCTCATTATGATGGAGCGTATCAATCAGGACTTGCGTCAGGATGGCGAGTCGGGCCCATTGGATGAAGCCATTGCTATCTTTAAGGATGACTATCCCAAGCATTTCTTGCACCAACTTATATCCAGTCAGTTGGATGTGGATCGAATGGATTATCTCTGCCGAGATTCGTTCTTCACGGGTGTGCAAGAGGGACGAGTAGCCAGCGAGCGCCTCATCAAGATGCTTGATGTGCGCGATGACAAACTGGTGGTGCAGCAGAAAGGTATATATTCTGTAGAGAAATTCTTAGTAGCACGCCGATTGATGTACTGGCAGGTATATCTGCATAAGACGTCCGTGGCAGCAGAGCAGCACCTCATCAAGATTCTCTCACGCGCCAAACAATTGGCTAAACAAGGCAAAGAACTCTTCTGTTCTCCAGCATTGCGTTTCTTCTTGTATCAATCCGTTACAATGGATATGTTTAGCCCCACTTCGGTAGCGCTTGACCAATATGCACTCTTGGATGATACAGATGTCTTATCGGCTATCAAGGCTTGGATCAGTAATGAGGATAAAGTGCTTAGCATACTTAGTCTCACCTTTATCAATAGGCAACTTTTCCATGGCGAGTTAGTAGAACAGCCGCTTACTGATACACAAAAAGCAGAGCTCAGCAAGAAATATGCGCAGGCTTTGGGAATCACCGAGGAGGATGCGCAATACTGCTTTGTGGAGCATGTCTCTACCAGCAATACCTATAGCGAGAAAGCGGATTCAATTGGTATCTTATACGGAGATGATACAGTGCGCGATATAGCGCAAGCAAGCGAGATATTAGATCTCAATGCGCTTACTCGCAAACCACAAAAGATTTATTTATTTAGTTATCGACTATAATGGAATTTAGTGCACAGCAAATAGCCCTCTTGTTGGGCGGAAAAGTATATGGGAATGCATCCGCATCTGTGTCGGATGTGGCGCCTATTGAGCAAGCGCAAGCGCATCAGCTCTCTTTTGTGACGGAGGAAAAATACTTGCCTTTTATCGCCACATCTCAAGCGGGTGTTATCTTGGTGACAAGTTCCCTCCTGAATGAGCATATTATATCTGCTGCGCAAAATGCATCATCAGCACTGATTGCCGTGGAGAATGCGCGCGGAGCGATGGCGCAGTTGTTGCAGTTGGTGGCCAAGACCATCAATCCCACTCGCCAAGGAATAGAGCAACCATCTTTCATCGCAGAAGGAGTGTCCGTTCCAGAAGATGCCTATATTGGCGCATTTGCATACATCGGCAAAAATGTACGATTAGGCAAAGGAGTGCAAATATATCCACAGGTCTATTTAGGCGATAATGTGGTTATTGGGGATAATACTATTCTCTATGCAGGCAGCAAAGTGTATTATAATTGTCAAGTAGGAGCCAATTGTATCATCCATAGCGGCGCGGTGATTGGCGCAGATGGTTTTGGATTCGAACCAGACTCCAAAGGGCTTAACCAAAAAATACCACAGATTGGCAATGTGGTCATAGAGGATGATGTGGAAATAGGAGCCAATACTACTATCGACCGCGCTATGATGGGCACAACTATTGTGCGCTCAAATGCTAAATTAGATAATCTTGTCCAGTTGGGCCATAATGTCGAAATAGGGCAATCCACTTTTATGTGCGCGCAAGTAGGCGTGGCGGGTAGCACTAAGATAGGTCACCACTGCATACTGGCAGGACAAGTAGGCGTAGCAGGACATATAGAGATAGCAGACCAATGTGTCTTTGGCGCCCAAACAGGTGTGGCTGGCAGCGTTAAGAAACCAGGCATATACCAAGGTTCACCGGCCATAGACGCATCAGTGTGGAGAAGAGCCATAGTGGGCTTTAAGCAACTACCAGAGATGATTAAGAAACTAAATCAATTAGAAAAGAAATTATGAGTAAGCAACATACATTAAAAGAGTCTTTTACTCTCAGTTCCATAGGATTGCATACAGGTTTGCAAATCACTGCTACCTTCCTGCCTGCACCGGAAAATACAGGTGTTCGTTTGCGCCGTGTGGATTTGCCTAAGCAACCATGCTACCAAGCCTTAGCCGATTATGTGTCAGCTACAGAGCGAGGAACTGTCCTTGAGCGAGGCGCATGGAAAATCAGCACCGTAGAGCATGCGCTAAGCGCATTATATGCAATGGGAGTGGATAACTGTATTATCGAACTCAATGCACCTGAGATGCCTATCTTGGATGGTAGTGCACGCTTTTATATCAAAGAGATACAACGAGTAGGATTGCAAGAGCAAGACGCAGAGCAGAAAGTATTCGTCGTTACCGAACCAATCGAATACATTTCCGAGCATGGGCATAAAATGATTATTGAACCCTCCGACCACTATGAAGTGGATGTCACCATCTCTTTCCCTTCTGTGCTACTTAGAGAGCAGCATGCATCGCTCACAAATCTGGAGGATTATCAAAGAGAGATTTCTGCAGCCCGCACTTTCTGCTTTGTGAGAGAAATAGAACCACTACTTAAAGTGGGTCTCATCAAGGGAGGAGACCTCAAGAACGCACTTGTTATTTATGAGACAGAGATGTCACAAGAAGGAATGGACCTTTTCTGTGATAAGTTGGGGCAACCACATGTGGATGCTTCTAAACTGGGCTACCTCTCACCACTCAATTATCAGAACGAGCCTGCTCGACATAAACTGCTCGATGTAATCGGCGACCTGTCACTCTTAGGAGCACGCATACAAGGCAAGATTACAGCATACAAACCAGGCCACACCTTCAATACACAATGTGTGCGCCGATTGAGAAATAGAATGTTAAACGAATAATTCATAAATACCTACTACAAATGGCAAATACTATCAGCCCATTAGCATGTATTCATCCCAATGCCAAGATTGGCGAGAATGTAACTATCGGTCCATTCGTATGCATCGAGAGCGATGTGATAATCGGAGATAATTGTGTCATCGACGCAAGTGCAACCATATGCCAATATACGCAAATAGGTAATAATTGTCATGTATTCCCTTCAGCTGTTATTGGAGCAGTACCGCAGGACCTTAAATTTCGAGGAGAAGAGACTTGGACTATCATAGGCGATAATAATGTCCTCCGTGAGTTTGTAACCGTCCATCGCGGTACAGCTAGCAAAGGCAAAACCATCATAGGCAATAATAACCTCATTATGGCATATTGCCATGTAGCACACGATTGTGTGCTCAATAATAATATCATCATGTCCAATGCTACTCAATTAGCTGGCGAAGTGGTGGTTGATGATTTCGCTATCATCGGAGGTGGCTCGTTAGTCCACCAATTCACACATATCGGTTCGCATGTGATGATTCAAGGAGGCTCCAAGATCAATAAAGATGTGCCTCCATATGCTATCGCGGCACGCGAACCCATCGCATTCTGTGGCATCAACTCTGTGGGACTCAACCGCCGCGGATATACGCCAGAGCAGATACATACCATCCAAGAGACCTATCGCCTCATATACAATAATGGTATGAATACCACGCAGGCAATCGCACATATCGAAGCTAATATGCCTGCCTCCACGGAACGCGATACAATCCTTTCTTTCATCAAATCCTCACCACGAGGAATCATCAAAGGCTAATAAAATAAATACATCAATATGGCAAACGAAAAAATGGTCAATGACCCAAGTGTAAACGAAGCTCGAAGTCTCAACTTTATTGAGCAGATCGTAGAGAAAGACCTCTTAGAAGGTAAGAATGACGGACGCATACAAACGCGTTTCCCGCCAGAACCAAACGGCTATCTGCATATCGGACATGTCAAGGCTATCTGCATGGACTTCGGTATCGCAGAGCGATATAAAGGAGTATGTAATCTGCGCTTTGACGATACCAATCCAGCCAAAGAGGATACCGAATATGTGGACTCTATCGAGCGAGATATCGCTTGGCTTGGATTTAAATGGGGACAGATATACTACGCTTCTGATTATTTCCAGCAGTTATACGACCTCGCTATTCGCTTTATCAAAGAAGGAAAAGCCTATGTGGACGAACAGACTGCAGAGCAGATAGCAGAGCAGAAAGGTACACCTACCGAACCCGGTGTTAACTCCCCATACCGCGATAGACCTATTGAGGAGAACCTTCAGCTCTTTGAGGCAATGCAGCGCGGAGAGATTGAAGAGGGTAAAATGGTATTGCGTGCGAAAATCGACATGGCAAATCCAAATATGCACTTCCGTGACCCAATCATCTATCGTATCATCACTTCACACCCACACCACCGCACAGGTCGTCAATGGAATGTGTACCCAATGTACGATTTTGCACACGGACAGTCCGATTATTTCGAGGGCGTGACACATTCTATCTGTACATTGGAGTTTACTGTGCACCGCCCATTGTATGACTATTTCATCGACCAATTCGCTGGACCTAATTTTGCAGGATTATCTACATGGGGACCTGATTATCGTCCTACTCAATATGAGTTCAACCGACTCAATATCACCTATACCGTCATGTCCAAGCGTAAGATGCTTCAGCTTGTGAAAGAAGGACTGGTAGCAGGTTGGGACGACCCTCGTATGCCTACAGTCTGTGGTCTTCGCCGCCGCGGTTATACACCACAAGCCATCCGTAGTTTTATGGATAAGATTGGTTACACCAAAGTGGAAGGAATGATTGACCAAAGCCTCCTCGAGCATACTATCCGCGAGGATCTTAAAGAAACAGCACCACGCGTATGTGCTATCTTCGATCCTGTCAAATTAGTCATCACTAACTACGATGGAGAAGGCGAGACCATCATCGCAGAGAATATAGACGGACATGCAGAACTCGGCACCAGAGAGATGCTCTTTGGTAAAGAACTATATATCGAGCGCGGTGACTTCCTTGAGCAAGCCGATAATAAATTCTATCGCCTCAGTCCTGGTGGACGCGAAGTGCGACTCAAAAGCAGTTATATCATCCAAGCCACAGGTTGCGAAAAGGACGAGAATGGTAATATAACCACTGTGTATGCCACCTACGACCCTGATTCTAAGTCAGGCACAGAAGGAGGAAATCGCAAGACGAAAGCTACCATCAATTGGGTGGAGTGCAACTCTTGCCTTGATGCCGAAGTGCGCCTTTATGAGCGACTCTTCGCATGCGAGAACCCATCGGCTGAAGAAGGAGACTTCCGTGAACTGCTCAATCCAAATAGCTTAGAGGTAAAAAACATCAAGGTGGAAGGTTCATTGCGTAGCGAATGTAAGGACTATCCTGCTAATAGCGAAGAAGTGCTCAATATGAACCATTACCAATTGCTCAAGCAAGGTTATTTCGTAGTGGACCCAGATACCACTTCTAACCATCTCGTGCTCAACCGCACCTGCTCACTCAAGGATAACTATCTTAAGTAATCTATTTTACTCATGCCCATGCGCACACGCATATATAATAATAAGGAGCAGATATTCTGCGAATGGCGCAAACGCTGGGTGCGATTGACTCCAGAAGAATGGGTAAGACAGCAGTTGCTTCACCACATGGTGGAGCAACTCGCTTATCCCTCTTCGCTTATCGGGGTAGAGGTAGCAATAACAGTGGGAGAGGTGAAAAAGAGATGTGACGCAGTGGTCTATAACCAAGACTTACAACCTATTATGCTCATTGAGTGCAAAGCCGAGACAGTGCCCATCACACAAAAAACACTCGACCAAGCACTGACCTACAATAGAAAACTGAATGTTCCATACCTCATTCTTTATAATGGACCTCAAACGGTCTCCGTACATGTGCCATCTCAATCCGCCTCATCCTCAATCCCTCACTATTCATCACTTTAGTACCTCGTCCTTCGTACATCTCACATCCGCTAGTGTGCTAGTTCTTCTAGTTCATCTAGTAGGGCTAGTTAATCTAAAAATCTAGAACTCTAGATATCTAATAATCTAACGGCGTATGTTAGGCGTGTCTTACGCGTATGTTAGAAGCTGTACTCACTACTCAATACTCACTACTTGATAAATAATTTTATCTTTGTTTATCTCCGCTGGACTCAATGCTGTTTGTTAGGAGACGGCAGACATTCTGCCGGCGAGAGAGAAAGATTATTAAGGCGCATTATATGCTCGCATAAAATGCGGATTAAGAAGATTACGCTCAAGGCCGCGTAGGCCAATAGGCATAGCGGGCGTAACAAAGAGCATAGAGACCAGAGGTGTTTATCTGGGTTGTATATTCAAATTATTATTTGTATCTTTGCACATGATTTTCGTCTAAGGGACGGATTAAGGCCGATATCTTTGTAGTGCTATAGACTGTAATAAACGTTCTGTCACCATCCCTTATACATCTAAAAACTGGATAGTTC
>JAXJUN010000028.1:0-99545 GCA_036309065.1 Paludibacteraceae bacterium | reverse complement strand
GGTGGCAGCCGTGCGGTGGGTGCCTAAGAGCATTTTGTTACATGAGTGTTGTCCACTCTTACTTGGTTTTGCTAATGCGCCTGATACGCTGTCGATACCGGCGCTCCAGTTTACTTTTGCCATAATTGTTTCGGCATTTTTGCCTTCTTGAATGTGTGTGAAATGAATGGTGTTTTTGATTCGTTAATCAAAAACTCGCAGCCTATCGTCCGCATGGCTATTGGCCTACGCGACCTTGAGCGTAAATCACCTATTATCGGCTCGCAAGCAAGCTTGCAGCCCGCTAATATTCTCTTTTCGCTTAATCGTGACCCATAACGGGCACGATGGACTGCTCACAAAAACGCGTTCGTTTTACTCACTTACAAAAAAAGCGTTCACGATGTTCACTTCAAAAACGGCAACGCTAATCTAATAGCGAAGAGTGCAATATCCTACAACGCGGTCGTGTAAAAAAGTTTTTGAAGCGTAGCGCTTTTTTATGAAAGAACGGAGTGAATGAGTTTTTGTGAGGCGGATGATAATAAAAAGCAACTGCGTAGAAAAATTTATCTGTGTTTATAGCTGGCGTAGGATATGTGCTTATTGGTAAGACGGCAGAAACTCTGCCGGCAAGAGAGGAAGATTATTAAGGCGCATTATATGCTCGCATATGAATGCGGATTAAGAAGATTACGCTCCGGGCGCGTAGCCCACAGGCTCAGCGACTACAATAGGCACATAGCATACGACCAGTGTTTATCTATGTATTTTTACAATTATAAATCATCCGCCGTCGTTTTTGATTACCTCAAAAAAACATCTTTATTTCAAAGAACACTTTCGTAAGGTCTCCCTGCCGTGGGAGGGGTTAAAGGTTAATGTTTAATGTTTAATTATTGTTGTGTTTCTTGGCGTCGTAGGACTCGGTGGTCTTAGTCTGAATCACAACGGAGGTGTCACCATGCTGGTAATACTCCGATTTGTTGGTGATTGTTCGCACCACATTGCAAGAGGTGAATCCCAGTCCTGTTGCCAGTGCCGTCAGTGCGGCAATGAGTGCCATGATAATGGCCTTAATAATCTTTTGCTTTGTCATTGATTAGGGCATCTAATTGTTATTCGATTGGGTCACCGTTCTCATCGTAGTTACCATTCAGTTTGTGCATTGCATAACCGAATAGCGAACCATACTTGTTTTGCGCATTATACTCTGCTTCAAGTTTGCTTTTTTGCTCTGAATCAGCTAATAATGCACGCACAGCTGCTGCCACTTTCTTGAAGCGGACCTGTGCTTTGAGTTGTGCTTCGGATGGTTCTTTGTCTGATGGATTACAGAGTTTGCCGGTGGTCACTTTGCCGGTGCGTTTGTTGGTGCGAAAATAGACATCGCTGTGTTCACACACTTTTTTCTTCATGCTCTCAATGAGCGCCATTGGTTTAATTTCTGCCATGATTGTTTCGGCTTTGTTTATTCTCCCTGCCGTGGGAGGGGTTAATAATGTTTGTTTTGCCGAATACTATTCGGTCTTTATGTTGGGCTTCTATTTTTCTTCGCATAGGTCTGTATAAATCGTTCCCTTGCTGCTTTGCGAGCAGGTGTGTCTTTCCATTTGCCAGGATTACGCTGCACAATCTGTTTCCCTTTGTATAATCGGAAATAATAACCATCTTTTCCCAATTTCCCTCGTAATACATCGATGGGAATAATCAATTCCACTTTCATTCTTCTATCTCTATACGGCATTCAATATGCTCTCGTTGTATCTCAATAAGCATATCTGCATACACTTGTTCAATACCTAATAAATAGATTTGTGCTTGTTGTGCCCCCATGCCATAGCGCAAAAGCATTCTACCAGAGCTCAGGTTCTTTGTAACACTGAATGTATAAATCAAAGCTGGTGGTTCTTTCGTTCCGCACACCATCTCATATGCTTGGCAAATAGGTGTTAAAATTTCATTATACCCACCCTTCTCGTTAGGATGGAAGTGCACATGAAATAAAGTGCCTCTGCGTAAAAATCCATTATGCCAATCTTGGCGTACATATCGTAAATACATAATATTATATTTATTTGTTTCACTCTTTTTTCTCTCCTTACTCCTTGTTTTTCGTAAGCGAGTGCAAAGGTAGTGGGTTGGTGATGTAGTATTGAGCGCTTTAGGTAACTTACGCTACAATTCGATGCAATATTTCTCAATAAGATACTTTACCACTTTAGGCGGTAGCACTTTAGTGGTAGGCAACACCCCATGTTGGCGCAGATAATCTGCATCTGATTTCAACCAGCGGCGGAAAGTGCTGGGTGACACTCCCGCCGCATTGGCCAACTCGGATTTACTCATCGCTTTCATAGCACCTCCTTGGCTATTTTCCAGAGTTGTTTTTTGGTTAAATTAACTCCTTCATTTTGCATCTGCGCAACTATGCGTGCTCGAGAAGCAAAGATTTGACTTGAACGAACTTGGGCTGTAGATCGTTGTTTATTACGCTTCGGGCAACGTTGTACGAACTGACGCCCATTGATAGTTCGGAAATAATAGTTTGCATGTTGACTGAGTTTGCCATGCAGAGCTTCAATCGGAATAATTAATTCAATTTTCATTTTAGTAGATTTTTATAGTGATGTTATTGAGTGGTACCGTAGTGGTATCGTGTTTGGTGTGATGAAGGTCCGTTTAAGGTGTATGATGTCCTTTAATTTTTGATGTATATTACTTGTTGTCCTGTGGGGTTGGTCATTCGCCAGCCGTCCTGCTCGAGTGTAGTGCCAAAGCGCGTATAATACTCTTTGAAGGAGAGGGTTTGTGTACGCGATTTTCCGAAGTCTTGCAGAAAGAAAAACGGATTGCGATTCTTAGGTGCACCATTTGTGCGTAAGTTTTCAATGATTGTTTTTCTTTTCTCTGTAGGCATCTCATGCCACAGCCGGAGACAACATGCTCTTCGATGCGGGAAGAGTGTCTCGTCCACCGCAAAGAGTTCCCAAAAATGATTAAATTCTTCAATGATTGCATAATTAAAACTCATAATACAAAAATTTTACTTGTCCTGTCCAGTCCTGTCCTAAGTATAAGAGACAGGACAAGACTTTTTTTTATTTTTTCTTTGTGTCACTTTCTTTTTTCTTTTTTAAAGGGCTGTAAGGTCCGTAGTAAAAACAAAGCACCGCCACTCATTTCTGAATGACGGCGCAAAGGTACAGTTAATTATTGAGAACCCTGGTGCGAATCCGCAACCTACTTTCGAACTCATGCATTTTGTTAGTTATTTTAGCTTTTTAATGCGTTTTACGAGCCTACTCCACCACCATCTATCACGATTAAAGTCCTCCAATGCTTGCATCTGCGGACGAGTTAGTTCCATTTGCGTGTAGTGTGTGCGAGTAGCATCAATCAGCCCAAATTCTAATTCGTTGAGATCTACTTCTACATGTGTGGCTTTTTTTTCACGGAGCATGTGTTTCCATGCCAAAACGAGGTCTTGTTCTGTCAAGATCTCGCCTAAATGTTTTTTGTTTGTCATAAAGATTTTGTATTAAATTGTTTTTGGCGATATTGCCATTACAAAAATACAAAATTGATTAGACACACAAAATGTCGCAACCAATTTGGTCACGACTATTTAAGGTGGTTAAGTTTTAAAGTGAGTCAGTGCTTCTCACTATAATTCCATGATTGTTTTTCCGTCTGGGAGTAATAATGTGCGCTGGTGTGGACTGAGAGAGTCGCCGAAGATAGACATACCCTCTTCTTGCATCGTACTATCTATCGCAATTCCCGCTATGTCCAATACAGACCAAAAGACATGGTCTCCGCAAACGGGTTCATCTTTATGCTTAATCATATTTGCCACTTTATCCGGATACGCAGCAGCATACTCATCGCTATACCAAACCATCAGTGGTACATGGTATTCATCCTTGGTGGGGTGATATGTGTGCCCATGACCGCTCACACGATGGTCTATATACTCACCATGGTCAGAGATAAAGAACCATGTGGCGATTCCTTTGAATTGTCTAAGAGTTTCTATCTCTTGATTCAAAAGATAATCAGTATATAGTATAGAATTATCATATGCATTGAAAAATAAGCTATCACTCTGAACATTGGGATCTGCATTATAATCGGGCCTCCATACCAAACAATCTTCTGTACGATTGGTATAAAACATATGATTGCCTAAGTAATGCGTTATGACAAATAATTTAGGATGCATATTCATTACTTGACGCAAAGTGGAATGAATCAAAATATCGTGTTCCACCCATATTATTGAATCAACATCTTGTGCTAAATAATTATGATAACCATTATTCATCAATTGTGCTCTATGGCTAATAAGCATCGTATAAAAACCCATCTCATGATATGGTGCTGCAATGGTTTTGTAATCGAAATGCTCTGCAAAACTCATACTTGTAGTCGGCGTAAGTAGCATAGGCATAGCATGCTGTGTAAGTGTGGCGTTGGCATAACAATCAGAATATAAATACAACCCATTTTGCTGCCCTAACAATGGGGTAGTTTGGCGATGGTATGTATTATTGAGCGAAAGATTATTATAACGCATTGACTCACCTATTGCTAATACATATATTTCTTTACTCTCTACACTATCCACACGCTTGGCGTTATAGATTAAATTTTCAGAATCTGCATAATGCGCGCAAATATGCTGTATTTGTTGCACTACACATACTATTTCACGAGCCAGACACCATGGTTGACCGGGTATCACAAAAGGCAATAAGAATAAGACTAAAGCAACTATGGTGGAGACTCTCCATTTCTTGTTTTTTTTCCGCACAACGAATATCCATGCACATCCCATAGCAAATAGCAGCGTGCATCCCAACCAATATGGCCATACATAGCGCAGACAATAATTAATAATATCTCCCGTCTCATAACCATTGGCGGTTATAAATGCTAATATCTCGCCAGCGGTCATAGTATTGCCATAACTAATCCACATGGTTATTTCTGCTAACATGCAACACCATATGAAAAACATTAGAAATATGGAGATGATTAATAATGCTATATTTTGCTCCTTGTTCATTTTTATTTAGAATTCTCTAATGTATAAAACATCAACCATATGGCCCATATAGCAAACGGAATGGACAACCATTGTCCCATATACAAACTCCATTCTGCCTCAATGTGCATTTGAGGTTGTTTTACAAACTCAATTACGATGCGCGATATCATTACTATAGCAACAATCACAGATGTGATTAACCCTTGATAACCGCTTTTTTTACATATATATAAACAGAAAGAGAAACATAATGCAACTAAATATGAAATAGCCTCGTATATTTGCGTGGGATGTAATATATTCTCGCAGTCATAACTGACCCCCCAAGGGAGATTCGTTGTTATGCCACAAATTTCTGCATTTACAAAATTTCCAAACCTAACACTAATGCCGATTAGGCATAACCCCATCATTATTCTGTCTACCATCCACCATACAGGAAGAGGCACGATTTTAGATAAAAACACTCCGGCTATGATTACTCCTAGTACAGTTCCATGACTTGCAAAACCACCATGTGCAAAATCTAAGAATTTCCAAGGATGCTCGAAGTAATGATTACGATAATGCCAATCAGTACCTAAGAAATGGATAGGGTCATTCGGTGCATAATACCATTCGTAAAATAAGCCTTGAAAAAGATGACCAAAGAAAATGACGCACACCAATGTAACCATAAAGGTAATATACGCATATTGAATAGGTACTTTATCATGCTTGAATGTGAGTAGCAAAGTGGCTAATAGTCCTATCAACCCTAACACCCATAGCGTTCCATACCATCCAATGGCGAAATGTTCGCCCTCATAAATAAATGGGGATACATCCCATGTAATATAATTAAGTAGCATTTAGAGCAATGTTTAAAATCGCCGCAAAGGTACAAAAAACAAATGACATACCCAAGCAAACTGTCTTATTTTGCAAATTTTTGAAGCGACAACTGACAACTGACAACTGATTAGTTCTTTCACCGCAGAAGATAATTCTTGCGGAGAGATTCGAAAATCACGGCGATTGATTTACCATCAACATTCACCTGCTGATGGTCCAACTGCGTACGCATCTGCTCCGTCAAACGACTAAGCCAACCAACCGCACTATCTCCTGGCGCAGAGAAAGAAGTAGGCAATACAATAGGCGCGTACCCTAAAGTACGAGTTATCGCATCCAGACACATCTGCGTAGCATTGCGCTTACCCAGCACAGAATAACCTGCTATATGCATAGACGCCAAACGAGCATGGCGCAATACATCCAAATCAATATGCGGCTCGTTCTCCCATGTATCTAACACATATTCACGCCTGCTCGCCAATAGCGCTTGCTCATCCACTACGCCACCACGCGCTGCATTGATAATCAGCGCATTCGGTTTGCATTGCGCCAAGAAAGACGCATCGCATAGATGATAAGTGGGATAATCACCCGTATGCGTGAGCGGCGTATGGAAAGTGATAACATCGCACTCGCGCGCAATAGTCTCTAATGACACGCCTATCCCCTTAGGTGGGTCATTGAGCAGCACGGTCATTCCCAACCGCTCTGCCATCTGCGCCACCAACGATCCCACATGACCTACACCCACAATGCCTATGCACAAGCCTACCCACGACCCCTGCCCTAAAGGGAGTAAGGAGTAATGAGTAGTGAGGACCTCCTCAATATAATCACATACCGCTTGTGCATTACAACCAGGACAAGATATCCATGCTATTCCTTGCGCATCGCAATATGCAGTATCTATATGGTCAAAACCGATAGTAGCAGTACACACTAATCGCACCTTTGACCCATGCAATAACGCCTCATTGACCTGCGTGCGGGTGCGCACAACCAACACATCCGCGTCGCGCACCGCCTCTGCGTCTATTGCCGAAGGCTCTAATGCACGCACGCACACATCAGGCCAATACTGCTGCACCGCCTCTGCCAAAAAAGGAATATATTTATCAATGACTATCATTGTGTAATGTGTAAGGTGTAATGTGTAGGGTTACCTATTCATTGCAAACAATACAATCCGCAGCAAATGCCACGGATTGTTGTGTTATTCGCATAGAAATGGCATTACTCCACTCCTCTTTTGGCTGGTGCGCCGGCCACACCGCCACCACCACCGCCGTTTACTGAAACGCTGAGCATCAAATTACTGCTCTGCATTACCATAACTTCTGTTTGAGGTTGATTATAGTTCTTTTTCATATACTGATTAATGTTTAACGAGTTAATGAGTTAACGAGTGAACGAATTAACAATCTTTCCACTCTTGACTTTTAACTTTCCACTTTCCACCCGCGGAGCGGTTAATTTATTTTACTAATTTACCTTGTGCGTCGTACATCTTTTCACCACGGAGGATAAAGAGTTGACCATTGATAATCATTTTAGTAGGAACTTCGTTACCTTGTACTTGGTCAACGCCTGTAGCTACTTGCGCACCATTCACACCTAAGGTGATACGACGAACACCTACAGGAGCAGCACCTGTTAAATCCGTAACTTGTGACATATCAACATACGCACGGTTAGCAGGAACAGATAAAGATGTCAAATCTACGCAAGACCACAATGCACGACCTGCAAAATAGTAAATACTTGAAAGTTTTGTTAGCGTCAAATCCACAAAAGTACCTTTCATTGCACCAGCATTAATAGGATCACTTACTATTGTGGTACCAGGGAAACAAGATATTTCTTCTGCAGATGCTTGGAAGAGGTAAGGTACACCCGCCGCTAATTCACCTGTCACTTCATCAAAGACTACCTTATTATCTTTCTTACCCACCAAGGTATAGAAAGTAGCACCATACACTTGACCTGATGGAATATTATATGGTAAGCAAACTGTACCCAATTGACCTACTGCAAGTCCTGTACGGATGATTTCAGCCACAGGCATAATATTCACCTCCTCGATATAAGTAGGCTTATAACTTGCAGCGCCTGTCACAGTCTGAATTGTTGATGTACCATCCAATGTTTTCCAAACCAGGGTATACACATAGCCTTCCTGAGGATTTTCTTTGGTAACTACAGGAGGTGTAGGAGTAGCACCATGTGGTAATTGCTCCGTGCTAATCAATGTAGTTCCATCTTCCTTATAATAACTAATCGTATAAGTCTTTTCCACCTCCTTATACACAGCGGTATAAGTCATATTTTCTGTAGCCTCAGCTAATGCTGGTGACCAATGATTAAACGCATATGTATATTCGCTCGTTGCTGGTTTACCCGTTGGTTCTGCAGGCGCTGTTGGCATTGTATTCGCGGCTACCTCGCTTGATTGCAACACTGTAGTTCCATCATAATCCACAAAGGTAATTGTGTACGCTGTTGGTTTCTCCTCAAGCCATGTTGCGGTATAGGTAGCATCTCCTGTCACAGCAGCGATGGCTGGTTGCCACTCGAGATAGTGACCCACCTTGGTAGGCATGTTCTCGCACACGGGCACTTGGTTATGCGTTAAGAACTGACGCTCTATCTCCACACCACCCTCTGTTTGGAAAATGATGGTGTATTTGCGTTCTTTCTTAGTATAGGTTGCTGTATAAGTCACATCACTTGTCACTTTACCCAACTCTGGTGTCCATCCCGCAAAATCATATGTATAATCTATATCCGCTTCGCGAGTTGGGTTGGTACCCAAGTACTCTGCCATAGTGCCATAAGGAACAGAATATTCAATTTCTGTAGGAGTTTCTAATGAGTAATCGTAAGAGATTATCTTCTCACCATTCCAGTTTTGCCAAGTGATGGTATATCTCTTCTCTATCCAACCTTCTTCTAGAGTAGTAGGATCCACCACACCCCAATAATAATAGGTATCATTTTTAGCACTATAGTAGAGATTATCTTTCTTTTCTACTTCCCACCATTGGTATGCATCGTTTTCACCATATGTCAAGATAAAGAGTCGTCCTTCTCCATCCTTATCGCTATAAGTATGATCGTCATTGCCTATGAGCATTCCCACGCCATCTTTAGTAACCTTTACTATTACATACTCTGCTGGTTTTATATAATAGTTATTGTAATTATCTACCATAAAAGCAGGATCATGCTCATACACCTCTAATAATGTCCACATATCATTCATATAACAGAACGACTTTTCTGCCTCTGTTCCTGCTGTTTCAGCATATGCAGGGTCTCCCAGTCCATTCTTCAATTTTGCTGAATAGAACGCACAACTCACATATCCATCATCCCCTTGTACTGGTTTTTGATACACGGTTTCTAATGGACCTGAAGAAAGAGCTGCCTTTGTGAACATGAATGTTCCTGCATCTGCATTAGTAGAGAAGATATTAGCACCCCCTTCTGAGGTATATACATAACCATCTTTTGTATCAAAGGTACCATGTACATTGATAGTAGCATCGGTACATACATTTTCATCACGCACAGTAGGTTGTGCATTTAGTGTGGCGGAATACTTCACTCGCTTGGTATATTTATTTGGATAAGCATATGCACCCCACTGGTCTGCATCATAGATATATAGTGCACCAGATTTAACACTTGGATTACTATTCTTTGTGATACTTACCACAGACTCTTTATCTATCTCCACTTCTGCACCAGGGAGCAATGCTGTTGTCTGTGTAAAGTCCATGTATCCACTTAACAAGTGAATCTTCATATTATTTGTAATCGGGAGTACAAATATTCCTGAGTTCATTACCAGTGGCGTTGTACCTAATTTACCTAAATCCAATACCATTGAACCAATATGTGCGCCACTATTGACCTCATAAGTCTGTTGGTCTGTTTCCGCATTATACCACTTGCGTACCCATGTATTCTCTGCATCTGCCTTATTATCCATTAAGAACATCGCCTCGTCTTTTCCTGCTACACCAATAATCTTGACATCATTAGCTTGTGCTGTCATAGAAAAACCATTATATTTGACAGAGACAGAAGCCGTAGTACTGAGCACTGCACCCGGATGGTATTTTACAGGAGACTCTATATTTTGGATAAAATATTGTGTAATAGGGAAAACTCCCTTGCCATCAGAGAGCATTTTGGCAGAAGCCGTTCCACCTTTCCAGTCACCCATTTGGAATTGCTCACGAACGATAGCCCCACGGCGTGCGTCGGTCTCTCCTTTACCAATCATATATCCCCATGCGCGTAGTTCAGAACCATTCTGAAGAACCATCTTCGCACCATCATTCATTACCAAAAGACCATATGCGCCATGTGGCATGGACGCGTAGTCATCGTCGCTCGCACGCTGCGTACCTGTCAACTCAATAGTACCAAACACCTCTATATTCACTCCGCTTGCAAAAGTTAAACGGCGGAAAGGACGAGGGGGAGCATATGCTACTGGTGCCCCACTATTATCCGACACACGATTAATCGTTGGATAAGCTGTCTCTTGGTTATCGTTCATCGGTACTATCAATGTAGCCTTAGCGGGCAAAGTATAGTAACCTGCAGGCAACACATAGTCATTGAGCATAATGATAACCACTTCTTTAGTAGGATTATTGTTTGCATATGCTAATGCATCCTCCAAAGTAGCATAAGCAGTAGTACCTATCTTGCAAACACCTACACCACTGAGTTGCGCACTCTCATCATCACCTACGAAATAGCGATAACCAGCATTATACTCCACACCTGCTGACACATTGAGCAGTTTCTTACCTGATGGCAGAGTTACTCCTATATCCTGCGTTTTGAAATAACCAGCATTAATATTTAATGTACCCTCGCTCTGCTTAGCCAATGGAGTAGCGCCATCAAACTTACCATTATTTAGTGTGGTAGTTCCATTAGCTACATATATCGCATTAGTTCCACCATAGATGGTAGCCAACTTCTCCGTAGTTGTAGCTGCTTCACTGTAGATACCATATGCAGTACCAGTCAATGTACCTTTCTTTACATCTGCGGTTCCGCCTGCTACCCACAAGGCATAATTTCCTTTAACCAAACCACCATTGATAGTGAGCGCGCCTGCAGACTTAACACCTGCCGTGCTTGTTCCTTCTATCACACCTTCGTTAATAATGGTAGTACCATTGTTTTCAATAGCAATACTTGCGGCATTAATAGTTGCACCATTTTGCTCCAAAGTGGCACCAGAAGCCACTGTCACACCATAAGCAAGAGTTGCTCCATTGAGAATCAGTTTGCCAGCATTTACTGCCACTGTGCTATTGATATTTCCTCCGTATTTACTATATGCCACGGTCAGTTCGCCACCATTTACAGCCAAACCACTCAAGTCATAACCATTAAGGTCTAATGTAAAGGTTGCAGTTGTGGCGAGAGTATTTGCATAATCCTTATTCAAAGAGATGATTGGATTTTTTAAAGTGCCGATAGCAGCAATCAAGTCTGCAATTGTTCCTGATTGCTTCTCTGTCTTACCGTCATAAAGAGTAGCCTCTGTATCTGCAACTTCAGAAACACGCGCATACACAGGTGCTGCGAGTTGAGAACATCCCGATTTGGATGCTAATACCACATTACCACGGAACTCGCCCTGCTGCACATCCGAAGAAGGATTTGTATAGGTGACTATTATCGTCACTTGATTATTTACGCAAGATGTTATATTGGCCGAAAAATTTGCTTCTGATACTGATGCTGTGAAATCCTCTTTGCTCACACGCTCTCCTTTTACATTAAAGACAATAGTAGCCGCAGCAGTCGCATTAGCTGCTATTCCTACATTCATCAATCCTGAAACAGTATAGTCAACCACTTGTACTGGCAAGAAAGTAGCATAGATATTCTGTGTAGATTTATTAGCAAAACCTGTCTTTGTTCCTGGAAAAATCTTAAAGAGTTGTTCCTCATCCACATTACCGCCTAAATCATATGCACCATTAGTATATGACCAACCGGCAAAATACCAACCATAATTCTCTTTCGCTGTAGCATAGAAATAAGCATAAGACGACATCCCTAGGATATCATCTATACCCTCCATGCGCATTTGTGTACAACCATTCAGTGCTACTTGGGAAGCCTCTGATGTAGGATTAGTTTCGTTCAAAAGTTGACCGCCATTTACCCATTCATAACCAGCATCATATCCCGCTTTGTGATATTCATTGAACCAACCTTCATATGCGCGCACATTATCTAGTTTAGCATCTTCTGTTCCATATGTAAATCCATCTTGCCAATTGCTATATTCAATACTTCCGCTATTTTTAGGATTGGTTGGTTTAGGATTTAAAGTAATCCAAGGGTTCTCAATATCACCTTTTGTGTCGGTGTATTTAAGCCGCACTGTTCCTGGATTACTTCCACATGCCGTAGTAGAAACTTGTGCCTGCAATGTAACATAATACATCGTAGCAGGATCTGATGCGACATCAAAATCCGCTTTTTGTCCCCAAGCAGTAGCGCTTGAGAGCAAACTCATCACTACAAGTAGTAATGTCAATAATTGTTTTTTCATACCTTATATTTATTTAATCTTTTCTATATCACTTTGCGCGTAGCCATGTTTGATTGCGACCTAAAAAACCACGCTTGTCTAATGAACCACGGAGAACTAACTTGCCATCCTTTAGATAAATCTTACCATAATAAAACTTACCCGATTCAGGATCTAACACCTTTCCGCCTACCAACTGACCATTCTCAGCCTTCATGCCACGAATGATAACCAGTCCTTCAAGCGGTTTATTATAATCTTCTCCCTCACATTCCACACAGCGTTCGTCCTTTGGACCTACCAGCATCTTGGTAATCTTACCATAATAGAGACCATCCTTTGCCTGATAGATTGATACAATGGAGAAACTATCACCCGTCTTGTCATCTACTGTTTTCCAATCACCTAATATGCCTTTCACCTGCGCTTGAGCAGGAATAATAGACATAAGGGATACACACATTAATAAAAATAATACTCGTTTCATAGTGTAAAAAATAGAAATTTGGCGCAAAGGTACTACAAAATTTGCACATATGCAAAAAAAATAGTAATTTTGCAGCGTTTTATACGCGCACGCGTTCATAATAATTACTATGACACTTGTTTTTGCATCTAATAACGCACATAAGTTATCCGAGGTGAGGCAGATAATGCCCAATACACACATTCTTAGTCTTGAAGAGATAGGGTTCCTATCCGAAATAGACGAGACAGGTAGCACACTGGATGAGAATAGTATGCTCAAAGCACAGACCGTATGGGAATGGCTATTACACAACTCTGCATCTAAGACCAACAACATAACCATCGATGGTGTATTTGCAGATGATACGGGGTTGGAGATTGACGCACTCAATGGTGCGCCTGGTGTCTATACCGCTCGATGGTATATGATGGAGGATGGTGGATGTCAGATGTTAGATGGTGGATGTCAGGTATTGGATGGTGCGGGGCAGAATAGAGCCAAAGCACTCCGTGTATTGGCAGGAAACACCAATCGCGGTGCGCAGTTCAGAACAGTCATCACCCTCATTCGCATGGAGAATGGTGCACTAAGCACCATCCAAGTAGAAGGTGTAGTAAGAGGACATATCGCCGAAAAGGAATATGGTAATGGCGGATTTGGATACGACCCTGTCTTTATCCCAGAAGGATATGACAAAACCTTTGCAGAACTGCCCGCTGAAGTCAAGAACAGCATTAGCCATCGTGGACGCGCACTCGCTGCACTCGTACAACAAATATAAAGACAATGAAAAAAACACTTCTATTCATATTACTCAGCATCGCTAATATAGTTAGTGCACAGCAGTGGACTACGCATTTCGCATACAATAATGTGACGCAGATAGCCATGGCAGACGAATGCGTATATGCCATTTCTGACGGCAGTCTATTTAGCGTAGATAAGCAAACAGAGCAAATCAAAGTGTATAATCGCCAGTCAGGACTACATGGTTCGGGCATCAATTGCATACACTACGACAATATATCCGAGCAACTATTCATCGCATACCAAGCAGGAAAAATAGACCTTTTATCCAAGCACGGCGTCAAGTATATCGGAGAACTATACGACAAGGACATGACGCAAGAGAAAACGATTTATAATGTTACCATACATAAACGCACCGCATACCTATCCACTGCATACGGCATACAAACCTTTGACCTACGCACCAATAGACTGGTAGATAGTTATTGGTTGCGTCCTAATGGGCAAGAGACACATGTGCAAGATATACTCATCGCCAATGATAGTATTTACGCATTCACAACCGATAGTCTCTTCTTGGCTGCATTAACGGACAACTTAGTGGACTACACCGTTTGGAAACGCGAGTTACGAAGCGGACGCATCAGTCCTGATGCTGACAAAGGTATTCACTATCAAGATGCACAAAACCACTGGTATGCAGGGCACGCAGAAGGTATCGTGCGATTCACTACCACCAGCAGATTGACCTACAAACCACAGGGACCATTAGCCAATATACCCTATGGACTCACAGCAGCACATAATCGCTTATGGATGGTGACAGGAGGAAGATGGGCAAACCAATTTGGCCTACCCGGAATGATAATGATGTATGATGGAGCCAAATGGACTAATATACCTATAAACTCTATCAAATCACGGCCTACCGAACCTGTATATGATTTTCTCAATGTAGCCGTTGACCCAAAAGATGCAAATCACTATTTCGTCAGCAGTTATGGTACTGGTTTATACGAATTTGTAGGTCAAAAATGCGTGGCGCACATCATCTCATCAAGTAACAACACAATGGGATCAGCAGTCAAGGGTGTCGATTCACTTTACACCCGTATTGACAAGGCCACTTTTGATAGCGTAGGAAACCTATGGATACTGAACGCGGGTAGTGTGCCCTATCCTATCGTTTGCTTAGATACTAATAAAACATGGCATGGTTTGCCTATATTCATCAATAACGAGCGCCGCAATTTAATAACCCCAAGTGGGTTTGTGATCGATACATTCCATCCCAACTATAAATGGATTGCCAACGCACGCGTACAAGTAGAAATCATCTTGATAGACGATAATGGCACACCTTTTGATAGCAGCGACGACCGTGCTATCGGACGAAATAACTGGACTACACAAAAGGGACAATTATTCACTCCCGAAACCATATTATCCATCATCCAAGATAGCAAAGGACGCATCTGGATGGCCACAGACCAAGGAATAGCCATTATCGATACTATTGATTATTTCACAAACGACCATTGTATACGACCTGAAGTGATGGATAATAACGGCACCAACCCCATGACATCCCTACGCATTGAGGCATTATGCCTTGATAAGAAAGGACAAATATGGGTGGGCACACAAACAATGGGCGTATATGTACTCAATGAAGATGCCACCAGCATCATCGCACAATACACCACCGATAATTCCGCACTACCATCCAATAGCATCCTATCTATCGCCTGCGATGAGAGAGGAATAGTATCCATTGGCACAGGCGAAGGATTAGTACAATACAATCCAAATGATCACACATTGAATACCGATTGGGAGGAAGGAGACCAAGAGGAACTCGATAAAGGAACCATGCAGCAATGGAGATTACATCTATCCTATGCCGCCCCAAAAGAGATAACAGCCTCACCTCGCTATATATATGCCATGGCCAATGGTTCGCTCTTTGGCGTAGATAGGGAGACAGATGAACTGGTGTATCACAACAAAGCCACAGGGCTGAACGGAACCGATATAACCCATATAGCCTATGACCCACGCGCTGAAAAACTAATCATCGCATACAGCAATGGACTCATTGACCTACTGGAAGAAGATGGCACGGTGACACAAATACCCGATATATCTATCAAAGCAGGTTCCATCCCCGTCAATATCAATTGCATCACCGTAGGAAGCAAATACACTTATCTGGGTATGCCATTTGGTATTATTGCTATCAACACCTCCAAAGCAGAAGTAACAGATACATACTACATCGGAGATGATGCCTCCTCAATAGACATACAGCAGATAGTAGAATTAGGCGACTCCATATACGCCTTCTCTTATGACCGTATGTATACAGCCGCACTCCATGACAACCTCATTGACTATCGCATCTGGCACGCCATAGATATACCATGCGAAAAAGTGCAGCAAGCCGTTGGATTTAATCACCAAGTTTATACCCTACAGCACGACTCACTATACATATATAAGCAAGGCGCATGGCAATTAGTGGTGCCCAATAAATTAGATTGGATACACGCATCCGATAATCAACTGCTCACCTACCAACGAGGCAATGGATTACTATACCTCACGGACTCAAACCAATTGCAGAATATCAATAGCACTTATATCGCTGCAGATGCTATCTATAGCAATGGAGAATACTGGATTGCAGAAGAAGAAAAAGGATTGGTGAGACTAAGCGCTACAAACGCTGATTTCTTCCGCCCAACAGGACCAGCAAATAACTCTGGATATCAATTGGATATTGCTCATAATCAATTATATATTGCACATGGAGGCAGATGGGCTAATCCTTTTGGACGACTATCTAACCTCAGTATATATGACGGACACAACTGGCGAATCATTCCATGGCCCGATACATGGTACTACACGGGACATGCCATACAAGATGTGGTGAAATACGCTATCGATCCACAAGACCCAGGACACTTCTTCGTAGCAACATACGGAACAGGCGTTTTCGAATTCAAAGACTACAAAGCTATTCAGCATTATGACAATGCCAATAGTAGTTTACAAAGAGTAAACACCAGTGTGGACCACAACTATTTCACCCGAACAGATGGTGCTACAATGGATGCTGATGGTAATCTATGGGTTCTCAATGCCACTGCTATAGGGCAACCACTACATGTACGCACAAAGAGCGGACAATGGGTGGGATTAGATATGTATGATAATGGGCAACCTATCAAACTCACCACACCAGGACCTATATGGATAGATCAACGCGATGCGCAATATAAATGGATAATAGACCAACGCGAAGCACCTGGTGTCATCCTATTCCACGATAATGGCACACCCACCTACTCAGGGGATGACAAGTCTATCAAGCGAAACATATTCATTGACCAAGATGGCAAAACCATCCAATCAGAAAACATCATGTGCCTCACACAAGACTTAGATAATCGTATATGGGTAGGAACAAATGCTGGTTTATTTGTCATCCCCGCAGGCGTCGATTTCTATACCAGCAATAGTTGCAAGCGAATTATCATCCCACGCAATGACGGCACCAACTTAGGCGATTATCTATTAGGCAACGAGCAAATCAATTGCATGGCTGCAGATGGAGGTAATCGCATGTGGATTGGTACAGCCAATTCAGGTTTATACCTCATCCAAGACGACACTATCACTGTGGCACATTTCACAGAGACAAACTCTCTACTGCCATCCAATAACATCCAATCGATTGCCATCATGCCTACCACAGGCGAGGTATTTGTGGGTACAGCCAAAGGTATTGCTTCGTATCGCAGCGATGCCAGCGCAGCTCAAGAGGATCTCAGCCAAGCATATGCCTTCCCTAATCCCGTTCGACCCAACTATGGCGGTGCAATCAGCATAGCAGGCCTCATGGAAAATACAATGGTGAATATCATTGATGCAGGAGGCAACTTGGTATGCAAGACACGCAGCCATGGCGGAATGGCCGTGTGGAGTGGATACCTACCCGATGGCACAAAAGCAAAGAGCGGTGTCTATACCGCCCTTTGTAACGAACCCAATGGAGCATCCACTGTGGTTAAGATATTAGTATTATAATACTTAATTTCTGATTAAGCGAAGAAACTCTTCTCGTGTCTTGGCTTGCTGGAATACACCCGTGAAATCGGATGTAACTGTCATGGCATGTTGCTTCTGCACACCACGCATCTGCATGCATAGGTGCTCTGCTTCCACTACCACCATCACTCCTAATGGATCAAGCGTATTCTGAATACACTCTTTGATCTGCGTCGTCAAGCGCTCTTGCACTTGCAATCGGCGCGCATAGACATCTACCACACGGGCAATCTTGCTCAGCCCTGTGATACGGCCATTAGGGATATACGCCACATGCACCTTACCAAAGAAAGGCAACATATGATGCTCGCACAAAGAATAGAAATCAATATCCTTCACCACCACCATCTGCCTATACTCCTCTTCAAAGAGCGCAGAGCGCAAGATAGCCTCGGGATCCTCGTTATATCCTTTGCACAAAAATTGTAGCGCTTCACCTACGCGCTTAGGCGTCTTGATAAGCCCCTCACGCTGAGGGTCTTCACCTATCTGATCCAGCACTGTCTTGACTGATTGTGCTATTTGCTCCGTCACCTCTGGACGGCTATGAAAGTCCTGTAAATTCATGGCAACACCTTAATCTTATCTCGTACAATATATGTATCTCCTATTCGATCTGGATAAGTCTGCACGAACTCCTTCTTATAATCGCGAGCCTCTTCATAGGTACGAAAATCGCCTACGCGCACCTTCCAGAATGGAGGAACATAACTCACATATATAGTGTGAGGTAAATAATCCTTTAGTTTTTTCTCCAATTCCAGCGCTTCTTCTTTAGCCGTCTGCTGCTGATTGGAGGAATAGATTTGTACACGATAACCATCAATCTCTATCAATTCTTGCTCACCATAAATAACATTATGCAATAAGCGGGCCACCGTGGAATCCTGATGGAGCTCCACACCTGACATCTCAGATACTATATCGACGCGATTAGGAACCGCTATCGTATCATCCGCATAGATAGATATATATGCGATTACCGCAATGAGTAATACAAATAGTCGTTTCATAAGTTGATCATTTATTAATAATGGAATGAACTACCACCTACAAACTCACGCAGCAAGGATGTAGGAGGAATCTCCTTCTCTGGTATAGGCACGAAATACTGCAAGAACTTCAGCAAACGATGTGCTTCGGAATATTCCTCGCAATATTTAGGAACCTCCTGCAAGATAGGTTCTGCATGGCGCTTAAGCACTGCAAACTCAAAGATAAGCGCTGAATTGAACATCACATCCGCCTCTTCCTGGTATGGGTACACCCATTTCATTTCTCCTCGCACCACACTTGGGCAACGGGCAATCGTCTCACGCGCAGAGAAATTTCTATACTTATAATCGCGCACTACGCGGCGTAGCAAGCGGATATCGGTAGTAGGAATCCAATTGTGATTATCGATATTGATTGTAGTGAGAGCAGATACATAAATCTTAAATGTAAGACTCCTATCCACATCTGGCAATATACATGGATTGAGCGCATGCAATCCCTCTATAAGCAAGATGGAGTCTTTTTGCAATTTCAGCTTGCGCCCCTCAAAAACACGCTCGCCGATTGAGAAATCATAAGTGGGTAATTCAACCTCCTTACCCTCTAATAATTCTTGCATCTGCTGCCTAAAGAATGGCAGATCAACAGCCTTGACATTCTCAAAATCCCATTCGCCATTCTCATCCACTGGAGTATCCACACGATTAACAAAATAATCATCCATGGATAATACCTCCGGCTTGATACCATTCACCATCAATTGTATCTGGAGTCGCTTGGAGAAAGTGGTCTTACCACTGGACGAAGGACCTGAAACAAAAATCATCTTAGGCCTCTTTTCCGCAATAGCATCTGCTATCTGCGCCACTTTTTTCTCATGCAAGGCTTCTGCTAACTTAATCATTTCAAACGACTTATTACGCTTGCAGGCAATATTAAAGTCCGTCACATTATGAATATGCAGCAGTTTATTCCAACGACTATACTCGCAGAAAATGGAAAACATCTTATCTTGCTGTATAGCATCCTCCAATATCGTTGGATTCTCTCTATTTGGAATACGCAGAAGCATACCATCTTGGAATAACTCCAAATCGAAGACATTGATATATCCCGAACTGGGGAGCAGCACATTCGTATAATAATCAATGAAATCACCCATACGGAAATAACGGCAGTATGGATTACCCAATGTCTCAAAGATAGTGCCCTTATTATATTGCGAAGCGAACATCTTGATTACATCCTTGGTGCGCTTCTCTTCCTCATATATAGGTCTATCTTCTGCTATGATCTGCTGCATCCGCTGCTTGATAGCAGCCACCATATCTGCTGTCACTACAGGACTATTATGCTGTGTATCCTCTGAATGAGAATGCCATTGCAAAGTGCAGTAATAGCCCTTGCTAATTGGATGCTCTATACGCAAATCCATGGATGGATAGAGCTCATGAATAGCACATGCGAGCACCATATTGAGCGTGCGCACATAAACGCGCATACCTGTAGGCGAACTGGCATCTAAGAACTCCACATCCTTAGGCTTATACATCAAGAAATTAAGGTTCTCCACCTTATAATTCACATGCGCTGCGATAATAGGATATTTCAATTGAATACCCAACTGGTCCTTCAATTCAATAAGCGATATCCCACGAGGCACATCATGGTAAGCACCTGTATTCTTACAAAATATAGTGATTGTTGGTTCCATTAATTAATGAACAATGAATAATGAACAATGAATAATGAATATTATTCGTTAGCGTATAGCACCTTATTAATCCTGCATGGCTTTCTCTATCGCTATTGCCTGCGCTATCAATCGGTCCATATCAGCCAATGGCACTTGGTTGGCTGCATCAGAGATAGCCTGCTCTGGATGAGGATGGGTTTCGATAAATAATCCATCTATTCCTACTGCCATTGCGGCACGCACCAAAGGAGCCACCATCTGTCTATTTCCGCCTGTTATACCTTGCGAAGAAGATGGTTGCTGCACGGAATGAGTGGCATCAAAGATGACGGGGCATCCAAAGCGCTTCATCTCCACCAACGATGTCATATCTACCACTAATCGGCCATAACCAAAAGACGAACCGCGCTCCGTGAGCCACACATTTCCCTGCGCCACCGCATTTGGACATGCTTGCTCTATCTTAGATATCGCTCCCCCCATATCCCATGGTGCCATAAACTGCCCTTTCTTGATATTCACAATACGTCCCGTGCGGGCGGCGGCCTCCAACAGATCTGTTTGACGACTCAGAAAAGCAGGTATCTGCAGCACATCTGCCACCTCAGCTACTGGAGCACATTGCCAACTCTCATGCACATCCGTCAGGATAGGAAGAGCAAACTGATCCTTCACTTCTTGCAAGATACGCAATCCCTCATCCATACCTATGCCACGGCAAGAAGCAGAGGTACGATTGGCCTTATCATATGATGATTTGAAATAAAGGGTAAGCGCATGTCTCTCGCAAAGCTCCTTTAGAGTCTCTGCCGTCTGCATTACGCAATCGCGGTTTTCTATCGCACAAGGGCCTGCAATGAGAAACATATAGTAGCAAACTTATTGATTATTATTCAGCGCATTTATATACACGCATCCACTCCACTTGCATCTTACCCTCACCTGCCTTAGCAGTAGATGGCAAGAAGGACTGAGCCAAGAAGAATAGTTGATCCTTAGTAAGCGTATTCGCCATACGGAATACCTCTAAGTTATTCACATACCAAATCAGTTCTTCGGCTGTCCAGCGCAATGAATACACATAATATTTCGAACGAGATGCACCCGATAACTTCGTAAGACGAGATTGACCATTAGCCACCACACCCATCTGCACTTTTTTACCATTATAGAAATGGAGCGCCACCATAGGTTGACCATTCTTTCCACTGGTTAGACCCAAGAATTGACATCCCGCACCTTGTGAGCGCATCTTCACCATGAATAAACCCTGCTCTTGCGCAAAGGCTGCTTTGGTATTCATCACATCGGATGTATAACTAAATGTCTTCTCAATAAATCCTTTCTTAGCATCCCATGCAGCTGCTTTCTTGGTTTCCTCACGCAACTCAATCTCCATATTTCCATTCACAAAGAATGTATTCTTACCACCATTATAGGCTTGCTTCTCATTAGCCAATGAATGACCATCCTTAAGCGCTGCGCTGGCATAACCAAATCCAGGTTGCCAATTAGCACCCGATTGCATATTCTCCTCTAATGTGAGCAAGAAACGATCGGCACGCTCTATCTGCGCTTTATCTTGCGAGAAATAGAATTGAATATCATTCATCTTACCCAACTCCTTAAAACGCATCTCACGCACATAGCCTTTGGAGTGCTGCCAACGCTTCTTATCTGCCCATAGCGCATGGCGCTCTTGGAAATCCGGCATATTAATTTCTTTCTCCAATGCAGCCAATTGCTCCATCTCTATAGAATTATGCATCTTCAGATAATTCTTATAAAAAGAAGAGCGATAAATGCGATTGAACATACGCAACTCGCCAGAACGCATACGCTCCTTGAAACTCTTAATCTTAGCAAAATCATCTGTCTCACGGAAAGCAAGAAAAGATAAGAAAGATGGATTTTCCAATGCACTCTTGTACCATTTAACGCGGCGAGAAGAAATCATCTTATTATACTGAAGCATCTTCTTTCCCTCTTCCGTATCCTTGTATTTACGGGAGATAAGCTCTTTTTTCTCTGCCTGAAACTCAGGACTCTCAATCTTTTGTTTTAAATCAAGATACTCCTTCAACACAGATGACTGATCAATCTGCTTCCAGCGTGCTACGCGCGCTTGAGTACTCTGGATGTGTTTCTCGAATTGCTCTGTAGAGAGCATTTTGCCTGTTAGTCTTGCCGTAAAAAGATTCATAATATCTATTCTTTAAAGAGTTGTTAATCTACTAAATAATTCATCAAGCGATTGCACAAAAATAGGCTTGTAGTGCTCCTGCTCTGGGATAAAATGCAAGGAACGCATATGTGCTATCTGTGCCTGTAATGAGCCATAGAAATCATCATGATTGAGGATTAGAATAGGTTTACGATGCTCACCCACAATAGCTGACGATATCACATCCATCATCTCATCCAGCGTACCATAACTGCCTGGCAAACAAACAAACACATCGGATTGCTCACGCATCACTTGCTTGCGCTCGGACATATTCGCTACAGGTATGAGTTCGTGGCAGTTATCTGCCTGACGCCCTGCTGCTATGATGCGCGAAGGAATAACGCCTATCACTTGCGCGCCGGCCGCAACAGCCGCAGCACTCGTTCTGCTCATCAATCCACCTGTAGCACCACCATACACCAATGTATGCCCATGCTCACCTATCCAACGCCCCACTGCATCGCCTAAAACCAAATAAGACTCAGGGATACTATCCTTCGCACTACAATAAACAGCTATTTTCATCTTACGCATCGATTGTTGCGTATGTAGCATTCTCCTCAATAAACTCGCGACGCATTGCCACATCATCACCCATGAGCATAGCAATCGTATGATCTGCCTCTGCTGCATTCTCAATAGTGACACGCTTGAGCAAACGACGAGAAGGATCCATAGTAGTCTCCCACAACTGCTCGTCACTCATCTCACCAAGACCCTTATAACGCTGTGTCTTAACTTGCTTCTCATCACCATTTCCATATTTCATAATGAAATCCTGACGCTGCTGATCATTCCAGCAATACTCGCTGTAATTACCCTTTGAACACTTATAGAGCGGCGCCATAGCGATATAGAGATAACCCTGCTCAATCACCTCTTTCATATGACGGAAGAAGAGAGTCATAATCAGTGTAGCGATATGCGCACCATCCACATCGGCATCGGCCATAATGATTACCTTGTGATAACGGATCTTACTCAAGTTGAGCGCCTTAGGATCCTCCTCCGTACCGAATGTGATACCCAATGCGGTGAATATATTGCGCACCTCTTCACTCTCGAATACCTTGTGCTCCATGGCTTTCTCCACATTCAAAATCTTACCACGCAATGGCAAGATAGCCTGACACATTCTATCACGACCGCTCTTAGCTGTACCGCCCGCAGAATCTCCCTCCACGAGGAATAACTCACATTCAGCAGCATCTTTGGATACACAATCTGCCAATTTACCAGGCAAACCACCACCACTCAGTGGGCTCTTGCGCAAGACGGACTGGCGTGCATTACGCGCAGCGATACGCGCTTGGGCAGCAAGAATAACCTTCTCCACTATCTTTTTCGCATCATCTGGATGCTCCTCAAGATAATTCTGCAAAGCCTCTGCCACAGCAGCACTTACCATACCTGCCACTTCAGAGTTACCCAATTTAGTCTTGGTCTGACCCTCAAACTGAGGCTCTGCCACCTTCACAGAGATAATAGCCGTAAGACCCTCACGGAAATCATTGGCATCGATAGTAGAGTTGCCCTCCTTATCTTTCAATTTAGCCTTCTCCAGCATCTTGCTCTCCTCTGCATATTTCTTCATCACACGAGTGAGCGCTGCGCGGAAACCAGCCACATGAGTACCACCCTCTATCGTATTGATATTATTTACATACGAATGTACATTCTCATTAAAATCGGTATTATAGAGCATAGCCACCTCTACTGGTGTACCAAACTTATCGGTATTAAGATGGATTACCTCTGAGATTAGCGGCGTGCGTGTGCCATCTATATAGCGCACAAACTCCTCAAGACCCTTCTCTGAATAGAATACCTCCTTCTTATAATTACCCTCTGCGTCCACCGCGCGCTTATCCTTCAGCACAATACGGATGCCGGCATTGAGGTATGCCAACTCACGCATACGATTTGCCAATATATCCCATTGATATACTGTCTCTGTAAAGATTGTCGCATCTGGCCAGAACTGCACAAAAGTACCTGTCTTGCCTTGCTCCCAATTACCCACAGCCTCTGACTCATCAATAGTATGCACTGGAGCCAATGGTTTGCCCTGTGCATAATCCTGACTATGGATAGCACCGCCACGATACACCTCCACATGCATCTTAGATGAAAGTGCATTCACACAACTCACACCCACACCATGGAGACCACCGGACACCTTATACGAATCCTTATTAAACTTACCACCCGCGTGCAATACAGTCATTACTACCTCCAAAGCACTCTTGTGCTCCTTTGGATGCATATCCACTGGGATACCACGACCATTATCCTGCACTGTGATAGAATTATCCACATTGACGCTCACAGCAATCTCTGTACAGAAACCTGCCAATGCCTCGTCAATAGAGTTATCCACTACCTCGTAAACAAGGTGGTGCAATCCCTTTTGCGATATATCACCGATATACATCGCTGGGCGCTTACGAACCGCCTCTAAACCCTCCAGCACTTGAATGCTGGAACCATCATACTTTTCTTTTTGCTCTTCCATTATCGTATGTATTATTTATTTCTAATCAAAGCATGCAACGCTTGCGAGCGCGCGCACACACAAAATTTGTCTGCAAAGATACAACTTTTTTCTGATATACACAAGATTTATAAATTATTTTTAACAAAAAAAGTCAAAAACTTGCAGTTCTCTTTTTTTTGTTGTACCTTTGTGCCAATTTTTACACATATGGCATATTCTTTCCACACATATCTTCCCTATTACAAACGCAACCTCAAGGTGGCTCTTCCTGTTATCTTGACACAGATAGGTGCTGCTTTGGTGGGTTTCTTCGATTCTGTTATGGTGGGGCATTACGGTACTACCGACTTGGCTGCAGTGAGTTTTTCCAATGCTATTTTCTTCACCATCATGGTATTGGCAATGGGGGCTATTATGGGGTTGACGCCATTAGTAGGACACGAAGTGGGTAGTTTGAGCAACGAGACCAACGAGGAAGAGATAGCGCGCAAGCATTTGCATATCAGTTCGCTGCTCGCTAATGGTGGTGTCTTTACGCTCATTCTATGTGCGCTCACCTTGGCGCTATTGGCACCATGCATCCCCTTCTTGGGGTATTTTGGACAAGAGGAAGAGGTGGTAGCATGCGCCAAACCTTATTTCACGCTCATCGTGCTATCTATCATTCCATACAATTTCTTCAACCTATCCAAGCAATTCCTGGAAGGATTAGGCAATACGACGGTAGCGATGATTATCACATTAGCATGCAATCTGCTCAATATAGGTCTTAACTGGATTTTTATTTTCGGGCATTGGGGTTGTCCTGCTATGGGCGCCACAGGCGCTGGTCTTGCCACCCTTATTGCCCGCACAGCGATGCCCATATGTTTCTTTACTGCCATCATGCTCAAAAAAGAATGGCGCAGATACATCACTTCTATTCATCGAGCGATGATTCGCATAGACGAACTAAAGGAACTCTTCCGCATAGGTTTGCCTATTGGATTGCAGACATTCGCAGAGACATTCCTTTTCACCGCTTCGTTTATCATCGTAGGTTGGATTAGCAAAGAGGCCCTTGCCGCTCATCAAGTAGCGAATCAGATGGCGGATATCACTTTTATGCTTGTTTTAGGCGTTGGCTCTGCCACCACTATACGCGTATCGCACCAATTAGGCAAAGGCGACCTATATGCGGTTAAGATGGCCGCCAATGCATCTATACATCTTTGCTTACTGATCAATATTATCGGCGCCATCGTGATGATTGGTGGACGCATGTGGATTCCTTATGTCTTTACCGAGGACCCCAAGGTGGTGGAAATAGCATCTACACTGCTCATTTTTGCAGGACTATTACAATTCGCAGATGGATTACAATGCGTAGGCGCAGCTATGCTGCGTGGCATACAAGATGTGAAAGTGCCTATGAAGATAGCCCTATGCTCCTATATCGGCATTACCCTACCATTAGGACTGATACTCACCTTCCCATTAGGATTAGGAGCTAAAGGAATGTGGATTGCCTTTGTAATAGCACTCGCTATACCCGCCGTGCTTTTCCATATACGATTTAGAAAACAACTCGGATCATTAGAAAAACCAGAAAACTGATAACTGATAACTGACAACTGATATGAATACTATTTTTGACATTTTTGCTGAGATTTGCAAAGTACCAAGACCCAGTAAACACGAAGAACAAATAAGCCGCTGGTTGCAGGATTTCGCCGCAGCCCACGATATCGAATGTATCGCAGATGAAGCGATGAATATCATCATGCGCGTACCTGCCACTCCTGGATATGAAAATCACAAAGGTATTATCCTTCAGGCACATATGGATATGGTATGCGAAAAGAATAGTGATGTGCAGCATGATTTCATGACCGATCCTATTCAGACCTACATAGACGGTGAATGGCTCAAAGCCAAAGGCACCACGCTCGGAGCAGACAACGGCATCGGTATCGCTATGGCATTGGCGGCTATCACAGACCCCGAACTGCAGCACCCCGCTATTGAGTGTCTCTTCACCGTGGATGAAGAAACAGGACTCACAGGAGCAGAAAAACTGCAAGATGGTATGCTACAAGGCGAGCAATTAATCAACCTGGACTCCGAAGATGACGGGCAAGTTTTTATCGGTTGTGCTGGTGGTATTGACACCCTTGCGAAAATGCACTACACACCCAATGTTATCAATACCGATGGACTATTCCCTATCCATCTGAAAGTAAGCGGATTAATGGGTGGTCATTCTGGCGACGACATCAATAAAGGGCGTGCGAATGCCAATCAATTGCTCGTATGGTTTTTGGAGCGTATTTGGAAGCAGACACCATTGCAATTAGCCACTATCAACGGAGGAAACTTACGCAATGCTATCGCACGCGAAGCAGAGGCAGTCATCTGCGTCCCCATGAGTTACAAAGAGCAAGTGCGTATTGAATGGAATCATCATATAGCGGAGATGGAAGAGAAATACGGTGCTATTGAGAAAGAGATGTTGCTACAACTCGAGTCATGCGATATGCCCACCTCTTTCATCCCTTGCCACCAAGCCTTCCAACTCATCATGGCACTCTGTGCATGCCCTCACGGCATGATGGCTATGAGCAAAGAGATGCCTGGACTCGTAGAAACGAGTACAAACCTTGCATCCATCAAGATGCGCGAAGATGAGCAAGGCGCTTATATAGAGATCAATACTTCGCAACGCTCATCCAAAGAACCAAGTAAGCACCACCTCAAATGGGTGGTAGAGCAAGCACTCGCACTGGCATGCGATGAAGTGACACATGGTGATGGTTATCCGGGATGGGCACCAAATCCCCATTCGCCACTATTGGAGGTAACCAAACGCGCATATAGCCAACTATTTAACGAAGAACCCAAAGTGCTGGCTATTCATGCAGGATTAGAGTGCGGTTTATTCCTTGAGAAATACCCATACTTAGACATGGTTTCTATCGGTCCGCAGATGTATGGCGTACACTCACCACAGGAGCGATTATCTATTCCAAGCACAGAGAAATGCTATCAATGGTTGTGCCAAATACTACAATCACTATAAACATATAATTCCCCATAAATAGGGATTGCAGGAATACAAAAAAAGCAGTACCTTTGCAGCCGATTAGCAAAAGAATGGTAAAAATAGCCGTCATAGGACTTCCACAGAGCGGCAAGACAGCTCTGACACAAGCCTTGCAAGCACTCGCAGAGCAAGGTGCACATGATGTGCAGTTTGTGGAGATTCACAACTCCGACGAACTGCATGGTCATGCCTATGAGGTG
Source organism: Paludibacteraceae bacterium (assembly GCA_036309065.1). GTDB lineage: Bacteria > Bacteroidota > Bacteroidia > Bacteroidales > Paludibacteraceae > Colicola. The sequence continues at coordinate 71,066 of JAXJUN010000028.1, read as the reverse complement.
GTATTACAAGTGGTGGACTCTACACGATTGGAAGACTCGCTTTTGCTCACACCTCATATCATTGACGAGGAGCAGAAGATTGTGCTCGCTATCGGCAGATATGACCTGCTTTTACAGACCGACCACTCCCTCAATCTTACGCTATTGCAGCAACTGATTGGTGTGCCGATGGGATTGGTTTCCGTAAAGAAGAACATGGGGTTGGAGGCATGCTTAGCATTAGTGCTCCATGAGATAGAGCAGAAAGATCCGTCTGCCCATCCTATCTATCACTTAGAAGGTATGGATAGCGACGATGCTTACCGCGCTTATGTGCATGGCGTACTCACCCAAACACTCAGGCATAGCAAGCATGACCAACACCAGACACGATTAGAGCGAATAGACAAAGTGCTCACATCGCCATGGACGGGTTTTCCAATCATGATAGCCGTCTTATACCTGGTCTTCTGGTGCACCTTTACTATCGGCGCCTATCCTCAAGAATGGATTGCTAATGGTATAGAGCATCTTACTGCATTAGGGCATGCTAATTGGGAGAGCACATGGTGGACGAGTGTCTTATTAGATGGTATATTACAAGGTGTAGGTGCCGTATTGGCTTTCCTGCCTAATATCATCATCCTCTTCTGCTTTATCTCTATCATGGAGACATCCGGTTATATGGCGCGAGAAGCCTACCTAATGGATAAAATCATGCACCGCGTGGGTTTACACGGCCGCAGTTTCTTACCCATGCTAATGGGATTGGGATGTAATGTGCCTGCTATCATGGCTGCCAGGGACATCAAGAACCCCAAAGACCGCACGCTGACAATGCTCATGGTTCCTTTTATCTCTTGCTCGGCACGATTGCCTGTATATATGCTGTTTGTAGATACTTTCTTTGAGCGATACAAAGCATTGGTGATGGTTTCGCTCTATGCAATAGGTATTCTACTCGCTATCCTTTTCGCCATTGTGATGAAGCGCACGAAGTGGTTTAAGCAAGAGAGCAGCGACCATGTGAATGAGTTGCCCGAATTCCGCATACCGAAGTTCAAGAGAGTGGCAGCGCATGTATGGGAGCGAGCAAAAGATTACCTACAGAAGATAGGAACAGTGATTGTATGGGCGAGTATCATCATCTGGGCATTGCAGTATTTCCCACAGCAAGACTTAAGTGATATTGAGCACTCCTATTTAGCGATGATAGGTCAGGCTATTGAACCTATCATGACCCCATTGGGTTTTGACTGGAAGATGTCGGTGTGCTTGCTCACTGGATTACCCGCCAAAGAAGCTATTGTTTCCACCTTGGCCATCTTGTATGGTGGAGACCTAAGCGCAGCTGGATTTACTCCGCTGACAGCCTTTGGATTTATGGTATTTGTGCTGCTTTATTTCCCATGCTTCGCCACTATCGCCACACTGAGACATGAAGCAGGCAAAACATGGGCATGGTTCACGGTGGTCCATAGTATCGCACTGGCATGGTTGATTGCGATGCTCATATACCAAATTGGTATGCTTTTTGTGTAGTAATAGTAACCAGACAGAATAGAATATTCATTAAATAACATTCGATATGAAACACATTTTTCTTTTATTGACTTGCCTCATACTGAGTGTGGGCACTATTCAAGCTAAAAACGATTACAAAGAGACTGTTGTTCTCTCATGCAATCTCCATTGTCAAGGTTGCTGCGATAAGATAATGAAGAATATCGCGTATGAGAAGGGTGTCAAGGATTTGCAGTTTGATCTTAAGAACAAAACGGTAACGCTCACTTTTGACAAACGAAAAACAGATTTACCCACACTTCTCAAAGCCTTTGAGAAATTAGGCAAACCCGCTACAGTAAAGAAAGAGACTGAAGCGAAGCGCACTTAAAATGAATGACATAAGAAACGGAGCCCAAGTGGCTCCGTTTTTTATTATCATTTCTCGCTAAGTGTCTCCACTACATTGATGACATGATCTGCCAGTTTCTCGCAGTGGTTGATAAAGTCCATATAGAAAACACCTAATTGATAGCTATATTTACCTGTCTCGATATCCTTTAGATTATTCTCCCTTACCTCAGAGCGATAGTCATTGATAGTTTGCTCTAATTCATAGTATGGAGCCATTTGCTCAAAGACTAATTGGTTATTATCCTCAAGTGCCTTTTTCATATTAGCCACGCATTGCTGTACATAGGATAACATTTGCTCTATATGCTCTCTCTGCTCTTCTGTGAAGTCGCCTTTGTAATTTTCTTTCTTGCGAGCAAAGGTACGCCCTAAATGGTAGCAATCATCTCCGATAGACTCTAATTCATCCACTTGACGGAGCATAGCGGTTATCTTTGATTTTGACTCATTAGACAATCGTCCCTCAGCCACACGCTGGAGGTATTTAGCGATTTCCACCTCCATATTATCTGTGATACCTTCGTATTTAGATATACGTGCAAATACCTCGTCAAACTGCGCATTATTCGTGGTGTGGAATAATTCTTGCACCATGCTAAGCATTCGTTCACAACGGGTAGCAAACACATCCACCTCTTTCTTGGCTTGATAGAGACTGAGCTCAGCAGTAGAAAGCATTCCTTCGGATATATATACCAATCGCTTCTCTTCTTTCTCTCCTTTCTCTGGGATTAAGCGGCAGATTAGTTTCTCTATCTGTCCCACAAATCCAATCATTACCATTGTATTAAAGAGATTGAAGCATGTATGGAAGATAGATAAGAGATACATATTATTGGATGAATCGCCAAAGATCACTTTATCCAACATTTCCGTTGCTCGGATAGACAATGGGAAAATGCATAATATGATTATCACGCCAAAGACATTGAAGAGTGTATGCGCGAGTGCTGCGCGTTTGGCCAATGTATTACCTGCAAAAGAAGCGAGTAAAGCAGTGATGGTTGTTCCGATATTTTGTCCCATTGCCAAAGCAGCTGCTTGTGCTAATCCAAATCCAGGGATATTCATATCGAAAAGCATGAGGGTGATAGCCATAGAAGCCGATGAAGACTGCATAGCCATCGTTAATATCATACCCGCAAAAAGGAACAAAGGTATCGCCCACCATGCATTGACATCGATGTAGGTCAACCACTCACCCATATGCTTGCCTATCTCCATTGCCTCTGCGGCTTCTGATAATAGGTTGAGTCCCATAAAGAGCAGTGCAAAACCGATGATACACTCACCTAAGTTTTTCCACTTGCCTTTGCCTATGAATAATAGTGGAGCAGCCACTGCCATCAAAGGAAGTGACAGTGCTGCTATATCCATCTTAAAACCAATAAATGCTACTATCCATGCGGTGACTGTAGTACCGATATTGGCACCCATTATCACACCGATAGCTTGGCGGAGTGTCATCAAACCGGCATTCACAAAAGACACCACCATCACCGTTGTGGCTGAAGAGGATTGTATGACTGCTGTCACACCCATACCCGTCACAACGCCAGCAAAGCGATTAGAAGTCATACTGGATAGCACACCACGAAGACGATCACCCGCTGTTTTCTCAAGTCCCTCGGACATAATCTTCATTCCATACAAGAAGATTCCCAAGGCACCTACAAAAGATAAAATGTGTAAGAACATATTGTTGTTATATTATATTCAGCTTTTTATGGATATATTATTGCACCATCACACGACTGCGAGTATTCCATTCTGTGGTGCCCAGTGCATCAGATGATTGGAGTATGAGAAGATAATATCCTCTTTGGCTTGGTGCTGTGATAGATGTGTTATTATAACTCTCCACCTTAAACACGCGTCCAAGCATATCATACCAATAGGCGGTACCTGTGCCTTTGACTGGCATCTGAGCCGATGGATTGACAATCTGCGTGGTCAATTGTGGCATCGCATCGATTGCCACTTGCTGTGGCACAAACGGACATGTGAATAATTTCACGCCATCTTCGCGAGTGAGCAAGGCACTATATTCGGCACCAAACTGAAGATTATCACCACCAGTATAGTAATTGAAAGACATTGCTCCTACAATAGGTGCACCATTGAGATACCATTGTACAGAGTCGAACTCATATCCACCATTGTATTCTGCATTGCGTATTGCGAGCACATCATTCCAGCGTTGTGCAATCACATCCGATGCATATTGCACAGTGAGCGTGAATGGGATAGTGATATTCCATTTAGGGAATGAGTCTTCTAATAGCAATTGCCCTTCATACACATTTGGATATAGCGTGCCGAGGGTGATAGGAATCTCGTAGTGCCCTTTGGTTTGCAGTTCTTGTTCCTTTTCTACCGAAGGCAGATTGCCATCCTTGAAAGCATAGGAATAGCGTAAACTGCGACCACGCGTGATATCGTACACGAGAGACATGACGCTATCGCCCTCACAAAGGACATACGACATATTTGGCATGGATACGATGAGTGACTCATATACCTCAAAATTAAATATCCATGTCGTATCGCAATTATTCTCCGAGATAGGAATGGTGTCCACCATTGTTTGTGTATATTGGCGTCCTCTATAAGAGAATGGCAATTGCTCTGGCAATACCATGGTATCCACATAGATGCGAACTGGTTCTACCAAATTCAGGTACTTGATACTATCGCATGAAGTGGTAGGACTATAGAGAATGATAGAATCCAATCCGTACTCGTAATAAACGGTATCAGGGCGCTCGCTCCATGTATATCCAGTTTTCTTGATAGGATCACAGAGCACTACAGTGGTGGTATCTCTGGTTGGCCCCACAGAATCAAGATGGAGATTATAATAGATGATTGAGTCACAAGTGCCGCATGTGGTGCGTAGGCTCACCAAGTAATCTCCGCCTTCGCGTGGGAAGTCAAAAGTAGCTATTGGTTGGTCAGACCATCCGCCTGGCAATCCTTCTATATTCCATTCATAGCGATCAATCTTATAAATCTGGCTCACCAAGGTATCGTTGATGACATGGTCAATCTCTTGTACCCATGATTTAGAAGCATCAAATGTGATGGTATATTTATCCTCTTGACAGTTTTTCTGTATCTGTGGTTCGCTCATGACAGCAACAGGATTGGTAGCGAGTGTAGAGGCATAGAGCGAGAAATAGCATGTGCTATCCTGCACGAAGATACAATCCACCACATAGATACTATCGTCTTGCATACCTGCCTCGTATATTTGATCGCGGCCCAGGACATACTGCTCTGGCACAGAACCATCTGCTGCGCGGTATTTCTCCGAAGAAGCATACATCCAGCGATAGTTAAATCCATCTGGTGCTTCAAAGACAGGGTTGATAGCACCACACTTCATACCTTTGAGTTTGCCATCAGAGCATCCGAGTGTGAAGTATGCATATCCACAGTGTACTGAGAAAGTACAATCGTGGGTAGTGAGACGAACGGTCAGTTTCTTGCCATGATAGAAAGAGTTTTTGAGATTGACACCCACTGTGGTCCACTCTTTCCAAACGACAGGCTCTTGAGTTTGCGCCTGCGCAGCTGGCGTGATATGCCATCCTTGTTCTGCTGCTTCCGGAATAAGTTCTTTTGATACAGAGTCTAAGACATCATTACAGTTAAAGTCCGCTTTCCCGCACTCTCCAATAGATTTACCATTGATAAGGATATCCAGTTTGAAGCGAGGATTTTCGTGGTCAAGGTGACCTGGCGCCTCTAGAAGTGGCATATACTTGAGCAAGAGCACAGGGTAATCCATTGTATCCACCTCGAATGAGAACTCAATACGCTCTGCTTCATTGTGACTATCCCAGTTACCTAATCGGATAGATGCCAACTCTCCATCAGGAATAGTCTTTGCTAATCCACCCGTGCGTGGTTCTATCTCGTTCTTATCAAAATGGATTGTATGGCGACTACCTATCTTCGCAGGTCCGTCATCCACCGGAGTTACTTTCTTGAAGTCTGAGAAAGTGAGTGTGCTTTTAGGACTTGAGTTATTAATATAGCAAGTAGCATTATCCAAATTGAGGTAATCCACACACATCTGATCTGGATAATAAACCAATTTAGATATGGTTGTCTTAAGACTATATAAGTCATCGGCACATTTCGAACGCACGATAAAATCGGTTTGACCTATAGGCAGGTTTGCAAAACTTGTTGTTGTTCCTACAATTGTTTTAGGACCGAACCACTGGTCTGCTTCATACGAATATGCACTTACCTCATATTCCGACACTGTTCCTTGCCATGAGAGTGTAGTGGTGGTTCCTTGTATTGCTATATCCAAACCGGTAGGCACATCGCACGCGCGCGTGTCCATAATAGCGATATTATCTATCTTAGCTCCTGGTTGCTGTGGTAAAGAAGCACCATTTGCCCACACAAAAGCGAGGTAGTGGGGGGTGCCATCGCAAAGACTATTGGGGATAGTGGCGATACATTGCTTCCAAGTAGAAGTAGCATTGACATAGTCAATCATTGCATTTGGCTGGAGCTGAATTATATAATTCTCATATGCAGGTGGCACTTTATTTGCAGAGGTAGCAATAGACATCACTTTGATAGAATCCCCTTTATCAGGGTCTAACATTGGCACCCAGAGCAAATATAATCCATCAAAATTGCTTGCCACATTACCCATACCCATATAGTCAAAGGAGATGGTATAGTCTGCAGCGGTAGATAGGTGGTCAAGGGTGATAATATCATAAGCAATCGTCCAACATCCATTACTTGTATAATGAGCTGTTTTACCTCCATCATCTGAGATATACAGTCCATATGCGCCATCTTTACCATTATTTCCTTGCTGACCAATGTACCATTTATTAGTCAACGAATTATAAATGTTCTGATTAGCCGTTCTATTGATGACCCACCTATTACGGTCTGCCTCATTCTCAAAATCACATACATAACTTTGGGCTGCATGAACTGGCATAGCCATCATGATAAGTGCCCATAGACTGATTGTAAGTATTCGTTTCATATGATTGGATATTATTATTCTACGATTATCTGTTTTGCGATTATTTCTCCATTATTATCTACCACCTTTAGCACATAGACGCCTGGCTGAGTAGGAGCAGGCATTGCCACTTGTCCTTGTGGGAGCATGTGCGTACTATATAACTGTCCTGTGATGGTATAGAGCCAAGCAGTGATAGGTTGTGGTGTACGGATAGGTATCTGCTGTCCTGCAGGCACGATGGTTGGGAAGTCTGTCTTATCTATATGAAGGGTTGGTTGGATAGGACAAGTGGTGATTATCACACCATCTGGTCGGGTCAACTCTACATAATAGGTGGCATTCATATCCAATGGTTGATAGAGATATGAGTGCGTCTCACCTGGAATAGCCACACCATCTTTATACCATTGGAAGGCTGTGAATGTAAATCCTCCGTTATAGTTAGGTGATAGCAATGTGAGCACATCATTCCATTTCTGCTCTACGATAGAACTGCGGTAGCGGATAGTGATCGCATATTGCTCTGTATGTACGCCACAGCAGAACTGATAGAAGGATAGTGTAGCCGTGTAGTAACCTGGCAGTACATCCGCTGGCATTGGGATAGCAATCGTACTGAGGTTTGGCTCATAGATAACCGTATCACGCAATAGTGGAGTAGAGAAATCAATAGCGATGCTATCGTATATACCTTCTATTATATTAAAGTATATAAAGAGTTCCTCATCATCTGCACATGTGTATTGGTCATCCAACATCTCTGTCTTGATGAGTTTATTCACTGTGAGTGTCATATAGAGGGCACTATCACAACCATTGACAGACTGGAGCATAATGAGCTGATTATCCATTGGTTCTCTATAGCGCACACCATTGATTAGGATACTACTATCTGAGCATATCGAATCATGACGATAGGTATCCGCGATGGTGGGATGCACCTTGAGATAGAGTGTTGAGGTAGAGTCACATCCTGCGAAGTTAGGGAATAGATGAACCACCGTTGTATCTGTATTAAACCATTCATTTCCGAATTGCACGGGTTCTTCTGGGCAAGAAACCACATGGAACTCTGTATGCTGTGATATAATATTCGGCACTACTATTGTATCCACACGGCTACTATCACAAGCATTATCCACACCTATGTATGTAGTATAATTGACGATGATGGTATCTCCACCCATTGGACAAGTATAAACAGGTGCCCAGTTGTATGATTCGGTCGTTACTCCATCCGATAAGCGTGTGAAATACCAATGGCAGTCATTGGTGGGTTCTTGGGTATGATTCTCCGACCCAGTATATTTGGTCATGACATGCGAGGTATTCTTAAATTTCAGTTTACTAAGACATTCCTCGTAGATTGGTTCCCATGTGTATTGAGGCACGGGGAAACGCGGTGCTGCTACTGTGCTCACCTCGAAATAACAAGTGGTATCCTCTATGAAGCTCACTCGGCAAGTATAGGTTTGCATACTTGGGTCCACATATAGCTCACGCGTTGTTGATACGACATCTCCTGCTTCGTTAAACCATTTATAACCAAATCCTTCTGGTGCATGACACTCAATCTTAGCATCATTACCGCAGTTCTCTGTCTCCAGTTTAGCATTGGCACAATCGAGGGTGAAGTATGCGTAACCAAAGTGTCCACCACCACCGCAGTCCTCAGTAGTCAACTGCACACTCACTTTTTGTCCATTGTATGGTTGAAGATTAACACCTACGGTAGTCCAATCTTTCCACACCACAGATGCATCCTTCGTCTCATTCCATCCAGCAGCTGCTGCAGATGAATAGGTAAAGTCAGCCTTACCACATGATTCGTCTATCACCTCTCCATTTTCATCGAGCACTACCATCTTAAATCCCGGGTCACCACAACTGGTGTTTGGTTTATTGAGCACTACAGCATATTTGATGATTAGGATTCCCTGATTTTGACCATCTACCACAAAGCTATAGGTAATACCTTCAGCCTCATATCCTGTATCCCAGTTACCGAGACGAACAGATGCGAGTGCGCCCTGAGGGACGGTATGCAAAGAAGAGTCTGTTCTTGGGTCCAGTTCTGTAGGGTCCACATGAATTGTATGCCTACTCTCTTTTGAATCTGGTCCGAAATCAATCCATCCTACATTATCAAAGGGTGTACCTTTACCACCATTATAAGTCATACCATAGGTACAAACCACATCTGGGCTGTTGAATTCGAGATAGTTAATACAGTGATTCTCTGGGCAATAAACGAGTATAAGGTTCTTATATGTCCAGTTACTAACGATACCTGCGGCCTTGGCCTGCACACGCACATCGTAGCTACCCTCCTTGATACGCTGTAAGATATAAGAACATTGGGTACCATTGGTACGCGTAAAGCCATCCACACCATCTGTTAATCCGTCTGCACGACGCCATGTAGAAGAACCTACGGTGCGGTATTGTACTTCAAACTCAGACGCTCCACTCTCCCATGATACGAGCATAGCAGAGTCTCCACAGATAGGTTCTACCGTAAGATTTTGTGGTTTCTTGATAGTAGCATCACCTATCTGCACATTATCGATACATATACCTGTTTGCTGTAAATCTGGATTTGTATTATTATTTACCCATATAAAGACAATAGCGAATGGCTGTCTTGATCTGGCTGGACTGACACGCAACTCATTAGAGAGCGATATATTCTGCCACTCCTTGCTGCTATATAAGAAGGGAGCGCGTGAAGCACCAAGTGGTTCGCATGCTGCAGCCACATTACGATTTAAAATACCTGACACAGAAGATGTTATCTTATTCAAGTCGTAATAATTATTGGCTGCCTCATTATGGAGCAACTGCTCCGGACACACCATTACATATAGCTTTGAATTGAGCGAATCGCCCGAACATTTCCAATCGAAACTGATGTCGTAGTTTTGTTGCTTATTGGAATCTGGGAATTTGAATGTAAGATACGATACTGTTATATTTGGCTGGCTGCCATATATAGCATTAGTGCCATCTGCTGATATATACATACTCCTCTTACCCTCGCATCGCACAGCAGAACCAACTATCCACTGATCTTGTGCATGTGCAGAATATCGATGAATCATTACCCAATTTGATAAGTCTTCATCTTCTTCAAACCCACATGCGTATGGGATGCCTTGTGCTTGCGCTTGCGCAATAACCGTTGTCATCACGCATGCGCATAATAAGAGTATGTATTTATATATCCTATTCATTCTGTTATAGTATTCTTTCTTTAATTAGAAGACTTGCTCAATGTCCTTACCACCTGTAGCTGTGATGGTGAACTCTACGCGGCGGTTGAGCTGGCGTCCCTCATCGGTGTCATTATCTGCTACTGGTTCTGTCTCGCCCTTACCCTCTGCCGTGATGCGTGATGCATCTATACCGCGTTGAATAAGGTCGGCACGCACGGCATTAGCACGGCCTTCTGATAGTATTTGGTTATCGTAATTAGAACCCACATTATCGGTGTGACCCACGATATGGATGGTGACACCTGCGTTCTCCAAGAGGAATTGTGCGAGGTCAGCCATGGCTTGCTCTGACTGAGGCAAGATATGGGTCTTATTGGTAGCGAAGAAGAGGTTTTCAATCTTCACCTTGATACCCTCCTTGATGCGTGTCATGTAGATATCGGTAGTGTCTTGCACAAAGTGGATAGCATCATCCTTAGGCATATACCCCTGTGCTGTCATGTGGGCAATATAATTACCCTCACGGAGTGGTGTCTCGATAAATCCGTCGTCAGCCGCTTGTGCTTCATAGAGCACTACTGAGTCGGTGAGTGCGGTCATACGCGCCATTGCCTCAACAGGTTCCTTGGTTTCTGCATCATACACATTCATACAGAGTGTATAGATGATTGGTTCTGGTATGCGCTTGAGCGCGAGCTTGAGTGTATCGAAAGTAAATAACTCTACGCTTTGGAGAACGGTATCAGATGGGTAGTATCCATTCTTGGTAGCCGTAATACGATATTGACCCGCTGGGAATCGTCCTTGTAAGAGTCCCTTACGATTGGTATTTTTGCTGATAGTCTTTCCCGTTTCTTGATTAACAATCTCAACAGCCACACCACCGAGAGGTGCTTGGTCTTGCTCGTTGTAGAGAAGCACACCCATGCGTGGTGTTGGTGCCTTTGGCAAGTCTTGCATTTCTTTCTGCTTTCGAGGTAGATCAAACCAAACGGCTAATTTAGCCCCCACGATGAATGGATTAACCTTTGCATCTGCCGCAGATGTAGTAGCGAGGGCGGAGTTAGTGGGGAAGTCCAATGGATTATTCGCCACCAGCATTTGTGCAGGAATATCTTGTGCTCCCTGTGCCTTTTCGTATTTGAGCACATTGAGGAAACCATAGTCCGCAAAGAGTGACAATCTCATTTTCGCTGCTGATTTCACCCATTGGTCAAGATTGACACCTATCTCTGCTGTAGCCGCCACATTGAGACCAAATTTAACACTTGTGGCCGAACGCTCCAACGCTTGGTCTGTTACCAATGTATGGGTGTACATATTCTCCAAGTCATCAATTAGTTCTTTATCAGCAATAGAGGTAGAGTATGTACCTGCGATAGTGGATTTACCAAGCAATCCCATTCCCACTTTCACACCGGCTTGCCAGAAGAGAGGGCTATTCTTCAATTCCATACCGAATAGGATAGGCAATTGCACAAATCCGCCGATGAGTTTATCATTCATTGGGGCGAAGTGGTAGGAATAAATCATCTTATCTGCATAAGGATTCATACCATATGATAGATTAAGCGTACCATTCTCGTTGTTGGCAATTCCCATATACGAATTATACATTTGGAACTCTGCACCGATGGTCATCAACATTTGCTTGTAGCGCAATTGATATCCCAGACCAAGTCCTCCGCCTACAAATCCTTTATCTATATTTTGGAATCCTTTTCCAGCTGCCTCATCGTAGGCTATACCAGATGTAAAGAGATTGCTATATCCCACTTGTCCCCAAAAACCGAGGCGATGTGCTATATCGCGGGTGTTGTATGCTTCTGCTTTGGCATTCGCTTTCTCTATTCCTGCTACTTGCTCCATATAGATAGCCTTCTCCTCTGCTGCAGTCATAGCAGGTGCAGAAGAAGAGGTGCGTGTGGTGGTAGCTTTAGCAGCTGCTGCTTTTGATTTCTGCTGCTGCGCCATAGCACGCTGTTTATCCTTTTTAGCCTTAGCTTTGGCTTGTGCTTTTTTCTTTTTGGCTTGCTCTTTGGCCTTTTTAGCTTTTGCTTTAGCTTGCTCTTTAGCTCGCTTCGCTTTTGCTTTTTCACGCTCCTTCTGCGCCTTTGCTCGTGCTTTTGCTCTCGCGTCTTGCTGCGCATACATTGCGGACACAGCACTATCCTCCACTAAAGTGGCTACAGGGGCCATCGTCACCATTCCAATGGCAAGGAGAAGAATGTAAATAATTCTTTTCATAAAGGGTTATTGGTATTTGAATGCTTGATTACCACCCGACTTGCGATAACCGCGACCAGCCTTCCACCAATCATATATGAATGATTTGCCAGATGGCTTCATCGGGAAGCATATTGTATATTTAATTCCTATATTTAAATTTCGTATCACTGCATTATTTGACGCACTACTAATCAACAATGGTTGGATATAGAATTGCACTCCTTGATCCGCCGTTTCCTTGTAATCAAAGATAGGCTCACCTGCCTTATTCGAATGGATATTGAGCACTCCAAAATCCACATAAGCAGCCAGATACATATGTACCTTATCTGGATTTATTCTGAATATTTTGTATTTATAGTAATGCCCCACTCTGCTACCTATCTCCAGGTGCGCCATGATATTCATATTCCAATCCATAGGCAGCGTACCGCTACTCATCTTGCGATTGCTCTCGAATTGGTGATTAGGCATATCATAGAAATCGTCGTAATACTCATCGTACTCTCCATAGGTGGTATAAACAGCAGATGAAGAAGCAGCTCCATAGAGATTGAGCGAAATCTTAGGCCCCACCAAGAAATAGACCTTGCCCCACTCTCCACCAAAGAGGATAGGAAGATTAAGATTCACCATATGGGTAAAGTCCTGCGACTCATTGACAAGCACATGCATTTGAAAAAGCTGCCCCTCCGTATCACGCATAGGCATCTTCAAATCCATATTATCCAACTGATTCGCATTGAATTGATAAGCAGCCTCTACTCCCGTAGAGAACAAGAAATTATCATGGAATAAGCGATAGCCCATACCTATATTGGTGTTAAGGCCTGCTGAAGCTGGATATCCCTGAATATTATGCAGCAGTGCTGAATACCCCAAATCGCCACTCATGAAGAAACCATGGGTAGTCTCTGACGAAATGCGCGCCTGCGCATTCACACCAATGCTGATGAGCAATATATATGCTATTAGAATAAACTTTTTCACGGGCTATATAATACTATATTCCTAAATTCGGGCGGCAAAGTTACAAAAAAATCGGCAGATATGCAAATTATAGTACAAGAATTGTATTTTTTTGTTGTTTTTGACATGTTTAATAATCAAAAACAGTAATGTCCTAATAAAAAAAACCAAGATAAACACTGCCGTTTGATAATTCGTAATTATCGAAGTAACATTTTTTATTAGGTAATCAAAAACGACGAACCCATAATGTGTTTTGATTTTGAAAAAAATAATAAAAATACTGCCTCAAAGGCATAATAGCTCTCGCGTGCGGCAAATGGATTGCATAAGACGATACCGCTCTGCTAAATCGTAGGTGCAACCATTGCCTTCGCTCTTCGGTCGGACTATCGCTTGCACTAGCAGTCCTCCCGATAGGAATATTGACTATTAAATATATTTATCGTTAGTCCGTTAGGACGGTTCTCCACATCCGCAGGATGTAAATGCCTTTGCGTCAGCAAAAATATAAAAAACATATTCACGGGTTCTCACAAAAACTCGCTTACGCTCACAAAAAAGCGCTACGCTTCAAAAACAATTACGAACTCTCAATCGTCAGCCATAAACACAGATAAAATCATTTACAAGTAGTGAGTAGTGAGTAATGAGTACAGAGTACAATTTTAGATCGCTGCGCTATTAGAGGTTAGACCGTTTTAGTATTAGACCGCCTTACGGCTATTAGATAAATCAAAAGGGCTACCAATGGCAGCCCCTTTGATTCGTTATTATAGGATGAGTACTTATTTGCGTGGATCGTTTACTTTCTGACCCGTTGCGGTGTACCACTCATCATTGCAGATGATGTAGAGATTATCTCGGTACAATACCTTGCGCGCTCCTACTCCCAACTCATTCATCACATCCTCAATGCCTTCGTGGCGGTCTGTAACGGTGAGTGTATGTACGAGAACAGCTACACAATTAACACCCTGTACAAGGACGGTGTCGTTATAAACACCCTTCGCTGTACCTATTGGGTAGAAGATAGGTGCTTGACCCGCTGCATATGGATATTGTACATTTTCGTAAGTGAATGGTAACTCGGTGATATCTACCTCAGATGCTGCATAGATGGTATCCTCTGCCTCATTGAATGAGAGCACGAGTGTTTGAATACTATCGCATCCAAGTGATGAGATTGTTGTATCGCGGTAGATACCTGCGCGGTTGTATTCCTTACTATTCCATGTATATGTCTCACCTGGGCAGAGTGCAATGATTTGATCTTCTGCACGCAATGTAGGTGTAACACTGAGGTGGAGTGTGACGATACTATCGCAGTAGAGTGTAGATTGCATCTTGCGTCTATAAACGCCTGGTTTGCTCTTTCCGTCAAAGTCAACAGAGGTGTATGTTTCGCCTTCGCAGATGGTATCTACTACGATGGTTTCTGGAGCCTCGTAATAGTTGACTGTTAGATTATAGATTGTATCTAACATACCTGCTGTAGCATCCCATTCGCCCTTTCTATCGATTCGTACAAATTCGTGCACGCCAGCCTCTACTTCATCACCATTGATAAAGAAGTCATACATCTCAACATCTTGGTATTGACAAGCAGTGGTATCCAACGCCATCTTATCGTAGTATGCAACACGGATGTTACCAAGGTGCAATGCACATGTAGCAGACAGATAGGTTGTAGCTTCTTTATTGAATGCCACCTTGATATTCTTGCCTTCAAATGCAGAGAGATCGATTTGGTAGTTTGCAGCATCGTGTGGTATATCGCGCAATTGTTGTCCGGCTGGCAATGCATTATTCCATACCTTTGCGTTTTCGGATTTCCATGTCTTACCACCATCCTCAGATATTGCTACCATGAAGGTAAAGTCATCTGCCATATTGGCTTCAGCAACCACATCGTTATTTGGGGTAGAGGTTGAACTTCCTGTCAATGCCATATCCCATGTCAAGTGTGCTTGCTTGGTAGGCTCAAGGTAGATAGTAGGCGTTATCAACCAATAGTTGTCATATGAAGTATCTGATGCTGTAGAAGATGAGTAGAATGGTATTGCATAGTGTGCACCTGTTATTCCATAACTATTCGTAATTTGCTTAAATCCATAAGTAGCGTTATTAGTACCAGTTATTTCTACTCCTACAGAATCCAGCACAAGTGCAGCCTTAGTTGTACCATATGCCCAGTCACTTTCCAGTGCTGCCTCACGGAAGTCTTCCAAGAAGAATGGGATACGCGCTGTGGTGAAGATTTCATTCTGCGTGTAATCACTTTCTCCCAAGTCATCCCCACAGATTGACTTCACACGCCATACATAGGTGGTATGTTGCTTCAATCCTGTGATAGTGATGGAGTTAGCCGTTAAAGTATCATTGAATACGAATGCGGTGTCATAGTAGAAGTCCATATCGGTTGAAACTTGGAGGATATATTTCTCTGCAGTCTCACCTCCTGTCCATGTCAGAGTAGCGGAACCTGATAGCACTTCGGTAACCTCTAAGTTCTTTGGTTCTGAGCATTCTTGCAATGTAGAGAAGGATATATCATCGAGCCACATATAATCGTATGTTGCTTTTCTGGTTTCTCCCTTCGCATACAATGTAGTCATGAATGCTACATATGGACCCGTAGCACCGCGGAGTGATACTTTCTTCTTCTGATAGAGATAATCATTTGCCTCTGTAGCCATATCTCCTACTGCTAATGTACCATCGTATCCGATTGTATCGATAGCCACGAATGTAGTAGGATCGTTAGGATCTGTCATCGTACCTACGATAATAGACTTAGAGTAGTAGTAGTCTGCCGTAGAAGCTGTTGAACCAAGCGTATATTGTGTATAGATTTGATTTGGCTTGCTTGCGTGCTCAGGTGCGTAGCTATAAGCAGGACGCATCCAGAAGTTCACTTGCAATGTATCATATGCAGCAATATCTGCGATAGCTGGCATAGCCATGTATGGCTGATGTGTGGTGCTATAGGCTTCCATTCTCAATGCATATGATCCTGAGTGGCTATAACGGTATGAGGATGTGTTTGCTTGGTTGTATCCTTCGTACGAAGAAGACCAAGTAGATGTTCCTGCATTGCCTGATACCCAACAGATTGGCACCTTGTAGCTATTATTGGTTTGTCCAGGAGCGAGCTTCCATCCTTCTTCCAATTCAAATCCGAAGGTGTAATCATCGCCTACTGGCACACACTCTGTATAGAAGTCAATACGCTGTGTGGTAGAGGTGTTTACAGTACCATTTGTTTGATACATATACCATTGGTATGCTGTAGCTGGATTCAATCCTGTAACTGTGTATTCAGTACCTACGATGGTATCTCTCAAGATTTCTTCAGAGCCATATTGGTCTGTTACTACAATTACGGATTGGAGGGTTGGATGTTTCACTCTCCAAGAGAAGGTAGCAGTGGTAGATTTTACCTCTTTGGTTACTGCACCAGAAGGAGCGAACAAGTTATCACCCACATTCTTCACACTGAGGTCATCGAGGAAGAATAGACCATATGCAGGTTGGAAGAGAACAATGTATTTACCCTTCGCTCCCGCCAATGGCAACTGCATCTTCTCCCAATAACGCAATCCTGCAGGGTCTTCATTTACCTTTGTTGTAGCAGGTAGATTAGACTGCAAGTAGGTCAAAGTATCAATTACCTCTAAGGTAGAGAAGTCGTAAGGATCGGTTAGTGTACCTACTACGATTGACTTGCTATAACTTGCTCCGAGATAGGTAGCAGAAATCATCTTATTCTGACTAGACGCTGTACCATAATCTTCTGCATAGTTTGCAAAGCAACGGCCATAGAACTCAACCATCATCGTATCGAAACTACAATTGAGTTCTGGTAATACGATATATGGAGTCATATAGGAAGAAGTAGTATATACACGGAGTGCAGGACTATCATTTCGTCCATACTCATAGCGTGCCGAACTTGTTGCGGAGGTACCCTTGGTTGTAGGAGCTCCTGTATAACCATATCCTTTTCGCTGTATGAGCCAGTTATAGTACACATTAGAAGTGGTTAATGTTCCCGTATAGGTGGTACCTGTAAAGAAGCAACCTGGTTTGAAGTATGCACTATCTGTGACGGTACCATTACCTACTATTACATCTGATTGCTCCCATTCTGTTGGGTCGTTGAAATTCCAGAAGAATTCGCCCTTTGCATTTGGCTCTATTGGCGCACAGAAGGTAGTAAACTCATATGTATCTGCTATCTCAAACTTCGTATCTTTTGGCGCACTAGCACTCTCCAATACAATTTGATAATCGGTTTGTGGTACAAGTCCAGTGATTTCTTTAGAAGTGACATCTGTCATATTCAGATAAGATGCAACGGTATCTACTTTGTTTCCATTTTTTGTAGTGACATAGAGATTCCATGGTGCACCTATATTGCTCCAAGATACATTTGCTTTAGCATAATCAAATTCTACATTTTCGATAGCTACCATTGAATATCCTTTTGCTTCTGTCAATGCCACATTATCGATGTATGCATAGCAACTCACCTCTGGTTCTGGCATTCGGAGCACCATCTGCTTGTTTGCTATTGTTTGTGAGTCTATATCCAATGTATAGCTCTCCCATAACCAATCGTTAGAAGCATCACCCGATATTTCTTTATTCAATGCTTTCATGCTGATAGTAGCAAGTGCCTCATATGTCTCATAGCCTTTGTACTTCTCTATAGTACCTACCTCTACCTTCACATCAGCTGTAGTAGAAGCGAGCATTGTGCTGAGTGTTAGGTAACCTGAGCGCAACTTAAATTCGAATGAGCGATTTTTTGCTTCTTCCAGTGCAGGGAATACTACATAGGCTCCCCAAATAGAGGTAGTAGATTGCCAACGCATTCCTCCCTTACCGAGGCTGCCATCTGCTGGACCATATGCGTATATAGCCGATGTAGAATTCTCCATGCTATATGGATAATTAGAATAAGTCGGAGTTGCATTACCACCATTATATCCAACATTCAATGCTGGATGCAAATAGTAGCTATCGCTTGTAGATTTGTAACTACGATCCCATCCTTCGCTCTTCTCGAAACCGAAGAAGTAGCTATCTTTATAGCGGTATTGTGTGCGTATATTGATAGCAAAATCGGTCCATGCGCTATTGCCATCTTCTCCACCGCAGATGGTGCGGCCATATACCCAATACTTGGTACCGTCTTGGAGGTCTGATACCACAAATTTGGTAGAATCTGCGTCCACAATGCGTACTTCTGTACCAGCAAGGTATTCATCCGCCTTAAATCCTTCTTTATTATAGATAGAATCAGGGATGATAGCTAATTGCCAGTTCGTGTTTTCTTCCTTGAAAGGTGTGATAATCACCTCTGCTGTATTCAAAGTGGTATTACCTGCTTCGAGAAGAGGTGGATAGCATGATGGTGGGAGGCCAATCTTCACATTATCCAGATACATATCGCTGGCTAACTCTAACTCTTCTGCCAAACCGGATGAGAAGGCGATGCGGCTATGGATCAGTTTCGAAGCATAGTCAGCCAAAACAAGATCTCTATGATAGAACTCATTTCCGCCGTCCATATAGAGGGTATCAAACGGAACAAAGCCTGCTGCCGAATCAAGTACATCATCCATCGTACCGATGTATAGTACAGACTTGGTGCTTGTACTATACGAACGAGCATCGAAGCTCAGCACATAGTCAGCCAGATTGCCCTGAATCTTCGGCATGATAGCCACTGATCTATGTATTGTAGATGAAGACCACAACTCGAGTTGCTTACCACTAACTGCGCCAGTCGTCGGATTCATCACCTGCGGATAAGTCTTCGTAGCCGTAGCATAGTCTTCGAAGTCCCAGCAATCCACTACTTTCGCGTTGGTAGCATATTTTTCAAAGTCTTGCTTGTATGGGACAGCGAAGCCATTCGCTGGGCACAGAGTGGTAAATCCGGCATATGCCATTGAGATAGCAGATGAATCAGCTGCACCACATATACTCTGTACATATACGAAGTACTGGGTAGAAGATTGCAGACCGGTAATCAAGACGGAATCCGATGTATTGACGATAGTATCTTGTAGGTAGTCGTACACTTGTTTGAGTGAGTCAGACAAGATTATATCGGATACTAATACGCGGTATGCATCTGCATTTCCCTTCCAACTAATAACTGCGGCATCTCCAGCTATACTATCCACCGTAAATTCTACTGCTGGACGGCAAGATGGAATCTTCTCCACAGAGATATTTGCGATATATGCATATGTGGATACACCGAACTCGCAGAGGAACATGATATTTCTTCCCTTATTGCCCAAGTAGTCACCTTGATAGTTCTCAAATGAGATAGTGAATGGCTCATATTCTTGCTTATTAAGCGTGAGTGTATCAACCACTGTGAAGGTATTCAAGTCACTTGGGTCGGTTACGATTCCGACGATGACTTGGTTGTTAGAGCTAGTACCTGTATTGGAGCGTGCCCAGAAGTTCACTTGGTACTTATTGATTGTTTCTGTACCCAGATCCAATGTAGGCATGATTGCGTATGCACCATCGCTATTATTTGAACTTGCTACATACGAATAGATATTGAGGTATTTATTTCCGTTATACAAGTATGACGCGGTAGTATTTACATATGGATAGTAGGTAGATGTAACAGATGTTACATTTCCAGACTTATTTCCTACAGTCCAGCAAGGCAGATAACGGCTTGCACTTGATCCACTTGTATATCCTTCTGCTTCTGAGAAGGTGATAGTACCCATTGCCTCAGGTGTGATTGGTTTACATGGAGTCAAGAATGACAAGGAAGCCCATTGTAGATTAGCCTCACCATCACATAGCGTAGTAGTAGATACATAGTATGTTGTCTCGCCTTGCAATCCCGTTACCACTTTAGAGCGTGCGGTCAATGTATCACAGAATGTAAGGATAGAATCAGGTACCACATATCCTGGTATTGCTAAGCTGTCAGATACATCTTTGGTAGTTACTAATAAGATCCACTCATTATTGGAACGCAATCCGCTGCTAACGCGTATGCTCTCAGATGTCAACTCTGAATAGCTTGGTTTGGTCAGAGGACATGTGATCTTTGTAATAGAGATATCATCCAAATAGATAAGATCTGCTTTTCCTGTGCGAGTCTTCCATGCCACGAATTTTGCTTCGTTAGGAATAGAATCTGCATATTGGCTCAAGTCGATTACATATTGTACAGTTTTACCAGTACCCTTCACAGAGTCAAGCGCTACGAATGTGCTAATATCGTTAGGATCGCTCATTACACCATATACGCACCAGTAGGATGTGCTTGCATATAAGTTGAAAGTGATAGCCAGCTCTGACAAATGGTCACAATCTACTTTAGGCGATGCTAAATATGCAGGGTGATAGGTGGAAGAACTATAGAGACGGTATGCATTTGTACCTGAGCTTGCATAGGTGGTACTCTTATATACGTGTGGCTTATACGTATCCGTTGCACTTGCATTGGCATTCTTAGCAGTCCAGCAAGGCATTTGGTATTCCGCCTTGTAACTTGTACCAGATGGAACGGACTCAAATGACTCTTTATTTGGGATATTTGGATTTAAGTCCAAGCAAGGTGTCTCGATAATCTCCTCGACATAGATAGTAGTATCGCAAGTTGGGGCGATACGAACCACATATGTTGTTTGAGGTGTCAATCCTGTCATTCGTAGGGCCTTTCCCGTAATGAGAGAATCATTTGCGATTATTATCGAATCTACCTCATTGAATACTGAAATCAACCATTGGCCATCTTCTGTTTTACCATCCCATTCAAGACCAAATAAGTTAGGCTCTAATTCTACGATCTTAATATTATAAGCATCAATACAACTATTTGAGCGGAGTGTCACATTATCGATGAGCATATCGCTATTCTTTTCTAATGTGCCACCCAAACCAGATGTAAAGGCAATATTATTGTATGCAAGATTGACTTGTGACAGATCATATTTATTATGGCGTAATGAGTTACCACCATCCATGTAGATTGTATCAAATGCCACGAAAGTAGTGGAATCTGCTATATCTCCCATAGAACCCACATACAATACAGAGGCGGTAGTAGTGCTAAACGAACGCGAGTCAAACGAGAGCAACATATCCGATAAATTTCCCTCCACAGGAGGCATGATAGCCACCGATCTGTGTGTTGTAGATGTAGACCACAACTCGAGCGTAACACCACTTTGCGCGCCAGATGTAGGTTTATAGGTCATTGGGTAACCCGTTCCGTTATAGTCAGCCAATTGCCAGCATCCTACTTCTTTGAGGCTGGTAGCATACGACTCAAAATCCTCTTTATAAGGGAATGGGAATACATCAGGACATGGGGTCTTAAAGTGACTCTCTACCCAAATAGTTTTGTCCTCGCCACACAATGTGCGTATATAGACATAATAGGCTGTTTTCCAATCCAAATCACCGAATCCAACCTCAGGATCTTTCGCAGTGTCCAACCAAGTAATGGTATCTGCAAAGATAACTCCTTCAATGAGTGCAATATCATCAAGACTCTGCTCTCTTTTGGTTGTAGAAACAGGCTCCTTTGAGAAAATAAGTTCCCATTCCGTAGCAGGAGACTTATCCCAAGAAATAATTGCTGTATCCACTTCTGCATCAACAGTCAGATTCACAGGAGGCATACATGCAGTGAGTGTATCGATTGTTAACTCATCAATGTAGTTGATTGTATTTTTTGCCAAACCTTCTACATCCTCCCAAACGATAGCGATAACACCCTCTGGTCCCTCATAGTTCAAGAAGTTTGCATAACATCCTGTATATCCAGAAGCAATTACCTTGAAGTTAGATACAGGGATGAAGGTATTTATATCCATTGGATTGGTCATCACACCTATTGTAGCATTTCCTTGCGAAGGTGTAGTATTCGCACTAAGTTGGAATGTTATTTGCTTATTTGCTAAGCCATCTACCATTGGTAAGGTAATCCAAGAGTCATTACCTGGATCTTTGGTAAGATAGAGTGTAGATGCTCCACTATAATAATTGGAAGTGTATAAGTGTGGATAGTCAGGGTCATTAGAGAATATACCCATATTCTTTGGATAAAGCACAGAAGCATCTTCGCCAATAGTATATACACCTGATTTTTGCTCCATATCGAATGTATATGGCAATTCTTGCACACCTGCTATAGTAACAAATGGATAAGGATTAGACCATGCAGCGCCCTGTGCTTGAACATACACATAATATGGACGATTCCAGCTATGGTCAGGCTCTAATCCTTCGCATCTATATGCTTTACCATCCACTGACATCTGCGCAACGATATTCTCTGCCTTCACATTCGCTGGATTCTCAACTTTTGCATTTGTTACCAATACATTATATGAAGTTGCATTTCCCTCCCATGCAATATCGGCATAGGTATCGCGTGGATTAACGGTAATATTGATTACCTTATTCACTGCTGGTTTCTGCTCGATTCTTACATTATCAATATAGAATGTATTTTGCTTATCGAAATTACTTGCGAATGCTACATACTTACCCTCTCCTTGATAAGGCGCGAGGTCCACGATACATTCTTGGAAAGTAGAAGTACCCCATACGCTTACTGTATCTACTGGTACGAATGTTGTCACATCCTCTGGGTCGGTCATCACGCCCACAATGATGCTATGTGCATATTTACGACCTGTATATTTATGTACCGTAGCCCAGAATGATACTTGGCATGTACCAAGCTTGAAGTCAGCCACAGTGCTATCTCCCAATGCTGGCGTAGCTACATACGCATATTGACCTGCAGGGATAGCCTTAGTGACTACATTGCCTGAAGCGAAAATCAAACAAGTAGTACCATCGTTTGAGTACTTCACAGACTCTGTTGCATTCAAGTTGGTAGAAATGAATGGGCAGAAGCCACCTGTGTTTGTCCCCCATGTCCACTCTGCGTCACGGTGCAACATACCTGCGTCATACTCCATATTGAATCCATATACATATGGTAAATACTTCGTCTCTTGCACACGGAAATAGAATGCACCATTTTGATTAGGGTCCTCACTATTCCATGCACTATTCTCTGCAAAACAGAGCGAGCGCAAATATACATAATAATATGCTCCTGATGTTAATTGCACATCATAATTCTGGCGCAGACCTTCCACTTGCTCGTGCAGCACTACAACATCCAGCGAATCTGGGATATCATTTACCATGTCTGGATCTATTGAACTTTTCGTCACGATCAGTTCATACGCGTCTGCGTCCCAGCTGGCATTCCATGCAATATTCACTTTGCCATGCCCCATATTGGTTACACTAATATCATATGGGATAGTACACTCGGGCGCCGAGCGCAACTTGATACTATCCAGTACAATACCACGACCCAAGTTATCCGTACCCTCAAATGCGATTTGATAGGTAGAATTCACCTCTGGCAACACAAGAGTAACCTTTTGCCAAGTAGCACTCGCCGTACTATACTCTGCCAATTGCTTCCAATCGGCATTATGGCCCGTCTTGTACAACACGCGAAGTGTATCGCGGTCTGCCGTCCACTTAGGATTTGCATACCAGAAAGTCATCTCTGGCTGATAAATCACATTAGGACTGAGGTCCATTACTTTACTAACCAGACGCGTCTTAAAGCCCTGCGTCACACCTGTGGTGTTACGCAAGTATGCACGCTTAGAGCCCTGCCATACATCTGCTGGGAATACGAGGTTATCCTCTACTCCCTCCACAGCCCATGGCGTCTCGCCAACGACATACTCCTGTGTCCAAACGCTGTCTTGAATACCATTCTCAAAGCCCTCATTGATAACAATAGTCTGGGCATTGAGACTCCATGCTGCAGCAAACATAGCCACAAACAAAATGAGTAAATGTTTCTTCATAAGCCTAAAATATTAGTGTTTAAAATAATTGTCTGTTATCACATGATAGAATAATCGGGCGCAAAGATACTAAAAAAAAATGGATTATACAACATTTTGCATGACAAAAATATGATTTTGTATGTTTTTGTTAATTTTATTTTGCATTTTCACCCATTAGCACTATCATTACATACATAAGAAAGCATAATGTTTGCCAACGCGCGCATGTATGTGCAGTGCATGCGCGGTAATAAAGTATTATAGACCGCGGAGCGAGCAATTTGCTTATTCAAACAAAAATAAAGAAAACAAAATGAAAATAGAGAAAATAATTGTAAATAAACCTAAATACATCCCTCTGGTCGCATTTATCCCTTTTCGGATGTAGCGAAATATATTTAATCAAAAACTCGCAGCCTATCGTCCGCATGGCTATTGGCCTACGCGGCCTTGAGCGTAAATCACCTATTATCGGCTCGCAAGCAAGCTTGCAGCCCGCTAATATTCTCTTTCCGCTTAATCGTGACCCATAACGGGCACGATGGGCTGCTCACAAAAACACGCTTCGCTAACAAAAAAGCCAAAAACATGCGACCAGCGGCGATAAACAAAGATAAAATTATTTACCATTTACCATTTTTGATTATCTAGCCCGACTAGATAAACTAGACCAACTAGATAAACTAGAAGAACTAGCCCAACTAGTCTATCTAGCCGAACTAGAAGAAATAGATAAACTAGCGCACTAGTAACCTAGCAAACTAGGGACCTAGGAAAGACCTAAAAAAAAAGGGGGGGGGCAGGGTATAGAGAAGGTATAGAGAAAGTATAGTAACCATCAACAAACCTCTAAGCAACCACTAACTTATCTCTAACGGCGCGTTCGGCTATTAGTCGCAATGGTCCATACCACTCCGCTAAATGGACGGGCTCCTAATGCCTCCGCTCTCCCCACGAATTAAAATTCGTCGGGGGCCCCAAAAGGGCGCTTGAGTAATGAGTATAGAGTAGTGATGGGTATAAAAACAAAGAAGGTTGTCTCACGACAACCCAATCTTTTTACTTAACCTTAAATCTAATACCATGAAAAACACGGTGCAAAGGTACTGCTTTTTTTAATACCCACCAAATATTTTTAAAAAAAAGTACAATAAAATATTTTTTTGTAAATTTCACTTTGCAAATTATTCTCCTAAGAGGTCGGGGCGTCTTTTCTTAGTATGCTCAAGCGATTGCTCGTATTGCCACTCTTCTATTTTGGCTTGGTGACCAGAGAGTAATATATCCGGCACTCGCCATCCCTTGTATTCCGCTGGGCGGGTATAAACACCTGCTTCCAAGAGGCCATCTTGGAATGAATCATTGAGTGCACTTTCTATATCTCCTAATGCGCCAGGTAATAGGCGCACAATAGCGTCCGTCATGATAGCCGCAGGCAGTTCACCACCGGTGAGTACAAAATCACCGATTGTATATTCCTTTGTGATTAAATGATCGCGCACGCGTTGGTCCACTCCTTTATAATGCCCACAAAGGATGATGATATTTTCTTTCAGCGATAGTTGATTTGCCTCGCCTTGTGTAAATCGTTCGCCATCGGGTGCTGTGAAGATGATTTCATCATAGTGACGCTCGGAAGTGAGATGTGTGATGAGGCGGTCGATGGGTTCTATCTGGAGCACCATACCTGCGCCAAAGCCAAAAGCATAATCATCTATTTTGCGATGCTTATCTAATGTCCAGTCGCGCAGGTTATGCACCACTATCTCGCACAATCCTTTTTCTTGTGCACGGCGTATGATGGAATGCTGCAAAGGTGATTGCAATAATTCGGGACAGGCTGAAATAATATCTATTCGCATACTTGCTATTTATTTAAACAAAAATAATAAAAATAGGATAAAAATATAAAAACATTTTTTAGGTAACCAAAAACGACGAACCCACCACCGCTATGCTTTCAGCCCACGCGGCTTCGAGCGTAAACAACTAATCCGCATTTTATGCGAGCATAAATGCGCCTTAATTTTTACTCTCGTCGCAGACGATTTAACAAATCGCTGCTGGGGTTCTCACAAAAACGCGTTCGTTTTACTCACTTACAAAAAAGCGCTCTTTACATTCGCTTCAAAAACAGCAATGCTATTGCTAGGGATAGATATCTAGAGTTTTAGATTTCTAGATAAACTAGTGAACTAGGGAACTAGGGAGCTAGGGAACTAGTAGACTAGACCAACTAGATATTATAGAGTTAGATATTCTATGGGACGGGGTCGTAGCCACTTCCTCCCCATGGATGGCAGCGCAGGATGCGCTTAATGCCCAGCCATGCACCTTTGAAGATACCATACTTCATCACCGCCTCTACCATGTATTGGCTGCAAGTGGGCGTAAATCGGCATGATGGCGGGGTTAGAGGCGAGATACATGCACGATAAAAATACACAGGCAGTAAGAATACTTTACGACCGATTGTTCTCCATTCCATATGCTGCTATTTTAGTGAGTGCTTTGCGCATCGACCGCTCTATTTGGGCATAAGAAGGCATCGCCTTATCCATGTAATTCATTGCGATAAGATAATGCCGATCCCCTAATAGGCTTTGGTTTAGCCTATATGCCTCGCGCATCAATCGGCGTATTTTATTTCGGTCCACCGCTTTTTTGAAGAGCGATTTAGGTGCCCATATGAGTATCTTGGTTTCCCCATCGGTGGGCAACCATGTGATACGCAAAGGCCATATCACCTGCTTTTTCCCCTCTTGATAGACATGTGCGATATTTAGTTGTCCACAGAGTTTATTATATTTCGGAAAACAATACGCCAATTTTTATGCGTTTTTATCTAAATAATCTGCGATTGCCATTGGTAATGAGGCAAATGGGCAGTTAGCTCCTGCTGTGATATCCACTCTATATCCTGCTTGCTCTAAGGCGCGGATAGTGCCTTCACCAAAAGCCGCGATGAGTGTTTCTCCTTGTTTCCAATCAGGGAAATTCTCACAGAGGGCTTTTACTCCTGCAGGTGTGAAGAGGGCTATCATGTCGTAGTCGAATGGTTGTTCCTTAGGCCAAGGTGTAGTGACTGTGCGGTACATAATAGCTGGGGTGACTTCAATATTATTCTCCGCGAACATATTGATTTGCTCCTGGTTGTGTATATCCGACAATACCATCAGGTATGTTTCATGCGGACGGCGATGCATAGCAGGTAGCACATCCTCAAAGCGATTGCCCGTCTCTGGGAAGAAGACTTTACGCTTGCGGTACTGGATATACTTTTGTAGATATAATCCTACTTGCTCTGAATTGCAATAATAGTGCATTGTATCAGGAACTGTGATGCGCATTTCTTCACAAAGACGGAAATAGTGCTCTATTCCTAACTTGGAATTGAGGATAACCGCAGAATAATCCAGCGGATGGATGCGCTGCTGACGGAACTCTTTAGCCGTCAATCCCTCAATGTGAATGAACTGATAGAAATCGCATTGCACACCATACTGCTCCTCCAAACGGGAATAAGGATTGTGAACAGTGGATGGTTGTGGTTGCGAAAAGAGAATTTTCTTTATCATAAATATAATACCGTTTTTGCGGATAAATAATACAAACCGCCCATAGGCAAGACCTCTAATGTAGCCATATACAAGAGGAAATACAGTATGCCCATTGGCGAAATAATAAATAAGCGAGCACTCTTAATCAACCAAACGATTAGAAAAAGAGCGGCCAGCACACATAATACATACAAGCATATCGTACTACTACCGACATAAAAGAGGAAGAGCAGTACAGGATACAAAAACACCATTGCTAAGGTGAATAGATTGCTATAATGCTCTGTAGCGATTGTGAATTGCGCAGATATTGCGAGCACATATTTCAAGAATAGGTAGCATAGCATTTTGATTAGCAAGACGCATAGTACTACCGCTGCAATAACAAAGAATCCGCGCATATCAAATGCACCACCTTGCCACACAGCCAGATACAAAGCCAAAGATAAACAACCGACACGGAAGAGCGTGATTAATAACTGCCCAAAGAAATTATTTGGTGCTGCTTTATAGGTACGCTCTGCGCGGCTCAAAAGAGAAGAAAAGGAGGAAGAGACAACGCCTGGTTGTAGCCATTCGCTCAGGACTCCACATATCAGCAAGCCCAATAACATCCAAGCGCACCAAGGTGCACTGACTGGCGATATGATATGTGCTATTTCGTTTATCATTCCCAAATATATAATTTATCTCCTCGATGGATTAGTTTATCTGTTTTGATGGAGAAAAACTCTCCTTTTCGGATACAATCGGTGGGTTGTCCAGCGGCATTGCGTATGCCCTGTGTATTGGACTCATACAGTCCTGTGGTAGCGCCTGTGATGAGTATGTCTTGGTTATTGGTGATTGAATCAACTGCCTCAAGCATGAACTCAGCCACACTTAGATTCTTAAAGAAATTGGTACATTTGGCTGCGTATATTTTCTTGCGAGTAGCCAGATTTCCATAGGTATGCGTCCATTCGCCGAGGCGCTGACCCTGATAATAACCATCCCAGAAGCCACGATTGAATACTTGGCTTAGGCGTTCATCCCACGCTGCCAACTGAGGAAGGATACGATTATCATCTTCGTAATCACCATTTCGCCATGCTTGAACAGCCTCGCGATAGCAGCGAACAACGGTGGATACATATTCCGCCCCACGCGCTCTGCCTTCTATCTTGAGTACACGAACGCCGGCATCAAGCATTTTATTGAGGAAATGGATGGTCTTGAGGTCCTTAGGGGACATGATATACTGATTATCTATATCCAATTCCAAATCGGATGACTTATCGCGCACCGTGTATCCTCTGCGGCAGACCTGCACACATGCGCCACGATTGGCAGAATAGCCGTAGTTATTGAGACTGAGATAGCATTTGCCGCTCACTGCCATGCACAAGGCTCCGTGGCAGAACATCTCAATACGGAGTAGTTCGCCTTTTGGTCCTACGATGCCTTGCTCTTCTATATCGCGATGAATAGATGCGACCTGGTCCATATTCAGTTCGCGTGCCAAGACCACCACATCTGCAAACTGGGCATAGAAACGCAATGCTTCCGTGTTGGCTATATTGAGTTGGGTGGAGAGATGCACTTCCTGGCCTATCTGCGCTGCATATTGCATTACTGCTATATCGCTTGCAATGATAGCATCTACGCCCACTTGATGTGCATGATCTACAATCTCACGCATCAGTGGCAGGTCCTCAGGATACATAACGGTATTGAGGGTGAGATAGGTACGAACTCCTGCTTCGCGGCATGTAGCCACGATATCGTCCATGTCGGCTGTAGTGAAATTGGCAGAACTACGGGCACGCATATTGAGGTGCTCTATTCCGAAATAGACACTTGTGGCTCCTGCCTCTATCGCGGCTATCAATGCTTCGCGATTGCCCACAGGGGCCATAATCTCAATATGTGTATTGGTTTTATCCATGTTGGATGATATATTCAGCTATTTGTACGGCATTCAATGCTGCTCCTTTGCGTATCTGATCGCTCACGCACCAGAAACTCAAGCCACATTCGTCCGTTATATCTTTTCTCACTCGACCGATGAATACCTCGTCCTTACCGCTCAAGAAGAGAGGCATAGGATATACTTTATTCTCTGGTTCGTCCATGAGGACGCATCCTTGTGCATTGGCAAAAGCCTCTTTGGCTTGCTCTACACTAATAGGCGTTTCTGTCTCCACCCATACGCTTTCGCTATGTGCTCGCAGGGATGGAACGCGCACACAAGTGGCACTCACTCGGATATTTGAATGCATAATCTTGCGTGTCTCATTGTGCATTTTCATTTCCTCTTTGGTGTATCCATTCTCGGTGAAGACATCGATATGAGGAATGAGATTATATGCCAATTGATGTGCAAACTTTGCCACGGTGGGTTGCTCGCCATTCGCTATCTGACGATATTGCTCTTCCAACTCCTTCATTGCTTGTGCTCCTGCGCCAGAAGCGGCTTGATAGGTAGCTACATGAACGCGCTTGATAGGACTTAGACGATTGATTGCTTGTAATGCTACCACCATTTGTATTGTGGTGCAGTTTGGATTGGCAATGATAGCTCGTGGGCGCACCAACGCATCCGTTGCATTGACTTCTGGCACGACCAAAGGCACATCTTCGTCCAAACGGAAAGCAGATGAGTTATCTATCATGACTGCTCCATAGCGCGTGATATCGTCTGCGTATTCGCGTGATATGCCCGCGCCCGCGGAGACAAAAGCAATATCGACGCCTTTGAAAGCGTCGTCATGTTGTAATAAGTGTACGGTATGCGATACCCCACGGAATAAATAGGATTGTCCGGCTGAGCGCTCGGAGCCAAAAAGGCGTAATTCAGTAATAGGGAATGAACGCTGCTCTAATACGCGCAGCAATTCTTGTCCTACAGCACCTGAAGCGCCAACAATAGCGATTACCATGCTATATAGTATTTTAAAAGTAAGAGATAGAACTCGCCTCTCCCGAGGGAGAAACAAGTTCATGATTGATTAGACTAACTCAATAGTCATCTCTTTCTCATTCACAACGAAAGCCAATTTGCCCTCGCGTGCGAGCCAACCAAGAGCCATATACAAATCCTCATTTTTGAGTTTTGTGGCTTTTTTAATAGCCTTTATCTCTTGTGCTCCATTTTGCAGGCTATTCCATACAAGACCTGCGTTTTCTCCAATTTTCGTAATCATAATACCTTATTTAAATGTGACTAATAATGAGTACCGATTATGGGGTTACTCTTCCCATTTCTTAAATATGAGTGTAGCATTATGTCCTCCAAAACCAAATGTATTGCTCAAGGCGTAGTGTATATTCCGCTTTTGCGCCTCGTTGAAGGTGAAATTAATGCGCGTATCTATTTCTTCATCCACATCATCCTCTGCGTGATTGATTGTAGGCGGAATGATTCCCTCTTTCAGCGCCATGATAGAAGCTAATGCTTCTACAGCTCCCGTTCCGCCAATCATATGCCCTGTCATTGATTTGGTGGAGCTGAGGTTCATGTGATAGACATGCTCTCCAAAGACGGCTTTAATAGCCTTTACTTCTGCTATATCGCCCAAGGGCGTAGAAGTGCCATGTGTATTGATATAATCAATGGCATCAGGTGAGATGTGTGCATCCTGTATTGCCATGCGCATCACGCTTTCGGCTCCTTGTCCTTCCGGGTCTGGAGCAGTCATATGGTATGCATCTGATGTGAGGGCCCCACCTATCAGTTCTGCATATATTTTTGCTCCTCGTGCCTTTGCGTGCTCATAGTCCTCGAGGATAAGGCAGCCTGCTCCTTCGCTCAATATAAACCCATCACGAGACTTTGAGAATGGTCGGCTGGCTGTATGTGGCGAGTCATTGCGTGTGGAAAGGGCATGTAGGGCATTGAATCCACCGATGCCTGTATAAGTGACATCTGCATCCGCGCCGCCGCTTATTATAATATCGGCCCGACCGAGGCGGATTTGGTCTAATGCCATGATAAGCGCATGTGAAGAGGAAGAGCAAGCAGAGGAAACTGCTAAACTAAGGCCTTTCAGCCCCCAGCGGATAGTGATGAGTCCTGCAGCGATATTCGGTATTGCTTTAGGAATCATGAAGGGATTAAAATGGGGTGTGCCATCGCCTTTGGCGTAGTCAAAACATTCGCGTTCTGTAGTCTGCAGTCCGCCCATTCCAGACCCCCATATAACGCCTATTCGGGATTTATCCTCCTGATTTACATCCAATTGACTATCGCGCATAGCCTCATCCACAGCAGCTATAGATAATTGGCTATAGCGGTCCATCTTACGCGCCTCTTTATGATCCATGAGATAGGATGGGTCAAATCCCTTTACTTCTCCAGCAAATTTCGTTTTGAATAAGGATACATCAAAAGCGGTAATAGGGGCTATTCCACTCTTCCCTTTGGTGAGTGCATCCCATGTTTCTTGCGCAGATAATCCGACAGGAGTTACCGCGCCAATCCCTGTAATAACAACCCTTCTCTGGTATGGCATAATGGATGTATAGATAAAAATGTACGAGTTTACAGTTATCCCGTAAACTCGTATTTCATTGGTATATGCTAATTATTGCATAGATTGCTCTACATAAGCGATAGCCTCACCTACGGTAGCAATTTTTTGTGTATCCTCATCTGGAATAGAGATACCGAACTCCTTCTCAAATTCCATGATCATCTCTACTGTATCCAATGAATCAGCACCGAGATCTGTTTGGAAATTTGCCTCGTTAGTAACTTGAGATTCCTCAACACCAAGCTTATCAACGATGATTGCTTTTACTTTTGCTTCAATTTCTGTCATAATTCAATATAATTATATTAATACTTGAGTTATTTTTCGTTATTTAATCATTCCTCTATTACACTTCAAAAAAAATGCGTACTCGGGAAAATCGCTGCAAAAGTACTGCTTTTTTTTGAATTGACCAAATTTTTTGCCCTATTTTGCAATTTTGTTACCTAAATTTAACACTATTTTGCCCAAATTGACGCCGCTTTTACCCATTTGACAAACAGGAATGGCATAGCCATCCTTATTCGCCACACGCAGATTATCATGCATCTGATGGGTATGTCCGCCAATAACGGCATCTATTCCTCGCGTAGTAGCCACCATGGTGGAGTCATTGTAGTCATAGGATGATTTACCAAAGGTGCCTAAATGGCTCAAACAGATTACTACATCACATTTTTGTGCGCGCAATGTATCTGCCATCTGCTGCGCAATAGGGTATGGTGGATTAAATGTGATGGATTGAAGATTCTTATCTGCCACAAGTCCTTTGGGATCACAACCAATTCCAAAAACACCAATTTTTAGCCCATTACGACGAATGATGGTATAGGGTTTGACAATAGATTCCAAGGCTGTACCCCGCATATCATAATTGGCGCATACCACATCAAACTGCGCATTGCGCAATATAGTGGCTAAGGTATCCACTCCATTATCAAACTCATGATTTCCCAGAGTGACCACATCATATCCCATTCTATTCATGGCTTCCACTTCTATGCGTCCCTTATAATAATTAAAATAAGGAGTGCCTTGGCAAAAATCCCCTGCATCCACAAGAAGAAGATGTTCATCCATCGCGCGTTCGCGCTGTATAAGACCCATACGGCGCGCATAGCCACCGCGGTTATCCGCTTTAGGTTCTATCTGTGAATGGGTATCGTTCGTATGAAGAATCGTTAGTTTCGTTGGCTTTGAACAGGCGCAACACATCAACAATACAAGTAGATAAACAACATTTCTCATAAGCGCATATAATTAGAATAGTTTATTAATATCGTCATTTGATAGTAATGCCACTATTTTTTTGCCATTTTGGGTGCGCATCACTTGTGGTAGTTGGAATAGGCGTTGTATCAAGTCACGCATTTCATCTATTGTGAGTGCCTTGCCATACGGAATGGCCGCGTTCTCTGCCAAAGCCGTCGCTATTTGCTTGCGCCATTCGCTTTGTGTGTCTATTCCTTGTTCACGCACCAAAGATAAGATATGCTGCAGCGTAGGTATGGGCGATACATGTACTAATTGCGCAGGCACACTATAAATAGAATAACTATCTGGGCTCAATTGCTCTAACTCAAAACCGATAGCACGCAAATCTGGCAACAAGTGCTCTAATAATACAATTTCGTCTGGCGAAAGAGTAAGCACTTCGGGGAAAAGTAGTTGTTGTGTTGACCCCTGCGTATGCGCAATTTGCTCAATAAACTGCTGGTATAGAATAGCCACATGTGCACGATGCTGATTGATAAGCACAAGACCACGCTGTGTAGCCACCACGATATATTTCTCATTAAACTGCCATGGGGTACAATGCTCTATATCCTGAGTGGACAGCAATGGTGCAGTATCTTCGGTGGGCATATTGGCCTCCCAATCAGGTATTTGAGGAGAAGAGGGGTAAAGTGATTCCCAATTAGGTTGTACTGGTTGTGCTGGAGCATATGTAGATCTCGTTTGAAAAGGATTATAGGATGGATCTAAACGAACTTGAGGTTGCTCCACGACCTGATCTGTAGGCAGGGGGATATCTATGCTACCCGTAGTATCAAAATCTATTTGCGGAGAGAGAGTGAACTTACCCAAAGACTCTCGCACACAAGCCATTAAGATCTGAAAAACAGCTTGTTCATCCGCAAACTTAATTTCTGTCTTGGTAGGATGAATATTGACATCTATCGACTGCGGGTCTATTTCAAAATAGATAAAGAAGGAAGGTTGGTAATCGCTATGCAACATTCCCGAATAGGCTGTCTGTATGGCTTTAAGGAAATAGGGATGACGCATATAACGACCATTTACAAAGAAGAACTGCTCTGCCCTACGGGTGGCGTTCTCTGGTTTGATTACAAAGCCACGAATAGAGACCAGTTCTGTCTCCGTTTTAACATCCACGAAATTGGAAGTATATACATTGCGCTTGGGATTACCAAAGATTGCTTCTATCCTTTGCTTCTCTGTACCGATGGGCAATTCTAATATCACCTCATCGTTATGCACAAAGGTAAATGCCACTTTAGGATATACCAGCACAATGTGATAAAACTCATGCAGCAGATTGCGTAGTTCTGTTTGGTCTGTCTTGAGGAACTTACGGCGGACAGGTACATTAAAAAAAAGATTGCGCACGCGCACATTAGTTCCCACGGGACAACTACAGACCTCTGTGCGTACCACATCTGAACCATGTACCTCGATGAGTGTACCCGTTTCATCTTCTGCTCTACGCGTCTGCATCTCCACTTGCGCCACCGCACATATAGACGCCAGGGCCTCTCCTCGGAAACCCATTGTACGGAGGGAGAATAAGTCTTCTGCTTGCTTGATCTTGCTTGTTGCATGTCGCTCAAAAGACAAGCGTGCATCCATCTCGCTCATGCCACATCCATCGTCTATCACTTGTAGCAAGGTGCGCCCCGCATCGCGCACGATTACTTGGATATGCTTTGCCCCCGCGTCCAAACTATTCTCCACCAACTCCTTCAAGCACGAAGAAGGGCGTTGAATCACTTCACCCGCTGCGATTTGATTAGCTACATTATCTGGTAATAGACGAATAATATCCATATCCGCAAAAAAAATGATGGGTATTGAATACTAAAAGAATTTATAGAATATATAGACCAGCATTAATAATAATGCCACCCAAAGCAATAATTTGGATTTCCCGCGTTGGCGGTATGTGGTCATATTTTTCTCGTGCTCTTCACGGAAAGCCCCGCGATGAAGACGCGCAAGTCTTCTATCCTTGCGCGCCTCCTTATCCTTATCGTAATAGATGGGACGATAATCCCACTTACGGGGTTTTTGTACTTTGGGAAAAAGTACAGACATTTTGATTCGTTATTATTTTACGATTGCCATGAACTCAGCGTCCTCTGCAAACTTAGCGAACTCGATATCGGTCAGTACGCGAGCCTTCATAGCTGGATCTAAAACGATAGCAGATTTCAAGTTGCTATACACGCTTGCTTTGTCGTTTGTGCGAGCAGCCACAACAGCCTTGAGGTAAGCGGTAGTAGCATTTGGCTTTTGCACTTTATTCAAAGTCTGCAATGCAGCGGTGTAGTCCTCATCCAAAATTTGCTGAACAGCTGCGTTATTGGTTGCGCTTGCGCCGTATGCTTTCTTTGCAGCAGCATAATCACCCTTCATGGTGTACATAGTACCCATAGCTGCGCTCAAGTTAGCATCTGCACCAGCTGCTTTACCGAAGTACTCTTCTGCCTTTGCAAAATCGTTATCAGCCATAGCTGCCAATGCTGCATTATAATTTACATTTGCATTGTTTGGCTCGATAGCTAATGCCTTGTTGTAGCAACCACGAGCAGAAGCGATTTGGCCGTTCTCGAAGTAGATTTGACCCATGCTATTCCATGCACGATAGTCATTGTATTGCTCAGCTACTTTATTATAGATAGCCATTTTCTCATTCTCGTTTGCTGTGAGTGTAGCTGCATAGAGCAATTCCTCTACATTCAATTGAGCAGGATCATTCTTTGCCAATGCAGCAATCTCCTCGTCTGATTTACCGATAAGGTCAGTAGTGAGGATGAGTTTGCTTCGACGGAGAGCAGGAAGGATTTCCTCTGCGATTGTGCCATACACTGCGCTCAAGTTCTTGATTTGTGCCTCACGCTCCTCTGGGTCGGTGTACATAGAGAGAACACGCAATACCAACTCTTTATCTTGCATATTGCTTTGCTCCATAGCTGCTTGGAATCCTTTCCAGTCCTCTGCAGTGATGGTAGAAGCCACCTCAGTGGTGATCTTATTCTTCTTCAATGTTTTATTCAAGAATTTCTGAGCCACTTTTTGACGATTTTGTGCCAAGTTCTCATTCAAATCTTGCGCGCCATCAGGAGAAGCATAACCGCTAACCTCTAATTTATTGATAGCTTTCTTCTCGTTATCATTAGCCTCTTTGATAGCTGCTTGTAAGTTCTTCACACCCTCAGAGCGAGTCTCAGAAGAGCGTAAGTTTGCTTGTTGGATAAGGAACTTGATGTCTGCCTCTGTTACCTCTTGGATGATGCGTTGGAATTTGTCAGGAGTAGCAGCGGTCTTGTTATCCTTAGCTTCTGCTAACTCAGATGTAGCGAGCACACCATCAGCGATTTTCAAATCAGGAATTGCAATCACTTTATTCTTGATTTTAGCCTCGAAACGGAGATATAACTCAGACTTACGCATTGCTGGCACATAATCAAAAGAGCAGCTTTGTGAATAAGTGCCACCTAATTTATAGCTAACGGTCTTTCCATTCTCTTTTGCTTTCTCACCTACATAAGTAACAGGCTCACCTACTACCTCTTGTCCGTTGAATTTCAATACTGGAGTAACAACGAGTACACCCTTCTTAACGAATTTTTTAACAGGGAATGTACCTGTGATTTCTGCATTCACTTTGTTTCCTACCTTCTCCAGCGGATTTGGATTAACCGTAATCTGCTCTGGCTGGGGAAGTGTCTTGTTACAAGATGCCAACACTGCGACTGCTGCAATGAGGCTTAAAAATAAGTTCTTTCTCATTTTAAATTAGTGTATTTTGGTTGTTTAATGATATACTTTATGGATATGCCCACATTTTTACGCTGCAAAAGTACAAAAAAAATATCAAATACACAAATTTCCTTGTTTTTTTTTCCTTTTTTTGCAAAAAAGTTGTAACTTTGCAGACGATTTCGAAAATTTATATACATGAAACTTCATTTTTTTACACTTTTAGTAGTGGTATGGGTAGTCTTAACTGGTTGCCATCGTGCCTCCAAAGTAGAGGTTTATCGTGCAGAGAAACACCTGCAAGATAGCACTGCATTAGTAGAGCAACAAAAGAGTTTAGCATACTACCAATCTCAGTTGGATAAATTGACTCCGAGTGTGGACTCTCTATTGGCTTTATTCAGGTATGAGAAAAACGAGCAATATCAAGACAAGGGGCAATACTATCATCCTTCGCAAAGTAGTTCACGCAATGCGCAACGCTCTTATTTACAAGCCATCGTGCGAGATGATGGGCTTGCAATCGTTAAGTGCTTCTATTATGGCGCTCATCCTATTCGCCATCCAAATATCATTCTCCAAGCCCAAGATATGGAATTGGTTTTGCGCGGAGAGACACATTCTTTTGAGGCCGAAGGATGGCATCAAATCACCACCATTGAGGATTCCACAGCTATGCAGGCATTGCGATTCATTGATGCTTATGCGCATGATAGGATACGGGTTCGCTATGCGAGCGAGACGCAAAGCGGCACCGTTTTTTACCTGAATGACAACGATAAAAAGGCATTGCTACAATCCTACCATTTGGCGATAGTGATTCGTGATATTAGGGAATTAGAAAAACGCATTCGAATTACTTCCTTGCAGATAGAAAAATATCAAAAAAGATTACAAAAAAATTAAATACTTGCGTATTTGCAAAATATTTTATACCTTTGCAGCGCCAAATGGACTTATTTAATTTAAATTATCATGTCAGATACTAAATATGAAAGCAAAATAGTGTCCTCTACTGCTTCTGCTGAGCAGATTTATCGTGTCTTCAGCAATTTAAAGAATGTAGAGCGAGTGAAGGATTTGATTCCAAAGGATAAGATACAAGAGATGGAAATAAGTGAGAATCAGATTCGCATTAAGGTGGACGGATTGGGTCAGAAAATAACCATCGGTATTGTAGATCGCATTGAGAATGACACGATTAAGTTTGGATTGGAAGGTATTCCAATGCAGGCCAATTTTTGGGTGCAGTTAAAGCAATTAGCAGACAATGACACGCGCATCAAACTGACCTTAAAAGCAGATATTCCCATGATGTTTAAGATGATGATTGGCAATAAACTGCAGCAAGGATTAGATCAAGCGGCTGATATGCTTGCCCAATTCCCATATGCTGCGTGGCAGTAACGAGTTAACGAGTTAACGAGTTAAAGAGTTAATGAGTTAAAGAGTTAATGAGTTAAAAGTTAGAGAGTTAAAAAGTTAAAAAGTTAAAAAACACTAATATGAAAAGACCTCGTATTCATCGTGAAGGGCGTAACTCCATTATTGGACTTGTCTTTCTATTATTCCTGATTAACATTCCTGTGTATATGTATTTCTCACACTGGATATTTGGGATTACATTAGTTATTACAGCCACATTACTTATTTTTGTCACTTATTTCTTCCGCAACCCTGTGCGTATTTTAGAGATAGATGACCCTAATTTCATTATCTCACCAGCCGATGGGCGTGTGGTGGTGATTGAGCCGACGCAAGAGAATGAGTATTTTCATGAGAAAAAACTACAAGTTTCTATTTTCATGTCGCCATTCAATGTGCATGCAAACTGGTATCCTATTGAGGGAAATATATTGGTATCTGAGCACCAGAAGGGAAGTCATAAAGGGGCATGGTTACCCAAATCATCCACTGAGAATGAGCGTTCCTTGGTGGTGATAGAAACTCCTTCTAAGGTGCAGATTGTTGTGCGCCAGATAGCTGGTGCTATGGCTCGACGCATAGTAACTTATGCTAAACCTGGTCACCAAGCGCACCGTAACACCCATTTAGGATTTATCAAATTGGGTTCTCGTGTAGATATGTACTTACCGCTTAATACGGAGATGTTTGTGCAAGTAGGCGAGCACGTACGCGGAAACGAGACTATCATAGGTCGCCTACAAGATGACCCTACTATCAATACTAACGACATTAATTAATATTGAACACTAAATAATAGACCATGAATAAGTTTGAACAACTCTTCGCTCAGTATCCATGTCCATGGACGGATGAGCAAGTACAAGCGCAAGTGAATACTATCTTAGAAAATCATTTTGCCGAGAATAACAATGTAGAAGTTTGGAAACAATGCCTTCACCAGATAGACCTTACAACACTTAATGGCGAGGATACAACTGCCAAAGTGGCGGGTATGGCAAAGAAAGTGAATGAGTTCCCTACGCATTTCCCTACTATACCTAATGTTGCGGCGATGTGTGTTTATCCCGCATTGGTGGAGACCGCCAAAGCAGTGCTTACAGAACCGATTGGAATCGCGTCTGTTGCAGCTGGTTTTCCCGCCAGTCAGACATTTATAGAGGTTAAAGTGGCGGAGAGCGCAATGGCAGTCAAAGCAGGTGCTACGGAGGTGGACATCGTGATTTCCATAGGTAAATTCCTTGAAGGCAATTACCAAGAGGTGTATGATGAGATTTCTGAGATCAAAGCTGCCATTGGTGATGCGCATCTTAAGGTTATTTTAGAGACAGGCGCTTTGCAGACGGCAGAGAATATATGGAAGGCTTCTATCTTGTCTATGGCGGCTGGCGCGGATTTTATCAAGACTTCTACAGGTAAGATTGCTATCAATGCTACGCCATTCGCTACTTTCGTGATGTGTAATGCTATTAAAGCATGGAAAGAGACTACAGGTGTTAAGGTTTGCTATAAACCTGCTGGTGGTGTGGCCACTACAGATGAGGCGGTACAGCACTACACATTGGTAAAGCAAATATTGGGTAATGAATGGCTCAATAACCAATTCTTCCGCTTTGGTGCCAGTCGTTTAGCCAATAATCTGCTCAGTTCTATTTTAGGCGAGGAGATAAAATATTTCTAAGATAGAAATACATTGATGAATACACTTATTAGCATTATTGGGGGTGCAAACGTGGATTTATCTGCCACGCTGCATGACACTTTTATTGCTGCGGACTCCAATCCCGGGCATATAGAAGTGGGGTATGGCGGTGTGGCGCGTAATATAGCTCATAATCTCTCTTTATTAGGTACGCGCGTACAATTGCTTACGATTTTTGGGGGAGATTTGTTTGGTGGGTTATTATATGATTACTGTCGTCAAGAGGGTATAGATGTACATTTATCTGAGCGTGCATCATCTCTCCGTTCGGGTTTATATGTATGTATTAACAACCATGGTGGTGAGATGATTGCTGGCGTAGCAGACACAGATTGTATGCGCATGATTAGTCCCGAATGGTTAGCACAGCGAATAGGTGAGATTAATCTATCCGAATATATCATTGCGGATAGTAATATAGGCGAGGATGCTATTCGTTACCTGATGGAACAAACCACTGCTCCACTCTTTATGGATGGAGTGAGTAGTACGAAGGCTCATCGTATAGTGAATGCGTTGCGTAAGAGCAAACTACCCTTTTTGCATACGCTGAAG
This sequence comes from Paludibacteraceae bacterium, assembly GCA_036309065.1. Classification (GTDB taxonomy): domain Bacteria; phylum Bacteroidota; class Bacteroidia; order Bacteroidales; family Paludibacteraceae; genus Colicola. Next base: position 30,094 of record JAXJUN010000028.1, on the reverse strand, counting down.
TTAAATTTGAAAGAAGCGTTAGCTGTTACGGGATGTAACACGTACGCGGAGGCGGCACAGGCATTACTCAATATGGGTGTGGCACATGTGTATATCACATTGAGTGGGAAAGGAGTGTATTGCCGTAATGCGGCAGAAGAATGGTTGTTTCCTGCATTGCCTGGTGAGATTATCAACACTACAGGCGCAGGCGATGCATTCTTGGCGGGCGTGGTATATGCGCACGCGAAGGGTATTGCCTTCCCACAGACAGCACAATATGGACTGATGGCTGCGAGAGCCACCTTATTGAGTCCTAAGGCTGTAAATCCTGAGATAGCAAATATATTACTATGAATTCGATAAACGATTATCTATCCATATCCCCTGAGGTTCAAGAGGCGCTTGATAAGGGCATGCCTATCGTGGCGTTAGAGTCCACGATTATCAGTCATGGTATGCCATACCCACAAAATGTGGAAACGGCTCTCAAAGTGGAGCAGACCATTCGGGATAATGGGGCTATTCCTGCCACGATTGCCGTTATTGGAGGGAAGCTGAAAGCGGGTTGTAGCAAAGAAGAGATTGAATACCTTGGTAAACAAGGTAGTGCTATCACCAAAGCGTCACGACGAGACTTGCCTGTTTTATTAGCGCGCGGCGCGGATGGAGCCACGACTGTGACGACGACGATGATGATTGCCTCCATGGCAGGCATTTCTATCTTTGCCACAGGCGGTATTGGTGGTGTACATCGTGGTGCGGCAGAGAGTTTTGATATATCGGCTGACTTGGAGGAGTTGGCGCAAACGAATGTGATGGTTATCTGCGCGGGTGCGAAGTCCATACTGGATTTGGGGCTCACCTTAGAGTATTTAGAGACCAAAGGTGTACCTGTTATTGGGTATCAAACAGAAGAGTTGCCTGCTTTTTATACGCGTCATAGTGGGTTTGGTGTGGATTATAGGGTAGATAGTCCTCATGAATTAGCTGCTATTTACAAGGCTAAATGTGTATGCGGATGGAAAGGTGGCGTATTGGTGACTAATCCTATTCCAGAGCAATACTCGATGCCAGCAGATACGATTAATGCAGCGATTGATAGAGCGCTACAAGAGGCGGAAGAACAAGGGATTAGAGGTAAGCAGTGTACACCTTTCTTATTAGCGCGCGTGAAAGAACTGACAGGAGGTGATAGTTTGGATGCGAATATACAATTAGTACTTAATAATGCGCGCTTAGCGGCACAAACAGCGAAAGCACTAACCGATTACGAAATTTGAATATGAAGAAGTTTTTGATTATATTATGTATTGTATGTAGTGGGGTGATATCGGTGTATGGAGACGATACCAAAAAGCCGGATATGCAGATAGCCGATAATACATTTTTTGACCCTACACGCAAGGAGAAAATAGAAGAGCCCTATGTGTTCGGTGTGGATTATCGTATTGAGGTGGGGTATGCGCAGCACCAACAACGCACACAACAACTCACTTTCCCTGATCTATACCTCCACGGCACGCGTGTGGGTGCTACTTTTGATTTTCATTTACCTCTACATTTTGATATGCAAGCAGGTGTGTTCTACACACTATTGCTGGGTATTAATGACCAACATTGGCGCTCTACAGATATCAGTTCCACGCAAACAGAATATATCCACCACCGCATATTGGCGCATCATTTAACTATTCCTGTGCGCGTGTATTACACGATACCTGTATGGAAGAAACTAAATTTATTTTTCTATACCGGACCACAATTGCATGTTGGTTTAGCTCAAAATGATTATTTACAAACACATTTGAGTGCGAGTGCGCAACAATGGTTGGAGAGTGTGGGTGTTTCCACTACTCCCTATGATCGCATGGAAAACGAACTCGTGCGCGCGAATATACAATATGGAGTAGGTGGTGGTTTGGAATGGGATCGCTATCGATTGCAAAGTGGGTACGATTTTGGACTAAACAACCTCGTCAAAAAGCCTGCCATCGATGGACAATACATGTCCGAGTGGGGCTGGTATGTGGCGTTTAGTTATCGACTATAAGGACTTTAAGGACTATAAGGACTATAAGGAGTTTTAAGACTCTAAATACATAACACTGGGTTTCATTCGGGGTGCCTAATCGGCTGAGATACACACCCGTTGAACCTGGGCAGGTAATGCTGCTAAGGAAAATGAAAACAAACATTTCTATGCGCATGCATGGTACAAGGTACTATGCTGCTTGTGGAGCACTATTAGGTTGCTCCCTTCTATCGAGCGTTTATCTTCACGCTCAAGTAACTAACAACACAGACACACTCACTGTAGTGGCACAATTGGCAGAGATAGAGATTACTGCCAAGCGCGTACAGCAAGAGACGCTCTCACAAACGAGTGTCACGCAGGAGGAACTCAACCAGTCTAACACGGGACAGAACCTCCCTTATCTGCTATCCCAAACCCCAGGACTACAGGTGACATCAGACGATGGATTAGGTATTGGATATACCTATTTCCGTCTGCGTGGCACCGACCACACGCGTATCAACATGACGGTGAATGATGTGCCCTTGAATGACTCTGAGAGTCAAACGGTATTCTGGGTGAATATGACCGATATGGCCAGTTCCATGCATGAGATAGCTATACAGCGAGGTGTAGGAACGAGCACGAATGGTGGTGCTTCTTTTGGCGGTTCGCTCAATATGAAAACAACGGATGGTGGTAAGAGCAGAACAGAGGCAGACAGGAGCCATGTGGAATTGGCATTCAATGGCGGTATGTATAACACTTTCCGCGAGATGATCAATACGCATATCGTTTTGCCCGACCATCGCTGGAAGGCGAATGCTCGTTTCTCCAAGGTGAACTCCGATGGATTTCTATACCGCACTGGTAGTGACCTATATAGTTATTATGGCGATATGGGATGGTATGGAGATAAGACACAAGTGATTGCGCGACTCTTTGGTGGCAGCGAGAAGACAGGTATGGGTTGGGACGGTGTAGATTACAACACTGCCTATGGTTTGAATGGCGCAGATAGGCGCTATAACCCCGCTGGCGAATACACCATGACGGATAGCCAAGGGAATGACTCTACCGTCTATTATCCCAATCAAACAGATAACTACGCACAGCAACACGCACAATTATCCATCCATCATGCTTTTAATCCCCAATGGTGCTTATCCACTACTCTACACTATACTCATGGTGCAGGATATTATGAGCAATACAAGAAAAAATCATATTCGTATTGGGGATTAGATGCATCGGGTAAATCATACGGCATGTATCAAAAACACCTAAATAATCATTTCTTCGGCGCTGTGGTATCGGCTAAGTATCTATCCGAAGCAGTGGATGCACAGATAGGTTGCGCCGCCAACGACTATATAGGTGCTCACTGGGGTATATTGGATTACTTGGCTACCCCCACGCATGAAGCATTACCTATCCATTATGAGTATTATCGCAATGATGCCAATAAGATAGATGCGAATATATATGCCAAGGCCAACTGGCGTATCATCCACAAAGCCCAAGAGCAATTATCGCTCTATGCCGATATGCAATACCGCTATGTGCGCTACCATCGTACGGGACTCAATGACGAGAATATGGAGAATCTGCCTCTTACGGTGAACTATCATTTTTTCAACCCAAAGGCAGGTATCACTTACCACAATAGAGGTCATTTGCTCTCTGCCTCTTTTGCTATCGCCAATAGAGAACCCAGCCGTAATAATTACAAAGAGAACACCCGCTTTGATAGCCAAACACAGACATGGACAGGGCTGCCTAAGGCAGAGCGATTATATGACTATGAATTAGGATACCAATACCAACATTCGCGCTTCCATATAGGCGCCAATTGCTATTTCATGGACTACGACAACCAATTAGTACTCACTGGCGAGTACAACGATGTAGGCGCGATGAAAACAACCAATGTGAAGGATTCCTATCGCATGGGTGTAGAAGTGAGCGCAGGTGTGCGTATTACCGATTGGATGCGATGGGAAGGAAATATTGTGGCGAGCCGTAATAAGATACAAAACTACCACCAGATATTGGATTTATACGACAATCAATCCGATTGGAATTGGATAGGAACAGATAGTATTATTGGTGATGTGACGATTGCTTTTTCTCCTACTATCACAGCGATGTCACTCTTCACTTTTGACTACGCGGGATTCATCGCCACAATACAAACGAATGTGGTGAGCAAGCAGTACTTAGATAATACAATGGATGAGAATGCTATGCTCCGCGCCTACTCCACCACTAATCTACACCTCGAATACACCCTTCCGATAGGGAAGCCAGAAATCAAGTTGCTATGCCAGATAAATAATCTCTTTGATGCTAAATATGCGAATAATGGTGGTGCAGACGCCAGTCGCTTTGCAGATGGCAGCCGTTGTACTTGGTACTTTGCCCAAGCAGGCATCAACGCTCACGCAGGTTTCGTCGTGCGATGGTAGAGAATAGACACGCCAGCAAGACTGCGCCTGTGGGTAGCCACCCATGGGCGAGGTCTGCTGCGAAGAAACGCAACCACGGAATAGTATTCAGCCAACCCAACCCTATGGCTATCGATGCATAGATAGCCACCACAGCACCACCCAACAAAGTGGCGCATACTAAGCGAAAAGAAAAATAGTGCTTATACACCAAATATATCCAAACAGGGATGCACAAAAACACTATTGTAGGCAGCCAATACGAAGCCACAGCTATCAACAATCCCACTTGGAAGCATTGCTCCACCCCTGATGAATAACGCTTGATGCGCGCTATGATGCACCATACTAACACACCCACGATGGCAGGGATGAACTGCAGCCAAGAAGAAGCAAAATATATCTTATACAATACACATACCCCTATTGCCAATAGCCAAAAGACTACGGGCAATAGGTGGTATAGTATATTACGCGTGTGAAGATACATGTTTATTCAATAAATCCTTTTTTACGCAATAAGTGCTGCGGATCTGCCTCCGCCCCCCGAAATTCAAAATATAACTCCTGTGCATCCTTGGTGCCTCCTTGCTCCAAAAGACGACGCATACGCGCTGCTGTAGCAGTATCGAAAATATCTCCTGTCTCCACAAAAGCTGCAAAGGCATCACTATCCAGCACGGCAGACCATGTGTAGCTGTAATAACCAGCCGCATAACCCGTTGTAAAAATATGGTTATAGAAAGTAGGACGGTAACGAACAATAATCTCTGGTATCATACCCATCTTCTCCATACTCTCTGCCTCAAAAGCATTCACATCTAATCCGTCTGCGATAGTTAATTTATGGAAATCCATGTCCAAGATAGAAGCGCTGAGCAATTCCGTCTGCACAAATCCCTGATTGAATTTAGATGCTTTATTCAATTTCGCAATCAGACTATCAGGAATCACCTCGCCTGTTTGATAGTGGAATGCATAGGTCTTGAGCACTTCTGGTTGATAGCAGTAGTTTTCCATAAACTGGCTTGGTAGTTCCACGAAATCACGAGGAGTATTGGTTCCGCTCAAACTCTTATAAGTAGCCTTACTCATCAGTCCATGCAATGCATGACCAAACTCATGGAAGAGTGTCTCCACATCATCCATAGATAATAAAGAAGGATTACCTGCTGTAGGTTTATTGAAATTACCCACATTGATGATTACAGGACGATGGTCAATACCCTCTTCATCCACATATTGCGATACAATATTATTCATCCATGCGCCTGGGCGCTTGCCTGCGCGTGGGAAATAATCGGTATATAATATACCCACTAACGAACCATCCGCGTAGGTTACTTTAAACACCTCTACCTCCTCATTATACACAGGCATATCTTGTAATTGCTCAAACTGCAAACCATATAGTTTGGTAGCCACACCAAATGCACCGCTGCGTACATTATTGAGTTCAAAATAAGGTTTGAGTTCTTCCTCATCCAGAGCATATTTTGCCTTGCGGAGTTTCTCTGCATAGAACCACCAATCCCATGGTTGTAGTTTTTCTCCCGGCATATCTTGTTCTAACAACTCTTGTAATGCAGCTGCCTCGCGTTTAGCAGCCTCTAAGGATGGTTGCCATACGGATTGCAAGAAAGCGTCCACCGTCTGATGGTTCTTTGCCATGCAGTCTGCCAAGATATAATCGGCAGGGTTGTCATAACCAAACATCTTTGCTTTCTCTATGCGCAATTCCATCTCACGCACGATGATAGATTTATTATCATTGTCGTTATCATGGTTGGCACGAGTAGTATATGCCATGAGCAGTTCTTTGCGCAACTCACGATTCTCGCAGTATTGCAATACAGGGGTGAATGATGTGCGTTTAGGAGTGAAGAGCCATTCGCCTGCGTGTCCTGCAGCAGTTGCCTCTTCTGCGGCTGCCGCCTTAGCAGACTCGGGCAATCCCTTTAACTCTGCTTCATCCTTAACAAAATACTGATACGCATTCGTCTCTGCTACCACATTATTACCAAACTGCAAAGAGAGAAGTCCTAATTCCTTATTAATCTCTTTGAGGCGCTCTTTCTTATCGGCTGGCAAGTTAGCACCATTATCAGCGAACATCTTATAGGTCTCTGTCACCAAACGCATTTGCTCAGCATTCAGCCCTAATTGCTCACGCTGGTCATACACAGTTTTCACGCGTTGGAAGAGTTGCTCATTGAGGATGATACCATCACTCAGTTCGCTCAGTAATGGAGACACTTGCTCTGCAATAGCATTCATCTCATCATTACCGTCTGCCTCGAGCACATTAAAGAATACACCCGATACGCGTTCCAAGAGCATACCTGTGCGATCGAGTGCCACGATGGTATTATCGAATGTAGGTTCGGCTTGATTATTCACTATAGCATCAATCTCCGCTTTCTGCTCAGTGATAGCAGCTTCGAAAGCAGGCATGTAATGCTCTATTTTCACTTGGTCAAAAGCAGGAACACCATATGGTGTCTCTGGCGCATCCAACAGCGGGTTGGATGAATTGCATGCTAATAAAGTCATAGCGATGGCTGATAAAAAAAATGTTTTTTTCATTGTTATTACTATTTATTTTGTAGATTGTATGCGTACATTGCGCTCCATAGACTGCTTAATGCGTTGGCGTAATTCTAAGGATTGCGTATCCACTTTTTGGTACCAATGCGGACGGAAATCCTCTGCGAACTTACATTTTGCCAATTTAATCTTCAAATCATCCATTGTGCCACTCACATTCACACCTAAATAGTTGGGTTTGAGCACATTGATATCATAATTAAAAGTCATATTGGTATTGTGTCGTCCACCAAGTGCCACCATATAATTATCCATCTGTACACAAAGCGGGTAAAGATCAATCTGATTCTTATAGATAGTCATTTCGGCATTGATAGAGTCTATCTTATTCTCTGTCTTTTTACTAAAGAGCAGGAGTTTGCTGATAGTAGAGAAGGTTTCTCCATCCAATACCACTAAGTCTTTTCCTGTCAGCGAAGCAGCGCCACGCAGTGTACTCATCTTGGGTTGGTATTGACTATTGAGGTATGTCTCCGCCGCAAGATGGAACTCTGCTTGTCCTTTGAAACTACTCAACATCGGTACCATCTGCTCTACTTCGGGTATGATGGATAATAATTCATCAATATCCACATCTATCATATGATAGTCCAAACCCACATATAAATGGTTAGCACGCGGTGTGCGATACATCGCTGTGAGTTGTAGTTTAGCAGCACGGCAGACAAAACCCACCTCATCCAACACCACTGTGCCATCATTGATATATATTCCGCCCTTGAGGTCCTTCGCTACTTGATTGAATACTTCCACTTCCTGTATATGCGTATTCAAAGCCAAGTTCACATCTGTAGGAACTAAGAATGGTGTCATCGTAGTATCCTTCTGCTCTGGTATTGGTTCTAAAGCCACTTGTTCTTGTTCTTCTGCCCCACTTTCTGCCGAGAACCATTCCAATAATTGATTAGCATCGCAGTGAGTGCTTGTGATATCTAATTGTCCTTCGAGCACTGCCTTGTGGCGCAACCATCGACCTATATTACGAATCTCTCCTTTGAGACTCAAATCAGATCTACCCATGACTACTTCTGCCTCTTGGATAGCCATTTTCCTATTCGAATAACTAAAATCAATAGAAGGTATATACACTTTCACTGGCAAACGATTTGGTAGATTCAATTCGCCTTGCTTTATATCTACAACGAGGCGTGGATTCCATTGCTGTAAGATATTTTCACCCTTCTTGTTATAAGCAGCCGAGGCGGTTAGATAAAGTTGCTGTGCACTCACCTCCATCTCGTCCACCATGGACATATATGCTTGCTGTGCATTCAACTCTATTGCAGCAGACAAAGAAGAACGATTAGCACGACGCTTATGAGATGATTGATTCGGAATTTGCAGTTTGGCATTCGCCATAGGCAAATCCACCTCTAATGAATCTTGTGCATAGTGAATATCTATCAAATCTACATCGGCAGTAAACACACCCTTCTCTATGCGCATATTCAGCAAGTCATCCAAACCAATTGTGGCATTGACTGTTCCTTTTGTATTTCCAGTGAGCAGCATAGAGTCAGGCAAGAAATAGGTCCAGTCCGTTAAGTGTGCATCTACATCCATTTGCACATCTATCTGCATCTTTCCCAATAGGTCATTCACCGTTCCTTTGGCCTTCAACTGACTCTCTTTTGTTTTGGCAGACAAATGATGTATCACCACTTTAGATGGTTGTTTAGCATTGAGGTCTATATCAGCGGTGGCATCGAGTGTGATATGATGCAAGTCATAAGGCAGTGGTTGATAGCGCGCACTACCTTTTTGCAACAATAGTCGTGCCTTCAGATGCGGCATTTGGGATTCGTTATATACACCTTGGACTGCTATATCCGCTTTCGCTTTACCATCTATTTTTATCTCTTTGAGCGAAGAGGTAATGGAAGTAGGCAGTAATGCTAAGAGCGGTTGTACTTGCCAATCGTCGGTCGTCAAACGCAAATCCATCCTATATTCTCCAGAAGATAAACATGGTGTACCTACCTCTCCATCTATCGTTATCCCATACTCATTCAAAGCACAAATAGCATTATCTATTCTTATCTGCTCCGCACTATTAGCCCACAGGGGTAAATGCAATTGGAACTGACAATGATGAGCATATTGTTCTCCTTGTGCGCAGACATCTATTTGCTCTGCCTTTACATCTAATACCACTCCTAACAATGTATCTTTCTCCACTCCTGCCAACGCGATGGTGGTATGATGCAAGGAGGCTGCTATTTGATTTTTATCATCTCTATACGATATGCTTCGGGCATGGATAGTCATATCCTCGTCCCACCCTATAGATTGTATTCGCCAACCCGTCGTAGTATCCTCCACTACTTCGGTAGTATCACTCAGCGCGATTATATCATAGTTGGTTCTACCATCGGCTGATACATATATATTCGCCGTGATGCCTTCTACGGCAAGTTGCTTAATAAATATATCTCCGCCAATAGCGTCAAAGGGTTGCACCGATAGCAGTATTTTTTCTACCGCCGCCAAGGTATCTGGCGCTAAACTATCAATAGGATGAATGAGTGATACATCGTGTATTTCCACACCCAAATAAGGGAAAGTGGAGAAGAATGTGAGTTCTACCTCTCCTATCTCATGTTCGCAAGTGACGAATTTAGTTGCTACTTGTTGAACGATAGGTGTTAAACGCTCTGGAGTGAAGATGAGATAGCAAGCCGTGGTGATGACGAGTAATACCATCATCACCACACTCACAAGCGTCCATGCTATGACCTTCCAGATTTTTTTCATTCAGCGGCTACTACCTTATTGAAATAGTACTTAAAAGCAGGATATTCTTTTTCGTAATACTCTAATCGTGTATCGGTCAATAGGGAAACAACATACACCTTAGGAACATCAGCCCCGCCGTTATCCATGAGATGTATCTCGGTTAACTGTCCATTTGTTTCGAAGAGGTATTTAAACCATCCATTGCCATGAGTCAATAAATCTTCCTCGCGAACATCCTCCGCTTCATCCCATTCGCAGCCATAGAGATAACCTGCCTCGTCCGACTGCTCGGTGGTAAACCGCACATAGTGCTGGGTGTTATCTTCTTGCCACAGACCCTGCAAGGCACTCAATTGGAATGATGGTTCTGGGTCTACATTCCCCCAATTGATACAAGAGGTGAAAGCGCAAGCAAGGATAGATAAGATAAAGATGATATGTTTTTTCATTATTTATGCTTTTTGTATCGTGATATGCAGGTTGTATCCATCCATCTCCAATTCATGCTCGAGGTTCTGTCCATCCGTCAGCGTGATGGATGTGGCCAATACTTGCGATTGAATATACTCTCCGCAATGCAGCACTGCATCGTGTATTTGCTCTGCATCTTCAAGCACGATAGTGATACGATCGGTGATTTCAAGTCCTGACTGCTTGCGTAGGTTTTGTATGCGATTCACTAATTCGCGCGCGATACCTTCTTCTATCAGTGCGTCAGTCAATTCGATATCCAATGCGATGGTGAGAATACCATTATTGCTTACCAACCATCCTGGCATATCTTCGGTGATAATCTCCACATCTTCTGCAGTTAAAGAGTAAGCCCCTTCCGGCTCCCCCTGAAGGGGGAGAGATATGGTAAATGCTCCCTCTTTTTCCATTTGGGCGATCTCTTCTTGACTCATTTGCGCGATTGCGGCAGCGAGCTGCTTCATCATACCACCCACTTTCTTACCGAGCACTTTGAACTGTGGTTTGATTTTCTTGACGAGCTGTATCTCCGACTGCTCTGCAGGAACGATAACCAGTTCTTTGATATTCACTTCGCTCTTAATCAGTTCTGCCACTTGGAGTAATGCCTCGTTGGTTTCTGCATCTGGCGTAGGTATAACAGCTTTCTGCAGGGGTTGACGCACATTCTTCTCTGCACGCTTGCGCAGACTGAGAATGATAGAAGTGGCTTGTTGTGCGAGGAACATAGCGCGCTCTAAAGTGCTATCTATCTGCGCTTCGTCCACTACTGGCCATTGGCTAAGGTGGACAGTCTCTCCTGTAAGGTCGCGATAGATACGATCAGCGAAGAAAGGAGCATTCGGTGCCATGAGTTGTGCAACGGTTTTGAGACAGGTGTATAGGGTGTAATAAGCGGCTTGCTTATCCTCATCCATCTCGCCACCCCAGAAACGTTTACGATTGAGGCGCACATACCAGTTAGATAAGTCATCTTGCACAAAATCAGAGATGGCACGACCAGCCTTGGTTGGTTCATAGGTTTCATATGCCTCAGTTACCTCTTTGACAAGCGAATTGAGTTTACTCAACACCCAGTTATCTATCTCTTGCAGTGATTGGTGATTTATTCCTTGTTCTGGATTCCATCCATCCACATTGGCATAGAGTGCGAAGAAGCTGTAGGTGTTGTATAATGTGCCAAAGAACTTACGGCGTACCTCGTCCACTCCTTCAGGGTCGAACTTAAGGTTCTCCCATGGGCTGGAGTTGGTGAGCATATACCAGCGTACTGGGTCTGCACCGTATTTATCCAATGCCCCGAATGGATCCACAGCATTGCCTAAGCGTTTGGACATCTTATTACCATTCTTATCGAGCACCAAACCATTGGAAATCACATTCTTGTATGCCACATTTCCTTCTATCATGGTATGGATAGCATGTAGTGTGAAGAACCATCCGCGGGTTTGATCCACACCTTCGGAGATAAAGTCGGCAGTGCGTGGGAGATGGGTATTCTCAAATGGGTAGTGGTTTTGCGCATATGGCATTGCTCCTGAGTCGAACCACACATCGATAAGGTCCAACTCGCGCTTCATAGGTTGCCCACTTGGTGAAACCAATACGATATTATCCACATAAGGGCGGTGTAGGTCGATGATGGATGGATCGTAGTTCGGCTTGCTATAATCGCCCACCTTGTGGTTAGGCCATGGATGTGCCGTCATGAATCCTGCCGCGATGGATTTATCTATTTCTGCAAAGAGTTCGGCAATGGAACCGATACAAATCTCCTCCTTGCCATCTTCTGTACGCCAGATAGGGAGTGGTGTACCCCAGTAGCGACTACGGCTGAGGTTCCAATCGTTGAGGTTCTCCAACCATTTACCGAAGCGTCCTGTACCCGTGGATTCTGGTTGCCAATTGATAGTCTTATTGAGTGCTATCATCTGCTCGCGTGCTTGAGTAGAGCGGATGAACCAAGAGTCTAATGGATAGTAAAGCACAGGTTTATCGGTACGCCAGCAGTGTGGATAGTTATGCACATGCTTCTCGCTCTTGAGCAGACGACCATCTGCTTTCATCTCCAGGCAGAGGTGTAGGTCTAATGTCTCTGCTTTGCTGGCTGCTGCTTCGTCATAGCGTCCATCCGCTGTGAATTGTGGGTCGAAGGCATTCTTCACATAACGACCTGCATAACGGTTGTACCACTCATCATTCATATTAGCAGCATACCATGCTTCATCTAAGTCCTCCACTGCCCAGTATTTACCTGTGAAGTCCACCATGGGTCGCAGTCCATGATTCTTGGTATGCATGTACATGCCTGGGATAGAAGCGGCGTCTGCCACTTTCTTGTCATCCGCACCGAAAGTGGGTGCTATATGGACGATACCTGTACCATCTTCGGTAGTGACATAATCACCAGGAATAACGCGGTACGCGTTTTCAAAACCATTGGTTTGCTGCCCTTGCTCGCTGAGCACAGGGAAGAGTGGTTCGTACGCCATACCCACCAAATCGGTACCTTTGTAACGAGCTACGATTTGTGGTTCTACCCAATTGCCATCCTCATCTTGTGCGCATAATTCTTTTTTATAAGCATCCAAGCGTGCTTCTGCCAAGATGATTGTCTCTCCTTCTTTACCTTTTATCTCTACATAGTCAATCTTTGGTCCAACGCAGAGTGCTGTGTTGGATGGTAAGGTCCAAGGAGTGGTAGTCCATGCGATGATATACTTGTTTTCTGCTCCTTTGACTTTGAATCGTGCGGTGCATGTAAGGTCCTTCACATCGCGGTAACAACCTGGTTGGTTGAGTTCATGGCTACTCAATCCTGTACCTGCTGCTGGGGAGTATGGTTGGATAGTATATCCTTTGTATAGATAGCCTTTCTTATAGAGCTCTTTGAGCAACCACCAGAGGGTCTCAATAAACTTATTATCGTAGGTGATATATGGATTATCAAGGTCCACCCAATAACCCATTTGCTTGGTGAGTGCTGTCCATTCCGCCGTGTATTTCATCACTTCCTGACGGCAAGCGGCATTATACGCATCTACGCTGATTTTCTTTCCAATATCTTCTTTGGTGATACCAAGCATCTTCTCCACGCCTAATTCTACTGGTAGTCCGTGTGTATCCCATCCTGCTTTGCGGTGTACTTGATAGCCTTGCATCGTCTTGAATCGGCAGAAGGTATCTTTGATAGTACGCGCCATGACATGGTGGATACCTGGCATACCATTGGCAGAAGGAGGACCCTCGAAGAAGAGGAACTGTGGGTGTCCTTCACGCGTGGTGATTGATTGCTCAAATAAGTTTTCTTTTTCCCATTGAGCGAGCAGTTCTTTGCTCAACTCAGGTAAGTCTAATCGTTTATATTCGTTGAATCTTTTCATTTATATTTTAGATTTTAGATTGCAAAATTTAGATTTAGAATTTATTCTTCGCTCATGACATCTTCTGCCACCATTCGCAAGAAGGGTTCTGGCAATGCCAATCTATTTGGGCCACAACTACCTCCGTATGGATTGCGCACAAACTGTCCATTTTCTTCTTTGCGTTCTTGACCATCCAAGAACTTAGTGAATAGGTATATGCCCAACTGCTGCCAATCCACTACCACATTCGTTGCTTGTGAGCATGAATAGTCTGTAAGGAACGCACGTGCCTCGTCATCACCCAATGCCGCATCTTGTGCATCCACTCCTTCTATCTGTGCATTGAATTTATCATCCCATATTTGCTGTAGTTCTTGTATATGTGGATACATGCGGCTATACTTGGTATATGCCCAGTTGGCTACTATATTAAAGGTCCACCAAGCGGAAGTAGGTGAATAGGTGTAACTATCTCCATTGCCTTCTGCAAAGCACTCTGGTACCTTGGTAATACCACTATACATCGGCACATAGCATGTGCAGGCTGCGTCATCCACGCCAAACCAGAATATACCATGTTTCTTGTTTGCTCTCATCTGTGCCACAAAAGACCATGCTGTCTGTTGTGTAGCCGTTGGACGGGCGTACCAGTGCTGGATAGAATCTAATTGGAATCCTAAACCGCCATAACGGAGTTTGCTATTCCATGGACCTGCATCTACGCCTTGTGTGATATCGATAGGCGTTCCTTTGTATTCATCCCGCATGCAGTCCTTCATCTCTTGTACGGATACTTTATGATTTGGTACTATCCATAATGGCATATGTTCGCCCTCGTCTTTACCGTCTGTAGCTTTATATGTGTGTCCTATTGCGTAGTCGTAGTATTGGTCCATTTGATTGCTAAAATGGCGGAAGAATGACCATACGCGTGCTTCGCACACAAAGAGTCCACTGAAGTCAAATGGACAATAAGCGGCTTGGTAACTGAAGTCTTTGTCTGCTCCGGTGAAATAACCCTTCTCGCGAGCAAAAGAAATCACATCCTGGCTATACATCCAATCTCCATTGCAAACGCAGTTGAGTTCTTTCTGCAGTCGTTTCTGCTCTTTGGTGAGTTTGGCTTTTCCTTGTGGGATAGTAGTTATACGCGCTTGGTTGGCATGCGCGCAGATGGCATTATCAGGAATACGCACGGCCACCCATAGTGCTCCTTTTTGTCCTTTGCCGCGACCGATGAGTTCCATGAGCCACACCTCGTTAGGGTCGGCAATAGAGAAGGACTCTCCGCTGGATGCGTATCCGTATGTATTCACCAGTTTAATCATACACTCAATCGCTTCGCGGGCTGTTTTGCAGCGCTCAAGAGTGATATAGATGAGCGAACCATAATCGATACCTATTGTATCTTCCAACTCTGCACGCCCACCCCAAGTGGTCTCGCCGATGGCTAATTGGTGCTCATTCATATTTCCCACCACAGAATAAGTATGTGGGGGTTGTGGGATGAAGCATTGTGGGCGTCCTGTATCCCAATCTTTCACTTCACGCATATCGCCTTCTTTCCAATCTGCTGCTGGCGCGAAATGCAAATAACCATATAATCCATAACTATCCGCAGCATAAGAAATCATGGTACTACCATCTGCTGATGCATCCTTACCAACTAAAAAATTGGTACATGCATAGATTGCAGTAAAAGAAGTAAGGAATAAACCTAATGTTAGTCCAAATAATCGTAGATTTTTCATTTTTTATTGCGTTTGATTGTTTTTTTAATAGCTATATCATATGCCTTGCGGTAGTATTTGAAGAAGTGCTTCCATTCTGCTTTCTTGGCAATAGCCGCAGCTCCTTTGCGCATATTCTCTACCTGTTCGATACTATATTGAGCAAAGCAGAATAAACTCTCAGCAATTCCATTCACCACCTCATCATAGTTTGAATCCGTGCGTCTTAGTACTTGTACAGGCGCAAGCGCATCCATCTTCTGCTCTGCCGCCCATAGTCCGAAGCCCGCCAGCGAAGTGGTAATTGTAGGTACATGGAATGCCACTGATTCCAATGGTGTGTATCCCCATGGTTCGTAATAAGAAGGGAAGACCGTCATATCCATACCGATGAGCACATCGTAATAGGTCTTGCCCAATAGTGGGTCTTTGCCATCTAAATAGTATGGCAAAAACACAATACTCACATTTCCGTTACGCACGAAAGGTCTATCGAGGTAAGGTATGGTCACAAAAGCCACATACTGCTTGGTGCTGCCTGCGTGGTATAAACGCTGTGCCAGACGGTCCATTGCGCTCAAGAATACATCTATACCTTTGTTCTTCCATTCTTGTCGTCCTGCGATGCAGAGCATGATAGCATCTTCGGGGACTACGCCACCTAATTGCTGTCCAGCCACTCGTCTTAAGGCCTCGCGTGCTGCTTTGCGTCGTGCAGCGAAAGCCTTGCCTTTGGGTACAAAATCGGGTTCAAAACCATTCGGAGTGACGATATCCACGGGTTTGTCCAACAACTGTTTACACTCTTTGGCAGTGATGTCGCTCACGGTGGTGAAGCAGTCTGCCCAATGGGCTGCTTGTTTCTCTACTGAGTGCTTGCTGACCATATTCAGTTCGGCAGCCATCTGATCACCGTTGTAGTGCTCGAAATAGTCGTATAGGGGTTTGCCATTCCCTGCTATGGAGCGACCAATACCCGTTGCGTGGGTGGTGAAGAGGGTGGCAATCTTAGGACAATGATCGCGCAGATAGAAAATAGTGAATGCCGTCTGCCACTCATTGGCATGCATACATACCGCCGACTGCTGACCGCTGACTGCTGATAACCATTGATACAAACTCTCCATCACCACACCTGCTGCGTAACCGAAAAGGCATGACTCGTCATAGTCGCCATAAGCAGCATGGCTCTGCACTTGGAATTTATCCCACGCCCACGCGTAAATAGCATCCTTACGCGCCCACATAGCATCCGCGCGTAAAAGAATAGCAATAGGTTCACCAGGCACTGCCCAACGCCCTACACGAATAGGGATTTGTAATCCCTCGTATTCCACTACGCCCGTATTCCAATCCGCAAAAAGAGTCTTATCTTCGCGGAACCATATATCGCTATGCGTTCCGAAATCGGGTCCAAAGAAAATCACTTTATCTGGGTGCTCGGCTTGCATGCTCGCCGCACGCGTGCTGAGCACCGCGTATATACCGCCCACGCGGTTACACACTTCCCAGCTGGTTTCAAATATATAATCTGGTTGTTTCATTATTCAGTTATCAGTGTTCAGTTATCAGTGTTATCGTCTCATCTCCATCTTCACTGCATGCAAACTATTCAGTTGCATAGGGGTGGTTACAAACTGGTTATTATCCGAACCAATGAGCGGCATATACCATACACCTTGTTCATTCGCCCAGTAAAGACGGTTATCTATCTTATCAATCACCATAGCGGTACATGGCGCCTTGTCTATCTGCACGCGACGCGAACCATCTATCGCTGCCACCCACAGTCCATCTGCGCGGTAGTAGATTTTTCTATTCGCTATACCAAATCCCTCGATATTAGGGAAAGTAGTCTGTAACTCCGCGAGTGTGAAAGTGTGACCATTATACACCTGCATAGTGTCCTGCGCAGCATCCAAAAGGGCCTTTACTGTTGCATCAGAACGAGGGTGCTCAGCGCGTTCGCCAAAGATACGCTGACTATAGTCACCTCTCTCCGTGCGCAGCGCCACGGCATGGGTGGTTCTATCACGCACCTCAAACTCTTTCTGCACCAGTGTGGTATCACCATTGACAACCATCGTCAACCAGATAGGTGCTTTCTCCATGGCTTTGGTAAAATAGACTGTTATCTGCGAACCCCATCCTTCTCCTGGCAGTGGACGAACAAGCTCCACATAGGGGGTATTGATAGGGAAACACCACTCGTATGTCACAGGGTATTTATATGGGTTGTACATGTTCGCCGTAAAAGTATAGTCCTCGTAGATATAGAAGATACTATCGTTTGCCACGAAAGTAGGCACGGTGTCATAGACCACCACCTCTTTAACAGCCGTCCATGAATTCTTTCCATCCACTTTCAGCACCACGCGATAGGTGCCTGGTTGCTTGTATGTATGCGAGGGTGACTTGATGGTAGTGGTTATACCATCTCCGAAATTCCACTCCCACTCTTCGCCAGAAGATGAGAGGTTATTAAACTTAACCGACTGCCCTGCGCGTGGAGCCTCAGGACTGAATGTAAAATTAACATCATTCTGCTTGCACGCAATCATCGTCAAGCAGACCATCAATACAATGTATATTCGTTTCATAATCATTTCTTGCATCCAACCAATGGATGTCGCTATCTCGTCTGAACCAAGTCAACTGGCGCTTGGCATAATGACGACTATTTTGTTGTATCAATTCGATGGCTCTATCCAAGTCATACTCACCGGATAGATAACCAAATAACTCTCTATATCCCACCGTTTGCAAACTATTGAGATGGCGCTGTGTATAGACCTTCTCGGCCTCTTGCAGCAATCCCTCCTCCATCATCTGCAGCACGCGCTCGTTAATGCGCGCGTATAATTCTGCTCGCGGTCTATCCAAACCCACCTTGACGATACGGAATGGGCGTTCTTTGTGTGGCTGCGTGCGCAGGGAAGAGTACGCGCTACCTGTGGCAAGGCACAACTCCACACAATGCTTCAATCGTGCAGGGTTGTTCTGATCGACTATAGTCCAGTAGTCTGGGTCTAAGCGCTGTACTTCTTGCTGTAACCATGCCAACCCATGCTTCGCGTGTTGCTCATTCACATGCGCGCGTACAGCATCGGGCACAGCAGGCAAATCATCCAATCCTTTGCACACCGCATCTGCGTATAGCATCGAACCGCCCGTCATGATGAGCGTATCATGCGCTGCAAAAAGCTGGTCCATCAGCGCTAACGCATCCCGCTCGTACTGCCCCGCATTATAATCCTCTGTGATAGAACGGTCACCTACGAAATAATGCTTCACACGCCTCTGTTCCTCCGCCGTAGGCGCTGCTGTACCAATAGGTATCTCGCGATACATCTGCCTACTATCGCAACTGATGATAGGGCAATGCCAATGCTCAGCCATACGGAGCGCCAACTCCGTCTTACCCACTCCCGTCGGACCTACTATGAGCAATAATACTTTACTCAATACTCAATACTAATTACTCTGTACTAATTACTTAGAACATCGTTCCGTCGTCGAAACTGAGGTCTTGGAAACCCTCCATATCTATATCCCCCAGATCCAACTCATCGCGGAAATCATCATCCAGATCCCACGAACCGCTTGTAGCTGCTGAAATGGTAGGGTCAAGGGCCTTGATTTGCTTTGGCGCTTTACCGCTCTGCTCCACGCACTCTACGCCATTCATCGTGCCTGGCATTATTTCGCTTAATTTACCAAAGAAATAACGCTCAAACATAGGATCGAAGATATAAATAAGGCGTTGCCCTTCTTCCTCTATCAAATCAGATAGACGGGTGTCGTTCATCACCATATTGTCGTACTCAAAATTCGAATCCATCTCCACGAGGGTCACTTCTTGCCCTTTTTCCCAATCTTCATTGCACATGAAGAAAGAAGTCATTTGGTCATCGGTATAACCCACGGATTGCAGAATAGCATTATGCAAGTCCAAGAATGTAGCATCTGGGGCTGCTTCAAATACACGGCGAAAGTTATGATCGCCTTCCTCACAAGAAAAAGTTAACTTATATATCATATTGCTTACTTTTAAATCGGCTGCAAATTTACTACTTTTTTTTGACATACGCAAGCGCGTGAGCGTTTTTGGGCAAAAAAGCACCCATTCAAGTCTGACTTTTTGTTTTTGTTATCTATGTTTATCGCCGCTGGACAGCATAGTGAGGAATATAGCAGCTATTGCCGTTTTTGAAGTGAACAAAGTGAACGCTTTTTTGTAAGTGAGTAAAACGAACGCGTTTTTGTGAGGCGAGAGTAGGCTTTTAGGAATTTACCTCCTATGGAGGTGAGGTGTATCCGCAATGGCTACCGTAAAGTGTACTTTAAAGAGTAGCCGTTGAGGATACGACTCAAAAGCACGGTAGTGCTAATACATAAAAGACTACATCCGCCGTCGTTTTTGATTACCTAAAAAATGTTTTTTATATTTTTATCCTATTTTCATTATTTTTGTCAAATCTAAACTCAAAATTGAAAATAGTTTGCATATGTGCAATATTTTTACTACCTTTGCAGCCGATTTTATTATGCGTAAGTATGCGCGCACCGAGACGCGCACTCGCAATACAATAATTTAAACACTATTTTTATGATTACTTGGGAATACAGAAACCCTATTTAGCCCTTTTTACCCAAATGCAAAAAAACAACTTTATCATTGAGGTGAACCATCTCTCGAAAAAATTCGAGGATGGCAAATATGCACTAAACGACGTGAGTCTACAAGTGCAAAAAGGAGAATTCGTTACTATCCTCGGCCCTTCTGGGTGCGGAAAGACTACACTCCTACGATGTATCGCAGGCTTTCAAGTAGCCAGTCAAGGAGATATCCTCCTAAAAGGCAAAGATGTAACACTCACACCGCCCCATAAGAGACCCGTCAACACGGTATTTCAGAAATATGCACTCTTCCCACATCTCAATGTATTCAATAATGTGGCATTTGGGCTTAAATTGAAGAAAGTAGATCCCAAAACTATTGCCAAGAAAGTGCGCCAAGCGCTTAAGATGGCTAACCTAACCGGCTATGAGGAGCGCGAAGTGGATACGCTCTCTGGAGGCCAACAGCAGCGTGTGGCTATCGCGCGAGCTATTGTCAATAATCCAGAAGTGTTGTTATTAGACGAACCCCTCTCAGCGCTTGACCTTAAGATGAGACACGACATGCAGATTGAACTCAAAGAACTGCATGAGAAACTCGGCATCACCTTTATTTATGTCACACACGACCAAGAAGAAGCGCTCACGCTTAGTGACCGCGTAGTGGTGATGAATGAAGGCAAAATTCAGCAAATAGGTTCCCCAACTGACATATACAACGAACCCCAAAACTGCTTCGTAGCTGACTTCATCGGAGAAAGTAATATCCTTGATGGCACCATGATCAAAGACCGCAAGGTGGAGTTCTGTGGTCATGAATTCACATGTATTGACGAGGGTTTTGGAGAAAACAACCCCGTTGATGTCGTTATACGACCAGAAGATATCTATATCTGGTACGAAGGAACAAAGAGTAAGGAGTCAGGAGCAATGAGTCAAGAAGATATTGACCCCGACGACCGTATTCCAAAAGGACGATTCACCAAACTATATGGCGAGGTACAGAGCTGTATCTTCAAAGGTGTGCACTATGAGATGCGCGTACTCACCGCCGATGGATATGAATTCTTGGTGCAAGACTATCATGAGTTCTTACCAGGCCGCGAAGTGGGTATGTTGGTCAAACCCGAAGATATACAAATCATGCACAAAGAGCGCTATATGTATAATATCTTTGAGGGCGAGATAACCAAAAACGGCAAAGTGCGTTTCTTGGATACCGAATGGGAAGTAGCACAAAAGCAGATAGCACCTTTCAGCGCAGGAGATAAGGTGCAAGTGAAAGTGCCATTCAAAGCAGTGGATTTGCAGGACTACGAAGAAGAAGGTACTCTATCTGGCGAAGTGCATTTCATTCTCTTCAAGGGTAACCATTACCACCTCACCATCCGCACAGACGAAGGATATGATATCTATGTAGATACCAATGAAGTATGGGACGACGGCGACCGAGTAGGTATCGTCATTCCAAAGAATGCCATTCTTTTAGAGGAGTTAGAAGTAAGGAACCAAGAATAAGGATAAGGAAATGAATAAACTTCTTCAAATAGTTTCCTCACGCCGCACATGGGCATGGCCCTATGTGCTCTTCATGGCGCTCTTCGTACTACTGCCACTCATCTTAGTGGCTGTATATGCCTTCACTGACATAGACGGACGATTTACTTTGCATAATTTTGTGAAGTTCTTCTCACATAGCGAAGCCATCAGCACTTTCCTCTACTCGCTGATGATTGCCGTATTCAATACGCTCATATGCTTATTGATAGGATACCCTGCCGCCTATGTCATGGCGATGACAGACTTCCGCACACCTAAAGTGATGGCGATGCTCTTCATCCTGCCGATGTGGATCAACTTCCTGCTACGCACCATCGCTACGGTGGAATTATTTAATATGTTTGGACTGCCATTGGGCGAAGGAGCATTGCTCTTTGGACTATGCTATGATTATCTACCATTCATGATTTATCCTATTTATAACACCTTACTCAAGATGGATACTTCACTCATAGAAGCAGCACAGGACCTTGGGGCGAATAAATGGACCTGCTTTTGGAAGGTGATCGTACCTCTCTCTATGCCAGGTATTTATAGCGGTATTGTGATGGTATTCATGCCTACGGTCAGCACATTCGCGATTGCCGAACTGCTCACACGCAATAATATCAAATTATTCGGTTCACTCATACAAGATTATATCACCACCACCGACCTGCTCAACTATGGTGCTGTCTTGTCATTAGTGCTATTAGTGATTATTGGTATCACCTCTTTCTTTGGGGATAATGATACATCGAGCGCAGAGAAAGGAGGATTGGTATGAGAAAATACACTATCCTACTCTTTTTGATGTTCGCGCTCGGCGTGTCTGCGCAATCGAATATTCACCATCAGTTACGCGTTGCAGCTACCACCACGAATGCCCTATTGGATACTTTCCCTGACACCTACGCGTCGGAGAAAATCAATATATCTCTTCTCAATGGCGAGTATGCCTTATTGGATGCCACCAGTTCATTGGATACCTTTGATATCCTCTTTGCACATAGTCATCTACCCCAAGCCGTAGCATGGGGAGATAGCGTCTATTCATACACCGATACCGAAGGCACACAATGGACTATTTGGCAGAATAGCAAGGAGATTAAAAATCGCACCAAGCGCGTCCTTATAAGCAATGCCCAAGAGGCAATGCGTATCTATATTACTTCCCATACGCAGCAAGAGTCACGCGTTGTGGCATGGGTGGGATGGATTATGGCTGCGCTACTACTCATTGCGGGTGTATGCTACACTCTCTTCACATGGCGAGCACGCAAAGCAGAAAAAGACTTACCTTTTGTGGAGCAAGAACGATTACGGAGAAAAAGAAACGATAATAGACGCCAT
Source organism: Paludibacteraceae bacterium (assembly GCA_036309065.1). Lineage (GTDB taxonomy): Bacteria > Bacteroidota > Bacteroidia > Bacteroidales > Paludibacteraceae > Colicola. Next base: position 7,230 of record JAXJUN010000028.1, on the reverse strand, counting down.
TACGGTTCGCAACTATACCTATGGTTGCTCCTCCTTGTGCTCTATGCCCCCATCGCGCTCATTGCCGTCTTCTCATTCACAGAGAGCAAGGTATTGGGTAACTGGACCGGTTTCTCCTTCGACCTCTACCTCAATCTCTTCTCTGGCAAAGCCGATGCTGGGCTCAATAATGCCATCATCTACACGCTGCTTATCGCACTTATCGCTGCCGTATGCTCCACTATACTCGGCACACTCGCAGCGATAGGTATTTATAATATGCGAGCTAAACAACGCAAAGCTGTCAGTTTCCTCAATTCTGTACCGATGATCAATCCAGATATCATCACAGGTATATCCCTCTTCTTGCTCTTCGTGGCATTGGGCATCAGTCAAGGATTGGCTACGGTATGTATCGCGCATGTGGTATTCTGCACGCCGTATGTAGTGCTCAGCGTGTTACCTCGATTGAGTCGCATGAACCCCAACACCTACGAGGCAGCGCTCGACCTTGGCGCCACACCCGCACAAGCATTACGCATGGTGATGTTACCCGAATTGTGGCCTGGCATGCTATCAGGATTTATATTGGCACTCACACTCTCCGTGGACGACTTCGGCGTCACTTTCTTTACCAAAGGAAGTGGCGGACTGGAGACGCTGAGCACTTTTATCTACTCCGATGCGCGCAAAGGTGGTCTCACTCCTGAATTGCGACCACTCTTCACCATCATCTTGCTCGTCATGCTCACGGTGCTGGTATTTATCAACCTCCGCGAACGAAAATTAAAACAAGAATAATAATCCACTAGTCCACTAGTTTACTAGTTCACTAGAAAAAAACTCACTACAATGAAAAAATCCTTTTTTGGTACCTTGTACCTTGTGATCTTGTCACTCATCATGGTTTCATGCGGCGGAACAGACCGCATGCAGCAAATCAAAGTGCTTAACTGGGCAGACTATATTGACGAGAATGTCAAGAATGGTTTTGAACAGTGGTATTATGAGCAAACAGGCGAGAAAATAGAACTCGTGTACGAGACATTTGATATCAACGAGACTGCCCTCACTAAAATCGAAGTGGGACACGAAGACTATGATGTATTCTGCCCATCGGAGTATATCATCGAGCGCATGTTCAAGAAAGGACTCTTGCTGCCTATCGACAAGAGTGTCATCCCTGATTCTATATATTACTTTGATAATATATCTCCATTCGTGACTGATAAATTCCAGCAGATGGCTCCTACGGCAGATATCACCGTGAGCGATTATGCTGTGGGATATATGTGGGGCACCACAGGATTTATCTATAATCCTCAATATGTAGATGGGAATGAACTGCAGTCTTGGGATGCTATTCTCAATCCTAAATTTGAGAATCGTATCCTCATGAAGGATGCCTTCCGCGATGTATATTCCGTATTGGTGCTATACGCTTACCGCGACCAGATAGCAGCGGGCGAAGTGGACCGTAACGAATTAGTACACCATGTAACAGCAGAACGCGTCAATGCTGTGAAGGAAGTACTCCTGCAAGCCAAGAATCAAATCTGCGGATGGGAAGTGGACTTTGGCAAAGAAGAGATGACCAAAGGCAAAGCATGGCTCAACCTCAGTTGGTCTGGTGATGCACAATTCGCTATCGAAGAGGCATCCGAGATGGGTGTTATGCTCGATTATATTGTGCCTAAAGAGGGATCGAATGTGTGGTTTGATGGTTGGGTAATTCCTAAGTATGCCAAGAATACCAAAGCCGCAGCCTACTTCATCAATTATATGTGCCGCGCAGATAATGCACTTGCCAATATGGAGGAGATAGGCTATGTATCATGCGCAGGAGGCAAAGGTGCCGCTTCTACCATCCTCGAAGCGCAATACGATGAGGAAGCATGGCCTAACACAGTGGATGCTACCTATTTCTTTGGTAATGAACCTATCGAAGTGGAGGGTGAATTATTAGATCCACACGCGCTGCACCTCAACCCTGTTTACTACGCCGACAAGAGCACTATTGACCGCTGCGCACTCATGCACGATGCGGGCGAAGCACAAGAACTGCTACTCGAGATGTGGAATGAAATCAAACTCGCACGATAATGAAGAAAATACTGATTATCCTCTTCGCATTCACTTCCTTATCCATCGCTGCCCAGACATCAGAGATGGAAAAGCGCTATAATGCTTTAGCAGAGCGCTTCGAAGGACGCGATAAACAATTACAGAAAGACCTAAAGTCCTATCTACAAGCCTTTCCCTACACCACTTTTGCAGATGAAGTGAACTTCATGCAAGGTGTTATCTATGTAGAGAAAGGACGCTATAAGAATGCGCTGAAAGTGCTGGAGCAGGTTGAACCCAAGGCGCTCAGTCGTCCGCACCAAACCGACTATTCTTTCTATCGCGGATACGCCTATCTGATGATGCAAGAGTACCAACGCGCATCTATCTATTTCAATCAACTGAGCAAAGCAGAGAACCGCTATACCACACGTGGCACATACTATTATGCTTACTGTATGTATAAGATGCAGAAGTATGAAAAAGCGTTGCCTGCTCTCCAGCGATTAGAGAATAACGAGGAATACCAAAAGACTATTCCTTATTACCTCGTGCAGATATACTACGCGCAAGGCAACTACGACGAAGTGGAAACACGCGCCAAAACATTATTACGCGAGCAACCTGAGAGTCTTAACAACTGCGAACTCCATCGCCTCTTGGGTGAGATATATTTCCACAAAGGCGATTACCAGCAATCTATCAGTCACCTCCAGCACTACCAAGCAGAGACTAAGCGACAAGGATTGGAACTGCTGCGCAATGATATGTATATGTTAGGTACTGCCGCCTATAAGATAGGTGAGTACGAACTAGCTGTACAATCGCTCAAGCAGATGAAGCAGCAAGCAGATACCCTCTCAGAGGCTGCATGCCTCACTATGGGTAATGCCTATGTGCAACTCAAGCAATACGAGCAAGCCAAACTATCCTACCAAGCGGCTGCTAACTATGCTATCACACCTGCTGTGACCGAAGAAGCGGCGTATAACTACACCCTTTGCACCTATCAGTCATCCACTGCCTTGGGTGAATCCGTACGCGCATTCAATGATTTTCTACATCAGTTCCCTAACTCCAAATACGAGAATAATATCTATCAGTTACTCACCGACGCACTGCTGCATAGCAAGAACTACTCCGCTGCTATCTCTGTGCTCGATAGTATTGACCATCCTACTCAGAAGATGATAGATACCAAGCAGTATTTGCGCTATCAATTAGGTGCTGACTGCTTCCTGCAAGGCAAGATGAAACCCGCCCTTGAATGGCTCAGCGCTGTGGTAGCACATGCCAATGAATGTGATACCTACACCGCCGAAGCATATTACCTACAAGCAGAAGCTTACTACCGCTTGCGTGAGTATAAGACCTGTGAGCAACATCTTCAGAGATTCTTTGCTCACCCCAAAGCACGCCGATCTGAGAACTATACCATCGCACGCTATTTAGAAGGTTACTGCTATTTCTCACAAAAGAAATACGATAAGGCACGCGAAGCATTCTCCACATATATAGATGGCACTTTGGCCACTGAACCCACATACGCAGACGCGCTCAACCGTATAGGTGACTGCTATTTCAATAATCGTGATTTCCGTCAAGCTACCACCTATTACACCCAAGTGAGCAATATGGAAGCAGCGTGTGCAGACTATGCACTCTTCCAACGCGGCTACGCTGTGGGACTACAGCGCATGTATGACGAGAAAGTGAATGTGATGAAGCGATTAGTGAGTCGCTATCCTAAGTCGGACTACGCGGATGATGGTATGTATGAGATTGCTCGTGCGCAGTTGCAGCAAGAAGATGAACGCGCTGCTATCATCACTTATGAGCAGTTGCTCTCCACCTACCCACACTCACCGCTCGCTCGCAAAGCAGCTATCGAGCGCGCCATGCTTTTCCGCAATTTAGAGCAGAACGACCAAGCCATTGCTGCCTATCGCAGCACAATAGAGACCTACCCTGGTACCGAAGAGGCATATACAGCCCTCGATGCACTACAGGCACTCTATGTAGCGCAAGGTAATGTGGATGAGTATCTTGCCTTCACTAAGAACTTAGCGAAGATAAACATGACCGTCACCACACAAGAAGACTCGTTGCTCTACGCCGCAGCAGAAATGCAGTATATGCAAGGTGCATACCAAAAAGCCACTATCTCGCTGAGCAATTATATATCGCAGTACTGCGCAGGTGGACGCTATTGCACCTCTGCACGCTATTACTTGGCTGACTCGTATTACCGCTTAGGTAAGACTACCGAGGCACTCGGGCAATACACCGTATTAGCAGAGATGAGTGCCAATCCATACCAAGAAGAAGCGGCTACACGCGTGGCTGAGATTTGCTATGACAAAAGCGATTACAGCAGTGCGTTGGAGGCGTTCTATCGCATGCACGCGCTCGCGTCTAATAATGAGAATGCGGCAATCGCTCGATTAGGTATCTTACGCTGCAGCAATCAGTTGGGACGCCACCAAGCCACCATCGATATTGCTGACCAGATGTTAGCGGACGCGTCTTTGGACCCAACTATTCAGCAAGAAGCGCGCTATTGCCGTGCCAAAGCGTATATACAAGCCAACCAATGGACCAAGGCGCAGAAAGACTTGACCATCTTAGCACAAGAAGTGCGTACAGCACAAGGTGCGGAAGCCAAGTACCTGCTGGCACAAAGCTATTTTGAAGAAGGATTATTAGATCAGTCCGAAGCTGAAGTGATGTCCTTCACACAGATGAATACGCAACAGCAGTACTGGTTGGCTCGCGCGCTCATCCTGCTCAGTGATATTAACTTAGGTAAAGGTGAACTATTCCAAGCGCGCCAGTACCTCCTCGCGCTGCAAGCCAACTACACCCACCAGGGAGACGATATACAAACGATAATCACAAATCGCCTGCAAGCATTGGATGCCCTTGAGCAACCCGCGCCAGCAGAAGAGAACGAAATAGAGGAAGAGTAATATGAAGCAATTATTGATTAGTTCATTACTACTATGCGCGCTTACAGTGAGTGCGCAGAATAGCGCCGACACTACACTCAACCGTAATGTGACCGTTGAGCGTGATTTTCAACCCGTCATACAAGCGGCTGGCAAACTATCCACCAAACCCGAGGTGGTAGAGACCACTGTGGAAGCGGCCAAAGTGGAGTATTCCGATTATACAGCTGATGTGCAACCGGGTGCAGAGTTTAATGCTTTGCTATCCCAACCCACCCGTTTCAGTCCAGGTGAAGCATATAACGGTTATTTACGCGGTGCGATTGGTCACCCTAATACCTTGTTTGATTTTGAGTACAAATTGGATGATGGCAAGAAGTCTGTTCTTAAGGCTTTCGCCCACCATAATGGTCAATGGGGATTGAAAGCAGATAGCAAGACTAACATAGGATTGGAATTTGCTCATCTATTCAGCGCATGTGACCTCTATTTCGGCGTGAATGGCAGCAATACTTATGTGCATAAGTATGGTCATTTCTACGACTATAACAACATAGGTACTGGCTATAAGAATGGTTACCTAAAGGATTACACCCTCACGGATAAGGATAAAGTGAACTTATGGTCAGCGGAGGCGTATGTGGGTGTTAAATCCAACGCTAAGCAAGAGGTGCAATACAAGGTGCAAACAGGTTATCTGCTTTTCGCAGTTCCTGGTCAGGTGAATGAGCACCAACTGCGCAGCGAACTATCGTTCGACTGGAGCAGCGATGCACACCATGTGGGTGCTGAAGTATATATACAGAATAACTTCCGCCAACTGACTGGTTTGGCATCATTGGTCAACACCTACCATAACATTCATAATTTCCGTATTGAACCCTATTATGCGTATAAGAGCAAACGCGTACAACTGCATTTGGGTATTAACTTGGATATGAACCTCGGTCGTGGACAGTATTTATCGGGTGTAGAGAACCTCAGTTTTGCTCCTTCTCCTCATGTCTATTTGGAGGCGCAGGTAGCCAAACAATGGTTGACTATCTATGCGGATGCAAAAGGAATTCATGGCATTGGTACCTTGCAATCGCATATGGATAACCCCTTCCGCTTGATGGAGGCAGGTGTTATCTCCGGGCATGTGGCTTCTTACACTCCTATTGATGCGGAAGTAGGATTTCATATCCGTCCGTATCGTGATTTGATGATTGAGATACATGGCGGTTATGCCCACATGCTCAATCAAACCACGCTGATTGCTGTGACGGATAATACTACCACATATAGCAGCAGTAAGTTAAATGAATTGATGGCGATGCATGCAGGTGATTTGAGTTACACCTATAGTGATTATAGCCGTGGTAAGATAGGTGGTCAAATCAATTACCACTACAAGGATATTATCCGCATCAATCTGCATGGAGATTATTATTTCTGGAATGTGCTCAAGCATGAAGATAATTCCTATAACTATAATCAACATTGCCAAGAACTGCATGATTTATTAGATAATAAACACCATACTGTGTATGATCGTGCTAATTGGGAGATTGGTCTGCGCATTGACGGCCGTATAGACAAGCATTGGTCGCTCTACTCGGATAATTATTTCAGAGGCAGTCGTTTAGCTTTGGCTACGGATGGTGTGCACAAACTCAAACCAATGATTGAGATGAACCTTGGTGTGCAATATGAGATGTGGGTAGGCAAACAAGCGAAGATGGTTAATGAGGATGGAGGTACTACTGTGCGTCCAGAACCTCAGCCTAATTTAACATTATTCTTCGAACTGAATAACTTCATTCACCGCAAGAATGATATTTATTACGGCTACCAGTCGCAGGGAATTAACTTCCGCCTCGGCGCCATATATAAATTCTAATTAGGCTATTTCGTCTATATCGGCTAGTTAGACTAGTCAGGCTAGTTGGGCTAGCACCCTATAAATAGGATAGCCTCGCATGGCTATCCTATTTTATTTGAATTATGCAAATCAAATAATTCAATTTGAATAATTCAGTTTTGATTTCTGTTTCTTTTAGATAGGCTATATAATCAAAAATAGTAGATGGTACATCGTAAATAAGAAATGTTTTTGGCTTTTTTGTGAAAGAACGGAGTGAATGAGTTTTTGTGTGAAGGAGTGCGACGGAACGCACTCCGAGTGCAGCGCCCGACAAGTCCCCACTTGGAGGATAAGCGCAAACATAGAATGGCGCGACCCTTGCGGTCACGCAGC
>JAXJUN010000027.1:0-52831 GCA_036309065.1 Paludibacteraceae bacterium | reverse complement strand
AGCGAGTTAGAAATTGAGCGAGAGGTGTTATCCATTGTGGAAACCTACCGGGCTGAAATGCCTCTGATAGGCGGTCTCAAGCTATACTATCTTACCCGTTCTGTGCTTGGCGACGCGCTGGATATGGGACGAGACAAGTTTCTGAACTTGCTTCACCGGTATAAGCTGATTATACCTCCTCGCAAACCGCGACACACGACGAACTCAAACCACATTTACTTTAAGTATCCAAATCTTGTCAAAGAACTCGTTATTACTTATGTTAATCAACTGTGGGTGTGCGATATAACGTATATCTACACCATAGATGATAAGTTTTGTTATTTGCATCTTGTAACGGACGCTTTCTCGCGCATGGTGATCGGCTACGTTCTGGCGCCTACTCTGGAAGCCAAGTACACCATTGAGGCTTTGCAGCAAGCCATTAGCCATGCCGGAAGCGGCAATCTGTGCGGAACCATCCACCATTCGGATCGTGGTGTCCAGTACTGCTGTGACGAGTATATCACGCTGCTCAAAGAACATCATATACGCATCAGCATGACTGAAGACAGCAATCCAACGGATAATGGCATGGCGGAACGGGTGAATGGTATTATCAAGAACGAGTTTCTGGAGCCATTACAAACTCCTAAGAATCTGCTTGAAGCTATGCCAATAGTAGATCACGCAATCCGCACATACAATACTTTACGCCCTCATCTCAGCTTAAATATGCGCACACCTGCGCAGGTGTATGAGGAAAACAATAATTTTCAAAAGTTAAAGGTATAGGTTTTATGAAAATTGCATCTCGTATAGTAATAAAATTTGCGTATGTCAATTTTTTGCAGTATCTTTGTATCGTCTTTTTAAATAGTAAACCTCTTTAGGCTCTCAGTCAACCTTTTCAGGAATTAAATCAACCCTTTTAGGTATCGAGTCAAAAGTTTACGATTTTTAAGATTCTATCTCAGTTATCGAGTCAACCTTTTTCAGTTTTAGTCACAGTTTTAGTCAACAGCTACTCAGCACTCATTTCCGAGTTGAGCGTTAGAGATAAGTTAGTGGTTACTTAGAAGTTTGTTGATGATTACTATACCTTCTCTATACCTTCAATATACCTTCTATATACTTTCCGGAATGTTTATGCTATCAATTACTTTTGCGTTAACCACCTCTCTATAAATAGTCTTTTTTGTAAAAGCTATGCAAGTAAATGCAAAAGTTGTAAAACTAAAATAGAGTGGAGTGGCGATACTTTTATCCTGCTAAATATCCTGTTAATCAGTATTTTATAAAATCCTATAAAAAACCTCTCGCTCTCCACTTCCTCTGCTCTAATGGGTAGAATAAAAAACGGAGACGAACCTTGTCGCCTCCGTTTGGTATGTTAGAGTAGTTAGGAAAGTTAGTAACAAATTGGTGCATTCATTATGCTTCCATTTACGATAGCATCACGGGACCATGTCCTATGAAGACACTAAGAGGGTGCTATCATAAATATCAGCACTGAGAGTTATTTGATTGATTTGAGGAACTCTTGATGAAGGCGTTTGCGTTCTATTCTTGCTTTTTCTACTTTCTGATAATAGGTATATCCGGTCATTATATGACCAGTATATCCCTCAATGTGCTGAAGTTCTTGGTCTTCTTGTTCTTGTAGTTTCCACTCATTGCGGTAGAACTTGATGTTTGCTATTAAGCGTTTTGTATATTTAAACATAGCTGAGAGTGTTATTACAAATCAGTTTTTATTATTTGTGTTTTCTGTTTTTCCATGTTTTCCATAATGAACGCGGACATTTAATGAGTGCCATGAAAGCAGCACCAAACATATGTAGATACTTCTTTTCTGCTCTATAAGCAAATATAAGACTAATCCACACCCAATCCGTATGGCGAAGGTCTTTTGCTATATCTGCATATTCATCTGGCAATATATCTGCCACTTTCGCACAAATATCCCTACTCGCTTTTGCTCTTGCTACACGATTAACAGTATGCGTCACTGATGTTGGATTAATGCGATAGGCACATGTTACTTCATCTAAGAAATACATATCACCATAGATAAGTAGGCATATCCAAAGTGTCCAGTCTCCTAAAAATGCATTGATTGTATGTGCATGTTTTTGTTGCACTTCTCGTGTATGCGCACGACGATACACCACACTCAATGTTGGATATTGATGATTATCTCTAAAAAAATCGCGCAGATTGTATCGTCCTTGTATATCACCTTTTACCACACCACCTCGTTTCTCTTTGAGAAGGGCGCTATGATTATCTACTACAGAACAATCCGTACAACAAGCCATTAATGTCTCATCAGCTTCTAAAATGTCTACTTGCTTTTGGAGTTTCAGCGGGTCTGTCCAATAGTCATCGCCTTCGCATATAGCGATATATTTACCTTGTGCACGAGGGATTTGAATATCTCTCCAGATACTTACTCCTTTTGAATATTGATTTTCCTTTTGATATATTGGTTTGAATAAATTAGGATACTTTTGTTCGTACTCGCGAATAATTGCAACTGAACCATCAGTAGAAGCATCATCGTGTATTAAAATTTCATACAAGAAATTTGTTTGCTGCATTACAAACCCTTCTAAACATTCACGCAAATACGGCTCGTGGTTGTAAACCTCACATATTACACTAACTAATATATCTTCATTATTTAACATATAGTATATTATTTTGAGGTGTATTTACCATGGTAGACATAATCCAACAATTGCTCTTTTGTCATATGTCCTATACCGAGATAATCAAGATTGTATTTTGTTTCTTTATAAAAACTTTTTTCATGGAAAGCACCGCCTATCACAATCATTGCATCTATAATTGGCGTAGGAACTCCAAACTTTACACCGAGATCATGATAGATTTTACAACCCACAGGAATATCCTCTGTAATATAGCGATGGTTGATATCATTGGGTCCTGTATTACCTTCATCACAAGGTTTATCTAACGGGAAAACAACATTATCTTTCCCATTCTCATCCAAACCCATATATTCTTGAGTCAAAATACTACGACGACTGAAAAACATTTCATATTCCCATTTAGGATAATCAATTCCTAGTTTTTTAGCGATTGCTACCTGCTCTTGATAAAATTGATATTGTACACGGCATATACTTGGGCATAGACCATGTGAATACATTGAGTATGAGTCTGGTTCATTTCCATATACAAGCGACCAATTTTCCATACTCGACACACCTAGTAAAGAAGCTGGTACATGAATAACAGGGTTTATATTGGAGAAGCCGATATCTATCATTGTATCGCCACGTTCTGGTCCATTTCCTGTATATACAGAATCCATACAAGGTAGATACTTACCACTCTCAATAAAATCATCCATATCGCTCATTGGCAAACATGCTCCACGCAAAGAAATTGCACGATATTTAATACCAACGTGGTTAGTCCAAAACCCTTGTACTTTTTCTACACGAGTGCCATACGGAGCACTTCCCCAACCACCTATGATTACATCCTTTGTGCATCCTGCTTCACGCATAAATTTGCGCAATAGGAAACTAGCATAGTTATCTGGGAAAGTGTGAATAACCATACCATCCTCTAATAATGGAACTAGTTGTCTGAGATAATCTTCATGTGCCAAAGCTGGGATAGACATCAATATAAATTTGGCTCCTTTAACAGCCTCTACCATGTCGTTAGTATATAAATCTAGATGAGCACGTCCGCTACGTTCAAATGCATATAGGTTACGTTGGATTCCATCCATAAGAATACCTGTCCTATCCATATATGCTATAGATTTCTTACTACGCGAGTATAATCGAACCTCACGATTTGGCTGACCTAATTTACAGTCTGCTGCCAGTGTCATTCCTACTGCGCCTGCACCTAATATCGCTATAGGACAATCTTTCAAATAACTCAAATCTCGTTTCATTGTTAATTATATTTTAATTTTCGAAATTATCATATCAGCTCCATTTTCATCTAAAATATGAATAGTATCATATACGCAATGTACAAATTTCGGGACTTCTTCACGATTCTGTATAAACACACAAAATTCAGCCGCTCTCTGACGTACGTCTCCCGTATTTTCTACAACGCCACCAATCATTCTTCGTTTCTGGGCAGAATATACATTTGGTTGGTTCGCTATGGTGTCAAAACCATCAAACGATTTTATCACACCAGCACGAACTGAAAGAGACAATATCACGCATGCTCCATTTTTATACAAATATGCATTAGTTGGATCTCCCACACTAGTTGTAACATCTCCAGTTAGTGCAAAAATAACAAAAGAAGCCATAGGATCAAAATGCGTTATATCTTTTGTGACAATATCAAAATCAGAACCTGGGAACCGCAATCCGGGATCATACATATAGACATGCCCATCCTCATAAAAACCTTGTAAAAAAACAGAGCCAAATTGAATTCCCAGAGATTGAATCATCCTTTCAATGTTTGGATTTACTTTCTCCATTATTTCTGCTACATATTTTGAAGGCATGATAGTTGCCATTTGTTGTCTATCCAAATTATCTTCATGACTACCTAGATAGCGATCACCGAGCTTTAACAAATAAGGAGTTCCATTAGAAACAAAATATGCAAATGAGATATCTTGCGCACCAACCATATATCGCTCAATCAAAAACTCACCATTCTTTGACTCTCTTTTTGCTATCTCTACAGCTTGTGGTATATCAGCAGGGCTATAGCAAATAGTTTGACCACGTGAGCCCCTACTTATAGTAGGTTTAACTAATACTGGATATTTAACATTATTGGTCTGTATATCATACAACGAATACTCTGGAATCACTTCTACTCCATTTTCTAAACAGAAATCCTTAAAAAGACGTTTATCTGTCATTATCTCAAATTGCTGCTTAGTGCCATAACATGGCAATTCAAGTTTTTCGCATATTTGTTGATATGGAATCTGAGCTGGATCGATACAATAAGCCAACACTCCATCAATATTATGTTCACGGCATTTTTTTACGATTGAATCAACATCTGTAATATTTAACATCCAATATTCATCAGCAACTAATTTTGCGGGAGATTCTTCAGGTAGCAAATAATCCGTAACAATAGTGTACACTCCTAATGCTTTAGCAGCGCGAACTAATTTAACATGGACATCTACTCCTGCTAAGATTAATAGTTTTTTATCCTTTAAATCATTCATTTGCATATATCTACACTATCTATAATTCGTTTAACATCATCTTCGCTCAATGCATGATGCATAGGCAAGCAAATCACTTGGTTAGCTATTTTATTTGCCACTGGCAGATTCTTCGGATGAGCACTCGGTATATCCTTGTATGGTTCAAAATCCGTAATCAATGGATAGAAATAACGGCGACCGTACACATTATTCGCCTTCATCTTCTCGTACAAATCATCACGAGACATACCATATTGCTCTGCATCTACAAAAATAGGGAAATAACTATAATTATGCTTCACATCCACCATGTCGTCAAAGAAACGAAGACCTCTTACGTCACGCAAAGCATCACGATACGCATTTGCCACTTTCTGCCTTGCTTCAATGGCCGCATCCACTTGGCGCAGATTGAGCAATCCATAAGCAGCACGAACCTCATCCATCTTGCTATTAATACCAGGGGCCACTACCGTGGTCTCGCCACGGAAGCCAAAATTCTTTAGATTATCCACATGGTACTTCATATCAGCGGAATGACAAACCAATGCACCACCTTCAATGGTGTTATATACCTTGGTAGCATGGAAACTGAGCGTACTGATATCACCTGCTTGTAAGATTGATTGTCCATTCACATTCACACCGAAAGCATGTGCTGCATCGTAGATTACCTTGATGTCATGCTTTTTAGCAATAGCTTCAATCTCCTCGGTCTTACATGGTTTGCCATAACAATGCACAGGCATGATTGCCACCGTGTTAGGCGTAATAGCTGCTTCTATTTTCATTGGATCAATTCCGCATGTATCTTCCTCTATATCCACAAAGACAGGTTTTAATCCATTCCACCAAATCGAATGGCTCGTTGCTACAAAGGAATATGGCGTAGTGATTACCTCGCCTTGATGAATACCTAATGCTTGGAAGGCGGTAATAAGTGGCAGAGTGCCATTAGTAAAGAGCGATATATACTCCACTCCAAGGTATTTTGCCAATTCTTGCTCCAATACATTATGGTAATACCCCGCATTGGTAATCCATTTGCGGTTCCATATATCTTGCATCAACTCGTTCAGTTCGTCCAAGTTTGGCAATAAAGGAGAAGTGACTGTAATTTGTGAGGTACTTGTGGGCATAACAAAAAACGCGGATTTCTTTCTATTGCTTATCCGCTCATTGTGGTCCTAGGAAAACCAATCATTCCGAATAAGCAATGCAGAAACCCACGCTGCGTATATAAACGCCCACGCACGCACCTTAATAGTTTGTGCGTGTAGGCATATAATACACCCATGGGCATCTACTACTGCCTTGTTCTTGTGAATGATTTATTGAAATTTCCTAGGTTTCAATGAGTCAAAAACAAGCGTTAGTAAACGCCAATCAATATGTCTGCTCCCTCACCCTGATCTGTCCACGCAGACATCCCAGCGTGAGTTTGCGGTGCAAAGGTAGTAATAATTTTTGAAAGTACCAAAAGAAAAATGCCATTTATGCGGATTTTGCATAAATGGCAGATGATTTTAAGATTATAATGCTCATTAAATATGTCGGACAACGATTGTATTGCGGGGTAATGTACAACTTACTGATTTACGATGTATGATTTATTGGGTTAAACAAGTTTTAATATAACTCTCAATTTCTTGGGCTGTAACATTATATACAGGCTCTAACAAATGGAAATTAGCATCTTGTGTAAACAACTCGCCTCTTGTAAGCATTGACAGTAGGTTTTTACTTTTGAGGCGATGACGCGAATATTGCAATGCTACAGTCATCAAATCGTGAATATCAATACCCGCTTGCAAAATAGAATAGATATCATTTGAACTTGCAATTAAAATGGCGAGTAGCCATGGATTTTACATATTGGTCTGGGCGTTTAGAATGGAAGTAATACCATGCGAAGAAACGATTTAACGAATAATAATACTCTAACTGTGGTACCAGTTTGTCTAACCAGACTTGTTTCACTTTTTTGTATGGGTATATCCTAAACAACTGGTCAATCTCGGGTATGTCGAGATACAACAAAACCTTTTCTATCAATATATCATCAGAGATATTATCAATAGAATCTGGGCTATAAGACCAAAAACATTGTTCGTTCTTTAAGAGTCCTATAAGTTGTTGTTTGGCTTGTGGTTGTGTCATACCTTGTTTATTTACATTGACCTTTGCGGCTGCAAAGGTAGTAAAAATTTTGCACATATGCAAAAAAAATCGCCCTGAAGAGCGATTTTTTTAGTACTGACTACTGATTACTGACTACTGATTACTGATTACTCACTACTGATTAGCCACTCGATGGAGTATTGGTATATTTTTTCGAAGTGTGTGGTGGCTTCGAGTGGGAATCCCCAGACGAGTGTGGCGGAGTGGTTAGTGTTTTTGGTTCCTATGGCTGCCGGGCATCGCATATCCAGATAGTTAGCCAGTACTTGTGCTTGTTCGCTCGTAGGCATTAGTCCTTCTGGAGCGGGTGAGAAGAGTTGTTCTGTATTGGGATGTAATAGGAGTTTGAATCGTTCTCCGTTGGCGCCATGCACCTTGCCTGCGCGCGTTGCATTCTTGGCATAATAGCGTGTAAGCGTGTTGGTTTGTAGCCATTGCTTATCTATTTGGCTGATATGATCACTACTGATGAGTAGTTTGCCTCCTTGTGTGAGGTAGTGTGTAAGCGGGTCTCTGAGTATAGGAGGTAGTGGTTGTCTTTGTCTTCCGCAGATAAGGTCCACGAAGAGGTATGTGGAGTCGATGATAGCGAGTGCTGGTGTGGTGCTGACATAACTGATATTCATTTTTTGTAGCACATTGCCGTGTAGTACGCTATAGTCTCTGGTATTGCCAATCGTGATTTCTCCTGCGTGGTCTCTATAGGATGCTCCCCATCCGCAGTTATCATCGTTGATCCATTTGCTCTGGCGCGTATAATCCCATTGCTGTCCGATGTATGCGCATGTGTATCTATCTTCGCATGCGTATGTGCCAGGCACAATGCCTGCGTAGGTGGAGTCGGCGAACCATTCGGGTCCGTATGTGTCATCAAATGCATCGATGATGAGTGCGATAGGAGCTTTTCTTTTATTGCTGATGTATGCGCTGATGGTTGGGCTTGGGAAACTGAGTCCTCCTTCATTGCCCGCTACCACATAGCAGTTGTACTGCACACCCGGTTTGAGCGGTATGGTATATTGTGTATCTTCCACTTGCTGCACTTTCCATTCTCCTCCGTTCTCTTGTGTATAGAGTAGGTAGTAGGAGGGTGTGGCTGTGTGTTCGAGTGTGTCGGTGGTAGGTATCCATGTGATGCATCCATTGGGTTGTATGGCTATTTGCTGTACGGGGAGTGGTTGCACGATAGCGGATTGTCCGTTGAGGTAGCGCAGGATGCCTTTGTAGATAGCTCTGGCGGCTGTGAAACGGAATTGTGGGTCTAATCCGTATTGCATATCCGCCATATTCTTATGGCTTAGGAGTTCCAAGATGATGCTTGGTACAACGGGTACTCGTGATTCGCAGTAGTTGGCTTCGAGTAGTTGTCTTCTGGTCCAATGAGGTGCGATGGTGCGTAGGTCGTTGACCACTTGTGTTTGTATCCAGTCGGCGAGTTCTCTATTGACAGTTCGTCTATCTTGTCCGTTGGCTAAAGACTTATTGCCCTCGTCGTCATGGGTGGTATAGATGCATAGTGTGCCGATGATGGTGGAGTCGTTTTCGCTATCTAATCCATCGGTGTGCAGCGCGAGGCATAGGTCGATAGGTATGGATTGGGAAAGGTGGTTGACCCACATGGTTCTGCATTTCATATCATCTTTATACTCGTCTCCGTCGTAGAGGTTCCATAGTGTAGAGTCCATCTGCTGCTCTATCATCCAGTAGCGTGCTCCTTCGGTCCATCTGGGCATGCCTGATGGTCCTATTTGTGTATGTTCGAGTCCTGCTCTGGGCATGTATATGTTTGCTCCAGAGTTCTCAAGCATCTTACGCAGCAAACGAATATACTCTTGGCTATATAGGTCTTCTACAGTGGTCCAGAGTGTGGCTCTTTGCCAAATCCATTGTTGTCTTTTTTGATTGAAATAGAGTCCATGGCTTGGCCAGATGGCGATATGCCTTTCTGTGAGGTCTTTGTTGAGTAGTGAGTATTGAGTATTGAGTATTGAGTATTGAGTAGTGAGTAGTGAGTAGGGAGTAGTGAGTAAGGCGCAGGGTGTGATGAGATCGCGTATATTGGTCTTTTGGGTGAAGAGTTGTACTTTTCCTTGGTTATGTCCCAAGACCCACAGACTAATTTTCTGCTCAATCTCTTTAGCTTTCTCTTCTGTCCATCTGACTCCGCTGAGTGTAGCATTGGTGTGAATAACAATATGATTGCCATCCACGCGCATTTTGTTTACGCGCACATTAGGTGACCATATACGCGAGAAGCCAGTGTAATTCATTAATGAATCACTCAGTTCTTGCATGCCGATAGTTGCTTGTGCGCTATCGGCACATAGAAATAGAAGTATGATTATAAGCCCTTTTTTCACTTTAGAAATCCTCGTCACTTAAATCGGTGGTACTTTGTCTATTTTTTTTGCTTGCGTCTAAGTATGATTGTTTGAGGTCGCTTGCCATTTTAGTTTGGTATCCTTCTGCGATATCATAGTCCTTGGCATCATTTTCTTTGAATACAACACGCACTTTGACGATAGCGATATCGTTTTGCAGTTTATCAATGAGTTCAGGCGTGATGGAATAGGATGTGATGGTTTTATAGTATGTGATGGTAGCGTTTGCATTCTTCTTGGTGAATTTTTCTTTTTTGATTTCTTTGTTGGTATCGAGCGATAGACGCGTCATAGTGCCATCTGAGAAACGAATGAGTATGCGTGATGCGTCTGTGAACTCA
This sequence comes from Paludibacteraceae bacterium, assembly GCA_036309065.1. GTDB lineage: Bacteria > Bacteroidota > Bacteroidia > Bacteroidales > Paludibacteraceae > Colicola. The sequence continues at coordinate 42,758 of JAXJUN010000027.1, read as the reverse complement.
TAGTATGTATTCACATTGGTGGTCCAAACCAATAGTGTTGTGATGTCCTCTCCATTCACACGCTCTTGATAGAAGGCCAATTGAGGTTTGATGTTTTTGGATGTAGTGTTGTCCACATGAATGAATTTACCTTGTCCTGCGGCGTATGCATTAAGCATAGAGATGAGTGTTAATGCACAAATAAAAAGTAGTTTTTTCATTGTTTTATTGTTTGATTGTTAGTAAATATGATCGGTTCTAATTGAATATTCTTTTTGGGTAGTAATCCTCTATTGACGGGTCTGACGCGGTATCCAGCTGCGCGTAGTTGCTGTAATAATCCCTTTTCTCCTCCGAGATAGATGGCATTGAGTGTGATGAATGCTGCTCCTTGTTGTAGGTAGGGTTGTAGTCGTTTGGTCCATTCTTTATTACGCGCGCAGTAGATTTTATAATCCGAGTATGAGATGGATGATTTATTATCAGGGCTTTCTACTTGGTAACTTATGTCTGCCAGTCTGCCAGATAGATACATATCTCTAATGGTTCGCTCTTGCTGTACTTCTTTCTCGGGGTATTCCACCACTTTGAGCAATTCCTCGCATTGCCAGTGGAATGGTTCTCTATCAAAGAGCATATACATTGTTTCTCCTATGTTGTCGAGTCCGATGACGGGTATTCCTCGTTCGGCAGCCACATATTCAAAGAAACTCTCCATGGATGTCTGTTCGTCGTATTGCAGCCACTGCTTCATGAGTTCCGTTCGTAGCATTTCGGTGAGATAGGAGGGTTTCATGCGGGATAATTGGTCCAATCCCATTCCTATATTGAGTAGTAGGTTTTGGTCTATATAGTCTAATTGTTGCTCTGTATAGAAATTGGTCAATCGGATGGAGTCGGGTAGTATGGCTGCTTGTCTGAGTGCTGCGATTGCTTCGTAGTCTTGCATGGTGAACTCGGTTAGCACTTTATCGCATTTGGCAAAGCATTGGAACACATTCGGTATGGTGTCCAGAAACTGCATATTGACATGTCTATTGATAGCCAAGATGTATGATTTTTGCTTGCTGGAGCGTCCACTCAGTTCATACAATAGTTGCGCCTTTGCATGGAGTGCAAAGGCAGTTATGATGAGTATGTATAGAATGCGTTTCATTGGAATCGAGTGATCATGTTGTATGCTTGGTAAATGCCCAATTCGCCTGCTTTGCTCAGGTCGTGTAATCCTTTCTCTATCTCTCCTGTATAGATGTATGTGAGTCCTCTATTGAGGTATGCTTCGGCGAAATCGTTGTCTTGCTCAATGGCGAGTGTATAATAGCGTATAGCATCTTTCCATTCGCGCTGTGCGCAAAGTATATTTGCTTTGTTATAATATGCAAAAGAGAAGTCAGGTAGCAATTTGATAACTTGGTCGTAGTCTTTGAGCATGATATCAAAATCCATCGCATTGGTGGCTTGCTGTTCTCCTATGGCTCGCTGGTATTCTAATAGTCGGTATCTCCAGTTGGCTCGGCAGAAATAGATGATGGGTTCTAGTTGCTTATCCGCATGCAATGCGGCTCGTGTGCAATCGTCAATAGCGCTGGTGTAGTCTTGCACGATAGCAAACTCAATGGCTCGTGATAGATAGAGCGAGGTGATTATAGTATAGTTGGGTTGGTCTGCTATCTCTTGCTCTATGATGTGTGTTGATAGTCGTGCTATTTCCGAGAAATGGAAGTTTACCATTTCGGCTGTGAGTGCTATCTCTTGTGTTGCAAAGCGCAAGATGGATGGTAGTATGTTATTTTTATTGATATATTCCACCGATGGGTGGTAGTAGTTCGTTCTGCGCAGACTTAGATCTTGGTGGTAGTATGTGAGAGCGATATTAGGTTCGTTCACTATGTTTTGGTGTTGTTTCTGTATAGAACCTCTTGTTTTGGAGTCGTATTTCTGTTCTTCTTCGGTGAGTTCGGGTTGGTTTTGTGCGGTAGATGATGAAAACTCTTTGCGATGGTCTTTCTTTTGTGGTTGTGCGTCAGCGATGAGCAGATCGGTATTTGGTGTGCTGGCTTGCTGTGCTTGTATTTCGTCCTTTCGTGCCTCTAATTCTTGTGCTTTCTGCCGATACCTAAACGCATCTGCTTGTTTTCCCAATTGTGTTTTAGCTTGTGCGGCTAAGTAATAACTGGGTAAGAAATAGGGGTATTTGGCGATAAGCGAATCCATATCGCTAATCACATGGTTCCATTTTCTCAATTGCATTTGAATCAATCCTCTTTGGTATCTCATTTCTGTTTTGTGTGGTGCTAATGAGATGGCTGTGTTGAGGTCCTCAAGTGCTTGGTTATAATCGCCCACTTCTTGCCTCATGATGCCTCTATTGTAATAACACTCTGCGTCGTTTGGTGCTATTTTAACGGCTTGGGTGTAGTCAGCGAGTGCAGCCCTGTAATTATGTCTGCGGTATGCAATAATACCTCTATTGATATAGTCTCCTGCCCATTTAGAACCCATGTTGATGGCTTGTGTGAGGTGTGTATAGGCCTCGTCATCGTTTTTGAGCATCAATTGTATGACGCCCAAAGCGGACCATACGGCGGGGTTTGTTCTATCATATTGTGCAGCATTGGTGAAGGCCTCTAAGGCATTGAGTGTGTCTCCTTTTAATAGGCATACTCGTCCTTTCTCGCTCCATATAGAAGCCGATTGAGGTTCGCGTTTGATTAGCTGATTGATGTCTGTTAGTGCCTCTTCATAGTGCTCTTGCATAGCTCTGGTATCCGCTCTGAGCAGCATGTATGTTCTATTCTCTGGTGCGAATTTTAGAGCTTCGGAATAGTCGCTCTCTGCTTCGTTGAGCATATGTAGTTGCCGATAGATATATCCTCTTGTGTAGTACGCGCCTGGCGAGAATGGATTGCGCTCAATGGCGGCGTTGCAGTCACGCAATGCACCCTGATAGTCCTCTAATTGTATTTTAGCGATGGCTCTATATAGATATGGTTCGCTAAGGTAGGGTTTGAGGTGTATCACTTGATTGAAATATTGAATGGATAGCACATAATCCTCAAAATACAATGCGTTTCTCCCGATGGCTGTGATGCGATCGGTATTCAATTGTGCATGCGCTGATAGTGTAGCGATGCATAGTAGGATTATGTAGGCTATTCGTTTCAATCTATTGTATGCATCCTTCGTTAGGGTTGAACCAAGTAGGGATATCAAATTGTTCGTGCGGTTCATAGCCCAAGGTGGAATCGGATAGTACTTTCTGCATGTATAATGCACCAATAGGCAATGCCATGGATGCTCCTTGTCCTTGTGCGAGGTTATCAAAATGTATAGCTCTGTCTTCTCCGCCTACCCATGCGCCATTCACTAAGGAAGGAGTGAAGCACATGAACCATCCATCTGAGTTATTATTGCTAGTACCAGTCTTTCCTCCCATAGGTGCTTGTATGCCGTATTTATATCGTACGCGTACGCCTGTACCGTGGTCCATCACGGCGCGTAGCATATATATCATCTTATAGGTTGTGATTTCACTTATCACTTCATGTGTTTTGGGTGTAAATAAACCGATCACATTGCCATTATTATCCTCGATATGTGTGATGTATAGGGGTTCTGTGCGTATGCCTTTGTTAGCAAAAGTGGTATATGCATCCACCATTTCCTCTACACTCACTTCGCATGGACCGAGACATAATGAGATAACCGGGTCTAATTGTCCTTGTATGCCGAATGAGCGCATCATCTTGACTAATTGCTCAGGCGTGAATAGAGACATAAGGTAGGCTGAAATCCAGTTGCTGGAGTTTTGTAATCCCCATGTGAGTGTAACGGTGTCTCCTTGGTTCTTGTCATGTGTATCTCGTGGTGTCCATTCCTTTCCATTGCCATCGATGAGTGTGATGGGTTGGTTAATGGTTTTTTCGCATGGCCATAATCCTTCGTCCATGGCTAAGGTGTATAGGTATGGTTTGACTGTAGAGCCCACTTGTCGTCGTCCTTTGGTGACCATATCGTATTGGAAATGTGTGAAGTTAGGTCCGCCTACATATGCCTTGACATGTCCTGTATGTGGGTCCATAGACATGAATCCACAGCGTAAGAAACTTTTTTGCCATCGGATGGAGTCATAGGGTGACATGATGGTGTCAATAAGGCCTCTCTCGTATGTGAATAATCGCATGTCTTGTGGTGTGTGGAATGCCTTTTGAATGGAGTCAGCACTTATGCCTGCTTTTCTCATCAATCGATAGCGTTCTGTTTGTCGCATAGAGCGTGACATAATGCCATCTACCTCTTGCTGTGTGAGATCGCGTGAGAAGGGTGCGTTCTTTTTGCGTTTCAGTTCTTTGAAGAATGCTTTCTGTTGCTCTTGCATATTCTCATCCACTGCCTCTTCTGCATATCGTTGCATTCGTGAATCGATAGTAGTGTATATTTTCAGTCCATCTTGATACAAATCGTATTTAGATCCATCAGGTTTGTGATTTTTCTCGCAAAAACCATATACAGGATTATTATCCCATTGCCATTTATCCAATAGGTATTGCTGTTTATTCCATTCGGAATAGTTGCTTTCTTTGGGTTCCTTTGCGGTGAGTACTCCTCTTAGGTATTCGCGTAAGTAAGGCGCGAGTCCTTGCTTGTGATCAACAGAACTATATTTGAGTTGCAATGGTATGGCAGCTATTGAATCGCGTGTGTTTTGATCAATAAATCCATATTTTTCCATTTGGCTGAGTACCGTATTTCGTCTTCCAATTGCTCTCTCTGGATAACGCATAGGATTGTATAGGGATGGGTTTTTACACATTCCTACCAGCATAGCTGCCTCTTCTATCTTGAGTTTAGTAGGTGTGGTGGAGAAATATACTTGTGATGCCGATTGAATTCCAACGGCATTGTATAGGAAATCAAACTGATTGAGGTACATGAGTAAGATTTCTTCTTTAGAATAGAGGCGTTCCAGTTTGGTAGCGATAACCCACTCAATGGGTTTTTGCATAGCTCGCTCTATGATGTTATTGGCGCGTGGTGACCATAATTGCTTGGCTAACTGCTGGGTGAGTGTACTTCCTCCTCCGGCTCTTCCTAATTTGAGTACGGCGCGGAACATGGATTTGAAATCCACTCCTGTATGCTCGTAGAAACGCACATCTTCTGTGGCGATAAGCGCATCAATAAGGACAGGTGACAAATCGGAGTATTGAACTCCTATTCGGTTTTCATACTTGTAATAGCGACCTAATGATTGCATATCGGATGATATAATCTCACTGGCAAAACTATTTTTAGGGTTTTGCAATTCTTCCAGCGGGGGTAGATAACCTACTATACCTTTTGCAATAAGGGTCATGGTGATAAAGGCGATTACTATTGATCCAATGAATAGTCCCCAAAACCAACACAATAGTGTTTTATACCAAAGTTTATTTTTCATATTTAAGATAATTTATTAGTCCATCATGAGTGCCTCTATGATCTGATTTAGAATATGTAGGCCTTTTTGAGTAGCAATGATGCGATTGTTATGGGTTTGTAATAGATGATTATCAATGTATTTTTGTATTTGATTGCGTGTGTGTGGATAGTGATGTGATTGTTCTATCAAGTTTAATTGCTGTGCTATGTGGTCCAAGGAAATACCTTGATTTGTTCTCAGTGCGAGCATGATGTATTCGTTATAGCGGTCGATGGGAGTGAGTATTTCTTTTTCCCTCCATGTGTCTTGCTGCAAATTGCATGCCATATATGCATCTAAGTCATTAGGATTAGATGAGCGAATATATTGTGTATCATCATCTGCTATGTGCTTATAATAACTATGTGCTCCTGCTCCGATACCTATATATGGTGTGCCATTCCAGTAATTGCTATTATGTATGGCTTTGTATCCAGGTAGTGCAAAGTTGCTCACTTCGTAATGCTCAAATCCTGCTTGTTGGAGCCGTTCGCATAGATAATCATACATCTCATTCTCCATATCCTCGTCAATGGGTTCTATCGCTCCTTGCTCCAATAGATGCGTGAGAGGTGTTCCCTCTTCGTATATCAGTCCATAGGATGATATATGTTGTATTCCCAATTGTACTGCCATTTCGACATCCGCTTTCCATTGCTCCATTGTTTGTGTAGGCAAGGCATAGATGAGATCGATAGATATATTCTTAAATCCTACTTCTTGTGCGCTGTGTATGGTTTGTATGGCCTGTTGTGCATTGTGTCTTCTGCCGATGGTCTTTAAAAGTTCATCTTGAAAAGACTGAATACCAATAGATAATCGCTGAATACCCAGTTGGTGCAGTGCTTGCAGATAGGTCTTATTGGCGTCCCCTGGATTGATTTCCATGGTGATTTCATCCATGTGCTCTATTCCTATGGCTTCGAGGATGCGTTCAATATGTGTAGGTTTTAGCAAACTCGGCGTACCTCCACCTATGTAGATGGTTTGAATGGCTTGGTGCGTACTATTCTTGCGAAGATGAATCTCTTCAATCAGTTTATCCACATAACCGTCAATACGCTCGAATTGCGTAGTAGAAAAAAAATCGCAATACAAGCATCGTGTTTTACAGAACGGAATATGTATATATAATCCAGCCATTCCTTCGTTCACTCCTTCATTCGTTCACTCGTTAATCCTTCTTCTCGTTCACTCCTTCACTCCTTTTTTGCCCCATAGGTATTTCATCCATTCGTCTATCTTTTGTTCTTGTGGACTGCCTTGTGCTACCCAAAACACTTTGCCATTAATCTCGTCAGGCATGAATTGCTGCTTAACGAAATGATTAGGAAAATTATGTGCGTATTTATATTCCTCTCCATATCCCAGTTCCTTCATCAGTTGTGTAGGGGCATTGCGTAAATGCAATGGAACGGGTAGGTTGCCTGTCTGCCTCACCACTCTGAGTGCTTCGTCGATGGCCAATAGACTAGAATTACTCTTAGGACTTGTGGCCAAATAAATCGTGGCTTGGGCCAATGGTATGCGTCCTTCTGGCCATCCGATTTTCATAAGCGTTTCAAAGCATGCGTTGGCTATCAGAAGAGCATTGGGATTAGCCAATCCGATGTCTTCGCTGGCTGAGATAACCAATCGGCGTGCAATAAACTTAGGGTCTTCTCCGCCTTCTATCATGCGTGCCAACCAATAGATAGCTGCGTCGGGGTCGCTGCCACGAATCGATTTGATGAATGCGGAGATGATGTCATAATGCATCTCTCCGTCTTTGTCGTAGGCAACAGGGTTTTGCTGTAATTGCTTCGTGACGGTCTCGTTATCAATGACGCGTACTCCACTATTGCATACTAATTCGATGATATTAAGCAGTTTGCGTGCATCTCCTCCGCTATAACGCAGGATGGAATCAGTTTCTTTGACTTCAATCTGTAGCGCTCGGATATGCTCATCTTTTTGTAATGTGCGATGGAGAAGCGTTAGTAAATCCTCTTTTTCTAATGCTTTGAGCACATATACTTGGCATCTACTGAGTAGAGGCGTGATTACTTCAAAACTGGGGTTTTCGGTTGTTGCTCCGATGAGTGTGATAGTACCTTCCTCTACTGCTCCAAGTAGGCTATCTTGCTGTGATTTAGAGAAGCGATGTATCTCGTCTATGAATAGAATGGGGCATCTATTATCGCTTGGCGCAAAGAGCCCACTATTCATGGCAGCCCTATGTTTGGCTTTTTCTATTACCTCTCTCACTTCTTTTACACCGCTTGTAACCGCGCTCAGTGTATAGAAAGGTCGCTCCAAATGATGCGCGATGATGCGTGCCAAGGTGGTTTTCCCTACGCCTGGAGGGCCCCATAGTATGAAACTGGCTATGTTGCCCGACTCAATCATGCGGCGAAGGATAGCCTCTTCCCCCACCAAATGTTTTTGTCCTATGTAATCGTCCAAACTCTTTGGACGCATTCGTTCTGCTAATGGTAACATAGTAATTGTTTTGCGTTCGCGATCGCCTCTGGTGACGGGTTATTTCCGCTCAGCATGGATGCGATCTCTATGGTTCGTTCTTCGTTATCTAATTGGCGTATATGTGTTTCTGTTCTGCTTTCAGTATCCGCTTTGTACACTTTGTAGTGCGTTTGTCCAAGTGCGGCTATTTGAGGCAGATGGGTGATGGCGATGATTTGTCTTGTGGCGCCCATCTCCTGCATGATGGTAGCCATTTGAGTAGCAATATTACCGCTTACTCCAGTATCTATCTCATCAAAGATGATGGTAGGTAGTCCTTTGCTGCTTGCGATGAGTGATTTGATACAAAGCATCAATCGACTTATCTCACCTCCCGAAGCCACTTCGCTCACCGGACGAAGGCTTTGATTTAAGTTAGCCGCAAAGAGTAGTTGTAAACTATCGCATCCATTGGGAGTAAAATCATCCGTGGGTAGGATAGGTATCTCTACTTTCGCATGCGGTATGCCTAAGTTTTTCATTCCCTCAATGATGCGTTTGCAAATAGAGGGTATGGTATTGGTTCTACTTTGTGTCAGTGCGTTCGCTTTTTGGGTTAGCGATGTCTTGAGTGCGTCGAGTTTCTTCTGTGCCTGTTCAATCTCGTAGTCAAAACTATCTAATCGATTAACTTTATCTCCCAATTGGTTATGTTCTTCAATCAGTTCGTCTATGCTTTGAGCACTGAATTTATACATCAATCCATTGAGTTGGTCTATTCGCTCTTCCACCCATGCCAACCTCTGTGGGTCCATTTCAATATTATTGAAATAGCGTTCAGCTTCCTGAGAAATATCTTGTAACTCAAGGCGTGCAGACTCAATACGCTCCTGTAGGTTTGCCGCTACATTCTCTATATTGCATACACGCAATAGGTCGGTCACACTGCCGTTTTCTCCTGTGAGAATATGAATGGTGTGGTCCAAGGCAGTGCGCAGTTCCTCCGCATGACTTAATCGGTATTGCTCTTGCTCCAATTGCTCTAATTCACCACTTTGTAGATTAGCGTCATCCAGAATTTTATATCTATACTGAATGAAGTCTGCCTCTTGTTGGCTTTTTTGGGCTAAGGATTGTATGTCTTGCAATGCTTGTGCTGCTTGTGTGTATTGCTCAAAACATTGGGTGTAATCGCTCAATAGCGCCTCGTTGTCAGCAATGGTGTCTATGACACTAAATTGAAATTCCATATTCTCAATCAAGAGATTGGCATGCTGTGAGTGTATGTCTATTAGGCGATTGGATAATGCTTTTAATTCTTGTAGCGTCACGACCGAGTCATCCACAAACGAGCGACTCTTACCATTGCTATATAGTTCGCGTCGAATGATGCAATCGTCAAATTCGGCTTCAATAATGCATTTGGTCTCTCCATCTGTAATCACTTTGCTATCCGCGCGAGCACCTAAAACCAACGCGAGTGCGCCCAATATAATACTCTTTCCCGCACCAGTTTCGCCCGTTAACACAGAGAAACCTGCATTAAAATCGATGTCCAAATGCGTGATTAAGGCGTAATTTTGTATGTGTAGATGTTTTAACATTAGTTTTGATTAATCTTATCGTATGTGTTTTGGCGTGTGGGGTCGATGTCCATCAAGAGATTATAGACATCCGTTTTTTCCTTATCTGTGCCTTTTCTAAAAATATCCACTAATTCCTCTGCTTTCGCATCCAAGAAAGTATTGATAACATAGGTGGCTGGTCGGGCGCGGTATGCTTCCTTTAGCACGGGTATCCCTTCGGCTATTCGTGCGCGTCCGTTGGTGACATTAGCACTCATCTCATCTAATCCCAAACGATGGTAATCGTAGTAATAATTGCGGTATTTGCTAAATGCATCGTCCAGTAGATTATTGATTAGTGCATAGCGATTTCTATTGCTATCAAAGGCTAACCATCCTTTTTGCTCCGTATTATCCATGCTGGCCGATTGGCATGCATTGCAAATCTCTTCACATGCTTGGAAGTAGGGAGTGCCACCTAAACGCTGATAACTATCCATATCATGACCAATAATCAAATAGCAATAATAGGCAAGCATGGCCGTTAGATTGGTAGTGAATTGGTTTTGCTGATATTCAATACGATCAAACTCCTGATAGGTGAAGTTAAAACTTGCGTCATTAAAATTGAGTAGAGGTGTAGTGTAGGTGGTACCAAATACAGGGCGTCTGCTCTGTAATGTCATCTCGCATTTATAGAGGTTGTCCGCGGCTTCTTTGACAATAATCATCATGCTGCATTCAATTTTTTCATGTTCAGCGAATGTCATGTTCGTCCAGCGGTTTTGGTTCATATATTCCTCAATGGCTGTCTGAAGTGTGGTATATACCTGTTTATTCGAGCCCTCTATTAAGTCAGAATTGATGCTAACCGTGCAATTGAGTTCTTGCGCGTACGCACTCATGCACACGCACATCGCGAATAATATATGGAGTACTATTCTTTTCATTTGGATATGGATATGATGTTTCCTGTTTTTTCACTAAAGATGATAGATGGTAATTCGGGGGCAGTGAATAGATTGGTAGGAATAGGCATATCCACACCAAACTGCGCAATAGGTAGTGTTTTATTAGTCCATTCTACACCTTTGTGCCAAATAGATACACAGGCATGGCCTGGTATGTTATAAACCAATTGTGAAGGCTGATAAGTATCTTTCTTTTTAGATTTCTTTTCTTCTACAACGGGTGTAATATGTTGGTGCTGGTATGCCATTTGTATCTTAATCTCCTCTGCATCAATATTTTCCGCGTCAGTAAAACCATTCTCTCTAGAGAAATAAAATATTTCTTCATATGTTTTCTCATTGTTTTTAATAGGGCAATACTCGTATGTGTAGTGCTGTGTGGAAATGGTTTTCTTTCCCACGAAGAGTGCCAATAATTGTTTTTCTTGTCTTTTGAGTTCATCCAAGATAAGTTTCATCGCCTCACCATCAGCAGGAGTATGTTCCACTTCGCCACTTAATAGGTACATGCGTATCTCGCGTATATGGAATATTTGTTGTGCCACAGATTGCGCTTGTTCTGCAAGCGATTTGCTACCAAGCATATCTTCAGAGAATGGGATGGTTTGAATACTTTTTGATTTCGTTTTCTCTTCTGCTTTTGGCTTTTTAACTTGTTGTTTCGCTTTGAACTCTGTGTTAAAACCCGTTAGTAATCCTTTCTCATTTATATTCAATAAATAGAGAGGAATAAGTGGGGTGGTAGTCACTTTGTGTGCTCTGTTTAAATCTACATATGTGCGTGTACCAACGGATACTTGTTGTAATTTATATATCGTTCGCGTCTCCGTTAACGCATTGGTGATACCTAATAACTCTTCTGCGTAAGAGGCATATTTACCCATCTCCTGTATTTCGATTGTATAGGTAAAATCAAAAACAAGACTGTTTTTAGGACTATAATACACAAGCGAGGACTCGTTTGCATTGTGATTGACATCTGTAATACCGGTTGTAAGTACGGTTAGAAATACCATTAATGTTGTAAGCATAGTAGTATGATTTTAGTATTATTTATTCCAAATTTTCCAAGCGGCGATAGCCTGTCCCATTAGCATTCCCATGCCATTTTGTGTGCTTGCTCCTTGTAGCCTTCCTTTCTTAAGAAAGAGCGTTTCTTCAGGATTGTAAATGCAATCAAATAATAGATGGCGATTGCTAATCAGTTCATATGGGATGTTCGGGCACGATTCTACATCGGGTAGCATACCCAATGGAGTGCAATTGATAATAATGCTATGATTATCCATGATAGATTGATCAATAGCGTCGTATCCGATCGCTCGTTCGTTCGGTGTTCTGCTGACCAATGTGGGTTCTATTTGTAACTTTGTGAGTCCATAGCATATGGCCTTTGACGCTCCACCTGTACCCAATACCAATGCCTTTTTGTCATAAGGGCGCAAGAGAGGATGAATCGATTCCATAAACCCAAGGCAGTCGGTGTTATACCCAATATGGTTATGCACTACATTGACAGCACCAATAGTGGAAGCTGTTTCATCCAATCCTTTTAGATAAGGGATGATAGTTTGCTTATAGGGTAATGTAATATTCATGCCGTCTAAGCGGTCGAGTAAGTCCTTTACTCGCTCAAAATCATTCTCTTCAATAGGATAGAGTGAGTACTCAGCATCAATCTGTTCTTTCTGAAACTTCTCGTTGAAGTATTTTGCTGAGAATGAGTGCAATAGTGGGTGTCCTATTATACCGTAGTGACGCATAGTTTTCTATGTTTTATTGTTGCTTTATGTGTTTTGGAGAAGAATGTTTTTCCTCCTTCTCCGCGTTGGAGTGCATTATATATTTTTTCTATTTCTTGAAAGCCATATGGGCGTAGTTCTTCGTATAACTTTGTGATGCCAGCCTCGCGTGTCTCCCGTCCCTCGATGATATCTAAATATCCTTGCATATATTCTGCTGTTTGCGCCATATGTTCTATTTCTGTTTTGGTATAGCTTTGTAATTGCTTGCGAATAGCATTACGAGTAATGGTGGTATCCGTGTTTGTGGAGTCCTCCACCCATTCCATATGGCGTTTATAGCGCAAATAATATTCAATATAATCGCGTGTGGTGCACAATAAGGGGCGTACAATGGGTATCGTGCTATCTGGCACTATTGGATTGGAACTAATAGGCCGCATGCCTATTAAGCCTCTTATACCCGTTCCTCGGCGTAGATTAAGCAGGATAGTCTCTGCTTGATCATTCTGATGATGTGCCACAACGATTGCTTGACAATGCTCAGAGGATGCTATCTCGTCAAACCATTTATAGCGCAGTTCGCGTGCTGCCATCTCAATGCTTATTGCTTTGGTGCGCGCGTAGGCCTGCGTGTCAAAATCGCATACGTGCAACTTAACCCCTTTTTCCTGGCATAGGTGGCGCACAAACTGCTCATCGCGCATACTCTCATCGCCGCGCAAATGGAAATTACAATGTGCAGCAATACACGTATACCCAGCACGCAGCAACACATCTAATAGGGCTACGCTATCGGCACCACCACTGATGCATACTAATACGGGCTGCTCTTGGGTAAGCAAACCGCGCTGCTTGATATATGTACTAACGCGTCGAAGCATTATTGAATAGTATGGATGTCTATTAGTTTGTTTACGATAGCATAGATAGTCAAACCTGCAGTAGAGTGGATGTTTAGTTTGCGGGTGATGTTTTTTCTATGGGAGATAACAGTATGAGTGGAGATGCATAGTACATCTGCGATTTCTTTGTTACTTAATCCTTTGACCAGTTGAATCAACACATCTTTCTCCCTATCACTGAGTGCTTCCGTCTCAGGTTCTTTCGTGTCTTGCTTTGTTTGGGTTTGCTGTTTGGTGATGGCTGGACGTAAAATATCGTCTTCTATAGCACAATGGTCTGCAAAATCTTGCTCCGTATGCCATAAATCACTCATCACATTGATAAGCGGATAACTGATGCGTAGGTTATTTTTATCAGCAGGATAGTACTTGATAATCAGATTCTTAATCTCAGTCAGTTTGTCTGTTATGCGTTGGTCGTCATGCTCATGCTCTTCGTAGCAACCTGCATTCTCGTGCTCAATATGCGTGCGTATCTCTTGCACAAACTCATCATAGCACCTCAAAATCAGCATAGGTATTTGACTTGAAGGATTGGCGGGATTGACTGCTTCAATCAGCGCACTACGAAGACGAGGAAGACGAAATTCTAAAAAATACACATGCGCATTATTCAAGTACATTTGCAGTGTGTCTATATTGATTTCTGCAAGGTTGGCTTTCTGACGAAATACCTTATGATTAACTACAGCAAGGAAGGTAGGAGTGTGCACACCATGTGCAGAGCAAACTTGATCTATTGTCTGCTCGCCTACACCAATACTTAATCCAAATCGACTGATGATCTGAATAGCCTCCTCCTCGTGCGCCATTAAATCGCACATCTTGTCTTCCTGCCTATACATGTATTATCCGTTTAATCCTCTATATTTAACGCGATGTGGCTCAGCGTCCTCTCCTAAGCGCATTCTCTTATTGGCTTCGTAATCAGAATAACTGCCTTCAAACCAAAATACTTTACCATCTCCTTCGTATGCAAGGATATGAGTGCATATACGATCTAAGAACCATCTATCGTGACTAATCACCACAGCACATCCTGCGAAGTTCTCTAATCCTTCCTCTAAAGCACGAAGTGTGTTAACGTCTATATCATTGGTTGGCTCATCCAATAATAGTACATTCGCCTCCGATTTGAGTGTTAAGGCCAGATGAAGTCTATTGCGCTCACCACCAGATAAAACACCACATTTCTTCTCTTGATCGCTACCCGTGAAATTAAATCGGCTCAAATATGCGCGCGCATTAATTTCCTTTCCACCTACTCGTATGAATTCAGTACCATCACTGATAGTTTCAAATACAGTCTTATTAGGATCAATATTGGCGTGTTGCTGGTCTACATAACCAATCTTAACTGTCTCGCCAACAGCAAAAGTACCTTTGTCTGCTTGCTCGCTACCGATAATCATTCTAAAGAGTGTAGTTTTTCCCGCTCCGTTAGGACCAATAATACCTACAATACCATTAGGAGGCAGCATAAAGTTCATATCTTCAAATAGTAATCTATCTCCAAAGGATTTGGCTACTCCTTCTGCGTTGATCACTTTGTTTCCTAAGCGAGGACCATTTGGAATGAAGATCTCAAGGCGTTCTTCTCGTTCTTTCTGCTCTTCATTTAACATGCGGTCATAAGCCTCCAAACGCGCCTTCGACTTAGCTTGGCGTGCTTTCGGCGCCATGCGAATCCATTCCAACTCGCGCTCAAGAGTCTTACGGCGTTTGCTCGCTTGTTTCTCTTCTTGAGCCATGCGATTGGTCTTTTGGTCCAACCAACTGGAATAATTACCTTTCCATGGAATACCTTCGCCTCTATCTAACTCTAATATCCATCCTGCCACATTGTCCAAGAAATAACGGTCGTGCGTAATACAGATCACTGTACCAGCATATTGTTGTAAATGCTGTTCCAACCAATCAATGGATTCGGCGTCTAAGTGGTTGGTAGGCTCATCGAGCAATAATACATCAGGTTGCTGCAATAATAATCGGCATAGCGCTACACGGCGGCGCTCACCTCCAGATAAAGTGGTCACATTCGCGTCATCAGGTGGGCAACGCAATGCATCCATGGCGCGATCTAATCGCTGATCTATATTCCACGCATCAGCCGCGTCCAACTTATCTTGTAATTCGGCTTGACGAGCCAATAACTTATCAAAATCAGCGTCTGGTTCTCCAAATGCAGCATTTATCTCATCGTATTCGCGAAGCATATCCATGATAGGTTGAACACCCTCTTGGACGCACTCGCGAACAGTCTTATTAGGATCTAATTTAGGATCTTGCTCCAAATAACCCACAGAATAACCAGGAGACCATACCACTTCGCCCTGGTATTCTTTCTCAATACCTGCTATAATCTTCAAAAGCGTACTCTTACCAGCACCATTCAAACCAATAATACCAATTTTAGCACCATAGAAGAAACTAAGGTAAATATTATTCAAAACTCGTTTTTGAGGACCGAAATTTTTACTCAGTCCCACCATTGAAAAGATAATTTTTTTATCGTCTGCCATAATTATTAGGTAGTTAAATATTTTTCAAACTTAATTGTATTCTTCCGCGATTTTTGTCTATATCAATCACTCGCACTCGTACATGCTGGTGGAGTTTTACTATTTCTTGTGGGTTAGTGATACGCCTATCTGCCATCTCTGATATGTGTACTAATCCATCTTTGTGTATACCCATATCAATAAATGCACCAAAAGCACTTATATTAGTCACAATGCCAGGCAATACCATCCCTATCTGCAAATCGTCAATAGTGTGTACCGATTCGTCAAAATGGAATTCCTCAATCTCTTCTCGTGGGTCGCGTCCCGGCTGTGCTAATTCCTTGAGAATATCAGTAAGGGTAGGGAGGCCCACTTTATCAGTCACATATTTATTGAGGTCAATATTCTTGCGTATTTGCTCATTTGAGATCAGTTCTGTAATGCTACAACCTTGATCTTTTGCCATTCGCTCTACGATGGAATAACTCTCTGGGTGAACGGCGCTATTATCCAATGGGTTATCTCCTTTGAGTCGTAAAAAACCAGCCGCTTGCTCATATGTCTTATTGCCTAATTTAGGTACTTGTAAGAGGTCACTTCGTCTCTTAAAGGCACCATGGGTAGCGCGATAATCAACGATATTCTGTGCTAATGTGGCGCCTAAACCAGATATATATGTCAATAGGTGTTTGCTGGCAGTATTCACATCCACACCCACATAGTTGACCACACTTTCTACTGTTTGTTGCAAACTATTACGCAACTGTGTTTGGTCCACATCGTGCTGGTATTGTCCCACACCTATTGCTTTGGGCTCTATTTTGACTAATTCAGCCAAGGGATCAATCAGTCGGCGTCCAATACTGACAGCACCGCGAACTGTCACATCCTCATTTGGCATTTCTTCACGAGCTATCTTGCTTGCACTATACACGGACGCTCCTGACTCGCTCACAACAAATACTTGTGGTTTATCCTTTTCGATGCGATTGAGAACGGTTCTAACCATCTGCTCCGTTTCTCTACTGGCCGTACCATTACCAATAGCGATAGCCTCAATATGGTATTTCTCTATCAAGGATAATAGTGTCTGAGTAGATTGCAAATTATGCAGATAAATAACATCATGTGTTATCAAATCGCCCTGCTCATTAAGCACAACCGTTTTGCATCCCGTCCTAAAACCTGGGTCCAAAGCCAAAACGCGTTTTTGACCTAACGGCGCGGCTAAGAGTAATTGTCGTAGATTATCCGCAAAAACATGTATCGCTTCTTCGTCTGCTTTGGTTTTTGAGGCGCTTGCAAACTCAGTCTCAATAGCAGGTTTGAGCAATCGCTTATAACTATCCTCCATTGCCAACTCTACCTGATATGCCGTGTCGTTATTGGCATGCAACCATATTCGAGCTAACTTATCTAATGCTTTTTCTTGGTCTGGCGATATATCTACGCGAATAAATCCTTCTGCCTCGGCGCGACGGATAGCCAATAGTCGATGACTACTAATGTGCTTCAGTGGGGTGCGAATAGCAAAATAATCGCGATAGTTCTGCGCTTCTATACTCTCGCATTTATCTTTTACTACTTTGGTAGTCAGAATAGCACTATAGGCAAACTCTCTACGAATAGCATTTCTACTGCGCTCATCCTCAGCAATGCGCTGTGCGATGATATCACGCGCGCCTTGCAAGTCTTCTTCGTTATTGGGAAGACGCATAGGCCGTTGTTTCAAAATCTCTTCGGCAAGAGGCAATAATCCTCGCTCTATAGCCATATCCGCGCGAGTCTTACGATGAGGTTTGTAAGGCAGATATATATCTTCCAATTCAGTAGCATCCCAGCATAATTCTATACGCTTATGTAATTCCTCGTCTGTATTACCCAACTCGGCTAAGCGCGCATATATCGTCTCTTTGCGTTTGCTCAGTTCCTGCAACTTAACATAATGAGATTGAATGTCGGTTATTTGCACTTCATCCAAACTGCCCGTTTTTTCTTTACGATAACGAGCAATAAAAGGAATGGTGGCACCCTCATCCAATAAATGTATAGTAGCCGCTACCTGCTTCTCGCTAATAGCAACCAACGAACTAATGATATGTGAAAAACTATTATTTACCATTAATTTTTGCGTATGTATTCAGCAAAAGTATAGTCGTATGGATTTTTCTCGTCTTTCGCGTGTTTCTCTGCACTTACTAATTCCCATTCCTCTTCTTTTATCTCAGGGAAGAATGTATCCGCATCGCTCCAGCTGTTATGAATATGTGTGATGTATAGTTTGTCTGCTAATGGCATCATTTGCTTATATACCATGCCGCCACCCATAACAAAAGCTTCCTCATTAGGGTCTATTTTGCTGATGAGTTCATCGATGGAATACGCCACATCTGCACCTTCAAATGTTTTGCCCTCTTTGTCTGTCAATACGATATTTCTGCGGTTAGGAAGTGGGTGCTTTGGTAGCGAATAGAAAGTGCGCTCACCCATTAAGACCGTTTTGCCAGAGGTTATTTGTTTAAAATGCTGTAGATCATTAGGTAAGTGGCACAATAAATCGCCTTGCTTACCAATGGCATAATTTTCTGCGATAGCAACGATGATAGATAACATAATGAAATAATTTTATAGGTGGGTATATTATCGGTTTTCTTACCGTATAATCTTTAGTTGTTATTTAGTTCTTATTTAGTTCTTCTTTGGTTCTTCTGCTTACTTTCCTATAGGATTCTTATACACTCACAACACCAGCAATATGGGGATGAGGGTCATAATTAGTTAATGTAAAATCTTCAAACTTAAAACCAAATATATCTTTCACATCGGGATTAATCAGCATTTGTGGCAATACCTTTGGTTCGCGCGATAATTGCAACTTAACTTGCTCAATATGGTTGGTGTAAATATGCGCATCGCCCAATGTGTGTACAAAAGTACCTGGTTGCAATCCAGTTACTTGTGCCATCATTTGCAGCAAGAGAGCATAACTGGCAATATTAAATGGCACGCCTAAGAATATATCTGCCGATCGCTGGTATAGTTGCAAGGATAGTTTGCCATCAGCAACATAGAATTGGAATAAACTATGGCAGGGTGGGAGAGCCATTTTCTCTACTTCAGCCACATTCCATGCACTCACAATCATACGGCGGCTATCGGGATTATTCTTTATCTGATTAACCACATTAGTGATTTGATCAATAGTATTACCATCGTAGTCTGGCCAAGAACGCCATTGATGACCATATACAGGACCTAATTCACCATTCTCGTCCGCCCATTCATTCCAAATGCGCACACCATTCTCCTGTAAATAGCGTACATTCGTGTCGCCTTGTAAGAACCACAAAAGCTCGTGAATGATGGATTTTAAATGCAGTTTCTTGGTAGTTAGCATAGGAAAACCATCTGCTAAATCAAACCGCATTTGATAACCAAAAATGGAAATAGTACCAGTTCCTGTTCTATCGTGTTTAATAGTTCCTTCGGATAGAACTTTCTTGCAAAGGTCTAAATATTGCTGCATATGATATAAAATTAATATAGATTGTATGTTGTTTTGATCACCTTAAATTCTGTGCGTCGATTGATTTGATTGCATATTTCTTGTTGCTCAGCAGTAAGCGTGAGAATAAAAGTCTCATCTAATACTTGCTCTTGAGGAATGAAATTATACTTTGCATGGAGCGCTTTGTCTGCCACAACGGGTTTGTGCTTTCCATATCCTACAGGAGTGAGTCGTTCCTTTTCTATTCCATGTTGCATAAGGAAGTCGCAGCATGATTGAGCGCGTTTCTGTGATAGTTCTTGGTTGTATTCATCATTACCCTTCATATCCGTATGAGCCGATAATTCAATGGTGATATTAGGATTGTCCTCCAATAGTTTTACCAATCGTAGTAACTCTTCTTCGGATTGCTGAGTTAACTCCCAACGCCCGAACTCGTAGAATATATTCTCCATCTTTACGGGTCTGCTAATTGGACTTAAACTGAAGTTCTTCTCATATGTCTTGCTATCTTTTACTTGTAGTGTATTCCATTGTTCTTTGGCATTCAAGTAACCGCGTGCAGTTGCAAGCATCACATAGCGAACATCGCGCTTAAGTTTGATTTTATAAGTGCCATCACGACGGGCATTGATTTTACTATTAGTGCCATCACTTCCCACTAAACGCAGTTTTGCATCAGCAATAGGATTACCTTGCTCATCACTTACAAATCCTTCAACAGAGAATACCATCTCTGGTAACCAGAATTGGTATATCTTGTCATAGCCTTTCTTATCGTTTCTATTGGACGAGAAGAAACCATCTTGTGTCTCGCCTGCAAAGGTGACGCCAAAATCATCTCCATTGCTATTAAATGGCATACCCATGTTGTATAATATCCATACGCATGTGTCCTTTTGAGTAGTGTCTTGTACGGCTTTGAATATATCTAATCCTCCATAACCAGGATGACCATTGCTCGCAAAATACAATGTACCGTCAGCATGTACATAAGGATACATCTCGTCAGAAGAGGTGTTGATGCCTTTGCCTAAAGGAGTGGGAGCAGCCCATTCGCTTTCGTTCCAAGCAGCCATCCATATATCTTTACCTCCCATACCGCCAGGGGCGTCGCTGACAAAATACAGTGTGTCACCATTCGCACTTAATGCGGGGTGCCCGCATGTGATAGAACTATCAGCAAATAATTTCACTTCTTGCGCTTCGCCCCATTCGCCGCTTGCTCGTTCACTCTTGTATATCTTAGCGCCTAAGTCTTGCCCGTTTATCGGTTTGGAATATGTGAAATACATAGTTCTACCATCTTGCGTAAAGCAGCACACTCCCATTTCAGCGGTACTACCTTTCTGATTAGTAGAGTCATTAGCATTCTCTTCACTTTCCGCTTCGCCATATAAACCTTCCGCCAATTCTATCTCATCCCATTCACCTGCTGCATTCTTGCGCGTTTGGTAGAGTTGAAATAACTGCTGACCGGTCACATTGCTTGGACGACTTAGTTTTTTGGTCCCTTTTTGTTTTTCTTGACGATTGCTGGAGAACATGAGCGCATCTGTTTGATCTCCTATAAACATAGGCGCGAAGTTGCTTGTGCGGCGTTGGTTAAATACCTTCGCCTCAACAACCTTATAGCGACTTGTTTCTTTCTTCCACTCGTCAATCTTATTACAAGCATATAAACCAGCTTGGGCTACATAACTCGTAGGGTGGGATTGTAAATACAATTCATAGTGCTTGGCGGCATCTTTGTATTTACCTTGGTATTGTAACGCTTGTCCTGCATGCAGGTATATTGTAGAGTCTTGTAACTGATATTTGCATCTAAGAGCATTTCGATAGCAATTTGTTGCGCGCGTATTGTTGAGCGCGCGATAACACTCTCCTTGCCGATAGGCTACATACCCTTTTAAATCCCGATCTTTTTTAGTGGATAAGCGACTATAGCATTGCTTGTAAATATCTGCTGCAATGTAGTATTCGCCTATAGCATATTTCTTATCGGCTCGTTTGATACGATGTTGAATACTACAACTGGGCAGCATGAAACATGCTACCCAAAAAGAGAGAAGTATATATGTGCTTAGTTTGTATCGCATATGGATGTTTTCCCTTTCTGACGAGGATTAGTCTAAGGAATGAATCACTAATCCAGAACGCAGTTTAGGCTCGAACCATGTTGTCTTAGGTGGCATTATATTGCCTGAGTCTGCGATGTCAATAATCTGCTGCATAGTAACAGGGTAGAGCGCTAACGCCATTTTCATTTCTCCATTATCTACGCGTTGTTGTAATTCGCCTAAACCGCGGATACCTCCTACAAAATCAATACGCTTACTGCTGCGCAAGTCCTTAATGCCTAATATCTTGTCAAGAATTAAGTTGCTTGAGATTGTAACATCCAATACCTCTATTGGGTCATTGTCGTTATAACGCCCTTCTTTGGCTGTTAATGAGTACCATTGACCTCCTAAATAGAGTGAGAAATTATGTAGTGCATTGGGTTTGTAGATTTCTGTACCCATGGCTTGTACATTGAAATCGGTGCGTAATGCCTCTAAAAATTCAGCTTCACTCAAACCATTCAAATCTTTTACTACGCGATTGTAATCAATGATATTCAGTTGGTTGTCAGGGAAGCATACTGCCAAGAAATAATTGTATTCCTCGTCACCAACATGATTAGGATTGAGGCGCTTTTTCTCTGCGCCTACTAATGCGGCAGCTGCTGAACGGTGATGACCATCCGCAATATACATGGCAGGAATTTGCGCAAATATATCAGTAATACGCTCAATCAGTTCATAATCATTAATCACCCAGAATGTATGTCTAAAACCCTCTGGAGCGGCTACATAATCATATTCAGGAGTGTTTTGGCATACAGAAGCAATAATTGCGTCTAAGTCATCGCGATGAGGATAGGCAAAGAAAACGGGCTCCATATTAGCATTCAAGCAGCGCACATGTTTCATGCGATCTTCTTCCTTATCACGGCGTGTCAATTCATGCTTCTTAATGCGCCCTTCCATATAATCGTCCACCCATGCTCCAACTACCAAACCATATTGTGTGCGGCCATCCATCGTTTGAGCATATACATAATATTTCTCTTCTGCATCTTGTACCAACCATTTCTTCTCCTTAAAGAGCGTAAACTGCTCAATGGCGGCCTGATAAACACACTCATCGTGCTCATCTGTGCCAGGGGCAAAATTAATCTCTGGCTTAATAATGTGGTATAAAGACTTCTCGTTGCCAAGCGCTTCGCTGCGCGCCTCCTCTGAATTAAGCACATCGTACGGACGACTGCTGACTAACTCTACTAAATTTTGCGGTGGACGAATGCCGCGGAATGGTTTGATTTTCATATTAGAATAAAGTGTTTATGGTGGTATTATTTAATGTTTGAAGCGGTTTTTTCTGTGCCTCCCATGGAGCAAGTTCCATTAAAGATTGCACCTGGCTCTACAATGAGAGTCTTTGTTTGCACATCACCCATGATCTTACCACTTGTGCGGAGGGATAATTGCTGCTTGCAAGTAATCTTGCCATCCATCAAGCCTAATATCTCCGCATTTTGGCATACAATACTGCCTTTGATACAACCAGATTCGCCGATTACAACTTTGCCTGAACAATTTAATTCGCCTTCAATCGTTCCATCAATACGGAAATCACTGTCTGCGGTAATGTTTCCTACAATTTTACTCCCTGCTGTTAAAGCATTGAACATCAATCCACTGTTTTGCTTTTCACTTGCCATAATTATTTGTGTTTAAATGTTAATATTATTTCCAAACTGTTAGTATCTTATGAAAGTACAATCATGTGTTGTTAAACGATGCATGTATGCATAAATCGTGCAAAGATACGAATAAAAAATGACATACACAAGCGCACGCGCATAATAATTAAAAAAAAAGTGTTTTTGGGCGCAAAAAATAAAAATATTTCATTTTGTGTTCGGCTAATCAATAAAAATGTGTATCTTTGCAGAATAATTTGAGATAAAATGCACCAATTTATAGTTATAGTCATTTTGCTCCTTGCTTTTTTGCTGATGGCAATAGGAGTAATACTGCGAAAAGACCACTCGTTTCGCTCGCAGCATATATCAGAAAACGAACGCATGAAGCACGATGGAATCCATTGTGCTACCTCCCAAGATAGAGAGCAAAGGCGTAATAATAAAAGAAAAATTAACACTAAAAATTTATAATTTATGAACAAAATTTCTATTATCGTTGAATCGATTTTGGCTGCTTGTGTAGTGGCTTTGTTTATTATTTTCTTTACAGTAACTCCAGGTTCTAAAAAAGCGGAAGTGGATGAAGTACAAGCAATGGGAGAACTAATGCCTATCGCAATTGTGAATACAGACTCTATCTTGAAGCATTACACCCTTGCAGTTGAGGCGCAAGATAAACTGATGTCAAGTTATGAGGAGTCAACAGTCAAATTAGACACAAAGGCAAAAACACTTCAAAAAGAGGCTGAAACATTCCAACGCGATGTGTTAGATTTCCAACGCAAAGTAGAGGCGGGTGCTTTCTTGAGCCGCGAGCGCGCAGAAAGCGAGCAAGCAAAATTACAAAAGAAAGAGCAGCAATTGATGGTTAAACAGCAAGAATTAGAGAATCTCCGTCAAAAGCTAAGTACTGATTTTATGAATCAACAAGCTGCACTCACTCAACAATTGCAGGATTCTGTACAGCAATACTTAAGTGAACTGAATGCAGATGGACATTACCACCTTATCCTTAACGACGCTGTTTTGATGAATAAAGTGGCTGGATATGACATCACTAATGATGTTATTGAGGCCCTCAATGCACGCTATGTAAAATAAGAAATCCCACCAAAAGCCTATTAATAAGGCACGGAAAGACTATTTATGAAATCTATCCGCTCAATAATCTGTGTATGTGCTGTCATCTGCTCGATGACGGCGCATGCGCAACGTATACCACAAGCATTGGAATATACGGAAATATATGATTTTATTGAAGAATTAACTACCGATGGAGTTATACAATCCAATGCTGCGATAAAACCATACTCACGCAATTATATTGCACAATTACTTTTGCAAGCCCATCAGAACGACTCTTTGCTCAATAAAAGGCAAAAAGAAGACTTGCATTTTTATATGCAAGATTACGCTTTAGAGTTAGATACAATTCCAGATTATAAGATATATGGGCATGATAATGTGTGCCAATGGCGGTCTAATAATCCACGGACTGATTCAATCAAAAAAGCAAACTATAAATGCGATTTTAATCTTGCCCTTGTAGATCCTTCTTTGCACCTCATTACAAAAGATAAGAACTTCAAAATGAGGGTAAAACCAATATTAGGAATGGATATTTATGCCAGCAAAAAGGGTATGATAACGCGCAGAAGTTACGGAGCGGAAATACAGATGGATATAGCTCATCATGTGTCTATTTGGGGGTCTATTCGAGATAATAGTTGGAGAGGAATAAAACATTTGAATACCGACTTTTATCCCACGAATACTCAGTTGTATGCAGGGCCTAAATTGACCCAACCGGGATTCCTAAATACTATACCTGGAGTGCAATATAAAGAGGTGTCCAACGGCGATGGCGGCGATTTCTCTGATTCGAGAGGAGGTATAAACCTTTACGCATGGTGGGGATCAATTGGTATTCAGCGTGAACGGATACAATGGGGAGATGCACAACATTGCTCAAATATCTTATCTGCTCATAATCCAGCAGTACCTATGTTGACTATGCAGCTCACACCGTGCAAATGGTTCCAATTTGACTATTTTCATGCGTGGCTTGTAAGTAATGTGTTAGATTCAACCTATTATTATTCAGAGGATTATCGCGAGGGAGAAACGAAAATTCATTATCGCCCATATAATAAGTTTATGGCTGCCAATATGTTCACATTCATGCCTTGCAAATATGTGCAATTCTCTTTCGGAAATTCTATTATCTATGCTGAGCGTAATGTGCAAGCCGCCTACTTTATTCCTATCGCATTCTATAAGTCATTAGACCATTTATTGACCAAAGGAGTTAGGTCTGAAAACCAAAACTCGCAAGTCTTTGCTACCGTGACGGTCAGGCCTACAAATTATTTGCGTTTATATGGCTCATTCTTCTTAGATGAGTTTAAGTTAGCACGCCTAAAAAAGTCTAATGCTGAGCATAATCCCATCTCCTATTTGGTGGGATTCAATTGGTCGGGATGGCCAGTACGCGGATTGAGTCTAAAGGCAGAGTTTATGCGCTCATATATAGCCACTTATACGCATTCTATTAATGTGCTCAATTACACTTCTAATTCCTATACAATGGGCCATTATATGGGCGATAATGCACAAGCAATAAATGTGCAATTAGCCTATCGTCCCGTACGCGGTTTGCGCCTTACACTCGATTATACACATGATACAAAGTATAATGCGTATGATTATGTGCGCAGAAGTATTGGAGAAGTCATTAAGCAAAAACCATTTGATGAGAAAATATGGCAAAATGACGAGGTGTCCTTCCGGGCTATATATGAAGTATTCAATAATTGCTATGCGCATGTGGACTTTATTTATAATAATGCCCGCGCGTATGCGCCAACCTCAGAGAGGCATGCAGCAGAAGATAGAGGATGGAATGCGGATGGCACTTCGATGAACCTTACAGGTCAAGCACTAGAAGATTATTACCTAAATAAATATACCCCAATTTACTTCCAAGGTACTAACTTTACTTTCTCTTGCGGACTAAGTTTTGGATTTTAATATAACATAAATGTATTTGATTATGAAGAAAATTTACTCTCTTTTACTTCTTATTTGCTTCAGCGCACACATTGCAGCAGCTACTTTTACATTGAACTCACAATTAGACCCCTCATATGTCTATGCGGAACCCACTACTATTACAGCGCCAAGCCAAACAGTACAAGGAGCTGCATATGATTTTATTTCAAATAATATTGCGGTAAGTTGTACAAAGGGTGCTATCACACAATCTGGCACTCCCTATTTCTCTGCTCACGCAAATTATGCACTCACATTCACTGCTACCAAGCCTATCAAGGGTATTCGTATAAACGGTTTTGTGAAAGCTGGCTTTACCGCTACCGTAGATAATGGAATAGTTACTTATATCTCGCCTGCTGAGGGAACGGAGGCCAATCCTGTTGTTGTCATCACTGATATAAATAACACCAGCGTTACACTCTCATGTGTGAAGCAATTGCGCTGCTATAGTGTGGAGTTTTATTTTGAGAGCAATCCAGAAGGATTAGGTTCTACTCCTACTACGGGAGAAGAAGTGAATTTCGTGGGATATGCGGCTGATTATGAGTATTATGAGGATTACTCTTATGATGGTGCATATAACTACTCCATTTATCTTTATGGTCAAACAGATAACGACCCAAGTGTTGTGCTGGATATCTACACAGCAGAGAAAGATAAATTTGAGGGCACATATTCCACTGCAGATGGCACATTAGGTGAATACTGCTATTATGATGTGACGGAAGAGGAATATTATATGCTTGTGCAAGGATCTATTCAAATAACCAAGAATGCGAATAACTATACCATCGCAGGCGCTATGGTAGGGGATAATGGTGTGACATATAATATCTCTTATACAGGAGAATTGATAGAATATGATGTATTCTCTTCAGAATCAGAACCTGCGCAAGACTTCAAACTGGCATGTGATTGGATTGAAGTGGAGGATTATATAGCGGAATATGGAGATGTGTATTTCTATATGGGTAACGATGATTATCAAATCACATTGGATGTCTATTTAAAGGCTATGGATGATGTCACTATTCTGCCTGTGGGTACCTATACTATCAATGCTTCGAGTGCAAATGGCACTATTTTAGCAAGTTCTGGTATGAGTGCTTATGGCGCACTGCCAAGTAATATGTATGCAGTTGCTTACGACCAAGCAACAGGCGAACCCTATGCATCCGATGTGTGGTATATCGTTTCTGGTAGCCTGCAAGTGTCTCAAACAGCAAAAGGTGTGCGTTATGAGCTCAATGCCACCACCTCGAAGGGATCTACTATTCAAGCTGTATATGAGGGCGATGTGCAAGCAATTGACCAAGTGACCACTTTGGACAAGAATGCTCCAATGTATGATATCTTAGGTCGCCCAGTAGGCGAAGGATACAAAGGCATTGTTATTCAAAATGGACAAAAGTTCTTCGTTCGTTAAAGAAACAATTTCATCGATATAAAAACACATCCGTTCAAAGGCGGATGTGTTTTTTTTAGTATGATTGTTTTATCCCAAAATGTCTTTAATCAGGATTGGTATTGCTTGCGCATTTGCCTGTAATCTCTGCGTGCCTCATATACGGCTTTTGCGCTTTGTGCGCGACCTGTGAATAGATACATCATCGCAGCGGCATAGTCCAAGAAAAAACGAATGCTTAGTACGCACCACGGAAAAGACGTATTCTTGTATATCATCAGCAGATTATTCCTAAAGTTGAGATAGGTCTTGCGTGGATTATCATAATGCAGCGAACCTCCGCCTACATGATAAATAGTACTATCTGTGACGCATGCCAGTTTCCATCCCTTATTACGCATTCGCCAGCAAAGGTCTATCTCTTCCATATGTGCAAAGAAACTTGCATCTAACCCTCCTAATTCCTTATATACACTCGTGCGCACGCACATGCATGCACCGGAAGTCCATTCTATATTGTCTAGGATAGTATCGTATTGCCCTTTATCTTCTTCGGTCTTACCCAATCGTCTTCCACGGCAATATGGATAACCTAATATGTTGAGGTAACCCCCTGCGGCGCCAGCGTGCTCGAAATAGTTACGCTTGTGCCA
Organism: Paludibacteraceae bacterium; assembly: GCA_036309065.1. Classification (GTDB taxonomy): domain Bacteria; phylum Bacteroidota; class Bacteroidia; order Bacteroidales; family Paludibacteraceae; genus Colicola. Next base: position 14,818 of record JAXJUN010000027.1, on the reverse strand, counting down.
ACTATGTATCTTCGGTTGCACAGCGCCTATCGTAGGATGAGCATCCATATAGTTTAATAGGGGTTGTAACCATCCATTAGGAACCTCCACATCCGAGTTGAGGAGCACTACATATTCGCTATCTATTTGCTCTATGGCTTTGTTGTAACCCTCAGCAAACCCATAGTTCTTATCTAAAATGATTGTTCGTACCGATGCAAACTCATTGGCTAATACGCTCAAACTATCGTCTGTACTGCCATTATCTGCCACGATAATTTCGCACTCGGGTAGAGTGGTATGAGTGATTACAGATGGCAGAAATTGGCGTAGCATGTTTGCGCCATTCCAATTTAATATGATAATACTACATTTCATATAGATTTTCTTATTCCTTGCTCTTTGTTCCTTATTCCTTATTACAGTATTTAAACCTATTGTGCGTCCATAGCCACAGAGCAGGTTGCTCGTAAATGTTTGCTTCCAATGCGCGTGCGTATGCGGCGGTTATCTCTCCTTCTTGCGTCTGTGTTGGGGTTGCGCTTAGTATATGGAATACACACCGATAATAACCCCTGCTTGTGCGTGTGATATGCGCATAGAATACAGGGTAGTTGAATTTCTTACCCAATACTTCTCCTCCCTCCAAAAAACCAACCGTTTGCCCCATGAATGGTACCCATGTTTTTGTTACTTCAGGGCGTGTTTTTTGGTCGCTTAGCAGTCCCACTGTGATAGTTCTTTTCTCGGCTCTATAGCGTACCATCTCGCGTAAGATGCGTTGTTTTTCTATGCAAACACCTCCGCGTTTAGCACGAATGGCGAGCATTAGTTGGTCCATTCGTGGGTTTTTTAATCTGCGATATACATTCGCCTCGGTAATGCCGCTCTTCAACCATTGCTGTATGCTCGCCATCCATTCCCAATTACCCATGTGTGCGAGCATGAAAATACCACCGCCTGCTTGCTCTACCAATTGATTGACCTCTTCTGTATTCTCAAATACAACGCGTTCGCGCATCTCTTCGTCGCTGCAATGATAACCGTATATGATTTCTACAATAGTATTGCAAAACTGATGGTAAAAATCGCGTGCGATACGCTTTCTCTCTAATGCTGTATGCTGTGGAAAAGCAATCAGTAGATTTTTGTCAACCACTTTGCGCCTATACCTCACCACATAGTACATCAGTGGATAGAGCATCCAATCTGCCACCCAATATAGTACTCGTATTGGAAGGCGAGATAATATGGATATAAGTGATTGTATCATCTACTGCATGGACTATTACCAAGTGAGTATGATGGTGATGAGAATAAGCGCCATAGGAGCTGCCAATAAAATAGAGTCAAAACGGTCTAATACACCGCCGTGGCCAGGTAGGAACCTACCTGAATCCTTCACACCTATAGTGCGTTTCATCAAACTCTCTACCAAGTCGCCAATAGTACCAAATACCGATACAACGAGTGCGAATATTGCGCCTATTACATAAACATTCATCTTCTCGGCGAGCAAATCAAACCAACCCAAATGGGCTAATAAGATACCTGCACCGATAGAGAGCACAATACCGCCGATAAGGCCCTCCCAACTCTTCTTGGGACTCACGCGAGGAAACATCTTGTGATTGCCTCCAGGTAACTTAGCAGTCAACGACCCCACAAGATAAGCGCCCGTGTCATTGAGCCATATGAGCACAAAGATTGCTAAAATCAACCATTTATTGATGGCGAAGAGCATACACATACTGGCAAATGGCAACGCAATCATGATGTGAGAAATGAGAATATGCCCCCAAATAACGAAGGGATTATTCTTCGTATCCCATAACTCAACTATCAGTAGGGTAATAATAACTAACGCATAAAAAACACCACAAATCAACGCAATATGTTGACCCGATGCGCCTTGCAGCATGAAATAACATGCCATACAAGGCAGTACAGCGCTTGCCTCGCTTATCCTATTTAGTAAATTGGAATGAGTGTATTGCAGATAGTTGTATTCCTTTATGGCCAATGCTGCTAATACAGCAATAATACCTAAAAAAATGTGAGAACCATATAAAATACTTCCTACTATAACACCCACATAAACAGCGCCGCTAAGCGTTCTTTTAAAGAATTCATTCATTTTGTTTCAAAATTTTTTGCAAAATTACAAAAAAAATACTACCTTTGCAAATAATTTTTAATTTTTATGGAAAATAATACGATTGAACTATCCTTAATGGAGCCCGAAGAGCGCGAACTGGTCACATTTATCTACAATGCTATTCCTGCTGAGGAGCGTAGCGAACTGAGTGCTGATGATATATTGTTGGTACTTGATTTGATGGACGATTACCTCGAGGAGAAAGGTCTTTTAGTGGAGGATGCCAAGACAGGCGAAATGGTGTATTTAGATGGCGAAGTGGATGAAACGGAGCAACTTAACTATTTATTAGCTGCTTGCGCGGAGGAGAATAGAACCATCTCTTCTGTACAAATCCAACTCATCCAAGATGCCGAATTACAGTACGGTATTTCCAAAGGATATTACGAGGAGTAATACACACTGAGGTGGGATGAGTAGAATAGCGACGATAGGTTTTTTTGATGGTGTCCACAAAGGACATCAATTCCTATTTGAACAAGTGTGTAAAATGGCGGAGCAGGAAGGGCTGCAACCGCTTATTGTTACTTTTGATCAACACCCACGCGCAGTACTTCAGAACGATTATATACCCCAATTAATCACTTCCTTAGAGGAGCGAAGAGCACTCTTGCAGCAATATGCAGAAGTGCTGGTGTTGCCTTTTGAGCAAATACGAGCACTCACGGCACAGCAGTTCATGTCTTTTCTCAAGGATGAATACGATGTGCAGAAAATAGTAATGGGGTATGACCATCGTTTTGGATCAGACCGACTAAGTCAAATACAAGATTATCGCCTTGTGGCTCAATCTATCGGGATGGAGATTATCAAACAAGGCGAATATATTGATGGCGAATGGCATGTTTCTTCTACCGAGATTAGACAAGCACTCACGAATGGCAACATGGTTGTGGCTAATGAGTTATTGGGGAGAAACTATATGCTCAATGGAGTAGTAGTGAGAGGAAAGGGAATAGGACATACTATCGGTTTTCCTACAGCAAATATTCAGCCAGATACGCCAGAGAAGATTATTCCTAAAGCGGGTGTGTATGCTGTCTTGGCGGAGGGAGAGAATATTGCTCCCACACTTTCTATTCTCAATATAGGCACTAATCCCACACTCGGTGATAATCAGCTCACTATTGAACTTCATATTCCCCATTTTGCCGATAATCTATACGGCAAACAATTATCAATTCAGTTCCTGCGTTTCTTGCGGGATGAGAAGCGTTTTGCTTCTTTAGACCAATTGCGTGAGCAGATAGAAAGCGATATAACTACATTGATGAAATAGATAGGCATTTCTTATATCTGCCTAGGAGGACCAGGAATAGGACCTTTTCCTGGAGTGAAACTTCCTTCAATCATTTGTTGCATCATACCAGCTTTACCTGTCGCTTTCAAGTCACCCATCTTATTCAGTTTTACGGTGCAAGTCAGCATGAAATAGGTAGGGAGTGTATTGTATTTAGAATAGGAAATGGAATTATCATTCACTACTTGCACAATATTCTTTTTCTGATGCAAAATATCGTATGCTTTGAGCGAAAGGGTGGTATTACTCCATGTTTTTTCGATAGATGCGTTAAGCAATAATTCATTCACATTACTTAGTTGGTATCCATAGCGGGCTGTATAACCGCAATCGGCGTATATATTCCATGCTTTGGGCAAGTGAATAGCGATATCCACCGTTACGCTCCAATCAAAGACATGACTATTACTCTTATTGGATAGACTATTATTGGTATAACTATATACTACATTTCCGCGCACTCCGACATCTATAACTTCATGGGTAAAGCGCAATGTGAGGTCCTCCGATGCGCGTAAGTTACCCGTCATGGAGGGTGTACCTAATACCAAAGACTGGTCACTAATCATTTGTTCTATTTCAGTAGCCGAGTGTCCGCGGTGTATATACGCCACACGCTGGTTATAGGAAAGGGTAGTGCGTGTATTGAGTTGGAATGCCTTATTGCAAAAGGGTGTATTATACATCAAATCACCGCTTATATTCCATGGAGTAGTGTGTGCATTAACGGTCTGCTGATAGAGTTTACCCGTCTCGTCATAAATAGAGTTATTCACCAGCGCATTTTGTGTCACGCTACCGCGTATTCCTGCCATTATACTTGAGAAACGCTCCTGATTGAATTTTGAATACATAAACTGCAAGTTGTGGGCAAAAGAGGGTTTTAGACCTAAATTACCAACCGTCTCGTTCATCGCATTGGAGTTGTTTCTCACGGGTTCCATCTGCGTAAGGCTTGGTTGTTGCGTCTTGCCTTGATACTTGATACGTGCGAACTGCTTCTTGCCGAATTTATATTTGAAATTAACCCGCGGAGCGAAATTAAGGCTATACACCGTGGTATCACGCATTAATAATCCTCCATACGAAGTGCTACTATGTGTTTGTGTGGCTATACCACGCACACCTACCGTTACATCAATGAGTTGGCTTTTCCAACGGTAGTTAATATCTAATTGCTCCGTATAGTAGTTATTCTCTAATGCATTCGAATAGGTGGAGTCGTACGCGTACGCATTTGTAAGCGAGTCCTTTGAGAATTGGTCTTTATTGCTCTTGCGGTTGTTTCCACTCATTTCTGCTACAAGTTCCAATAAATGATTATTCGCATAAATAGGTTCTACATAAGATACGCGTAAAGAATATTTATGATTATAATTAGTAGAGAATGTGTACTGATCAACGCTGTTTATTCCTGTGGCATGCGTTTCGTTGTATCCTTGTGTATTGCCATAATTATAATTTCCGCGAATGGTTAGCGAGCGTCCTGGGCGACTAAACTTATGGTTGTAGGTGGCCTTGATACCTGCATTCATCGTGCGACTGGAATCTAAGCGTACTTGTGTACCCTCGTTAAGAAGCGTACTATCTTCCCAATAGGTGTAATCTTGTTCGCCAATAGAGGACTTACTGGTGTAGGACAAAGAGGGCTGAATGAGTATTTTATTTAAGGAGTCAATATTGTATTCCAATTCAAAGCGTGTATTCACATCCCATGCATTGGTTTGCTTAGAAGAGGTGTTGTAACTCTTGTATTGTGTGCTATCTCCCACAAACTCTGTTTTTTCTTGCTCCGTCTGCGTGTCGTTATATGTGTGATTAACAGCCACATCCCCTCCGAAAAGCATATTGGTTTTATTATCTTTAGGAGTGATAAACTTATTCAAATCAATATTGGTGTTCACACCTAATGTCTCCGACCAAGTAATACCCGAATTGGCGTTTGAACCAAACGACTGGCGTCCGCGCCCCATACGCACCTCGTTGGTGTTATTGGCACCAGCGATAATCGTTGTTTGACTCTCACCCAAGAGTATATTGGTGAATAGATTGGCATTATAGCGAAAATCATCTTGAAAGAAATGTTTGGCTCTCGCGTTTGCATCTATGCCATAGGCATTATTGCCGTAATCGAACCATCCCCCATTGGCAGTTATCATATCCGCACCCAATGCGCCTGTGTAGTTACCAAAAATACCCTTCTTGCGGTTCTTTTTGAGTGTCAGATTGATGATATGTTCCCCTTCGTCATCATCAAATCCAGTCATCTTGGCAAACTCAGACTTCTCATCTATCACTTGCACTTTTTCTATCATCTCAGCAGGAATATTCTTGGTGGCTGATTGCACATCATCGCCAAAGAATTTCTTTCCATCAATACGCACGGCTTTGATTGTCTCGCCATTAACAGTCACATTACCATCTTTATCTACTGTCACGCCATTCATTTTCTTGAGCAAGTCTTCCACCATGGCATTCTCTCCCACTTGGTACGCGGCGGTGTTGTATTCAATAGTGTCTCCCTTTACGGTCATCTCTGCTGCATGCCCTGTTACGCGCACTTCGGACAGCGCTTGCACATCTTCTTGTAAACGAATAGCCTTGATAGAAATATCCTTGCTGTTTATGCAAACAGGCATGTTTTGTTCTTTATAACCTATATTCGATACTATAACAAGGTAATCCCCATTAGGAATATTGCGTAGGATAAAGCGACCATCTTGAGCACTTTGACATCCTTCTACGAATATCGTGTCAGTAGTACTAACGCGGTATAGACGCACAGTACTCATCTCAATAGCGGATGAGGTATTAGCGTCTAAAACACGACCATCAATCGTGTATTGTGCATGTACGGATAAAACTCCGAGGAATAAAATGAGAAATGACAAATAAACTCTATGCATACCTTAATGTTGATAGCATCCAGCGTCGGGACTTACATACGAACGACTATTACCTTCTCGGTCATTAGGATAGGGTTCTGCAATCAAACTATCGCCTATTCCTATGGCTGGACTAATCGAGTCTAAATGGAAATCGTAATAGTGGTATTCTTTGTATTTATAATATGTATTGATAAATACTGAACTGGTGTCAGAAGCATTGCGGTATGCGTTATTGGTGGCATGCGGCATGATAAGTGTATCTGTTTGCAAGTAATTTCCAATAAAACTACCAGGATAATAGCGGTCAAAAGGTGTTGCTACCACTAATTGGTTAGGCAGATATCCTGTGATAATACTATTATAGAACGAAGTGATTGTTTGCGGACCTTGTTTTTGCAAATTATCGATAAAGACGGCCGCTGCGTCTTCTTTGGCTGTGGATTGAATGCGTATATTGGTATAGCCAAAATAAGAAGCAATAGTGGAGTGAATAAAATCATGCGTACCGCCAGAGCAATACACGCAATAAGATGCGCAATTACTAATCTCGCTATTAGTTACCTGCGCATTCGTATTGAGCAGTACTAAACCATACATAGCGTGATTGTGAATACGGCAACCATCCATGCGTAGAGTAGGCATATTGTTGTTATTAATACCCATACAATAGAGTCCCACATTGCCTGATAAGATATCCACATAATGCAATTTATAGTTATTATCTCGCTCTGCTTGTAGGTATATACCATTCCAACTGCCACTCGCATATAGATACGGCACGCTATCGAATAGTTGGTCTAATCGGTCACCTCTAATCAGAATAGGCGCATCCAATCGTCCGTTGCATGTCATATCGCCCAAACCATAGATACATGCTCCATTATGCATGTAAATAGTAGTGCCTGCGTCCATTAATATATCGCCATGCACCACTAATGTATCGAATAGAAGGTATGGTTTGGTGGCTGTGAAATGGTAAGTGGCCATATTCGTGCGTCCGCAACCTTTGTGTCCGATACGAACTACTTCTTGTGCATGTGCCTCTAACTGAATAGATTGCGTCTTGCCATTCTGGAGGTGAAAATGCAATTTGTCTGTAATAAAGAGTGGGGCATCTTGGTGTGTGGAGTCTATCTTGACACGAACGAAAATGAACATGCTATCCTTGCCATTTATCTGAATAGACTGCAGGCGGTCTAAGTCTTGCTCTCCATCTACATTGACACGGAAGAAATCGCCTTCTTCTTGCCATATGCGGTCAATAACCATGGCGCGAGAATGGGTGTTATATACCATCAGCGTGTATGTAGCGCTACCTTGCTCCGTGAAAATCGTGTCTAAGTAGAGCGTATCGTGTGAGAAAGAGAGTTGTAATGTAGGATCATCACTCACATGATATACATCACAACTAATCAATAGCACCAAGCACGATAATATAGGTAGTAACTTACGCATCGTTTATTCAAAATTAAAAGTGAGGCACACGCAATGATTAGTCAATCGTGAGATAGCATTCGTGTAGAATGCATCCTGTGGAGCCAATTCCATGCGTCCCTCTGCTGGGTGTAACTGATTGGCAAAGCCAATACGGTAGGTTATCTCTGGGCAGAATTTGAACCATTGGAAATACAGGTCACATCCAAATCCTACCTCACAGAAATAGTCCATTAGGTTCATCAAGACAGGTTTTTCTCTATCTCTACTCACATTAAAACTCACACCGCCTCCTGCAATTACATAAGGGCGATAGTTACCTTCTCTTGCAGCAGACCATTTGAGATAGAGCGGCAGATAAACAGGCATCGCCAGCACATCTACTTTCTCTCCTGTTCGGCCTGGCGTACCTTCTACAGGGCGACCGCTCTCTGTCTTATAACTCAAGGTGCGGCTGGTGAACTGCATGCCTGGACAGAAACGCAGGTTGAGGTATTGACACAATCGTATATCGCTGATAAAACCTACATTAAACCCAGGTAGGATAGAACTAACACGCGCGTGGTAAATCTCTGTTTGACCTGTGATAGGATTGACGATAGGAAGTTCTGAGTCTGTTACGCCATAGCTGGAAAAATTCAAACCCAACTGAAAACCGAAGTGGATGAGTTTGTCATCCACATAAGGTCTATTCATCGCTTCTTGAGCCCTTATTCCAACGGATAGGGCGCAAAGGGCAAGGATTAATATGTATTTATTAGTACGCAATTGCAATTATATATTAAGATTAATATTCACTCATTGTATTTCCGCTATCGTCGCCCATATCTTCGTTACCTCCTGATGGCATATTCATATTATTTCTGCGTTGCGATTGAGTGTTTCCAAAACTATAGGTTAGTGTTAGCGAAACAGAGCGCGAATGCCATCTATTCTCGGAGAATTGCCAGAACTCATCTCCCCAAGTGGTGTTTCTTCTTGCGCGGCTATCCAATAGATCTCGCACATTGAGCGCAAGCGCCAATTTCTTGTTAAGGAAGGTATGGCGCAAGCCAAGGTCGATGGAGTAACTATGGCTCGTCATACCTTGTGCCACCAAGCGTGGGCTGCGATAACGAGCAGAGATTTGTCCTGAGAAGTTCTTGGTAAATAAGAACTGCGCATTGATACGCACCGAGGCAGCGAAGATATTCTGCTTATCTAAATGTACAGGTATCATGGCGCCATGATGCACGATGGTATCGTGTATGGCTGCTATGTTATTCCAATAGAAATTGGCACTTGTGGTCAATTGCAGCAGTTCGCCAAAGAGACGATTCTTAGCTACAATCTCCACACCTAAATCTTGGCGTTTGGATACATTGAGGTATGTGTTCTTCATCACGTCCCCATCCATGTATTTGATATTTTGCACCACGCCATCTCTGTAGCGCCAGAATACACCAGCGCTCAAGGTGTGTCGCTCCCATGTTTTGAGGTAGTTCAATTCCAAATTGCTTGAATAAGCGGGTAGGAGGTCCACATTACCATAACTGATGTTTGTGCTATCAGAGAAGTCGATACGCGGATTGATTTGGTTTCCCCACGGACGATTGATACGGCGGGTGTAATTGAGTTGCAATTCATGTCCATTGCCGAAATCGTAACTTATATACGCGCTTGGGAATAATTGGAAGTAGGCTGTGTCCTGCTTAGATGGATTGGCTGCGTAGGAGTCTTGTACAGTACCATTATTGTCTTTGTAATAGGACTCCAAATGGCGCATGTAGTATTCACCGCGCAAACCCACTTGGATGGATAATTTATCCCAAAAGCGATTACCATAGGTAACATAAAGCGCATGGTTTTGCACTACATTATCAAACTGTGCGTAGTATGGGTATAATTCCGTTTGGGCGTCAGCAAACATATTATATGCCACTGAGTTATTCGTTCCCCATGTGCGAGAGTAGTTGTAACCAGCCTCCAATCGACTTTGTTGTGTGGGTTTCCACTCGTAGTCTGCTTTGATTTCTATATGCTGGTTATGGCTATAATTGTTTTGTAATTGATGAGTGGTATCGCGTCCTTCTTCTGTTTGGATGTAATCTTGCTCTTGATTCCATTGGAAATTATTATACATCGCACTCACAATCAGTTGATGCATATCGTATTTGAGTGTGTAGTCGAGTGTCACATTTCCTCCTGGATGCCATCCTCTACCGCTTTGTTCGCGTGTGTAAGCGCGGTTGTTGAGCGGGTTGAGCCAATCGGTAAAAGTGTATGTGCGGGTGTAGGTGTCTTTCGATCCCATCACATTCGGGTCACTGATCATTCCAAATCCGTTCACTCCGATAGATGAATACTGACTAAGGCGGAAATTGAGTCCTGCTCTGGCGAACATACCTCCTCCCGTGCGTGTCTGTTGCCCATCTTGCAGCAGATGACTCTCAATGAGGGTGGAGTCGAGTTCTTGACTGCCCATACCAGATAAGTTGTATCGGTTGGTCACACTACCGCCATTACTCATGTGATAGCGATAACCCACATTGAAATAACCATCCACAGGTCCGGCATTGAAATTGATATTAAATCCTACATTGCCGCCCGGAGGTATATTCCATGGCGCAGCGAGTGAATAGTCTAATCCCGCTTGTACCGAACCGTAATAACCAGCTTTGCGATCCTCTTTCATCACAAGGTTGATGATACCAGCTGAACCTTCAGGTGAGAATTTAGCAGAAGGGTTGGTAATCACTTCTATCTTGTCGATAGAACCGGCTGGCATTTGCTGTAGCACTTGTCCGCGGTTGTCTGCGTTCAGTCCCGCAGGTTTGCCATTAATCCAAATCTCCACATCTTCGGAGTTGCGTAGTGAGATGGTACCTTGTTGGTCCACTTCTACGGAAGGTATATTCTCCAATACATCGGTCACGCTGGCTCCGGCAGACGCGATATCTTGGTTGACGGTAAATACTTTTCGGTCTAATTCGAATCGCATGGCGCTGTGCTGTGCCACCACTTCCACTTCTTCCAATGCTTGTGCATCTTCTTTGAGCAGAATGCGTCCTAATGCCACCTCTTTGTCATTCACTTGGATAGCGATACGCTCTTCGGTATAACCCATGAAACTAACTATAATCTCATAGGCTCCTTGTGATAACTCGATAGAGAAATGCCCCGTGGCGTCAGTTACAGTACCGCCTACAGGAACGGTCTGCCCTGGTTGTAGGACAGTAACATTAGCAAAATCAATAGGTTGCCGTGTGGTATTATCCACTACGCGACCAGTTACTTCTTGTCCTGCCCATATGAAGACGGACCAAAGTAAAAAAACGATTAGATTACTTATTCTTTTCATTGATTATCCATTCTACGCCTTTTGCGTAGCATTCTGTTCCTATTCCTATTATACTATGCGCGCACACATCCGTGAGGAGACTCGTTTGTCTGAATACTTCTCGCTTGTATATATCTGTGATATGTACTTCTACCACAGGTATGTCGCTATCTTCTATCGCGTCGCGTAGTGCCACGCTGGTATGTGTGTATCCGCCCGCATTGAGTATGATGCCATCCACCTCTAATTCTTGTATCCAATCAATCAGGTCGCCCTCATGATTAGATTGCTTGCAAGTGAGCATCACATCGGGGTATCTACGCTGTACATCAAGCAAAATTTGTGCCAAACTCTGTGTTCCATAGAGCTCTTTTTTGCGCATTCCTAACTTATTCAAGTTCGGTCCATTGAGTATAGCTATCTTCATAATGCCCTGAATATCAAAAAACTAAATTCTTAATTCAAAATTCTTAATTCAAAATTCTCAATTCTACCTCACTCCGTTAACCACCAATAAGAATTCCTCATTATCTTCTGTCCGCTCCATGTAGGATTTGAGTTTCTCCATAGCCTCTTGTCCATTCATGTCGGTCAGTTCTTTGCGTATCTGCCACATGCGTGTGAGTGTATCTGGCAGCAATAAGAGGTCATCACGGCGTGTGCTGGATGCAGGGATGTCCACTGCAGGGAAGATGCGTCTATTGGCTAATCTGCGGTCTAACTGCAATTCCATGTTACCTGTACCTTTGAATTCCTCGAAGATGAGGTCATCCATCTTGCTGCCTGTTTCGGTCAAGGCTGTTGCGATGATGGTGAGTGAACCGCCGTTCTCTATGTTACGCGCAGCACCGAAGAAGCGTTTAGGTTTGTGTAGCGCTTGTGCTTCCACACCACCAGATAGCACTTTACCGCTAGATGGAGCCACGGTATTGTATGCGCGAGCAAGGCGTGTGATAGAGTCGAGTAGAATAACCACATCATGTCCGCTCTCCACCAATCGTTTCGCTTTCTCGTGTACTATATTAGCCACTTTTACATGGTTATCTGCGGGTTCGTCAAAGGTAGAAGCAATCACTTCTGCGTTTACGGAGCGCGCCATGTCTGTCACCTCTTCCGGACGCTCGTCGATAAGAAGGATAATCATATATACCTCAGGGTTGTTGGCCACGATAGCGTTTGCCAATTCTTTGAGCAGCACCGTCTTACCTGTCTTAGGTTGTGCCACAATCAGTCCGCGCTGTCCTTTACCTATTGGTGCAAATAAATCGATGATACGCACGCTCAGTGGGTCATGCTTACCCGTACATAGTTTGAATTTCTCATCAGGGAAGAGTGGGGTAAGGTTCTCAAATGCGATGCGTTGCTTAGCCAATTCAGGTGCCAGTCCGTTGATGCGTATTATCTTATCCATTGGGAAGAACTTATCTGGCTGTGGGTTTACGCGTATGGAGCACTCGATGGTATCTCCTGGTTTGAGTCCATATTGGCGTACTTGCTCTTTGCTTACGTATATATCGTCTGGGCTTGGCAAGTAGTTGTAGTCAGCTGAGCGTAGGAATCCGTATCCATCAGGCGCGCACTCAAGTGTACCCATTGCGATGACATTCTCTCCCAATGAAGGCAACTTAAATTCCGCCTTTTGACTTTCGGCTTTCACCTCTTGACTTTCCACTTTCACCTCTCCGCTTTCCACTTTCGGCTCTCCACTTTCCACTTTCGGCTCTCCGCTTTCCACTTTAGGCTCTTGACTTTCCACTTTCTTCTTCCTACCTCTTTTTTTCTTCTCCACTTTCACCTCTCCACTTTCCACTTTTACCTCTCCACTTTCCACTTTAGGAAGAGGTTGTGGGTAGGCAATTTCTCCCTTGACATTGATGACCGTTTTGTTTGGTTTGTGGTTATTTGCTTTGAGTTGTTCTTGCATTTCGGCCATTTGTTCTTTCTCTGTACCTACGGTAGCGAGCACTTGTTCTCCTTTGAGGTTGCTGGTGTTGATTTTAGTAGCAGCTCTTCTCACTCCTCTTGCTCTTTCTCTTTTGGTAGGTAGTCCAGCGGCGATGCGTTCATCTTCTTTGGCTTGTGTGATAGCAGCTCTTTTGTCTGCTTGTGCATCTAAGATGGCATAACTAATCTCGCGTAGTGATTGGCTGCGTTTAGGACTAAGTCCCATGTGTACAGCAATCTCACGCACTTCGTCGAGCGTCATACGCTCGAGTTTTTGTAAATCGTATTGCATAAAAAATAATGTATGTTACTTGGAAATATTCATTGGGATATAGATTTTCCCAAATCGGCTGCAAAGATACAACAAAAAATGCACATACGCAAGAATTTGGGTGTTTTTTTTGCAAATAGAATAAAATTCTATGTTTTGTGGGCGGAGATAGGCCGCATATGCTTGCATAAATGCGGTATATATACGAACACTAAACGGAGTACATAGTACAGGCAAAAAGACACCCATTTACTTGCGCATGGTCTGCAGAATGCGAATGTATTTTCGGAGGGAACCCACCCCGTAGGGGAAGGGGCGTGCCGAAGATAGTAATAATTTTTGATATATGCAAGAAAATTACAAAAAAATATCGTTGATAAGTTATTCGTTGCATACTTTTCGTAATCTTCCCCTATAAATGGGTTGATTTTTACGACCACCGTTCTTGTTTATGTAACGTTTGTAATAGGTAATCAAAACGGTAGTAAGCGGGAGTGCGATTATCATACCTATCACACCAAATAGTGCGCCCCAGATACTCAGACTTAGAAGAATGGCCGTTGGACCCATACCCGTCACATTGCCCATTATTTTAGGAACGATTATCATATCTTGTAGCGATTGCACTATGATAAACACGATGACTACCATGAGAAGCGTGAGCCATACAGGTTGACCCGTCTGTGATGATTGTAGAAGAGCAAGGAGAATACAAGGCGGAATGCCTAATCCCTGCATATAGGGAACGAAATTCAAAGCACCCACAATCAGTCCCATGGCCAAACCCATTGGTAAACCAATGATATTAAAACCGATAGCGAAAAGAATACCTACACAAATAGCCACTAATGCTTGTCCGCGAAAATAAGCATTCATATTACGGTCAATCTCTCCCATTACGCTTATGGCTTGTGGACGGTATTTCTGCGGCACAAACTTGCTCCAATTAGCGCGAAGAGTAGGGAATTCTATGAGAAGAAAGAGCAGATACAGAAAACCGATAAAAAAGACAAAAAGTTCACCAATGACACTTATTCCGCCAGTTATCCAATTACCCACGACGGCAAAACCATCTTTAATAGTCTCCGTTATTTCAGGTTTCGCTAATAATGCTTCTATATCCCAGTCAGCGGTGTACTCGCGTACTTTCTCTTGTGCTTCAGGGGAGAGGTAGTCGTTGATATTAAAATGAGAAATATATGTTTGCATACCTCGCCATGCAGCGTTCACTTGATCTATTATGGGTTGGCGTAGCAAAACAAGCGACATGCTAATCACGCCAGCAGCAATGATGAGTGTTATAACTACAGACAAGGCGCGATTTTTTACACGGCATTTATTTTGAATAAATCCTACGAGTGGGTCAAGAATATACGCGATAAGAAAACTAACAAAAAACGGCAATAATACACCAAACAATCTACCAAGCATAAGTATTTAATTCAGAAACTGTAATTCATTTTTTATTTATATTACTCTCGCATAGCATATATGCATTGCATGTATGCATGTCATGCCATTTTTT